>NZ_JAVTIK010000017.1:0-103750 GCF_031843525.1 Xanthomonas sp. WCS2018Noco2-27 | reverse complement strand
TCGTTTCGTCAACACCCTAATTTCAGGGGATTTTCGAACCCTTTCGCTCTGGTTCCGCGTTTGCGGAGTCCGTTGCGTCGGGGGAGGCGAACTATATGCCTACGAAACAATTTTGGGAAGCTTTTTGTGAAAAAAATTTCACGGGATTGCCAAATGCTTGCGCTGGCACTCGTTTGGCCTCGCAGGACACATTGAAAGGCAACGGATGGGTCGCGACTCACATATATAGAGTGTTGCGACAGCGACCCAATGTTGCGGCTGTGCAGCAACGCTGCAGCCGGCTCACGCAGCGACCAGCAACACCCTGGCGAAATTGCGCTTGCCCACCTGGATAACGGCTTCGAATCCTGGGCCAAAGACGCGGCCGGCATCCTCGATCACCTCGCCGTCGATCTTGACCGCACGCTCCTTGAGCTTGCGATTGGCCTCTGAGTTGCTCGGCGTAAGCCCGGCAGCCGTCAGCAGGCTGGCGATCCGCAGTCCTTCCGCCGGGACCACGACCTCCTGCAGCGGCAGCAGACTGGTGTCGCCCTGCCCCGTCACTACGGCGTGCCAGCCCGCGATAGCCTGCTCGGCTATCGCCGCATCGTGGAAACGCGCCGTCAGTTCGCGGGCCAGGCGCAATTTGACATCGCGCGGATGCAGTTCACCGGAGGCGACCTGCTCTTTCAGGCGTGCCGCTTCGGCCACGCCGATGTCGAAGGACAACAGATCGATCCAACGCCAGGTCAGCTCGTCGCCGATCTTCATGGTCTTGGTGACGATATCGATCGCCGGCTCATTGATACCGATGTAGTTGCCCAGTGACTTGGACATCTTGGCGACGCCGTCCAGCCCTTCCAGCAACGGCATGGTCAGCACGACCTGCGGTGCCTGGCCGTAATGCTCCTGCAGACCACGGCCCATCAACAGGTTGAACTTCTGATCGGTGCCGCCCAGCTCGACGTCGGCCTCCAACGCCACCGAGTCGTAGCCTTGCACCAATGGATAGAGGAACTCATGGATGGCGATCGGCTGCTGGCCGGCGAAGCGCTTGGCGAAATCGTCGCGCTCGAGCATGCGCGCCACGGTGTGCTGGGCGGACAGCTTGATCATGTCGGCGGCGCTCATCTGGCCGAACCACTCGGAGTTAAAGCGTACTTCGGTGCGCTCGCGGTCCAGGATCTTGAAGACCTGCTCTTCATAGGTGCGGGCATTGGCCAGCACATCGTCGCGACTGAGGGGTTTGCGGGTGACGTTCTTGCCGCTCGGGTCGCCGATCATGCCGGTGAAGTCGCCGATCAGAAAAATGACCTGGTGACCCAGCTCCTGAAATTGCCGCATCTTGTTGAGCAACACGGTGTGACCCAGGTGCAGATCCGGCGCTGTGGGGTCGAAGCCGGCCTTCACCCGCAGCGGAACGCCCGACGTCAGGCGGGCTTCAAGCTGATCGAGCTTGAGAATCTCGTCGGCGCCACGGCCGATGAGTGCGAGGGATTCTTCGATAGTGGCCAACCACAGACTCCAGCGGCGTTTGCCGTCAACAACGTGAATGATGTTAAACGCAGGTTAATTCCGCGCCAAGTGAAAATAATGAACAGGCTCAATGGTTTGACGCGCTGTTACAGGCTGTCTATGGTACCGGCGATTGGGCTCGCACTTCGAGCCAGCGAGGAAATCCAACGATGCAGAACTCAGAGCAGGGCCGTGCACGCAAGCGGCGCTTTCAAGAACGCCTCCACGTCCTCCACGACACTGCACTGCATCGCAAGCTCAAGCAGCACCTCCCGGCTGCATTCAACGACCGTTGGACCCGCCGTCACTGGATCCACGCCAGCCTGTTCGCGACCATCGGCGCGATGGTGGCCACGATCGTGCCGGGTTTCTCCAATGCCATCGACACCCCGCTCTCCAGCCATTCCACGCTGGCATTGCCATTGCCTCCGCTGGTGCCCAGCCGCAAGCAGCTGGCGCCGAGCACCGAGTGGGAAATCCTGCAGGTCAAGTCGGGACAGACGCTGAGCACCTTGTTCGGGGAGTTGGGAATCCCGACCGCGGTGATGTATCAGGTGCTGGCGCATCCGGGTACCAAGGAGGCGCTGACCAAGCTGCGCCCGGGTACCGAGATTGCGTTCGATCTGCCGACGCCGGGTGAGTTACGAGCACTGCGCTTTGATCGCGACGACAGCCATCGGGTGGAATTGCGCCTGTTGGGCGACAGCGTGCGCGAAAAGGTGACCGAGCGCGCGACGACCACGCGCACCGTGGTGGCCAGCGGTGAGATCAGCAGTTCGCTGTCCGCCTCGGCCGGCAAGTCCGGGCTGTCGCCAGCTGCGGTGGCGATCATGACCGACGAGATCTTCAAGTACGACATCGACTTCGATAAGGATCTGCAGCCAGGCGACCGTTTCAGCGTGGTGATGGATGAAACCTGGCGCGAGGGCGAGCGGATCAACACCGGCGACATCCTGGCGGCGACCTTCACCACCGGCGGCAAGACCTACACCGGATTCCGCTTCGAGCGCGCCGGCAAGCCGGCCGAGTATTACGACATCACCGGCCGGCCGTTGAAGAAGAGCTTTATCCGCATGCCGGTGGCGTATAGCCGCATCAGCTCCACCTTCGGTGCGCGCAAGCATCCGGTGCTGGGCACGATGCGCATGCATAAAGGTGTGGATTACGCGGCCGCGTCGGGCACGCCGATCATGGCGGCCGGCGATGCGCGGGTGGTGTTCGTCGGCACCCAGCGCGGCTACGGCAATGTTGTGATCCTGGATCACGGCAAGAACTACAGCACGCTGTACGGGCATATGTCGCGCTTCGGCAAGGTCAAGGCCGGCCAGCGCATCAATCAGGGCACGGTGATTGGCTATGTCGGCATGACCGGCCTGGCCACCGGCCCGCATCTGCATTACGAATTCCGCGTCGCCGGGCAGCAGCGCAACCCGATGTCGGTGACGATGCCGCCGCCGGAGCCGCTGCAGGGCGCCGAACTGGCGGCCTTCCGTGCACAGACCGCTCCGGCCATGGCGCGCATCGAAGGCATGGAAAAGATGATCTATGCCGACGCCAACAAACCCGCCAAGAACAAGTCGCGCGGCTGAGGACTGCGGCGGGCATTAACCGGTGCGGGTAGCACTGGTCCGCGTGCCGCCGTGCCGAGCGACTGCAGTTGCGCGAGTTCGCTTGAGATCTGCGGGGCGCTCTTGGCAGTGGCCTTGGTCGGCAGGCGTGTCCGCGCCGACCAGCACGTCAGCAAACTGTTGCAATCAGCGGAAGCGGTGAAGACGTCAGCGGCGCATTGACAGCAGCTGACAAAGCTACGTTGCAGCCAACAGACGGGCGCGGACGGTGCTCGGTGCAGCAGCTCACCCTCGTACACTCCGGTTTTTCCGCGTCGTCCATTCCCACCTGACGATTGCTCGCGACGCTTTGCTCGCCGCTCCTAGATGGTCGCGTGGATTCCTGTCTGCTGGCGGCCTTCGCTTGTAAGGGTCACCGCCCTTCCGGGCCAGCCCATCGACAGGCCAGTTGACTGGCCTCCCTGAGCTGCACAAGCTGGGTGACCGCTGCGCAATTGGCTCTGGCATGACTGTTCTGGAACACGAAAACTCCCCGCTGTATCTGGGCCTGATGTCGGGCACCAGCGCCGATGGCATCGATGCCGCACTGGTGCGTTTTGCCGATGACCGCCACTGTCGTTGCGAACTGGTGGCAGGCATGACGGTGCCGTGGGCACCGCAGCTGCGCGAGACGTTGGTGGCGCTGGGCCAGGGCGCCGAGACCATCGCCATCGATGCGCTGGGCCAGCTGGATGCGCAGGTAGGCCTGGCCTTCGCGGACGCGGCCAATCAATTGATCGACACCTGTGGCATCGCGCGGCAGCACATCCGCGCAATCGGCTCGCATGGGCAAACCATTCGCCATCGGCCGACCGGCGACCCGGCCTTTACCTGGCAGATCGGCGATGCGAGCCGGATTGCCGAGCACACCGGGATCACCACGGCGGCCGACTTCCGCCGCCGCGATGTGGCAGCCGGGGGCCAGGGCGCACCGCTGATGCCGGCGTTTCATCTGGCGATGCTGGGGGCCGGCGATGAAGACCGCGCCGTGCTCAATCTGGGCGGGATCGGCAACCTGACCTTGATTCCGCGCGACGGCACGGTGCTGGGCTTCGATACCGGCCCGGCCAATGCGTTGCTGGATAGCTGGTGCCTGCACCATTGCGGCACGGCGTTCGACGCCGAGGGTGCGTTTGCTGCCAGTGGCAGTGTGGATGCGTCATTGCTGCAGGCGTTGCTGGCCGACCCGTGGTTTGCGCTGGCGCCGCCCAAGAGCACTGGGCGCGAACATTTCCATCTGGCCTGGGTGCGGCAGGCGATGGGCAGCGCGACGCTGCAGCCCGCCGATGTACAGGCGACCTTGCTCGAGCTCACTGCCGCTACCGTGGCCGATGCCTTGCTGCGCCTGCAGCCGCAGACCCGCCGCGTGCTGGTGTGCGGCGGCGGCGTGCGCAATCCGGTACTGATGGCGCGGCTGGCGGCGCGGCTGCCAGGTGTGGTGGTGGAATCCAGCGCGCGACACGGGCTGGACCCGGATTATCTCGAGGCGATGGGATTTGCATGGCTGGCGGCCGAATTGCTGGCCGGGCGACCGGCAAATCTGCCTTCGGTCACCGGGGCTGCGGGGCCGCGACTGCTGGGGGCGATCTATCCGGCGTGAATCGCCACACGACCAACGCTGGCGCCCTAAGCCAGGGGCCCGCGCTGGCGCCACGCGCCAGGTTGCCAAGGCCAACGCAGCGAGGTGGTTCTGAAAAACACGCAAGCTTGCCGGCCGCTATCGAGCCTTAGCGCTTAGCGAGTGATGCATGTTCAGTAATCCATGGCCGCTGCATACATAACGACTGGCCTGGCCTGCGCAACTGGATGCATCGATTGAGCTGAAGCTTTACGACAAACACCTTGCAAGGCGCGCAGGTAGAGAGTGACCGCGGAGAGCGGCTAACAAGACAACTGCGCGCACCGCCAGGCGGGCGCGTGCAGTGCTGGCAAGCCTGGCTTACCACTCGCAACTGCGATTCTGAGCACGCGTACGGCACCCATCCGACGACTGTCCGCGCCGGTTCTGTCAGCCGCTCTAAGGCGTGTTGCCGGCCGGCAGCGCCTTGAGCGCGGCGATGGCTTCGGCCAGGGCATCGACTTCCGGGTGCTGCAGGCCACCGGTGACTTCGAACTCGCTGGCGAACAGGCCTTGTTCGAGCAGATGCATGACGGTCTGGTGCTGGGTCCAGCCGCGTGCGACGGAAATGCGGCGGATGCGGTCTACCAGCACCGGATCGATATCACGCAACACCAGATCGGTCATGCCCTTCCTCGTGCGATGGATTGCCCCGCCGGCATCATCGGCAACCTTGGCGGACGTTTCAATCCGGCCGCCGGTCGTGTGCCAGCAAGCGCGGCCATAGCCAGGCCAGCAATGCCAGGGTGGGAATCACGGTGAGCGCGCTGAGGATGAAGAAAGTGCTGTATGAGGTGGCCTGGACCAGGAACCCGGACACGCCGCCGGCGAACTTGCCCGGTAGATTGGCCAGCGACACCAGCAGTGCGTACTGGGTGGCAGTGAAGTTGCGATCGGTCAGCGACGACATAAAGGCCACCAGCACGGTGGCAGCAAAGCCCTGGAACAGGTTGTCGGCACTGAGCGCGGCATAGAACGCCCACAGCTTGCCCGGGTTGTGCGCCATCAGCAGGAAGGCCAGATTGGACAGCGCCACTCCCAGCGCGGCCACCAACAACATGCGGCGAAAGCCGAACGCCGCCACTGCGGCACCACCGGCGAAGGCACCGGCAATGCCGATCCAGACACCGAACAGCTTGGAGACGGTGGCAATGTCGGCCTTGGTGTAGCCGGAGTCCAGATAGAACGGGCCAGCCATCACGCCGATCACCTGGTCCGGGAACTTGTACAGGCCAACGAATAACAGCAGCACAATCCCCAGCGCCAGGCCATTGCTGGAAAAGAAGCTGGAAATGGGCTGCCAGAACGCACCCGCAACGTCGACGCGGCGTACCACGGTGGCTTCGGGGCGGTCCGGCTCCCGGCATACCAGGGTGGTGATGATCGGCAGCACCATCAACGCCGACATGCCCAGATAGGCCCAGGTCCAGTCGAGGTATTCGGCCATGTACAGCGCACCCGCGCCGCCCAGGATCAAGCCGACGCGATACCCAAGCGTGTAGGTCGCGGCCAACGCGGCCTGTGCGGTCTCCGGGGCGATCTCGATGCGATAGGCATCCACAACCGAATCCTGGGTGGCGCCCCAGAACGAGGCGAACAGCACCCAGCTCACCAGCCCGGTGACGCTCAGGTCCGGCCGCGAAAACGCCAGTGCGACCAGGCCGATGGTCACGCCGATCTGCGCGACCAGCAGCCAGGACCGGCGACGGCCCAGGAAGGCGGTCAGCGGAAACGCGTAGCGGTCGATCAGCGGCGCCCACAGGAATTTGAGCAGATAGAAGAAGCTGGCCAGGCTGATCAGGCCGATGCTGCCCAGGTCCAGGCCGACATCGCGCAGCCGGGTCGACAACGTCTGCGAGGCGATCAGCAGGAATGGCAGCCCGCTGCCGAAACCCAGCAGCGCCATGGTCGCCGCCGATGGGGTGGCGAATGCCTGCCGGATGCCGCGCAACCCTTTGTATTTTGGCGCGGACTTGGTCATGCGTGCAGCCGGCGGAAGCGATTGGCGAGCGATACGGCCGGTGGATTGTCAGCAGCCGGCGCGCAGGCCGAGCTCCCGGAGGCGAGCAGGCCGGTCCAGAGGGTATGCGCAATACCTGCAGTGACCAGACCCCAGCAGCGACGTGCTGTCCACATGCCGATCCTCATCGCAGCCATGTCTTTGTTGGTTGCAGGCACTGAACCAATCGACCGTCCATCCTTACCGGTCGCAGCGCCGGCCGGGTGCACGCGCTCACTCACTGCGCGTAATCCACGATATACGGCGCGTGATCGGAGAAGCGCTGCTCACGATAGATCGCGCAGGCCTGCAATGCGTCGCGCAGACCGGGGGTGACCAGCTGGTAGTCGATGCGCCAACCGACATTGTTGGCGCGCGCCGCGCCGCGATTGCTCCACCAGGTGTAGTCCTCGCCCTGCGGATGCAGGACGCGGTAGCTGTCGACCCAGCCACGGCCGTCGGCAGCGCTGGCTTCGCTTGCCGCGTCGGCGCACAGGCCGTTGAGCCAGTCGCGCTCGGGCGGCAGGCAGCCGGAATTTTTCTGGTTGGACTTCCAGTTCTTGATGTCCAGCGCCGAGCGCACGATGTTCCAGTCGCCGCACAGCACGTACTGGCGACCACTGGCCAGCCACTCGTCCAGAATCGGCCGCAGCCACTCCATCACCTGGAACTTGTAGCCCTGGCGCAGCTCGCCGGAAGACCCGGACGGGATATAGAAGGACACGACACTCAGATTGCCGAAGCGCGCTTCGATGTAGCGGCCTTCTTCGTCGAACTCCGGCCAGCCCAGCGCGGTGCGCACTTCGTCGGGCGCGCGCTTGGCGTAGATCGCCACGCCGCTGTAGCCCTTCTTGGTGCTCGCATCGCGAAACCAGGCCTTGTAGCCAGCGGGCAGGAATTCCGGCCCGGTCAGCTGATGCTCCTGCGCCTTGGTTTCCTGGATGCACAGCACGTCCGCGTCCTGGGTGGCGAACCACTCGAAGAAACCTTTGCTGGCGGCCGAGCGCAGGCCGTTGGCGTTGAAACTGATGATGCGCATTGGGGGCCGGGAATGGGGAGTCGGGAATAGGGAATGGTAAACGCATCGCGCACCGGCAGCCTTCCTTGTGCGGCTGGGGTAGGCTTTACGATTCTCCATTCCCTATTCCCCATTCCCGTCCAATGACCGACCACCGCACCCGTTTCCTGCAGCTGGCGCTGGGCGCCGATGCCCTGCGCTTTGGCGAGTTCACGCTCAAGTCCGGGCGGCTCAGCCCGTACTTCTTCAACGCCGGGCGCTTCGATTCCGGGGTCAAGACCGCGCAGCTGGCGCAGTGCTATGCCGATGCGATCGATGCGGCCGGGGTGGAGTTCGACCTGCTGTTCGGCCCCGCCTACAAGGGCATCCCGCTGGCCACCGCGCTGGCCTGTGCCTATGCCGGGCGCGGGCGCGATCTGCCGCTGGCGTTCAACCGCAAGGAAGCCAAGGATCATGGCGAGGGCGGCAGCCTGATCGGCGCGCCGCTGGCCGGGCGCAAGGTGCTGATCGTCGATGACGTGATCACCGCCGGCACCGCGATCCGCGAGGCGCTGGGCATCATTCGCGCCGCTGGCGGTACGCCGTCCGGCATCGTGGTGGCGCTGGACCGGCAGGAGATCGCCTCCGAGCAGGACCGCCGTTCGGCGGCGCAAGCGGTGGCGGCCGAGGCCGGCATCCCGGTGATCGCGGTGGCCAACCTGGCCGATCTGCTTGCTTTTGCGGCAGGAAACGCCGACCTTGTCGGCTACCGGGAACCGCTGCTGGCCTATCGTGGCCGCTACGGAACCGACACCACAGGCTGACGGCAGGCGACAGGGGGCTGCGATGATGCCGAAACACAGACGTTTGGCGTTACTCGCTGCCGTGACCGTGGCTGTCATGGCCGTGCCGGTTGCTGCGCAGGACAAGCCGGCTGCCAAGAAGTTGTATTGCTGGAACCAGAACGGCGCCCGGGTGTGCAGCGATACGCTGCCACCGGAGGCGGTGAATCAGGCGCGCGACGAGTTCAACGTCAAAAGCGGCATGCGCAGCGCCGAGGTACAGCGCGCGTTGAGTAGCGACGAGCGCGCTGCGGCCGCGGCCAATGAGCAACAACGCCAGGCCGACCTGGCCGCCGAGCAGATGCGCCAGCGCACCGATCAGGCCATGCTGATGTCGTATCAGAGCGAGGACGACCTGCGCCGGGTGTTCAACGAGCGCATCGCCATCGTGGACAACAACATCCACACCGCACGCTTCAATGTCACCAGCCTGCGCGAGGGCCTGGTCAGCATGTTGCGTGCCGCCGGCGACCGCGAGCTGGCCGGCCAGGCAGTGGCCGACAAGCTGGCCGGCGACATCCAGCAACGCCATCGAGAACTGATGGCGCAGTTGCGGCTGCAGACCAGCTTCGAGCAGCAGCGCACCGCGCTGGACGGCGAAATTGCCGACATCCTTCAGCGCTACCGCGCCATGAAGGAACCGCCCGGCGCCACCGCGCCCACCGGCTGAACCGCACAGGCGGCATTCCCGCTCGCCCGCTGCGCCGCTGCGGGCGGCATTTCCCGATCCGACGCCCTGCCCGCATAATGGCCGGTCTTACTCCTTGCCCACGAGGCTCTCCCGCATGGCCCGGATCATCGCCATTGCCAACCAGAAAGGCGGCGTCGGCAAGACCACGACGGCAGTCAATCTGGCGGCCGGCCTGGCGCGCGCGCCCAAGCGTGTGTTGCTGGTGGATCTGGACTCGCAGGGCAACGCCACCATGGGCAGCGGCATCGACAAGCGCGATGTGGCCGCCTCCACCTGCGATCTGCTACTGGGCGAGAACACCGCTGCCGAGATCCGGGTGACCGCGCCGGAAGGCTTCGACCTGCTGCCGGGCAACATCGATCTGACCGCCGCCGAGATCCAGCTGATGGATCAGGGCGAGCGCGAGCAGCGGCTCAAGCGCGCACTGGCGCCGATCCGCGACGAGTACGACTTCATCCTGATCGACTGCCCGCCGGCGCTGTCGCTGCTGACGCTCAATGCGCTGACCGCGGCCGACTCGATCATCGTGCCGATGCAGTGCGAGTACTACGCACTGGAAGGGTTGACCGCGCTGTTGGAAACCATCGAAGCGCTGCGTGCCAACCTCAACCCGGCGCTGGAAATCGAAGGCGTGCTGCGCACGATGTTCGATATCCGCAACAACCTGGCCAATGCGGTGTCGGCCGAGCTAACCGAGCATTTTGGCGACAAGGTGTTCCGCACCATCGTGCCGCGCAACGTGCGCCTGGCCGAGGCGCCCAGCCATGGCCAGAGCATCCTCGGTTACGACCGCACCTCGCGCGGTGGCGTGGCGTACCTGGGGCTGGCCGGCGAAATCGTGCGCCGCCAGAACGACCGCAACAAGGCCGTCCGGCCCGTGGAGACCGTCTGATGAGCAAGCCGCCCCTGGCAAAGAAGCGCGGTCTGGGCCGTGGCCTGGAAGCGCTGTTGGGACCGAAGGGCGCAGCAGCAGCAACGGCACCTGGCGCAACCAGCGAAGACGCGCTGCAGCCGGGCGACACCCTGCGCCAGTTGCCGGTGGGGCAACTGCAGCCGGGCAAGTACCAGCCGCGCCGCGAGATGGACGAGGTCAAGCTGGCCGAGCTGGCGGAGTCGATCAAGGCGCAGGGCGTGATCCAGCCGATCGTGGCGCGCGCATTGGGGCCGGCGCAGTTTGAGATCGTGGCTGGCGAACGCCGCTGGCGCGCCTCGCAGCTGGCCGGGCTGAGCGAAGTGCCGGTAGTGGTGCGCGAGCTGGACGACCGCACCGTCATCGCGATGGCGCTGATCGAGAACATCCAGCGCGAAGACCTCAACCCGCTGGAAGAAGCGCAGGCGCTGCAGCGGTTGATCGACGAATTTTCGCTGACCCACGCCGAGGCCGCCGAAGCGGTGGGCCGCTCGCGGGCGTCGGTGTCCAACCTGCTGCGGCTGCTGGAATTGCCGGTGGCGATCCGGGTGCTGCTGGAAACCCGCCGCCTGGAAATGGGCCATGCGCGTGCGCTGCTCACGCTGGCGCCGGAACTGGCAAGCAAACTGGCGCAGGAAGCGGCCGACCAGGGTTGGTCGGTGCGCGAGGTCGAACACCGCGCGCAGCAGTTCGCCGCCGGCAAGGTGCCGGGCTCGCTGCGCAAGGGCAAGCCAGTCACCGCTGCGCCGCAGGCCGATATCGCGTCGCTGCAGACCGAGCTGTCCGAATCGCTGGGCACCAAGGTGGTGTTCAATCACGGCCGCGGCGGCAAGGGCAAGCTGGTGATCCATTACACCGACCTGGACACCCTGGAAGGCGTGCTGGAACGCTTGCGCACCCGCAAGGGGTGATGCAGCCAGCGCAGGAGAATTAGCGATGCATCCCGCCAAAGTGGACCGCGCGCATCTGCTGCGCCTGACCGACTTGCCCAACGTCGGGCCGGCCTGCGAAAAGGATCTGCAGCGGATCGGCATCCGCATGCCGGCGCAGCTGCACGGCCGCGATGCCTACGACATGTACGCCCAGCTCTGCCTGCGCACCGGCGTCACCCATGACCCGTGCGTGATCGATGTGTTCCTGTCGCTGGTGCGCTTCATGCAGGGCGCGCCGGCACGCAATTGGTGGGACTTCAGCGCCGAGCGCAAGGCAACGTTGGCAGCCGAGCGCGCAGAGGCGCCAGCCACTGCACCGCTGCCGGCGCGCCGTGTCGCCAATACCGGCACTGGCAGCAGCAGCGACGGCAAACACCGCCCATGAGCCACGCCGACGAGACGATCAGCCCGTCCGGCAGCCCGATCCTGCATCACGCGCAGGCCAAGGACTTCGAGCCGGCACGCGGCGAAGAAAGCATCGAGCAGATCAGCGCGCATATCGAGCAGCACCTCGGGCCGATTGCGAACGTATTTCATGAAATCCTCTCCGACACCGTGCATCTGGACGTGCACATCGTGCCGCCCAATGCGCACTCGTCGTCCCTGCGCCTGGTGACCTCGGGCATGAGCGATCTGCCGATGACGCTGCCCGACGGAGTGGAGGCGCCGCGCTACATGGAGCTGATGCTGAGCCTGCCGGGCGACTGGCCGATGGACCAGCGCGACTTCGACGACGAGCGCCATTACTGGCCCATCCGCCTGCTCAAGAACCTTGCGCGGCTGCCGCACAAGTTCGACACCTGGCTGGGGTTTGGCCATACCGTTCCCAATGGCAACCCGGCCGAGCCGTATGCGCCCGGCGTCGCCTTCGACGGCGCGATCGTGCTGCCGCCGCTGAGCGCGCCGCCAGAGTTCGCGCATCTGCGCATCGATGCCGACAAAACCATCGCCTTCATGACGGCGGTGCCGTTGTATCCGGAAGAAATGGCATTGAAGCTGAGCCAGGGCAGCGATGCACTGCTGGACCGCTTCGATGCCAGCAAGATTCAGGACAACATCGACCTGCGCCGCCGCAATGTGGCGAAGAAGCGCTTTTTCGGGCTGTTCTGAGCACTGCTTCCTCGCCTCCCTTTGATGTTTTCAGGACCACTGCCATGACCATCCTCGTCACCGGCGCCGCCGGTTTCATCGGCGCCTACACCTGCCGCGCACTGGCTGCGCGTGGCGAGAACGTGGTGGGCCTGGACAACTACAACAGCTACTACGACCCGCAGCTCAAGCGCGATCGGGTGGCGGCGTTGTGCCCGCAGATCGACATCCGCACGCTGGACCTGACCGACCGCGAGGGCCTGGCGGCGCTGTTCGACGAGATCCAGCCCACCCGCGTGGTGCATCTGGCCGCACAGGCCGGGGTGCGTTATTCGCTGGAAAACCCGTCTGCCTATGTCGACAGCAACCTGGTCGGCTTCGTCAACATGCTCGAGCTATGCCGGCACCGCGGCGTGCAGCACTTGGTGTATGCGTCCAGCAGCTCGGTCTACGGCGATTCGGCCACCCCGCCGTTTTCCGAAGACCAGCGTGTGGATCAGCCGCGTTCGTTGTACGCGGCCACCAAGGCGTCCAACGAATTGATGGGCTACACCTATGCGCAGCTGTACGGCTTGCGCGCCACCGGGCTGCGCTTTTTCACCGTGTATGGCCCGTGGGGCCGGCCGGACATGGCGCCGCTGATCTTCAGCCGCGCGGTGCTGGCCGGACGCCCGATCGAGGTGTTCAACCACGGCAAGATGCAGCGCGACTTCACCTTCGTGGCCGATATTGTGGCCGGCGTGCTGGGCGCGCTGGACACCCCCAGCGGCGAGGCGATCCCGCACCGGGTGTTCAACCTGGGCAACCACACCCCGGTGGAACTGGAACATTTCATCGACGTGATCGCCCAGGCCGCGGGCCGCCCGGCCGAAAAGGTGTACAAGCCGATGCAACCAGGCGACATGATCCGCACCATGGCCGACACGCAGCGCGCGCAGGCCGCGTTCGGCTTCGATCCGGCCACCCCGGTGGAGCGCGGCTTGCCGCAGGTCGTGGAGTGGTGCCGCAGCTACTTCGGCGAGCGTGCCTGAGCCCATCGCAGCCGCGTGGCACTCAGGCAGTACGCGCCCTGCGTGTGTTCGTACACTACGATGTGGTGAGTCCTGGGGCACGCCGAAGGATGCAGGCTTGCGCCGTTCGATAGCCGCGCTGATTGCCTGCGCCAACGCTATAGGCCGTTTTGCGCGCGCTCCACTGCACATAACGCGCCTCAGCTTCATGCCTGGCTCAGACGGTCAGGGCACAATGCGCGATCTTTTTTGCTCAGCCATCATCGGGCCACCACGAATCCATGAGCCAACCTCAGCTTTCCGTCGTCGTCCCGGTGTTCAATGAGCGCGATAACGTCGCAGCCCTGATCGGCGAAATCGTCGTCGCCTTGCGCGGCCTGGTGGCCTTCGAGATCGTCTATGTCGACGACCATTCGCGCGACGACACCCTGGCGGTGCTGCAAGGCCTGAAGACCACCACGCCGGAACTGCGGGTGCTGCACCACGTCACCCAGAGCGGCCAGAGCACCGCAGTGCGCAGCGGGGTCAAGGCCGCGCGCGCCAGCTGGATCGCCACGCTCGATGGCGACGGCCAGAACGACCCGGCCGACATTCCCAAGCTGTTGATCGCGCGTAGCCAGGCCGAGCCGCAGGTCAAATTGTTCGCCGGCTGGCGGGTCAACCGGCAGGATTCCGGGTCCAAGCGCTGGGCCAGCAAGTGGGCCAACGCGATCCGCTCGCGCATGCTGCAGGACAACACGCCCGACACCGGCTGCGGCATCAAATTGTTCGAGCGCGAGGCGTTTCTGGACCTGCCCTACTTCGATCACATGCACCGCTACCTGCCGGCACTGATGCAGCGCGCCGGCTGGCGCACGATCAGCGTGCCGGTCAACCACCGCCATCGCACCGCCGGCGTGTCCAAGTACAACAATCTCAATCGCGCGCTGGTCGGCATCCGCGACCTGCGCGGCGTGGCGTGGCTGATCACCCGCAGCAAGCGCACCGTGGCGGAGGAGCGTTGATGGAACCGACCTTTCTCGACCAGCAGCTGACCTGGCTGTACTGGACCGGCATCCACGTCACCGGCTGGAAGTTGATCGGCTATGTGGGCGCACTGATGTTCGGCGGGCGCTGGCTGGTGCAGTTCGTCGCCTCCAAGCGTGCCGGCAAGCCGGTGATTCCGCGGATGTTCTGGTACATGAGCGTGGTCGGCAGCTTGATGACACTGAGCTACTTCGTGTTCTCGGCCAAGCAGGATTCGGTGGGCGTGCTACAGAACATGTTCCCGGCGTTTACCGCGTTCTACAGCCTGTATCTGGATGTGAAGCATCGCGGCTGGAAGCGGGATCGGGCGGAGCATTGAGGGCTGGGATTTGGGATTTGGGATTTGGGATTTGGGATTTGGGATTTGGGATTTGGGATTTGGGATTTGGGATTTGGGATTTGGGATTTGGCTAGCGGCTAGCCGCTAGCGTGTTGAGTGGATGCTGTTGTCGTTGCAAGTGATGTTTTGGGTTCTGTGCGACCAGCTGTGCCCGCAGCAGCGCCGACAATCGATGCGTTTGTCCGGACATGGCGATACGCGATTGACTGACCTGAGACCGCGCCGGCGGCCGATGTCGCTGCGCTGAGGCCATGGGCACGCTGTGGTCATGCCCAGCGCCCTGCTCCACCGCCCGTTTGCCGTGTCCACACCTGCCACACCGCATTGGCACGTGCGTCTGCACACGCATCAGCACGTACCGCTGTTTGCGGACTGGCGCTGCGCGCGTGCAGCGGCCGCCATCCTGGCGATGCCACGCAGCTGGCTCGGTGCGCAGGTGCTGTGTTGGGTGTTGCTGCCAGAGATGTGGTGCGCCTTGCTGCAGGCGCCAGATAAACCCACCGTGCTGCACGCAGCGACTGCTGCACGGCAGGCCGCCGGCGAAGCGGTCAATCGGGCGCGTGGGCGCGGCGGCACGGTCTGGCAACCGGAGATTGAGGCGAGCGCGCTGGCGTTGCAGGTCGATTGTCGGCAATTCGCCCGCCGCTTGATCGCACTGCCGTTACGTGCCGGCCTGGCGGAGCGGATCGGCGCGTACCCGTACTGGGACGCGGTGTGGCTGTTGCCCGACGACCACGCTGCACAACAGGAACCTGCGCCTCATGCCCCCGCGTGCCTGGCAAGCGCGGGCGGCACAAGAACCTGATCGTGCTCGCTCGCTCGACATCCGTCGGCAAGCGCCGAGTCGATGCGCGGCTGTTCTGCCGCGCATCAGGCAACCCAGCTGACCGTGAGCGCGGCCCACGCGTTGGGCGCGCTTACCTCAGCGTGCGCGGCTCAGAACCCCAGCGGGTGCTCGGGCAGCAATGCCTGCAATTGGCTGCGGAACAGCGCTCGGATGCGCTCCAATGCAGCGTCGGTGTCGGCTTCAAAACGCAGCACCAGGATCGGCGTGGTATTGGACGCACGCACCAGGCCCCAGCCATCGACAAAATCCGCACGCAGGCCGTCGATCGTCGACAAACGCGCCGATTCGAAGGGCGACTCTTCCCCGGCTTGCGCGCGCTCGACAAAGCGCGCCACCAGCGCATGCGCATCGCCCTCTACCGGCACCTTGATCTCCGGGGTGGACACGCTTTCCGGCAAGGCATCCAGCACTTCGGACGGGGTTTCCTCACGCTGGGCCAGGATTTCCAGCAAGCGCGCAGCGGCATAGATGCCGTCGTCGAAGCCGTACCAGCGTTCCTTGAAGAAGAAATGCCCGCTCATCTCACCGGCCAGTTCGGCATCGGTTTCGCGCATCTTGGATTTGATCAGCGAATGCCCGGTCTTCCACATCAGCGGGCTGCCGCCGTTGCGCAGCACGTAGTCCGACAGCTTGCCGGTGCACTTCACGTCGTAGATGACCAGGGCGCCGGGGTTGCGCTGCAGCACGTCGGCGGCGAACAGCATCAGCAGGCGGTCGGGGAAGACCACCTTGCCCTCCTTGGTAACCACACCCAGACGGTCGGCATCGCCATCGAAGGCCACGCCGATGTCCGCATCGAAGCGCTGCACCATCTTCAACAGATCGTCGAGGTTGTGCGGCTCGCTCGGGTCGGGGTGATGATTGGGGAAAGTGCCGTCGATATCGCAATACAGCGGCACGACCTCGGCACCGATGGCTTCCAGCAGACGCGGCGCAATCTCGCCGGCCGCGCCGTTGCCGGCATCCACCACCACCTTGATCGGGCGGTCCAGCTGTACGTCGTCGGCGATGCGCTGGATGTAGGCATCGCTGATGTCGCGCTGTTCCAGCTCACCCGGCGTGGCTGCGGTATGCAGGCGGCCTTCGTTGATGCGCTGATGCAGCTCGGCGATCGCAGCGCCGGACAGCGTCTCGCCGCCGATCACGATCTTGAACCCGTTGTAGTCGGGCGGATTGTGGCTGCCGGTGACTGCAACGCAGCTGCCGGCGCGCAGTTCATAGGCGCCGAAATACACCACCGGCGTGGGCGCCAGGCCGATGTCGGTCACGTTGCAGCCGGCGCGCCGCAGGCCTTCGATCAGGCCATTGGTCAGCTCCGGTCCGGACAGACGCCCGTCGCGCCCCACCACCACATCGCGCAGCCCCTGCGCCTGCATCACGCTGCCGATGGATTGGCCGATCAACGCGGCAACGCCGGGATTGAGGTCTTTACCGACCACGCCGCGTATGTCGTAGGCGCGGAACATCTCGCTGGCGATCTGCACCGCCGGCACCAGCGGCGGCGGCGCAGGCGCTGTCGCCTCGTCCAGCACGCGCACGTCGCTGGCAAGGCTGGCGTCGTGCTGCAGGCTTTGACTGAAGGTCGGTTCGTCGGTGGCCGACTCGCCGGCAACGCGGCGACGCGGCAGCGCCACCCGGCCACGGCTGGCCAGCACCAGCAACACCGCGACGATGACCAGCAACGCGGCGACGATGGCGCAGCCAAGCGCGCCCAGGCCCAGTGGCCCGCTATCGCTTTGCGGGACTGCAGCAGCCACACGCAGGCCGCTGGAGCCGAGCGGTTTTGCCAGTGTTTCGGCCGCATCGGCCAAGCTCACGTCGCCCTGCTGGGCCACGTTGTAGCTGCCCTGGCGCAACGCCAGGTAGGCGCTGCCGGGCACCGCGATCGCATCCAGCGGGCCGGTCAGGCGCAGCACCGGCAGCCGCGCATAGGCCACCGCGGGCTGTGCACCCAGACGCACCGCGGCGGCTACACCCAGACGCACCTGCTTGGCATCGCGCACCACATGCACCTGCGCACGGTCGGCCACCAACGCCGATTCAAGCAGACTCAGCCGCGCATAGCCGAAATCCTTGGGGTTGGCATAGGCCGCCGCCAGATCGCCAGGCAGTACCTGCACGTCCTCGGCGCCCTTGAAGCGCTCGCGGATCGCCGAGGCGGCCGCCAAAGCGTCCCCATTGGCCAACGCACCGGCCACCGGCGGCTGCTTGAGCACGGCATCGAGCTGGGTGGCCTGCGCCGCCATCGCCTTGCCAACATCCTGCACGGCGCGGTCGCGCGCCTGTGCCAGGTTCTGGGCGGCCGCATCCTCACGCCATTGCGCGTAACTGCTCCAACCGAACCAGACGGCCAGCAGCAACAACATGCCTCCCAACACCGGACCACTCGTACGCACGCTCGACATCCCCTGCCTGCGCTCGTTCGCCTTGCTCATGAGACTCCCCCGTCAGCGCACGCCGGTGTGGCCGAATCCACCCGCTCCCCGCGCGCTGTCCACGAAAGTATCCACCACTTGCAAGCCTACGCGCACGATCGGAAGGATCACCAATTGCGCAATCCGGTCGCCCGGCTCGATGGTGAAGGCCTCGCGGCCGCGATTCCAGGTGCTGATCAGCAGCGGGCCCTGGTAGTCGGCATCGATGAGCCCGGTGCCGTTACCCAGCACGATGCCGTGGCGGTGGCCCAGCCCGGAGCGCGGCAGGATCACCGCGCACACCTGCGGGTCGGCCAAATGGATCGCGATACCGCTGGGAATCAACGCCGCATCGCCCGGCTCCAGCGTCATCGGCGCTTCCAGCGCGGCGCGCAGGTCCATGCCGGCGCTGGCTTCGGTGGCGTAGGCCGGCAGCGGCCAGACATCGCCAAAGCGTGGGTCGAGCAACTTCACCTGCAAGGAGTGGGTCGGGTGGCTCATGCCTGCAATCTCTCCGCGATCAGGGCCAGCAGTTGGTCGGCCAGTTCGGTCTTGCTGCTAGTGGGAAATGCGCGCTCGCCACCCTGCCAATAGGCGGTGGCGGCATTGTTGTCGCTTTCGAAGCCGCCGCCGACGATCCCCACCTGGTTGGCGATGATCAGATCCAGCCGCTTGGCTGCCAGCTTGCCACGCGCGTAGTGCTCCACGTCGTGCGTTTCGGCCGCAAACCCGACCACCAGCTTGAGCGCGCCGGTCTGCGCGGCGACCTCGGACAGGATGTCCGGGGTGCGCACCAGTTCCAGGGTCAGCGTTTCGCCGGTCTTCTTGATCTTCTGCGCGACCACACGCTTGGGCGTGTAGTCGGCGACCGCAGCGGCGCCGATGTAGATATCGGCCGGGAACGCACCCAGTACCGCATCGCGCATCTGCGCAGCCGAGCGCACGTCGATGCGCTGCACGCCGACCGGCGTGACCTGGTGCACCGGCCCGCTGACCAGCACCACCTCGGCGCCCTGGCGCGCAGCGGCGGCAGCCAGCGCATAGCCCATCTTGCCGCTGCTGCGGTTGCCGACGTAGCGCACCGGGTCCAGGTCTTCGAAGGTCGGGCCGGCGCTGATGACGATGCGCAGGCCGTCCAGCTCGGCGCTGCTGGGCACGAAGGCCGGCGCGGCAGTGCCCGGCGATGCATCGGCGGCAGGCGCAGTGGCAGTGGCGGCCAGCGCGGCAATGATCGCCGCCGGTTCGGCCAGGCGGCCGGGACCGGACTCGCCTTCGGCCAGCGGGCCGTCGTCGGGGCCGACCACCGCCACGCCACGCCCGCGCAGGGTCGCGATATTGGCCTGGGTCGCCGGGTGCAGCCACATGCGGTGGTTCATCGCCGGGGCCACGGTCAGCGGCGCGGTCGTGGCCAGGCACAGCGTGGTGACCAGGTCGTCGGCCAGCCCGTGCGCCAGGCGCGCGAGCAGATCGGCGGTGGCCGGGGCCACGATCACCCGGTCGGCCCAGCGGGCCAGTTCGATATGCCCCATCGCCTGCTCGGCGGCGCTGTCCCATAGCGTGGTGCGGGTCGGTTGCCCGGACAGCGCCTGGAAGCTCAGCGGGGTCACGAATTGTTGCGCGCCGCTGGTCATGGCGACCTGCACCTGTGCGCCGGCGTCGCGCAGGCGACGGACCAGTTCGAGCGATTTGTAAGCGGCAATGCCTCCGCCGACGCACAGCAGCAAACGCTGTCCGTCCAGGGGGCGGGCCTGAGTGGAGCCGATCACGTCGGGGTCGTCCTACGGTTACAAGGACAACTAGATTAGCCGATGCCCCTGCTTGGCCTGATGGGCGTCGGCGATGAGCACCGGCAATCTCGCCATATGCACATACACGACTGGCCCACCAACGAACGCCCGCGCGAGAAACTTCTGGCGCGCGGGGCTCCTGCCCTCTCCGATGCGGAGCTGCTGGCGATCTTTGTCGGCTCCGGGCTGCGCGGCCAGGATGCGGTCCAGACCGCGCGCGATCTGCTGCACCGCCACGGCCCGCTGCGCCTGTTGCTGGATCGCCCGGCCAAGGCCCTGGCGCGCCTGCCTGGGCTGGGGCCGGCCTCGGCGTGCAAGCTCAGGGCCGCGATGGAACTGGCGCATCGTCACCTGATGAGCGAACTGGAGCGTGGCGAGGCCCTGAGCGACCCACCCAGCGTGGGCCGCTATTTCTCGCAGCGGCTGCGCGCGCGGGCCTACGAAGTGTTCGCGGTACTGTTTCTGGACAACCGCCATCGCGCGATCGCTTTCGAGGAGCTGTTCACCGGCACCATCGACGGCGCAGACATCCATCCGCGCGAAGTGGTGCGGCGGGCGCTGCTGCACAACGCTGCGGCGGTGATCGTCGGGCACAACCATCCGTCCGGCAATCCGGAGCCGTCCGAGGCCGATCGCGCGGTCACCCAGCGTCTGCTGCAGGGCCTGGAGCTGGTGGACATCCGCCTGCTCGACCACTTCGTGATCGGCGATGGCCGCCCGGTCTCGCTAGCCGAGCGCGGCTGGCTGGAATGAGACCGCCGCGCCGACCTGAACCATCGGCCGGACCGTGTGCCGCGCGGTCGGGTAAAATCGCTGGTTTGGTTCCAAGCAGATCCCACGTGAAAGCCCTACTCCGCGCACTGATCGGCCAAGGCATCGAAGCCTTGCGCGCCAACGGCACCTTGCCCGCCGACACCCTGCCGCCGGATTTTGTGGTCGAGCGGCCCAAGACACGCGAGCACGGCGACTTCGCCACCAATGCCGCGATGCTGCTGGCCAAGGCCGCGCGCAGCAACCCGCGCGCCCTGGCGCAGGCGCTGGTAGCCGCGTTGCCGGCCAGCGACGACGTCGCCAAGGTCGAGATCGCCGGCCCCGGCTTCATCAATTTCCATCTGGCGCCCACCGCGTATCAGCGTGAAGTGGCGCATGTGATCAAGCAGGGCCACGACTATGGTCGCGGGCTGGCCGGTAACGGCCGCTCGGTGGGCGTGGAATACGTCTCGGCCAACCCGACCGGCCCGCTGCACGTCGGCCATGGCCGCGCCGCGGCGATCGGCGACAGCCTGGCGCGCGTGCTCGATGCCAATGGCTGGAACGTCAAGCGCGAGTTTTACTACAACGATGCCGGCGTGCAGATCGAGAATCTGGCGCTGTCGGTGCAGGCGCGCGCGCAGGGGCTCACCCCCGACAGCGCCGGCTGGCCGGAAAACGGCTACCGCGGCGACTACATTGCCGATGTCGCAGCAGCCTATCTGGCCGGCGACAGCGTAGACCTGGAAGGTCATCTGGTCAGCGGCACCAAGGATCCGGCCGATCTTGAATCGATCCGTCGCTTTGCGGTGGCCTATCTGCGCAACGAGCAGAACCACGACCTGGCCGCGTTCCGCGTCGACTTCGATATCTATTTCCTGGAAAGCTCGCTGTACAAGGACGGCAAGGTCGAAGAAGCGGTGCGGAAGCTGATCGCCTCCGGCCATACCTACGAGGAAGGCGGCGCGCTGTGGTTGAAGTCCACCGACTTCGGCGACGACAAGGACCGCGTGATGCGCAAGTCCGATGGCACCTATACGTACTTCGTGCCGGACGTGGCCTATCACCTGACCAAGTGGCAACGCGGCTATGAGCGCGCGATCACCGAGCTGGGCGCCGACCACCACGGCTCGCTGACGCGCGTGCGCGCCGGCCTGCAGGCGATGGAGCTGGGCATCCCGCAGGGCTGGCCGGAATACGTGCTGCACCAGATGGTCACGGTGATGCGCGGCGGCGAAGAAGTGAAGCTTTCCAAACGTGCCGGCAGCTACGTCACCCTGCGCGACCTGATCGAAGAAACCAGTGCCGATGCGGTGCGTTGGTTTCTGATCGCGCGCAAGCCCGATTCGCAGCTCACCTTCGATATCGATCTGGCGCGCGCGCAGAGCAACGACAACCCGGTGTTCTATGTGCAATACGCGCATGCACGGGTGTGCAGCGTGCTGCGCCAGGCGCAGGAGAAAGGCTTCAAGTACGAGCAGGCCAATGGATTTGCACAGCTCGCTCGGCTGGACGACGAGCATTCGCTCAACGTGATGCTGGAGCTGTCGCGCTATCCGGAAGTGGTGGAAATCGCCGGCCAGGCACTGGAGCCGTACCAGATCGCGCAGTACCTGCGTGAATTGGCGCATGCCTTCCACACGTGGTATCACAACACCAAACTGCTGGTGGACGATGCCGCAGAGCGCGACGCAAAACTCACCCTCGCCGTCGCGACCCAGCAGGTGCTTGCCAACGGCCTGGAATTGCTCGGTGTCAGCGCCCCGGAAAAGATGTAAGCCACTGGAAGTCGCCAGGCAGGCGTGAGGCGCACGCCTGCCTGCGCAGTGAGCAGCGGTATCCACCATCGCCCGCGCATCCGTTGCACCGCACGCGGCAGACGCAGCGGCAGCGATCGCCGCACCAAGCCGGGCGCACCGCCCGCAACGACACGATTCGGAGAAGTGGTAGATGGCAGCACGACGCGGTAAGAGCCAGGCACGACGCAACACCAGCAATGGCACCCCCGGTTGGGTGTGGTTGGTGGCGGGCGCCGCGATTGCGGCAGTGATCTTCCTGGCCGCACCCAACCTGTTCAAGAAGGACGGCGACGGCTTCCTGCGTGTGGGTCCCCGCGCCAATCCGGATGCACAGCCCGAACCGGTGGCCGATGCAGACACCGATACGCCGGCCGAGTTGCCCAAGCCCAGTACGCAAGCGCCCAAGCCGCAGCCCAAGCCGGGCGATGCGCAGACCCAGTACGACTTCTACACCTTGCTGCCCGGCAAGGAAGTGCAGATGTCCGACGCCGAGCTGGCTGCCAGTGCGCGCGCCGAAGAAGCCGCACGTGCGCGCGCTGCGCTGGAAGGCAAGCCCATCGCGCCGGCGCCGGGTGCAGCAGCCAGCGTCGCGTCGGCCGTACCCGCAGCCAGCGTGCCGATGCCCTTGAAAGAAACGACCGCCAGCGCGCCCAAGCCGTTGCCGGAAGCCGCCCAGACACGTCCAGCGCCAACGCCAGCACCGGCCAGCACCGCGGCACTCACAACGCCGGCCGCTGCGGCACCGAAGCCTGCGGCCGCAGCAGTAACGACGCCGACAGCACCGGCCGCCACCGACAACACCCGTTACATCCTGCAGGCCGGCTCTTTCGGCGCCTCTGGCGACGCCGAGTCAACCAAGGCCAAGCTGGCGATGATGGGCCTGGCCGCGCGTGTGGAATCGGCCGATATCAGCGGCAAGACGGTCTATCGCGTGCGCATGGGGCCGTACGGCACCGCAAGCGAATTGGCCGAAGCCAAGCAGAAGCTCACTGGCAGCGGGTTGCCTGCCATCGCGATCAAGGCGCAGTAAACGTAGTGAGGCGCCGCATCGCCAGCGCGTTGTTCGGACTGCTTGCACTGATCGGCACGGCGCAGGCCACCGAACAGATTCCCGACCACATCCAGATCGATGGCCAGCAGGCACTGCTGCTGGCAGAGCCCCTGTCCGGGCAGCTGGACGACCCCGCTACCTGGAAGCGCTTCGTCGCACAGGCGGGCAGTTCGCTGGGCGGCTGCAGTGCCAACTGGCGTGGCTATCAGGCGTTCTGGCGCGTGGACGCAGAGCAGCTGGTGCTCGATCGCGTGGTGCTCGGTGCTTGCGCCGAGGCGCCGCCGGAGCTGCCGCTGTCGGTGCTGTTTCCCGGCCAGCGCGCACCGGTACCGGCGGTGTGGGTGGATGGCGAACTGATCGCCGCGCTGCCGGCTGCGGAGAACGCCACGTCCGACGCGCCGGCCGGCTATGTGTCGCTGCGGCTGCGCCGAGGGCATGTGGTCGCCCGCGAACCGCTCACCGCAGACATGCTGCGCGCACGTCAGGCCGCAGCCGCACGCCCGGTTCCTGTGCCCTAAGCGCGGCTGACACAACCACTGCGCTCACCGCCAGGCGGGCGCGGCAGGTTCCCGGTGTGGCATGGACCACTCGTAGACTTTGGTTCTAAGCGCGCCGCCCACATCCACCTGACCAGCGCTCGCTATTTTCTAGCCGCTTTAAGCATCCCCCATCCCCTGGAGTTCCCATGTCCAAGACCGTCCTGATCACTGGTGCCACCTCCGGATTCGGCAGCGCCGCGGTGCGTCGCTTTGCCGCCGCCGGCTGGAAGGTCATCGCCACCGGCCGGCGTGCCGACCGCCTGGACGCACTGGCCGCCGAACTGCCCGCCGGCCAAGTGCACACCGCCGCGTTCGACATGCGCGATGCGCAGGCCTTGTCGTCCGCCATCGACGCGCTGCCGGCCGCATTCGCCGATATCGACGTGCTGGTCAACAACGCCGGCCTGGCACTAGGCACCGCGCCCGCGCAGCAGGCCGACCTTGCGCAGTGGCAGCAGATGATCGACACCAATGTCACCGCACTGGTCACACTCACTCACCGCCTGCTGCCGGCGCTGATCGCGCGTCGTGGCGCCATCATCAACATCGCCTCGGTCGCGGCGACCTACCCGTACACCGGCGGCAACGTCTACGGCGGCACCAAGGCGTTTGTGCAGCAGTTTTCGTTGGGCTTACGCGCGGACCTGCACGGCACCGGCGTACGCGTGACCTCGATCGAACCAGGCATGGCCGAAACCGAGTTCACCCTGGTGCGCACCGGCGGCAACCAGGCCGCCTCGGACACGCTGTACCGCGGCGCCACCCCGATGACGGCCGAGGACATCGCCGAGCAGATCTTCTACGTCGCCAGCTTGCCGGCGCACTTGAATATCAACCGGCTGGAAATCATGCCGGTGACGCAATCGTTCGCAGGATTTCAGGTGGCGCGCGACGCGCAGTGAGGAAGCGACGCTGCGCCTGAGAGGACGCGCAGTGAAGATGCGCTGCCACATCCGCGGTGTGGCAGCGAAGGATCCAGCCCGCGTCGCGCGTGGTGAGCGCCCCCCAAGCGCGCGCTGCTGGTCTACTGCAGACACAAGCGATCCTCGACAGCCGCGCACTGCGCGGCTTGTCTGTTCAACGATTCTGTTCAACGATTCCGCAAGCTGCGCTACGCCGACTCGGGCATGCCGCGCGATCCCGCACGGCTGCGCAGCAGCACCCCACGCAGCCGCAGGAAGGGGCGCTCCACGCTGTAGTGCAGCAACGCGCCCGCCAGCAGCGCCACCGCGCCATACACCGCAAATGCCAGCACGCCACGGCCCTCCAATTCCGCGCCGAACCAGGTCTGGGTCACATGGAACATCGCCTTGTGGGTCAGATACAGGCTGTAGGAAATCGCCGCCAGCCATGCCGCACCGGGCACCCGCAACCGGCCAAACGCGCTATTGGCAGTGCCTGCCAGCACCAGCAATGCCAGCCCGAACGAGAGCACCGGCCAGCCCAGCGCATTGCCGATCAGGCCGGTGCGCTCGCGGAACAACCACAGTGCCAGCGCCATGACCGCAACGCCGGCCAGCAACCACGTGTTGCCGCGCTGCTGCAGACGTTGCCAGACCTGCGGACGAAATACCTTGAGCACCGCGAGCACCACGCCGGCCAGCAGGCCGTCGAGGCGGTTCCAGGTGGGGTAGTAGATATCTTCGACAAACCAGTTGCGCTGCTTCCCGCCGCCCACCTGATCCAGCGCCGTGTTGTGCAGCCACACGCTGGTACGCAACGCGATGCCGGCCACCACCACGGCCACGCATAACGCGATGAACCGCCCAGCCGACGGACGCCGCAACAACAGCGTGGCCAGCAGCGGAAACACCAGATAGAAATGCTCTTCCACGCACAGCGACCAGGCATGCGAAAACGCCGCCTGCTGGCCGTAATCGACCAATAGATTCAAGGTGAAGGTGGCGAACATCCACCATGGCGCCAGCCCGGGCGCTTCGCGCACGCCGGGCCACGCGATGTACACCAGCAACACCACCGCAAACGCCGGCAGGATGCGCAACGCGCGCCGCAGATAAAAATCTTTGAAGTCCAGCCGCTGCCCGCGCGCCAAGGGTGTCAGCACCTGGCTACCGATCAGGAACCCGCTGAGCACGAAGAACAGGTCCACCCCCATCCAGCCATAGCGCGACAGCCACGCCCAGTCCGGCCCCAGCCCACCGACCACAAATGCGTGGAACAGCATCACCCAGACGATGGCGATACCACGCAACAGGTCCAGGGCGGGATAGCGCATGTGGGCGATCAGCAATGAGAAAGACCGATTGTGCCGCATGACACACACCCATGCGTAGGTTGCGCAAGGTGTGCGTGGCCTGCGGCGCTGCGGGTAAAGCTGACAACACAATAGGTGCTGCCTCACGCACCGGAGGCAAGCATGGGCATGCAAGGCATCGCGGCAGCCAGGTGACAGACACCGCACTCAACGGCAGGCGATCGCTGCGACGAACGTACACAGACACAACCGCGTGGTAGCGCGATCGGTGCGGCTGGCAATGTTGCGCTGACGTCACGGCGTGTGCTGCACTTGCGCGGCTTGGCGAACGTACACAGACACAACCGTGTGGTAGCGCGCGATCGGTACGGTTGGCAACGTTGCCCTGACGTCACGGCGTGTTGCTGCACTTGCGCGGCTTGGCGAGAGGCGCATCGCCATGCGGCAGCGATGTAGTTGGCCGCTACGGCTGACGCCGGCCGATGGCAACCTTGCGTTCAACGCACGGCCTACCACCCAGTTGCATCACGCCGGCGATGTGGAGCGGCTAACGACACATAGCGCGCAATCGTCAGGCGATGTGCACGGTGCGCTCAAAACCAGCGTGTACGAGTGGCACATGCCGCAACGAGGACTCGCCGTGCCCGCCTGACGGCGAACCCAATTGGTTTGTTCGCCGCGCTTATCCTGCTGGCGCATCGTGCTCCCCTGTCGGCGAGCACGATGCACGGCTTGACGCCGATGGAGCACTCTCGGCCTCAGGCCATCGCCGCCTGCGCAATCCGTGTCACCGGCGCTGCCGCGTTCAACAGCCCCCAGGCTTCCAGTTGATCGACCGCGTTGCGCACGCCGTCTTCGTCGCGAATGCGCTGGCCCAGCGCGCGTGCCGCCGCGCGCATGATCGGCGTGCTGGCCTGGCGCAGGGCTTCGGCCAGCGTCTCCGGCTGCAAGCCGACACGCGCCAGCGCTGGCGGCGCCACGCCACGTCCGGCCATGCAATACGCCCAGAACGGTTGGTCGTAGCCGAACGGCAACACCACCGACGGAATCCCCGCCGTCAGCGCCGCGCCGGTGGTGCCGGCGCCGCCGTGATGCACGGCCGCCGTCACGCGAGGAAACAACCAATCGTGCGGCGCCTGTTCCAGATGGAAGAAGCGCTCGGCGTCATCCGCAGCCGCGGTGTCGGTCGCCGCCAGCCCGCCCCAGCCACTGGCCAGCAATGCGCGTTGACCGGTCAGGCGCACGGCAGCCTTGACCGTGGCGGTGAGCTGCATCGCATCGCTGCTGGGCATGCTACCGAAGCCGATATACAGCGGCGGCGGCCCGGCCTGCAGAAACGCCTGCAACGCGGCCGGCGGTTGCCACTGCGGCTGCGGCAGTTGCCAGAATCCGCAGATCTGCGCGCGTTGCGGCCAGTCCGGCGGACGTGGGCACAGCTGCGCGCTGTAGCCGTAGATCACACGTATCGCGGTGCGGTCCGGACCGCGCCACGGATACGCCGGCAGCCCCAGCGCCGGACGCACGATGTCGTTGAGCGCAGGGCGCATGAATTGCCAGCCGGCAAACCGCACCGCGTGGTGCAGGGCTACATTCACCCGCCCGGGCAGACGCACATTGGGCATCATCATCAACGGCAGATGGCGCGAGGCGGTGAGCGGTTGCAGTTGCGCGAAGCACACCGGCAGCCCAAAGGCCTGACCCAGGCTATGGGCCAGAAAACTTGCGCTGCCGACGCCGAGGATCAAGCCGGCATCGGCGCACGCCGCACTGCCCTGCGCTGCCCAATCGGGCGCCCAGTTCAGCAGCTGCGCGCGCAAGGTGCCCCAGATGCCACGCCAGCCGCCGCGCATTTCTGCGACATCTGGGTTGCCTTGCAGCAATTTCTGGTGGTCGCCGCTGAGCGGGAAAAACTCCAGACCGTTGGCGCGAATCAGCGCTTCGAAGTTGCTACTTGTCAGTACCCGCACCGTATAACCGCGCTGCTGCAAACCGCGTCCCAGCGCGATGATCGGGCGCACATCGCCGTGCGTGCCCAGGGTGGCGATCACAATCGGGCGGTTGGCTGCAGCGGATGTAAGAGACTCAGGCATATTCGGTCACCCCGTCGTTGGCACTGGCGATGCGGGTATTACGATGCGACACCTGTGCGCTGGCATCGTGCAGCAGTGCACACAGCGTTGCCGAGTGCGCGGCCGACAGCATCGAGTGGTGGTCGCTGTCCAGGGCGTGCAGGTGCAGCGTGCGCACAAAGGGGCGCCATGCCTGCGGCCGGTAATCCACCCACTGCGCATCGTCCCCACCGGAGCTCATCCGCACGGCTGCTTCGACAAACAGCACATCCTGATTCAATACGCGGGGACGGTGGCGTCGCGCCAGATGCAGGTGATGCTGGGTCACCGCGCCCAGGTCGTCCAGCAGGGTGGGGCGTTGCTCCAGCAATTGACGCACCGCCGGCACATCGTTCAGTCCGTAGTGATCGCACAACAGACTGGCCAGCTGCGCCACCGTGGTCGGCATCGGTTGGTCGTGCGCCAGTGTCAGCCCCAGCGCATGCACCGATGCGCGCACGTTTTCCGCTTCGGGCAAGGCAGCGGCCTGCTCCAGATGCGGATAGCTGTCGAGCATCGCCAGCAGTTCGACCTGTTCGCCAAGGTCGTGCAGCTCGGCGGCGATGGCGTGCGCGATCAAGCCGCCCAACGACCAGCCCATCAAGCGGTACGGGCCATGCGGCTGCACGCTGCGCAGACGCGCCAGGTAGTCGCGGGCGATCGCTTCGATGCTTTCCGAGCGATGCTGCGGGTCGCTCAATCTCGGCGACTGCAACACGTACACCGGCCACTGCGGATCGAGCTGGCCAAGCAAGGTGAGATACGACCAGCCCAGGCCGATGACCGGATGGATGCAGAACAACGGCGTGGCACCCGCGCTGCCGGCACGCAGCGGCAACAGCACGCTCAGCGGGTCGTTCGTTGTCTGCGCGCTGCGCTTGATCACTTCGGACAGACCGGCAATCGTCGGCGCATGGAACAGCGCGCCCAAGGGCAGGTCAACGCCGAACAGTTGCGGGAAACGTGCCGCCATTTCTGCCGCACGCAGCGAGTCGCCACCGAGCTCGAAGAAATTATCGTCCACCCCCACCACCTCGATGCCCAGCACTTCCTGCAACAGGGCTGCAAGCTGCTGCTCGAGTGCGTCGCGCGGCGCCACATGCGCAAGCTTGGGCAACGCGCCCGGTGCAGGCAATGCGCGGCGATCCAGCTTGCCATTGGCTGTCAGCGGCAACGCCGGCAATGGCATCCACAGGCTCGGAATCATCGCCGCCGGCAAACGCTGCTGCAGATGGGAGCGCAGCAATTCGCTCGACGGCGTGTTGCCATGCTTGCCCACGACGTAGGCGAGCAGCTGTACGGCGTTGTCGCCATCGCTGTGCGCAACCACCGCCACCTGAGCCACCTGCGCATGCAGCAGCAGCGCATTTTCGATTTCCGCCGGCTCCACGCGGTGACCGCGGATCTTCAGTTGCGCATCTGCGCGGCCGATGAATTCCAGCAAGCCGTCACGGCGCTGACGCACGCGGTCGCCGGTGCGGTACATGCTGCTGCCGTCGTTGGCAAACGGGTCGCGCAGGAAGCGCTCGCTGGTGAGTTGGCGCTTGCCGCGATAGCCCTTGGCCACGCCCGCGCCGCCGATATAGAGCTCACCGACCGCACCGGTCGGCAAGGGTTGCCGCTGCGCATCCAGCACGTAAACGCGCGTATTGAGCAGCGGCCTGCCGATCGGCGGTGCGGTGGCATCGGCCAACTGCAGCGGCATGATGGTCGACCAGATAGTGGTTTCGGTTGGTCCGTACAACTGGGTCAGGCGCCCGACCCGGCTCAGCAATTGCGTCGCCAACTCGGGCACCAAGGCCTCACCACCGACCAGCGCATGGATGCGATCCAGCGACAGATCCTGATTGGCCAGCAGGATGCGCCACAGCGACGGCGTGGCCTGCACCAGACTGATCTGCTCGTGGGCAATCAGGCGCGATAGACCGCGCGGGTCGTGACTGATGCCGGCCGGTGCGATGACCACGCGGGCACCCACCAGCAACGGCAGATACAGCTCCAGCCCTGAGATATCGAAGGTGATGGTGGTGACCGCCAGCACGCGGTCGCGCGGACGCAACGCCAGCTCGTGTTCCATCGCATGCAGGAAATTGAACAGGTTGCGATGGCTGATCTCCACGCCCTTGGGCGTGCCGGTGGAGCCGGAGGTGTACAGCACATACGCCGTCCCATCCGGGGTCGCCATCGGGGCGATCGCCGCTGGCAAATGCGCCGGGCGCGGGTCCAGCCACACCATGCCGCCGAGCAGATAGCGCTCGCACAATGCCGGCTCGCAGACCAGCGCAATGGCGCCGGAATCGTTGAGCATCTGCCGATTGCGCGCCGCCGGGCTTTCCGGATCCAGCGGCAGATAGGCCGCACCGCTCCACATGATGGCCAGCAAGGCCACCAGCAGATGCTCGCTGCGCGGCAATGCGACCGCAACCACATCGCCGGGGCGCACTCCATCGGCCACCCACTGCGCAGCGATCCGCGAGGCGAGCTCGCACAGCGTGGCGTAATCCAGCGTGCGGTTGTCGTATTGCACGACAACGGCCGCAGGCATCATCTCGGCACGCTGCAACATGCCGTGCAACAACGTGGCAGCTTCCGGCAACGGCGCGGCGGTGTGATTCCAGGTGTGCAGCAAACGGTGGCGCTCTTCATCGCCCAGCACGTCCACCTCGCCCAACGCGCATTCCGGGTTTGCCAGCACGGCATCGGCCAGATGGGTCAGACGGCGGCAGTGTTCGGCCAGCTCATCGCTGTCGTACAACGCCGGATTGGCGTCCAGATCGAAGCGCAGGGCCGCGCCGTCGCCACGCTCATAGCAGAAGATGGTCAGATCGTCGGCCGGGCCGTTGCACAGGTTATGCGGTATCGCATACGCCTCGCCAAATCGCAGGGCGTAATCGAAGGCTTCGATATTGACGGCAAGGCGTGCGAACTTCTGGTCGATGCCGAACATGCCAATGTCGCGACGTACATCCTCGAAGCGATATTGCTGATGCCGCAAGGCATGCCTGACCACCGACGCGACCTGCGCAAACAACGCATGGATCGGCTGCTGCGGGTCCATCTTCAGACGCAGCGAAATCACATTGGCCACCAGCCCGGCGGTCTGCCGGTAGCGCGCATTGATGCGGCCGGTCACCGGCATCGCCAGCACCAGATCTTCGGCACCGGTGCAGCGGTAGTAATAGGCGGCGATCAGCGAGATCAGCATCTGCGGCAAGCTGGCGCCGTAGTGCTTACCCATCGCGCGCAGACGCACCACCTGCTGCGGCGAAAACTGCCCGGTGCCGCGCAACAGCCCGGTAGACAGATGATTGCCGGGGCGCGCCAAGGTTGCCGGCGGCGGCAGATCGGCCAGCTGCTGCATCCAGTACTCGCGATCGCGCTGGAAGCGGTCGGAGGCGCGGTACTGCTGCTCCATCTCCACCAGCGACAACGCGCTGCCGTACTGCGCAGGTTCCGGCTCCAGCTCTGCGGCGTACGCGTTATATAGCACCGACATGCGCTGCATCATGATCGATGCGCAATAGCCGTCCATCACCAGATGGCTGACGCACTGCACCCACATATGGTGATCTTCGCCGAGCCGGAACACCGCGCAATGCCACAACGGCCCATGCTCCAGGTCTTCCGGTTGACGGATTTGTTCGTCCACCCAGTGCTCGGCGGCATTGCGCGGCGCGGGATCTTCGCTGACGTTGAAGAAAGGAACCGGCGCGGTGTACTCGGGCAGGATCACCTGCTGCGGCACGCCATCGTGCTCCACGATGCACAGCCGCAGCGTGTCGAACTCGCGCGCCAGCTGCAGGGTGGCGCGGATCAATAGCGCAGGGTCCAGCGGACCAAACATTTCCAGCGCTTCCGACAGCATCAAGGTGTTGTCGGTATGCAACTTGCTGGCCACCCACAGGCCGCGTTGCGCTCTGGTCAAGGGAAACAGCGGGGCGGCATCGGCGTGCATTGCAAGCATCCTTTTGTGTGGCGCGCGGTCGCCCGGCGGACCCTGGCCGCGTTGCGGTCACAGTGACGCCGGATCAGCACCTAAGTAATAAAACGCAAGATAGAAAGCACCATCGACTGTCGGCAGATGCCGGCAATACACGGTGGAAACGCACAATGGGCACGCACAACGAGGCGACAGGCACAATCGAAACTTCGACGTGCAGATATCTGATTAGAGCAACTTGTATCCCGACAAGTTAAACGAACACTAACAATTCGTTCGCGGGCAGAACCGTGCAAAAATCACGAATTGCATGTGATGTGCAAAAATTTTTAACCGAAGTGTGATTTCAACTAGTGTTCTGCATGCATAGCGGCAGGCAAATGCGATGCGACAACGATCCGCATTGGAAGAAAACACCGCGAATACAGCACCCAATGCGCAAACGCTCTGCGCCCGGCAGCAAACAGACGCTGCGCTTATCGCGTTACTCGCAGCGAGCACCGCGCATAAGACCAGTGCGCGCACCAGCGTTGATACGTCTGCATTTCGTGCAAATCACTGCGTAAAACAGCGGGTATTTGGCAACACGCGCTAGCTGCAACGGCGGCGCATGCCGTGCAGATCATTTGAGCGCAACGAAGGAGGGGATGCGGCGTTCGCGCCACCTCTAAGGATCGCAACGCATAAGACCAGTGCACATGCCAGCGTTGATGCGCCTGCGTATTGTGCAAATCACTGCATGAAACACGGTGCTTTCTGCAGCAACGCTGCAGGTGGTCGCACGATCACGCAAGCGTCGTCTGCTTGTCATCGGCATGCAGCGTCGCTGCGTTTTGCTGATGTGGCGCTGCGCAGATCGCAGCCCATGGTGCGGCTGAGCTTGCCTGGTATGGGCTTACGCCTAGCTGCCATCAAGACAGCCAGGACGGCTGCCTGGCGGCCAGCTATGCGGTCAGGATCGAGTGCGACGCGGCGGATGCCGGTCGCAGTAGTGCGCTGTTGGGTAGTGCCGCCGCCACGTGCTCTGCGCGGGCTTCCACGCCTGCAGCGCACGACGCGGATTGTTTGAAAACAGGATCGGCGCGCTGCGGTACAGGCCCGCAGCGCGCGCTATGCATCAGCCCAAGGGTTCGTCGGACAGATAGGTATAGCCGGTCAGGCCGGCCTCCAGCGCGTCGTGCAGTTCCTGTGCGCGCGCGGGCGGCAGTTGTGCTGCAGCGATGCGTTCGGCATAGGTCGCGCGCAGCGTCTCCAGCTGATACCCCACGTAATCCAGCATCACATCGGTGGTATCGCCGCGACGCTGCTGCACGATGCGATAGCCATCGCCGTCCACAGCCACTTCCACCGCATCGGTATCACCGAATAGGTTATGGATATCACCCAGGATTTCCTGGTAGGCACCGACCAGAAAAAACCCGATGCGGTAGCTTTCGCCCGGATTCAACGCATGCAACGGCATCGAGCTGTCCAGACTTTCGTTCTCGACATAGGTCTTGACCATGCCGTCGGAGTCGCAGGTCATGTCGGCGATAATGCCGCGCCGCTGCGGCGCTTCGTTCAAGCGTTCGATCGGCACGATCGGAAACACCTGATCGATCGCCCACACGTCCGGGATCGATTCGAACACGCTGAAGTTGACGAAGTACTTGTCCACCAGCCGCTCGTTGAGCTCATCCAGCACCGGGCGGTGGCTCTTCTCATCGAAACTCAGCCGCGCCCGCACGCCATGCGCGATGGCATAGAACAGGTCGTCGATACGTGCGCGGTGGGTCAGGTCGATCTGGCCCAGTGCGTAAGCGCTCAAGCCTTCGGCGTGGAAGTGCTGGGCTTCCTGGAACAGTTCCACCGCCGGGCGCACATCGAGTTCGTCATGGATCTCGCGCAGGTGGCGAATCGCTGCCGGCTCGTCGTCGTGCGCATCCGGCACGCGGCCTTCCTGGGCCTGCTCCACTTCGGACACGTTGGCGATCAGCACCGCATGGTGCGCGGTCATCGCGCGGCCGCATTCGGTGACGATGCGCGGCGGGGTCAGGCCGTGTTCTTCGCAAGCGCTGGCCAGCGGCTGCACGATATTGCTAGCGTACGAATGCAGGCCGTAATTGATCGAACAATAGCTGCGCGAACGCGTGCCTTCGTAGTCGATGCCCAAACCGCCGCCGACATCCACATGGCTGATCTTGGCGCCCAGCCGCGACAGTTCCACGAAATACCGCGTGGCCTCGCGCATGCCGTTGGCGATGTCGCGCACGTTGGAAATCTGCGAGCCCATATGGAAGTGCAGCAGCTTCAGGCTGTCGGCGTATTCGGTGTCGCGCAGCGTCTTCCACAGGTCCAGCACCTGACGCGGCGACAACCCGAACTTGGCCTTGTCGCCACCGCTGTTCTGCCACTTGCCCGCGCCCAGCGACGCCAGCCGCATGCGCACGCCGAGGCCTGGCTTGACGTCCAGCGCGCGCGCCTCTTCCAGCACCAGCTTCAGCTCGGAGGGCTTTTCGATGACGATGAAGGTCTGCAGGCCGAGCTTGCGCCCGATCAGCGCCAGGCGGATGTATTCGCGGTCCTTGTAGCCGTTGCAGACGATCAGCCCGCCCGGACGCGACAGCGCCAGCACTGCCATCAGCTCCGGCTTGCTGCCCGCTTCCAGCCCGAAGCCGTCGCCGTGATGGCTGGCCAGGGTACCGGCCACGCCGCGGTGCTGGTTGACCTTGATCGGGTACACAGCCGTGTAGCCGCCGGCGTAGTCCCACTCCGCTTGCGCCTGCGCAAAGGCCGCCTGCAGCTTGCCCAGGCGCTGGCCCAGGATGTCGGGGAAGCGCACCAGCAGCGGCAGCTTGGCGCCAGCCGCGCGCGCGGCATCCACCACTTCGGGCAGCGACACCGATGGGCCGTCGACGGTAGGCGTGACCACGATGTGTCCGGCGGCGTTCACATCGAAATACCCATCGGCCCAGTGCGGGATCGAGTAGGTCTTGCGGGCTTGGTCGAGGGACCAATCGCTCATTTCGTTGTCTCGGCAGGGGCAAAAGGGCGTGAATTGTAACGCCTGACATGCAGACGGTCCGTTACAATCCGCGCCGACTTCACGCCCCTCTCCTGCTGGAGCGGGGTGGTCTGCGGGGTCGGCCGCCGCGCAGTTTGGCTGCACGCGGCTGCGCCCTCCCCTCATCCGGCGCTTTGCGCCACCTTCTCCCGGTGGGAGCAGGGACAGCCCCTTCTTTTAGGACTTTGCATGAGCGCCAACGACAACTGGTACATCGAACACTTCCAGCCGACCGGCTCGGCGATTGGTTTTCGCATCAGCGGCAAGCTGGACGAGGTGCAGTCCCCGTTCCAGAAGATCGAGATCTACCAGACCACCGATTGGGGCAAGCTGATGCTCATCGACGGCGCGGTGATGCTCACCACCCGCGACAATTTTTTCTATCACGAGATGATCAGCCACCCGGCGTTGTTCACCCACGCCGCGCCCAAGCGCGTGGTGATCATCGGCGGCGGCGACTGCGGCACGCTGCGCGAGGTGCTCAAGCACCCCGGCGTGGAAAGCGCCACCCAGTGCGATATCGATGAGCAGGTCACGCGCATGTCGGAGAAGTATTTCCCCGAGTTGTGCGACTCCAACCACGACGCACGCGCCGAGCTGTTGTTCGACGACGGCGTGGCCTACATGGCCAATTGCCCGGCCGGCAGCGTGGACATCGTGATCGTCGATTCCACCGACCCGGTGGGCCCGGCCGAAGGCCTGTTCAACAAGGCGTTCTACGACAGCTGCTTCAAGGCGCTGAAGGACGACGGCATTCTGGTGCAGCAGTCCGAATCGCCGCTGGCGCTGCTGGACCTGATCAACGAAATGCGCACCGAAATGGGCAAGGCCGGCTTCCAGTCGTTCAAGACCCTGCCGTTCCCGCAGCCTTGCTACCCCACCGGCTGGTGGAGCGTGACCATGGCCAGCAAGCAGCCCAAGGCCGACTTCGCCTTCCGCCAGGCCGATGCGCAGGCCAAGGGCTTCGACACGCTGTATTACACCGCCCATCTGCATACCGGCGTGCTGGTGTCACCGCCGTTCGTGGCCAAGGCGCTGGGCGAGTAAGGCAGCCCGACCACCGCGAGCGCGGCATTGCGCTTGCGGTGGTGGTTGATTACACGATTCGCAGCCATCGCTTCGATGACTGCGCTGCCACACCTGGCTGCGCTGGTGGGAAGATCGTTGCGATCAGGCAACCGTTGCAACGACGGTTGAGCGCACTGCATTGCGCCAGCGCAGCGGCGCGACGAAGCGCGATGACAAGACTGCTGCGCTCACCGACAGGCCGGCGCGTTCTTCGCGCGCAATCGGTCTCTGCCGTGCGTCCAGGCCGATTCCGAGTATGCCGTCCGTCTCCACATCACGCCGGCTACTTATCAGCCGCTTGTAGGCTTACAGAGGCGGCCTCGCGTATCCGATCAAGCGTGCGCGCAGAGCAAGCAGCTCATAGCCGCGCCAATACCTCGGCCTTCTTGGCATCAAATTCCTGCTGGGTGACCAGCCCGGCATCCAGCAATTGCTTCAACTTGCCCAGCACCTGCACCGGGTCGTCCATCGCCGGCGGTTGCGCTGCCGGGGACGCTTGCAGGTGCGCTGGCGGCGCATGCACCACCACGCCACCGGCCGCCACGCGCAGTTTTTCGATTTCCAGCTGCTGACGTTTTTCGTAGGCCAGCTCTTCCACCTGCTGCGCGTAGGCGTAGATGCGTCGCGCCTGCCGCTTGGGCAGGCTGTCGATCGCCGCGATACGGCCTTGCACGGTGCGGCAGGTGATGGTGGCGCCCAGCATTTGCTCGCTCAGGTGCACATCCTGGACATCGCGCCACGGGAAATCCTGGAACGTCATGCCGAACAGGGTTGGCCGCACCACGATGAATCGACGGTTGGTCAGCACCACCGCATCGGGCGACAGATTCATCACCATCTTTTTCTGGATCCCGAGATAGGCGACCTGCTCGTCTGCGGTCAGCAGCTCGGTCACCTTGGGCAGGATCTTGCCGGCGGCCACCGGGTCCTGTTCGTCTGTCAACAACTGCGCCACTGCGTTCATCTGCTCTCACCACCGGCTGATCACCGCGTTGCGCACGACACTACAGCAAGCTGCATGGACGCCTCTGCAACGCAAGCTGGCCAGCTGAGGCACGCGTGCTACGCGTGTCCAGATATCGCTGTCAGGATGCGTCGCCGGAACGCAAAAGAGCGGACGTTGCCGTCCGCCCTTTTGCGAGCATCCACTTCACTCAGAAGCGGACTTCGGCGCCGACGTTGAACACATCCGCGCGATTGATGGTGATGTCTTCGTCGGAATCGTAGTAGTCGTTGGCATAGAGATAGTTCGTATAGAGCACGCTCAAACTCGCATGCCGGCCAATATCTACGCCTAATCCGGCACCGGCATACCCGCCGGAAACCCGTTCATTGGATTCGCCATTGGAGTTGGCCGACCAGTAGCCTAGGCGCACCACGGCGAACAGTGGACTGTCGCCAAAGTTGAAACGTGCCATGGCGCCCAGACTTCCGAACTCAACGCTAGGGACGTAGGCGCCGTCGTGATCACTGATACGGGCCAGCTTCCCAACTGCCGCCTCAATGCCGACCAGCGTCGCCGGACCCGCCCTCCAACGATAGCCTGCGTTGAAGCCGAGCATGTCTTGTTCGATGCCTTCGTACACTTTGCCCTGACCACCCTGCACGCCCAGAAAAACGCCGCTCTTCAGACGTTGATCCTCTTCGCGCGGCATTGGCAGCACATAGGCCGGTGCAGGCGGCGCATCCACCGCAGGCGTCTGCGTCGTGACGGTGGCAAATCCGCCAGTCTCTTCGGCCACATTTGCGCTTCCGCTTCCACCGACGGCCGTCGGAGCGCCGCCGTTGCCGGCGTGCGAGGGCCGCGACAGCGGCGCGGCCGGTGCAGAGTTGCCCTGCGTGCCTGCCTGCGGTTGCGTTTGCTGTTTCCGGTAGCTATCCCAGCCGCGCGACAACGATTGCGCCGAGGTCTGTGCCGTGACGCCAAACGCCGTGCAGGCCAACAGCAGTGTTGCAGTCTTTTTCATCGCATTCCCCATGAAGTGATCCTCCCTCGTTCCCGCATCCGTGCGCACGCAGGCGGACCCGACAGCGTCTGGAAGTGGCGCAGTTGCCGTCATCTTTCCGGGAGCGTCCCCGCATCACTGCACTGCCCAAGGCACCGGCCGTGGCACATCGGCGTGGATGTGCGCGACGCGCGCGTGATGCAGCCCCCTGACCGCAGCGCGCACAGTGTCTGGAGTCTCATTGACTGTCAAGAAGCGCTGAGACGTGCGTCGACAGACGGTCCGCCGGAGTGCGGCTTTGACGTGTTCCAAACCGAGGCCGACAACCCCGCCAACCGATCACCCGTTTCCATCCCGGTCCCGCGCAGATACCGACGCGGCGGTCGTGTCGCGTGTGTCGGCAGCTGCGGAGTGGCGCTTCCGCAGCGCGCGGCAGCCCAGTGATTTTGGAGGTACCTGAGGGCTTCAACCGACTGAATTGCAAGGGCGTTCCATGTCCGGAACATTTCATTTGTTAAACAAATGTAATTTCAATACTCGCAAGTTCTAAAATTGCGTGACCCCGATCCCTTGTGATCCCCTTGGACCTGCGTCACGCGTGACACTTCCGCGCCGCCAGGGTCCGGAGAACTGTCATGCATTACCAACCGCTGGATGTGTCCAGCCTGCAGCTCGTCACTCCCGTGTTGCTCAAACAGGGCACACGGCTGTTCGAGCCCAACGTCTACCGCACCCACCTGGACGGGCAACTGGCCGTGGTCAAGGACTACGGCCGTTATCGCCGCACGCTGCTGGCACCCATCGCCCGGCTGATGGTCCACCATGAAGCACGCATGCTGCGCCGCCTGCACGGCTGGCGGCATGCCCCGGCCCTGCTTGGTACGTTGGGCGGCCTGGCGCTGGGCATGGAGTTCATCCCCGGCGACACGCTCAGCGCCAGTGCGGTGGTGGGCCAGGAGGTCTTCCAGCAATTGCAGCAGGCGCTGCGTCGCCTGCATGCATTCGGCATCACCCACAACGATCTGCACGGCACCAACGTGGTGGTCAGTGCCGGGGTGCCGGTGTTGATCGATTTCACCTCGGCGTGGCGGTTCCCGCGCTGGCTGCGGCGCGGCACGGTGGCGCGGCAGCTGCAACGCAGCGACGTGGCCAATTTCCAGAAGATGCGCCAGCGCCTGGCCGGGATCCCACCCACCGCCGACGAGGCCGCACGCAGCGCCGAGCCGGGCTGGGTGCGTGGCCTGCGCGGCGGCTGGAAGCGGCTGTATCGCCGCCTCAAACGCGATGCGTAAACACCTAAGAGCGGCTCACGAAACCTGGCGTGCAGTCGTCAGCTGGGTGCGGATGGCGCGGAGCAACCGGAGTATCCGAGTTGCATATGCCGCACCGCGCAGCGGCCACGTCCGCCTGGCGGTGAGCACAGTCGTGTTGCTGGCTGCTCTTAATCGCCAGCAGCGCCGTCAGTGCTCTACCGCTGCCGATCCGGCTGGCACCTTGTAGGCGATCAGCGTCGATGCGTCTGCCACGAAGCGGTCGAGCACCCCATCGGCAATCTTGACCGGCCCGCCGAAGCGCGTGGCGCCGGGAATCGAGGGGACGGCCGCGGCCTTGGCGGCCACTGCCGCAGCATCGGCAAACAACGCCGGCGCTGCGGTATCGCCGCGATTGGCGGCATCCAGGCCGGCGGCGGTCTGCTGCAGCGCGCGGCCCCAGCTTTCCATCGCGTCGAGCCAGGGGCGCGATTGCTCGGCAAAGCCCTTGTCGGCCACGCCGTCGCGAATGATCTGCGGCGCAGCGGCGATGTCGTCGGCGGTGCGCGCCAGCGTTGCAATGGCCTGACTGCGCGCCGTGGCATCGCCCAGTGCGATCGCCTCGCGCACCTGGTCGAGCACAGCCTTCAAACGCGGCGCCTGCTCCTGCCACGGCTGGCTGCCAAAGGTGGGTGCCAGATGCTGGGTATCGAAGAAGGTCAGCAATGCCGCCGTCACGCGCGCATCGCCACCGGCCAGATCGCGCGCCGCCGCATGCCAGGTGCGCTGCGCGTCGTAGCCTTTGTCGTTCCACGCGAACGCAGTCAGCCCCATCACCGCGACGCGGCTGGGCACTTCCTGGTTCATCGGGTTGGAGACGATGCCGGACAGTTCAGCCGACAGCCCGGCCTCGCGGCGCGCATACGGCGCCATCAGCAAGCGCCCGGCGGAAGTTTCGAAATCGTTGACCGGGTAGTTGTCCCACAGCAGTGTCTTGCGCCCGAATGCCTTGGTCGCCGCACGCGCATCGGGGATGGAAATGGCCGGCGGCACCACGTCGGTGCCGGTCCACTGCACCACGATCTTCGGATCCAGATGCTTGCGCAGCGCCTCCTTGTACGGGCTTTCCTTGGCGTCGAAATACTCGGTCGGCACCATGATCAGCTCCGACGCAGCATCGTGGCGGGCGACCAGATCGGCCTGCACCAGATTGAGCAGGTGCGACTGCGCGATGCCCGCCGCCTGCGCACCAGACGCCCCGAAAGTGGTCTTGTCGCGCTCGCAGTTCCACTTGGTGTATTCGATATCGTCCAACGCCACATAGAAACTGCGCACGCCCAGCGCGCGGAACGCATCGAACTTGCGCAGCAACGCCTTGGCATCGGCCGGATCGGAAAAACACACGCTTGGCCCGGGCGAAATCGCATAGACGAAATCGACATGGTTGCGCTTGGCGGTGGCCGCCAACGTGCCCAGCGCCTTCAAGGTCGCTTTGGGGTAAGGATCGCGCCAACGGTCGCGCGCGTACGGGTCGTCCTTGGGGCTGTAGATGTAGGTGTTGGCCTTGGTACGCGCCAGAAAATCGATGTGCTTGCTGCGGTCGGCCATCGACCACGGCGCACCGTAAAAACCTTCGATCGTGCCGCGGATCGGCATGGCCGGGTAATCCTGGATGACCAGCGCCGGGATGGCCGGCCGCTCGAGCAACTGACGCAACGTCTGCACGGCATGGAACAGGCCATCGCTGTCGTGGCCGGCCAGCGTGATCAGGCTGCCGCCGCCCAGCGCAACGCTGGTCAACGTATAGCCTTCGGTATGGGTGTCCTGCGTGGCTTTGCTGCGCGTCAGTGCATCGCGCACCACCGCCGCCTCGCCGGTGCCAATGACGATATGCGGGCGATCGAGCGTGGTCGGCAGGCGCGATGCGGTGGCGATCTTGCTGACGCCGGCCGACCCGAGCAGGCGACGCACCAACGCGACCGAGGCCGGGTCCGCGCCCGGCGCGACGACCAGCACCACCGACCGGCCCAAGCTGATCGTCTGCCCATCCAGCACGATCGATACCGGGGTCGGAAACAGCGCCGGCTGGGTGACCGGCGCGGCCAGCGCAGGCGCGGTCAGTCCCACTGCCACCAAGACCGAGAGCAGGCGCAAGCCCGACTTCCTGTTGCGTCGCTTCATGTCCGAACTCCGGTATTGGAATGGTATTACGGCCTAGAGTAGGCAAGTCGTTGCTTGGCGACAAGCGTGGCTTGGTCTTGGAGGGTTGAGTCTGGTTTTGGCTGCGATTGCTATCAGCGAACGCGCTGTCTGGACCGAAAGGAACTAGGCGCGCCGGCCATGAGTTGCGGTATTGAAATGGTATGAAAAGCGGGGCGATTGGCTTCGTCAGGACCACGGGTTGCGGTAGCAGCGAGTCCACCTGAAGCGGCGGCGAGACGAGCTGTATCGCCAGATGAAGCATGGGCGTACTCGACGCTCCACCAGCGCGCGGGGGCCATGACGAGAGCCGCCAAGACGCCACGCTGGCGCCGGAACCGACCTGAGTCGTGACACATCGGATGTAGCGGTCGCGCGGTCGGGCTCGCGTGCAGCCCACCATGGCAGGCGCAGGGCACTTATCCCCACCGTTCCGGTTGCCCCTAACGCGTCATCGCCGCGTGCATCAATCGATCGGCGTGTGTGGTGTTGGCGTCGTAGAAGTGCTGATGCGCGCGTCGACAGCGCCAGCACTTTCAGCATGCGGCGGACGCCGACGCTACGCCAGTGACAGGCACATTGCAGCCATTCCGTTGTGCCTGCAACACGGCCTTGCCCAGCGCATCAATCGATCGGCGCATGCGCTGTCAGCGTTGAAAAACCCCTGGTACGCGCGTCAATGCCGTGAGCATCTTTCAGCACACTGCAAAGACGCCGCAGCGCCGCACGCGACAGACCTTACAGCGCGTCGCTATCCAGCTCGCCGGTGCGGATGCGCACCACGGTGCCAAGGTCGTACACAAAGACTTTGCCGTCGCCGATCTTGCCGGTGCCGGCGGCGGCCACGATGGCTTCGACCACGCGCTCGGCCTGGTCGTCGGTCACCGCCACTTCGATCTTCACCTTGGGCAGGAAATCGACCACGTACTCGGCGCCGCGATACAGCTCGGTGTGGCCCTTCTGCCGCCCGAAGCCCTTGACCTCGGTCACCGTGATGCCCGCCACGCCGCAGCCGGCGAGTGCTTCGCGCACATCGTCGAGCTTGAACGGTTTGACGATGGCCATGATCATTTTCATTGATGCAGATCCCAGGGCATGACGGGCGCGCAGCATACCGTGGACGGCTGCAACACTCACCCATGCTTAGAGCGGCTAACAAAACGTAGCGAGCAGTCGTCAGGTGAATGAGGACGGCGCGGAGGAGCCGGAGCGTACGCGTGGTACATGCCGCACCGAGCACCGGCCGCGCCCGCCTGGCGGTGAGCACAGTCGTTTTGTTCGCTGCTCTTAGCCGCCGTCACCGCGGCCCACAACCGAATGGGACTATCCTTACCGCCTGCCGACTGCCTTGCCGATGTCCCGTGTGTCCCGGCCTGCACTAGGCTTCCTACGGACCTGCGGAGAACACCATGATCGATTTCAATCAGCTCGACGACCTCGCCCGCCGCCTCAGCGACCTGGTGCCGCCGGGCCTGCGCCAATCGCGCGAAGAACTGCAGAGCACCTTCAAGGGCGCACTGCAGGCCGGCCTGGGCAAGCTCGACCTGGTCACCCGCGAAGAATTCGATGTGCAACGCGCGGTACTGCTGCGCACGCGCGAAAAACTCGACGCGCTGGAGCAGGCCGTCGCCGCACTGGAAGCGCGCGCACCGGGCGCATCGCCCAGTGCGGCACCCGGTTCCTCCGACACCCCCTGACGAGCCCTCCACCATGAGTCTGGCGCTGGTGCACAGCCGTGCCCGCGTGGGGGTGCATGCGCCTGAGGTTCGGGTGGAAGTGCATCTCTCCGGCGGCCTTCCTTCCACCCAGATCGTGGGCCTGCCCGAGGCGGCGGTGCGCGAATCGCGCGAACGCGTGCGTGCCGCCTTGCTGTGCGCACAGTTCGAATTCCCGGCCCGGCGCATCACCATCAATCTGGCGCCGGCGGATTTGCCCAAGGACGGCGGCCGCTTCGATCTGCCGATCGCGCTCGGCATCCTGGCTGCCAGCGGGCAAATCGACCGGCAGGCGCTGGCCGATTACGAATTCATCGGCGAGCTCGCGCTGACCGGCGAGTTGCGTGGCGTCGATGGCGTACTGCCGGCCGCCCTGGCTGCCGCGCAGGCCGGGCGACGGCTCATCGTGCCGCTGGCCAATGGCGCCGAGGCCGCCATTGCCGGGCACGTCCAGGCTTTCACCGCACGCACGTTGCTGGAAGTCTGCGCCGCCCTCAATGGCACCCAGCAGGCGCCTGCTGCCGAACTGGCGGTGGCAGCGGTGGGCGCACGTGCCCTGCCCGACATGGCCGACGTGCGTGGCCAGCCGCACGCACGCCGCGCACTGGAGATCGCCGCAGCCGGTGGCCATCACCTGCTGCTGGTCGGCAGCCCCGGATGCGGCAAGACCCTGCTCGCCTCGCGCCTGCCTGGCCTGCTGCCGGAAGCCAGCGAAGCCGAAGCCCTGGAGACTGCCGCAATTACCTCCATCAGCGGCCGCGGACTGGACCTTGCCCGCTGGCGGCAGCGCCCCTACCGCGCTCCGCATCACACCGCCAGCGCCGTCGCACTGGTCGGCGGTGGCACGCATCCGCGCCCCGGAGAGATCTCGCTGGCCCATAACGGTGTGCTTTTTTTGGATGAACTTCCAGAGTGGCAACGACAGACGCTGGAAGTGCTACGCGAGCCGTTGGAATCGGGTCTGGTCACCATCTCGCGGGCAGCCCGCAGCGTGGATTTCCCGGCACGGTTTCAGCTCGTGGCAGCCATGAATCCATGTCCCTGCGGGTGGGCCGGCGATGGCAGCGGGCGGTGCCGCTGCAGCAGCGACAGCATCCGCCGCTATCGCAGCCGCATCTCCGGGCCGCTGCTGGACCGCATCGACCTGCATGTCGATGTGCCGCGGTTGCCGCCACAGGCATTGCGCAGCGGCAACCTGGGCGAAGACAGCGCCAGCGTGCGTGCGCGTGTGGTTGCCGCGCGGCAGCGCCAGCTCGCACGCAGCGCGCTGCCCAATGCGCAACTCGATCAGCCGGACACCGATCGCCATTGCCGGCTGCACAACGACGACCAACTGCTGCTGGAACGTGCGATCGAGCATCTGCAGCTGTCCGCACGCTCGATGCATCGCATCCTGCGCGTGGCGCGCACCATCGCCGATCTGGACGACAGCGCCACCATTGCCACACGCCACCTGACCGAAGCGATCGGCTATCGCAAGCTGGATCGCGCACTGACTGCCGCCAGCGCGGCGTAGCGCGGCGTAGCGCGGCGCACAAAAGGTAGCGAGCAGTCGTAAAGCGGGTGTAGACGGTGCACTCCAGAAACAAAAGTGGACGAGTGGCCCGTGCCGCACCAGAGCGCCGGCCGCGCCCACATGGTGATCGCGCACTAGTGGTGTGAGATGCGCTTGGCTGGCTGCGCCGACAACGGCCGATCGCGCGCTACCGGGCAGAAGCAACCAACAGCTTCTGCACGACGTCGACGACAGACAGTCGCCGTCAGTGGCTGCGTGAGCGATGGCGCGCATCTGACAGCCGGTCGCGGCGCGTCCCAACATCCACTTCATGGCCATGCACGTACAACGTCTGCCATCCCCTTGCGCAGAGGCCGTCATGAGCCGATTTCCCGAACTGATCACCGTTGCGTCGCTGGATCTGAACCGCTATCTCGGCACCTGGTACGAGATCGCCAGATTGCCGATCCGCTTCGAGGATGCGGACTGTACCGATGTGTCGGCGCACTATTCGCTGCAAGACGACGGCACTGTGCGCGTGCAGAACCGCTGCCTGACCGCGGCCGGCGCGTTGGAGGAAGCGGTCGGTCAGGCGCGCGCCATCGACGCGACAAACGCCCGGCTCGAAGTGACTTTCCTGCCCGAAGGCCTGCGCTGGATTCCCTTCACCAAGGGCGATTACTGGGTGATGCGGGTCGATGCGGAATACACCGCCGCATTGGTGGGCAGTCCTGATCGCAACTATCTGTGGCTGCTGGCGCGCCTGCCGCAGCTGGACGAAAACATCGCCCAGACTTACCTGGCACATGCGCGCGAACAAGGGTTCGACCTGGCGCCACTGATCCACACCCCGCACACCGGGCGGCTGACCGAGCAACCGCTTCCCTGAGGATGCGTGGCGATCACTGCTAGTGCGCGGCGCACGTCAGCCGCGGCCTGGGCATGCACTCCGCAAGATGCGGCTGGCCCTCGACTCCCAGTACACCGCTGATCAGCGCGCGGCATGCGCCATATGCCGACAGCACGCCCATACGCGCTGAGCGCGACGTGTTGTTAACGAAGTAGTCCTGCATCGGGCCCACACGCCAGGCATCGGTGCAAGCTGCCGGCAGCATTGCTAACTGAGGGCGGCTAACAAAACGACTGCGCCGCCATCAGGCAGGCGCGGCCGGTGCTCGGTGCGGCATGGACCACTCGTCCACTCCGGTTCTGAGCGCGCCGTCCATACCCAACTGACGACTGCTCGCCACGGGTTGTTAGCTGATCCAAAGCGCCACTGCGATCGAGCACTCCGCCGCAAACAGACCCGGAAACTCAACCCCATACAACAACGGCCGGAGCATGGAAACCGCGCCGCACTAAGCCGCGCCGCTTCTCCGCTCCGGCCGCTTCGACTCCGGCGATTACCGGGGCGACCAGGTCGCCCGTTGCCATCAACCGTTGCAATCAACCGCCCTACTCAGCCGTTGAGCGTGCCCAGATCCTTGGCAGCAGCCTGCGCGCCTTCCAGGCTGTCGAAGGCCACGCCGGTGTCGCCGACCACGTACTTGACCAGTTCGCCATCGCGCGTGGTTTCGTGCATCTTGAAGATCGGTACCGCATCGGTGCCGCCGACGCGTTCTTTCTGCGTTGTCATGGGTGATTCCTCCAGTGAGAGCGCCTTGCAGGGGACCGGGTGGTCCCGCAGCCCGCGTTGGCGAGCGCAGACGTACCGACCCTAACGCGCACCTGCGTGCAGGCGCGTGAATCCATTGGCTGTGGCAACTGCCGCAGCGCACATGCACCTGGCGGCAGAAAAATCACGTCCACTTCGCTCGACGGACGCGCGCAATGCACGCGTGTGTCGTACATTCGCGACGTGCAGCCTCATCCGTCCATATCTGTGGTCCACATCACGCCGGTACGGCGCGCTACGGCGCGCGGTAATCCGGCCGTGGCGTACGCGCAGATCGTGGTCCACCGCGCCGGTTACACGAGGCCACGCGCATGAGCTGGCCCCCAAGCCGATGCGGGTGGTGACGTGAAACGTCAACGCATCATCAGTCTGACCGTGCTGCTGGTGCTGCTGTGCGCAACGCTTCCGATCGGCCTGTCCTACTACCTGGCGTGGCGGCTGGCGTTGTCGCGCGAAGAAAGCAGACTCAGCCAGCTGGCAGCGCTGTCGATCCGGCGTACCGAAACCGCCTTCGACGAAGCGCATGGTGCCTTGCTGAGCATGGCCACCTCACGGATGCCGTCCTGCTCGCCCGCGCATCTGGCGCAGATGCGCGCGCTGGTGCTGACCAACCACTACATCGTCGAACTGGGACATTTCCAGCAACGCCGCTTGCGCTGTACCTCATGGGGGCAGCTGCCCGACAGCATCCCGCAGACCAGCCCGGACTTCGTGGTCAAGCGGGGCATCGCGGTGACCACCCGGCTGTTGCCGCTGGCCAATCCGCAGCATCCCTTGATGGCGCTGCAGCTTGGCGACTACAACGTCCTGATCAACCCGAACACGCTGACCGACATCAACATCCCGCCCGGCCTGCAGCTGGCGATCGGCACTCCCGACGGGCACCTTCTCAGCAGCACCGGCACCGCCGCCGAACAGTTGCTGGTGACGCCACGCGACGCCACCGACACCGACATCCGCAGCATCGCCGACGCGCAGGTGTTGTCCGGGCGCGACCGGCGCGGCGACTGGGCCGCGGTGGTCACCGAGCCTGCCGCCTATCTGCGCGGGCCGCTGGCCGCCGCACGGCTGCAGGTGGTGCCGGCCGGCATCGCGCTGGCGGTGCTGCTGGTCGGCCTGGTGCTGTGGGTTTCACGACGCCGCTTGTCGCCGCTGGCACGGTTGGAGATTGCGGTGCAGCGCGGCGAATTCATCGTGCACTACCAGCCCATCATTGCGCTCGACGACGGCCGTTGCGTCGGCGCCGAGGCGCTGGTGCGCTGGCAACAGCCGGACGGCGTGCTGGTGCCACCGGATGCCTTCATTCCGCTGGCAGAAGAAAGCGGCCTGATCCTGCCGATCACCGATCTGGTAGTGGCCGAAGTCATCCGCGACCTCGGCCCCACCCTGGCCGCCGATCCCGCGCTGCATGTGGCCATCAACGTCTCGGCTGGCGACATCAAGAGCGGCCGTGTGCAGTCGGTACTGGCGCAGGCGCTGCAAGGCGCCGGGGTGAACAGCGGGCAATTGTGGGTGGAGGCGACCGAGCGCAGCCTGATGGACATCGATGCGGCGCGCACCACCATCACCCATCTACGCGGTGCCGGCCATACGGTGTCGATCGACGACTTCGGCACCGGCTATTCGAGCCTGCAGTATCTGCAAGGCTTGCCACTGGATGCGTTGAAGATCGACAAGTCGTTCGTGGACACCATCGGCACCCACTCGGCCACCAGTTCGGTGACCGCGCACATCATCGAAATGGCCAAGACGTTGCAGCTACGTACGATCGCCGAAGGCGTGGAGCGCCAGGAGCAACTGGATTACCTGCGCGCACACGGCGTGGATCTTGCGCAGGGCTGGCTGTTCTCGCGCGCGCTGCCGGCGACCGGCTTCATCGCGTATCACGCGCAGGCGCGCAGCGTTGCGGCGCACGGTTTCAAGTAGGTAGCCGCGGCCGTCAAGGCATCCGGCCGGTAAGCCGTTTCGATGCATTGGAGATTAGATGCAGGCCTAAGCTGCAACGTCAGGATCTTTCGCGTCGCCTGGCACGATTGGGATGCTCAGGCGTACCGCCGCCATCGGCTGAAATGCCGCAACCCAGGCAACCACTTACACCATGGCGTGGTTTCAAAGTGGCGCTCGTAACCACTGTGTCTGTGCTGGGCCCAGCTCGTCAGGACCCCGAACAAGTGGCCTCGCGCCTTGCCGACGCTACCCGAATCCCACGACCCTCGACTCTGTACCTCAGACCCACCATTGGTGCCATCACTTACCTACGCCAATGACGTGCATGTGTTGCATGCAGATAGGTGGCGGCACCGCTCACACACAACTAGCCTGTTGTCGAAGTAGCGATTGCAATCACTGCGCTGTCGCTCAGCCAACCTCACCGTTGCACCGGCGAGGTATCCATCGCTCGCCGACGCCGACCACGCTCATGCATTGCAGGCGCACGCGCGCGCCGCATCGCTACGCTTGCGACCGTGCCGGCTAAATCGCATCCCATCAAATTGATTGAATCCAAACCCATAAAAAAAGGCCGCCAATGGCGGCCTTTCTCGTATCACTCAAGCGCTTTGCAGCGCAGCGCCACGTTGGCGCACCGGCTTGGGCCGGCTCGGGAAGGCATGCCGCACGATCCGCCACATCACCTGGCCAAACTGACGCGGCAACGAGCCGGTGTTGTAGTGCTGCCCATAGCGCGCGCAGATCTGCTTCACCTCGACCGCAATCTGTGCGTAACGATTGGCCGGCAGGTCCGGATAGAAATGATGTTCGATCTGGTGGCTCAGATTGCCCGACAGCACGTTCATCAGCTTGCCGCCGGTCAGATTCGACGAGCCGCGTAACTGGCGCAGATACCAATGGCCGCGCGACTCGTTGCGGATCGATTCCTTCGGGAACACTTCCGCATCAGCGGTGAAGTGGCCGCAGAAAATGATCACGAAGGTCCAGATGCTGCGCAGCATATTGGCCGCCAGATTGCCCAGCAGCACGGTCAGGAAGAACGGGCCGGCCAGCAGCGGGAACACGATGTAGTCCTTAAGCATCTGGCGGCCAATCTTGCGGCCCACCGGCAGGAACGACGCGCGCAATTCGGCGGCCTTCATCTTGCCCGCGAACCAGCGGCCCAGGCGCAGGTCCTGGATGGCCACGCCCCATTCGAACAGCAGCGCAAATACCACCGCGATAAACGGCTGCACCAGGTAGAACGGGCGCCAGCGCTGTTCGGGGAAGATCCGCAGCAGGCCGTAGCCGATGTCGTCATCCATGCCGCGCACGTTGGTATAGGTGTGGTGCTTGAAGTTGTGCGTCTTGCGCCAGTTGTCGCCGGTGGCAACGATGTCCCACTCGTAGGTGTTGCCGTTGAGCTGCGGGTCGCCCATCCAGTCGTACTGGCCGTGCATGACGTTATGGCCCAGCTCCATGTTCTCCAGGATCTTGGACAGCGTCAGCAGCACCACGCCGGCAATCCAGGCCGGAATCAGCACGCTGTGCACGAACGCGCCCAAAAACAGCAGCGCGCGGCCGGCCACGCCGGTCCAGCGCACGGCGGCCACGATGCGACGGATGTAGCGCGCATCGGCGGCGCCTACCTGGCGCTGCACGCGGGCGCGGATGGCATCGAGTTCGTCGCCAAACGACTGCAGTTCGGCGGCGGACAGGGCACGGTTATGAACTCGGCTCATGAAGATTCCTTACAGATCCAGGATCAGGTCAGTGCTCGGGGCACTGATGCACAGGCGCACCTGTGCGGTGGGTTCGTTGCTGCGCTCACCGGTCAACAGGTGACGCGTGGTGCCGGACTGACGCGCGCAGGCGCAGCTGTTGCAGATGCCCATGCGGCAGCCGTGTTTCGGGCGCAGGCCTTGCGCTTCCAACCCTTCCAGCAGCGACTGGCCGCGCGGCAGGGTGAGCGTACGGCCGCTGCGTGACAGCTGGACCTGGACGTCGCCGGTTTCGCCGTCGTCCAGCGTCGGCACGCTGAAGGCTTCGGCCTGAAACGCCGCTACCTGACCTTCCAACCGTGCACGCGCCGCCTGCACAAATCCGCCCGGGCCGCAGGCCATGACGTGACGTGCGGACAGATCGGCGATCTGCTCCAACGGATAGCTGTCCACGCGCGCCGCCGGCGCCGCACCCTCGCGGGTGGTCAGCACCTGCACGCGCAGACGCGGATGCGCGGCGGCCAGCGCCTCGAATTCGTCCAGAAAGCAGGCTTCATCGCGCTGACGCACCCAGTACAGCAGGTCCACATCCACCGGCATGCCAGCCTGCGCGGCCGCACGCAGCAGCGCGCGCATCGGGGTGATGCCCGAGCCTGCGGCCAGCAGCAACAGCGGAGTGGGCGCGGCCGGCAGCAGCATGTCGCCAAAGGCCGGGTCCAGCGACACCACCGTGCCCAGCGCCGCATCGTGCGCCAGATAACGGCTCACCTGCCCGCCTTCGATCGCCTTGACGGTGATCGCCAGGCGGCCGTCGGCCAGCACGGTGGGGCTGTAGCTGCGCAGCAGACGGCGGCCGTCGATCTCCACACCCACGCTGACGTGCTGGCCGGCCTGCAGGCCCTGCCAGTGGCCATTGGCCTGAAACACCAAGGTCACCGTGTCGCGGCTGGCGGGGTTGCGTTCGACCAGACGGGCCATGGGCCGATCCAGCGTCCACAGCGGATTGATTCGGGTTGCCCAGAAATCGAACAGCTGTGGCGACACCAGCCGGCGCGCCAGCCGTGCGGGCAGCGGGGACTTGCTCTTGGGAGTGGGTGCCAGGCTCATAGGTTGCACTATACGCATGCATGCACACGCGTGTATACAGTTGTATATCGACCAGAGGGGCTATGATTCATCCCCACGCCCGGCTGCTGCCTCATGACCTCCATCGCCCTGCCTTCCCACGACGCGCCGCCGTCACGCAAGCCGGCGATTTCACGCGAGGACCTGATTGCCGCGGCGCTGTCGCTGATCGGCCCGCACCGCAGCCTGTCCACGCTGAGCCTTCGCGAAGTGGCACGCGAAGCCGGCATTGCGCCAAACAGCTTCTACCGCCAGTTCCGCGATATGGATGAGCTCGCGGTGTCCTTGATCGATCTGGCCGGGCGCTCGCTGCGCACCATCATCGGGCAGGCCCGCCAGCGCGCCACCTCCACCGACCGCAGCGTCATCCGCGTGTCCGTGGAAGCGTTCATGGAGCAATTGCGCGCCGACGACAAGCTGCTGCACGTACTGCTGCGCGAAGGCGCGGTGGGTTCGGACGCCTTCAAGCAGGCGGTGGAGCGCGAGCTGACCTACTTCGAAGACGAATTGCGCGTGGACCTGATCCGCCTGGCCGCCGCCGACAACGCCAAGTTGCACGCGCCGGCGCTGGTGTCCAAGGCGATCACCCGCCTGGTCTTTGCGATGGGCGCGGTGGCGATGGACTCGCCACCGGAAAAAGACCCGGAACTGATCGAACAGATCTCGCAGATGCTGCGCATGATCCTGACCGGCGCGCGCACGCTAGGCACGCACGGCGGCTGAGCGCGGCGCATCGCGCGTAGTGGTCAGGTAGGTCGGCGTTCTCATCACCGTGGCGCACGCCGCATGACGCACCAATCGCGTTCACCTGGCGCTGAGCTCCGCCGTTGCATTCGCCGCGCGCACTTGGTACTGCAGCCTGCTGCCAGCGACCGGGTTGCGCCTTTCGCAGTGAATGACCGGACGCGCTGTTGTATGCGGCAGGCCCGTGATTGGCACGAGGTCGACAGCGGCAACTGCCTTACATCATGGGTGCGACCGCACATTCCCAGACGCCACTAACCGCGCACCATCGGCCACGAATGCAACTGCATACCCGACCGCATCCCTGTAACGGGAATACCCCTTGTCTGCACAACCGCGCATCGACAGTTCCTGCGCAACATGTGTCGATGATTATCCAATCGAACCAAGTCTTCGCCATTCGGAATCTTCACTTTCAATCCGCACATTGCCAGCACCCCAAAAAAACATAATCAATTATTTTCATAAAGTGCTTGCATAACCAAAAACCTGCAGGTAATGTTCGCGCCCTACGCAGCACTGCCTGCACCCGGACCTGACCCACGCTCATGCACACCAGCCATTTCATCGAACGCAATCGACTGCCCGGCGCGCTTCGCGCGGCATCGTTTGCGTGCACGGCCAAACAGGACGTGCGCACCATCATCGGCTGATGTCCTGATTCAAGGAGATCGGTCACCCGATCTCCGAGGCACGCAAACGCCCTCGGATGCTGCATCCGGGGGCGTTTTTCGTTGTGCGTTCGTCGCGAACCTGTGGATGACCGCAGTTGAAACCCGGGCACGGACTGCCCGACAACAGGGATGTTGGATTGCCACGAGGCGCGATAGCGCTGTGCCCAGGTTTCGGGCACGGGTGGTGTGTGGTCATGCACCGACTGAATGACCGTTTGAATAAAACGGCCATCGGAAACAGTGCGAAAGATCGTCAGCGGACTGGAGTTTATTCCAGCTGGTGCGCGCGGCTGTGCCGTGGCGTATACCGATCATCTTTCTGGTGTTTCTCGTTTTGGGTATCGGCTCGTGGTCGAGCGGCGGCACTATCCGCAGGCGCGGTTCAATTCCGCATTACCCACCACTGGATAGCTCAGAGGGTAGAGCAACAGATTTCTAATCTGTCTGTCGCGGGTTCGACTCCCGCTCCAAGCAATGACCTTTCCGGTCATCTCGGGGACGCAAGTCCCTTTACGGAAACGCCCATGCTGCGTGCATTCAAGCAATGCATCGCGCGAATGCACGCAGCAGCGGCGACGTCGCCGGGCACTTGCCCTGGACGCGTCACCCTGCGCTCAGCCCTGCCTTCGCAAACCATCGCGCAGCTGCGGCAACGCATCGGCAGGCGCCAACAGCGCAGCGTGCCCCGCACGGCCGCCGTCACCGGCGTTTCCACCTTCCAACGCCGCGTTGCATCGGCACACGTTTGGCCATCAGTCCGATCCGGGCGGCAAAACGGCAGTACCTACGGATCGGACCACCAGAGCCAACCCAAGGAGAAGTGTCATGTTCTGGACCAAGAGGGTCGTGATCGGCGACGGCGAGCGCGGCCTGGTGTATCGAAATCGTCGGTTCGAGCGCGTGCTCGTGCCCGGTGTCTACCGCCTGTTCGACCCGCTGAGCCGTACCGAGGTCAGCGTGCACAACATCCACAGTGGCGACGAGGTCGGCCGCGATGCCGACATGCTGATCGACACGCTGGGCGCCGCATTGCCGCAGCACTTCGTGCTGGCGGACATCGGCACCGCGCAAGTGGGCCTGCTGATCCGCAACGGCAAGCTCGACCAGGTCCTGGCACCGGGCACCCGCGCGCTGTATTGGCGCGGCGCCGCCACCGTCGAGGTGCAGAGCTTGCCGTTGGGCGATGGCCTGCAGGTGCCGGGCGATGTGCAGCGGCGCCTGCGTCAGCTCGGCACCGTGTCGCGCGTGGCCGTGTGCATGGACGTGCCCGCCGAATCGCAAGGGCTGGTGTTCGTCGACGGCAGGCTGATGGCACCCTTCGGCCCCGGTGCGTACGCGTTCTGGAATTTCCAGAAGAACGTGGCCACCGAGGTGATCGACCTGCGCGTGCAATCGGTGGAGGTCTCCGGCCAGGAATTGCTGACGCGCGACAAGGTGTCGTTGCGGGTCAATCTGGCAGCGAGCATGCGCGTCACCGATGCGGTAGCAATGCGGACGCGTGTGGCCAAGGCGGGCGACTACCTGTACCGCGAATTGCAGTACGGGTTGCGCCGCGCGGTTGCGGCCAAGACGCTGGACGAATTGCTGGGCGACAAGGCATCGCTGGACGCGGATATCTTCGGCTACGTGCGTGGCAGCGTAGGCGGTTTCGGCATCGACGTGCTCGGCGTTGGGGTCAAGGACGTGATCCTGCCCGGTGAGATGCGCGAGATCCTCAATGCGGTCGTGCAGGCGGAAAAGCAGGCGCAAGCCAATGTGATCCGCAGGCGCGAGGAGGCCAACGCCACCCGTTCCTTGCTCAACACCGCCAAGCTGATCGAAGACAGCCCGGTGCTGATGCGATTGAAGGAGCTGGAGGCGCTGGAGAAGGTCACCGAAAAGATCGACAAGCTCACCGTGTTCGGCGGCCTGGATGGCGTGCTGAAGCAGTTGGTGACGCTCAGATAATCATGCGGGTGTGCGGCGAAAGGACTGGCCGCACACCCGCGCAAAGGAATGAACAGCATGAGTACTTCACAACACTTCGAATGGCTGCATGCCGAAGGCAGCACCACCCCGATCAAGGGCTGGGTGCGCGGCGTGCCGCTGGAAGAACAGGCGCATGCGCAGTTGCGCAATATCGCCGCCGTCCCGTTTGTCGGGCCGTGGGTGGCGGTGATGCCCGACGTGCACCTGGGCAAGGGCGCAACCGTGGGCTCGGTGATCCCGACCCGCGGTGCCATCATCCCGGCCGCGGTTGGCGTGGATATCGGCTGCGGCATGGCCGCGGTGCGCACCACCCTGCGTGCCAGCGACCTGCCGGACAACCTGGCGCAACTGCGCTCCAGCATCGAGCGTAGCGTGCCGGTCGGCAACGGCCGTGGCGGCGAGCATCGCAACCTGCCCGACAGCATCGACACGCGGATCGCGCAGTCGGGGCTGGTGCAGCGCCTGGAAGCGATCAAGCAGCAGCACAAGCGCATCCGCACCGATAAGCTGGCGTGCCAGATCGGCACGCTGGGCGGCGGCAACCACTTCATCGAACTCTGTCTGGACGAGACCGACGCGGTGTGGGTGATGTTGCACAGCGGCTCGCGTGGCACCGGCAACCTGATCGGCACCTACTTCATCGAGCGGGCGCGTGAGCAACTGGCACACCGCGTGCTGGGCTTTCATCTGCCCGACAAGGACCTGGCCTTCTTCATGCAGGGCGAGCCGCTGTTCGATGAGTATGTGGAAGCGGTGTCGTGGGCGCAGGATTACGCACGCGAAAATCGTGAAGCGATGATGGCGCGGGTGTTGGCGGAGATGCGTCACCGTCTGCCGAAGTTCCAGCTGGAGAAGCTGGCGGTCAACTGCCACCACAACTATGTGCAGAGGGAGACGCACCATGGCGAGGAATTGCTGATCACCCGTAAGGGCGCGGTGAGCGCACGTACCGGCGAGCTGGGCATCATTCCCGGCAGCATGGGCACGCGCAGCTACATCGTGCGTGGGTTAGGCAACGCAGAGAGCTTCCATAGCTGCAGCCACGGTGCGGGACGGGTGATGAGCCGAACCGCAGCGCGTGCACAGATCACGCTGGCTCAGCACCGCGAGGCGACTGCGCATGTGGAATGCCGCAAGGATGCGGCAGTGATCGACGAATCGCCAGCGGCATACAAGTCGATCGAGGCGGTGATGGCCGCGCAGCAGGATCTTGTCGAAGTGCTGCACACGCTGCGCCAGGTGGTGTGCATCAAGGGATAAACCGAGGGCCGCAGTCGCGGCCCTCTTTCGTCATGTTTTTAGCGATGTCGCGGTTGCAAGCTGTCTGCGACCTCATCCGCACATGCGAATGCACAGTTCAGTCATGTCGCGATGGCACTCACATCAAAGCACAAGCGTTTCACTCTTGCGCCGCCATGGTTGCGCCACGTTCGCGGCCTGTCTTCGCAGGCTGCATCCATCAGGTAACCGGAGGCGGCATGAGCAATCTCGACAGGCAGGAACGCAAAGCAGACGCACAGGATTTGAACCGCGACCCGATCTCCGGTGCCCCGGGCTCGCATCCGGTTGGCGTGGGTGTGGGCGGCATCGCTGGCGGTGCGGCGGCAGGCGCACTGGCAGGCACGGTGTTTGGTCCGCTGGGCACGTTGATCGGCGCGGCTGCCGGCGTCGTGGCAGGCGCAGCTGCCGGCAAGGGCGTGGCCGAGCGCCTCGACCCGACCGTAGAAACCGAATACTGGCGCCAGGAGCATCAAAACCGCCCGTACTACAAAGAAGGTACCGACTACGACCGCGACTACGCCACCGTGTATGGCTTTGGCCTGCAGGCACGCGAGACGCGCCCCACCAGCACCTGGGAAGAAACCGAAGCCACGTTGGCGGGCGAGTGGCCGCGTCATCGTGGCGAATCGCGCCTGGAATGGGATGACGCACGTCTGGCTGCACGCGACGCGTGGGATCGCGCCGATCGCACCCACACCGTGTATCGCGATGGCGACACGCACTATGCCGGCCGTTTCGACAGCGCCAGCTACCGTGACAGCGAGTATTCGTATGACGACTATCGCCCTGCCTACCGCTACGGCATGCAGGCGCGTCAGCAGCATGCCGGCCGCCAGTGGGACGACCATCTGGAGCGCGACCTTGGCGATGGCTGGGACCGCTTCAAGGCGGACTCGCGTTTGACCTGGGAAAAGGCCAAGCACGCTGTGCGTGAGGCGTTCGATTCGGACCATCATGGCGACGCGGCACGTCGCAACCCGACCGATCCACGCGTGTAATCCGTAGCTCGTTTAGACCGCGGCGCATTGGCCGCGCTAAACGCCAGTGATCCGCAGTAGACCAGACGGGCCCGCGAGGGCCCGTTTGTTTGTGTGAGTTGCGGTGGGCCATAACCTGCAGCGCCTTCGTAGCCTCTTGCGGCATCACGACGCCTTGCGCGTTCCGCATGGTCGGGATGGCCGCGCAACATGCTGCACCACGTGTTCCTGCACGGCGACGCAAACGCGCGGCGGATCAACCGGACGTGTTTTCCACCGCCCGGATATCGCCGCGAAACGCTAGTGCGTCCTGCCCCGTTGACGCTGCGTCACCCTGCTGCTTGAGCAGTTGCTTGCGTGCAGCCACCACTTCCTTGGCCAATGCAATCCGGCGGCCCACTACCATTTCGGTCAACCAATCGATCAGCGCGCGGGTGTATTCCTGCTGATGCTCCTTGACGCTCAACGCATGGTCGGCGCCGGCAATCACGCGCGCGGTCAGCGAACGCGCATTGACGAAGGCATCGGCATAGTTGCGCAGCACCGGATGCGGCACGATGACGTCGTTCTCGGCTTCGACCAGCAACACATCGCCGGTATACGCAGCGCAGGCCGCCAGCGCGATGTTGTCGTCGGGTGTCAGGGCACGTTGGCGGTATGCGGTCAGATCCGGATCGGCATTGAGGCTGACCTTGGGCTGGTCCCAATGCGCGTCCTTGTACAGCGCGGGCGAGCGCAACGCCAGCCACTCCACCGGGCGCTCGCGCGTCAGCAGCGCCGACAGGTAGCCGCCATAACTCAGGCCGACCACGGCGATCGACTGTTGATCCACATACGGAAGCCCCGCCAGCTGATCGTAGGCGGCGATGATGTCCTGCAGGTTCTGCGCGCGGGTCACGGTCTGCCGCATCGAGGCATGGCCTTCGTGACCGCGTAGATCGAAGGTCAAGCAGATGCAGCCCAGGCCCACCGCCTCGCGCGCGCGCACCAGGCTGTGATGCTGGCTACCGCCCCAGCCATGGACGAACAGCACCGCCGGAATGCCGGTGGGCGTGAGCAAGGTGCCGCTGAGCGCGTCGTGATCGACCGCAATGTCGATGCTGGAAAGTTTGGCTTCCATCAGTCGGTTGAGACCCTTCGGTATTTGTAGCGCGGACCGGCGCCGGGCTGGGTTGCACGGTAATACACCTGCGCATCGGCCGGTGGCTCGCCCTCGTAGAGTTCGTGCGTGGATGCGTGCACCCAGTGCAGGCCGGCCTGCTGCTGGAAACAGGCGATCGCCGCCAGCTCGGCCGGCGTCGCACCACCAATCCGCCAGGATTGCTCCAGCACGCCGCAGACAGGCACCGCATGCGCATCTTCGCCACTGACCACATCGTAGTTGCGTCGCGAAATGTGCAGGCCGGCAGTAGCATTCGTGATGCAGCGATCGTAGCGGCATGCTTGTTCCACAACGCGCCGCTGCAACGGCGGCAATGCGGTGGCTAGCAGCGCTTCCAGCGAGCCGCGATGCACATGCAGCGACGATCCACCGTAGACCGCATCGCCTTGCGCATTGCGCACGCTGCATTGCGTGCCGTAATACGCGATCTGGATTCCTGCCACGCACAATTCGCCTACGCTATGCGTCAGCGGCTGCAGGATATTGCGCTCGAGCACAGCGCCATGGGTGCGCAGGTAATCTGCTGGCAGACTGTCCAGCGCCTGCACCAGTTCGCCGGTATCGGCAATGCGCCATTGTCCACTCCCACCCACGCCGGTAGGCAGTTTCAGCCGCACACCGCCGTCGGCCAGCAACAGGTCCACCGCATGCAGCGCATCGTCCCGAGAAAACACCGTATAGCCAGGCAAGGTAGCCGGCACCAGCGCGGTCGCCAGCGCCTGATTCCAGCCATCGATTCGCGTTGCCGTCTCGCTGATCAATGGATGGCCGATGACCTTGGTAGCGATAAACGCGTGCGGCACAATGCCACCCAGCAAGCCGCCGGCATCGTGAATTCCCAATGCGTGGGCCTGTTCGGTGGTCAAGGTGTCGTCGGGCACGTGCAAGATGCGGTGCCCGATACCCTCGTCGATCATCGCAACATCGGACAGACCGCCATCGTGTGCGCCCAGCAGGCGTGCAATTTCGCTGCACACCCAGGTATGCGTGGCGCGCTCGTGTCCATCGGCAGACACCATGCGTGTGGTGTATCCACGCACCCACTCATATGACGGATCTGCCATCACATCCCCTTGCGGCAAGGCCGCATACCGGCGCCAGCCTCGTTGCGGCCGAGGGGCGCAGTGCGATGTTGCAGGTAGGCGTCTGCGCTTACTTCAAGGCCAGATAGAGGCCTACCACGATCAGCACCACCACGATCAAACTGATGGCCATTCGCCCACCGCGCAGTTCCAATAAGGCATGCCACCACACGCGCGCTTCTGGTGTACCACTGGCATGGCGCGGCTTCCCACGACTGCTTTCACTCTCCTGCATCCTGTCTGCTCTCTCCATTACGTCATCGCCTACCTTACGGATCAGACGTTACACAGGTGTGGAGCGGTTCAGAATCTTCCGTAAAATGCGGCACCGCACGCCTGCTTTTGCACCAAAAACATGCGCATTGAACGCGCCGATACGGTAGCGACTGACACAGTGCGCATCGCTGCGCTGCCGCCAATCAATTGTGTGTGGCCAATCAGCGCGCGAAGCTGGCGTCATGGCAAGCGGCATACATCGCACCGATGCCTGTGCATGCAACGCGTGTAGAGAGGCGAAAAAAAGCTGACCAATTAAGCGTTGCGCGTTGAAATCGCAGGCAATGGTTGCGTTCGATGATCATTCGTTGACATACCCGCAGTTACTCTGCACGTCAAGTTTGTTTAATCCCGGAACGCCCCAAGTCATGAGCAGAGACCCATCCGTCATCGATGTACAAGCCGAAATCGCGCATTGGCAAGCGCGGCACGCCCAAGGAAATCTGGGTGCAGGCAAGTTCAGCGAATTGTCACCGGTGGTGAAAATGGCCTGCGATATCTATCTGCAGGCACCGCGTTCAAGCGATCAGGAACGTCTGCGTCTGTTTCGCGACCGCCTAGAGCATCACTTCATTTCATCCAGTACGCAGTCCAACTACGAACAGTTGGCAACCGACTGCTGGCAGCGCCTGGGCGCGCGCAACAGTTGAGCACGCACGTAATACGCAAGACCCGTTATTCATTGGAGATCGTCATGAAAACCCCGTATCAAGTGCAGCAGGAGCTGGAACGATTGGAGCGGTTGGTACCGCACATCATCAGCGACCAAGGCGACCGCGCGGAGGAAATCCTTGGCTTCCATGTGGCCAGCCTGCTGGGCAGCGCGCCTATCAGCGAACACGCCATGATTCGCGAGCGCACGACGCGCATGGCGCGGCAATGCCGCACCGCGCAGGACGCAATCCGCACGCCGATCAGACCCCTGGGCATGACACCGCTCGCCCAGCCGCAGTGGGCCTGAGCAACGCACTACCGGAGCCGCGCAGCGGCTCCTTTACATTTCACCGTCGGCACTGCCGACTCAGCCCGAGACATTCATGAAATCCACTTTTGTTGCTGCATCGTTGCTGGCCATGCTGACCCTCACCGCCTGCGATCGCCCCGGTGGCGATACCTCGCGCACTGCACCGGCAGTGTCGCCGGAACCCACCGCCGCGCCGGTGAGCGGGAGCGGGGCCACCGAGCTGGCCAAGGGCGATGGCGGCGCGCTGGGCGTACTGGCCGCGATCGATGAGAACGAGATTGCGCTGGCCAAGCAGGCCATCGAGCAAGATTTGGGCGGCGCCACCGGCGAATTCGCCCAGCAGATGTTGCACGACCACGAAGCCAACCTCGAGAAAACCAAGGCGCTGGGCGCCAAGGACAGCCCGCGTGCGGACGCGCTGCACGCCAAGGGCAAAGCCGCCGTAGAGGCATTGTCCAAGACGCTGACCCTGCCGGACGGCAAGGATGCGTATCGCAACGCCTTCATGCGCACCATGGTCATCGACCATGGCGACACCATCAAGATCATCGATTCCGAACTGCTGCCCGCCGCAGAGAGCGCGCCGGTCAAGCAGCACCTGGAAGAGACCCGTCGTGTGGTGTCGGCGCACTTCGAACGTGCCCACGCGGTATCGTCGTCGAGGTAAGCGCACCACCCTTGCACCCTGCAACGCGCCGGCCTGTCCGGCGCGTTTGCGTTTGGCGGCTAGCAGTGCGTCGAGCGCATTGCTGCATCACCGTGCTCGACACGCCAGCCGCGACTGCAGGCGCCCGCATCAACGCCACCGTCCCGATCCAGCTGCACCAAGGTATCGGCCACAGCATCGGCAAGGTTGCCAGCGCTCCGCGTGCCAGCTTCACTTCGCTTCGGTCTGCCCTGGCCTATGGTGCCGCATCGACTCGGCCCAGGAACCTCCCATGCGCTTGCTCATCACCGGCGGCACCGGCTTCATCGGCCAGGCCTTGTGTCCCGCGCTGCTGCACGGCCATCAGGTCAGCGTGCTGACGCGCGACACCCGTCGCGCCAGCCGTACCCTGCCCGGCGTGACCGCTGTCGACACGCTGGACGGCGTGCAGGCCGAGGCCGTCATCAACCTGGCCGGCGAACCGCTGGCCGCCGGCCGCTGGACCGATGCGCGCAAGCAACGATTTCGCGATTCGCGGCTGGGCATCACCCGCCAACTGCACGACTGGATGGCGCAGCAGGCACCCGAGCAGCGGCCGTCGGTGCTGATCTCCGGTTCGGCGGTGGGCTATTACGGCGAGCGCGGCGACACGGTGTTGACCGAAGCAGATGCCGCGGGCGACGATTTTTCGGCGGTGCTGTGCCGCGACTGGGAAGCGGAAGCCGCCCGCATCGGCACGCTTGGCCCTCGCGTGAGCTGGGTGCGCACCGGCATAGTGCTGGACCGCGATGGCGGCGCGCTGGCACGCATGCTGCCGGCGTTTCGGCTGGGCGGCGGTGGGCCGTTCGGCAACGGCCGGCACTGGATGAGCTGGATCCACCGCGCCGACATGGTGGCGCTGCTGGTCTGGCTGCTGCAGCACGGCCAGCCCGGCGCCTACAACGCCACCGCGCCCAACCCGGTCAGCAATGCCGAGTTCGCGCGCACCCTGGCCAAGGTGCTGCACCGCCCGGCGCTGCTGGCGCTGCCGGCCGGGCTGCTGCGGCTGGGCTTCGGCGAAATGGCAGACCTGCTGCTGATCAGCCAGCGCGTGCTGCCGCAGCGCGCGCTCGACGCCGGATTCCGCTTCCAGTACCCGCAACTGGAGCCGGCGCTGCGCGCGATCCTGCAGCGCTGAGCTACCGCCGGCCCAAGCGCCCCGGGCGTGCCGGCCGCCCATCGGGTACGCAACCGCGCCGGATGGGGCATGCACTAATATTTCCCTAACGCGCATCTTCGACAGTGCTGCGGATCTCGGATTGCCCGATACCCGGCGGACCCTATATGCACCTGCTCCTTGTCGAAGACGACACCATGTTGGCCAATGCCATCTGCGACGGCGTACGCCAGCAGAGCTGGACCATCGACCATGTCGGCAGCGCCAACGCGGCCAAGACCGCACTGGTGGATCACCGCTACACCGCGGTGCTGCTGGATATCGGCCTACCTGGCGAATCCGGGCTGACGGTGATCCGCTTCATGCGCAGCCACTACGACGCCACCCCGGTGATTGCCTTGACCGCGCGCGGCCAGCTCACCGATCGCATTCGCGGCCTGGATGCCGGCGCCGACGATTACCTGGTCAAGCCCTTCCAGTTCGACGAGCTGATGGCGCGGCTGCGCGCGATCACCCGCCGCAGCCAGGGCCGCGTGGTGCCGGTGCTCAATCAGGGCGATGTCTGCGTGGATCCGAGCAGCCGCAAGGTCACCCGCGCCGGTACCTGGGTGGCGCTGAGCGCGCATGAATATCGCTTGCTGCTGGCATTGATGGAACGCGCGGGACGCGTGGTCACCAAGGACCAGCTGGAAGAAGGCGTGTATGGCGGCCCGTCGGAAGGCGGCAGCAACATGATTGCGGTGTATGTGCATCAGTTGCGGCGCAAACTGGGCGACCAGCTGATTTCCACCGTCTACGGCCAGGGCTATATGGTCGGCAAGGCGCCCGAATGAAATCCTTGCAGGCGCGCATGCTGGCGGCGTTGGCGGCCATCGTTCTGCTGAGCTGGTCCACGTCGTTATGGATTTTGATTGCGCTGGTCACCCAGGGCCATCACAGCGTGGTCGAGCAGGAACTCAATCTGCTCGGCGACCGCTTGGTCAGCACCTTGCCCGATGCGCTGCAGCACCACTTCGACACACCCGCAACGGCATCCAACGACGCGAACATCGACGCCCCGCTCGGCAATGCGTCCTCGCGCATAAGCTTCAAGCAGACCCTGATTGCGATGGTGCTCAACACCCTGCAGCTGGGCATTCTTGGCCTGCTGGTGTGGTGGGCGGTGCGTACCTCGCTGCGACCGTTACGCAGCATTTCGTGCGCCATCGCACAGCGCACCGGGCTTGAAACCGAACCGGTGCCGCTGGATCAGGTCCCCGATGAAATCCGCCCACTGATCGCTTCCTTCAACACCCTGTTGGCACGTGTCGAAAAAGCGGTGCAGGCCGAGCGCGACTTCGTAGCCGATGCCGCACACGAGTTGCGCACGCCACTGTCGGCGCTGCACGCCTATGCAGAAGTCGCCCTGCGTGCGCCCACCCTGGAGGCCAAGGACGCCGCGCTGCGTCAGCTGCTGGAGACCGCGCGCCGCAGCAACCGCCTGGCCGAGCAGTTGCTGGATCTGGCACGACTGGATGCCGGCATCAGCTCTGCTGCCTATCACCAGGTGGAGATGGGGGAACTGATTTCGCATGTGCTTGACGAATTCAGCGTGCAGGCCGACGCGCGCCAGATCAATCTGCATGTGGAGGCATCGCCGTGTCTGGTGCGCTGCGATGTGGATGCGGTGGGCATCCTGATCCGCAATCTGGTCGACAACGCCATCCGCTACGGGCGCAGCCGCGGCACGGTGGAAGTCAGTTGCGGCTACTGCCTGCGTGCCGATGTGCTGCACCCGTTCGTGCAGGTGAGCGACGACGGCCCGGGTGTGCCGGAGTCCGCACATGCGTCCATTTTCGAGCGCTTTTATCGTGTGCCGGGCAGCGAGGTGCAGGGCAGCGGGATCGGGCTGTCGTTGGTGGCGGGCATTGCGCGCCTGCATGGCGCGACGATCGAAACCTGCGAAGGCAACGAAGGACGCGGCCTGTGTGTCCGCACGGTGTTTGCCGGCGATGGCGCGCCGACGGCCAAGAGCAGCTGAAACAACCTAGCAGGCGGCCGCCACGCGAGTGTGGACGGCGTATTGAAAGCGGGATGGACGCTTGGTCCTTGCCGATTCCGTGCGCGAGATGATCGCGATCGAGCCAGCAAAACAGCACTGTCGGACGCAGCACACAACGCCATCGCCGGTTGTAGATCACCGCGCCCATCTGGTGGGCGCGCACTGGTTTTGTTGATCGCGCCAAGAGACCAGGCGCGATGTTAGCGGCGTTCTGCTCGCTTCCAATAAGTTTCTAAAGCTGCCTACCTAGAGTGCACTCACCGCACGCATCCAGGATGCATGGTGATGATTCGCTCGACCCGCTCCACCCCACGCGCTCCAACCGTGCTGTCGCAATTGGCCATGCAAACCGCGGCCAATGACAGCGTGATCGCGTCTACCACTGCGTTGGTCCCGGCGACGGAATTTCGCTGCAGCCGCACCGGCACGCGCAACCGCGACATCTGGTGCGCGTTGCCGGATATCCGCAGCGCGCGCCAGATACGTCGTCTGCAACGTCGAGCCACACGCAGCGTGTTGTTCACTTCCGCGGGTGCGGTCTTTGCACTGGCGCTGCTGCGCTGCCTGCTTCATTGAGCATGCGCGCACGTGCTGTTGCCCCATCGTTTAAATCCCTTATAGGCCGTTTTCATGTCCGTTCATTCCTTCGCCCGTTGCTGCACGCTTGCCATTGTCGGCATCACCCTGGTCGGCTGCGCCAGCACCCGTCCCATGCCATATAGCCAATTGCCTTCGTCGAGTTACTTACGCCCGCACGACGGCAGCCGCGGCGACCGTATGCCGTATGCGTATCACAGCGACGTGGATTGGACGCACTACCGCGCAGCCATCGTTGAGCCGGTCGCCGTTTACCGCGGACCGGATGCGCAGTTCGACAACGTTCCAGAGCAGGACAAGCGCATGTTGGCCGACGTCATGCAGCAGGAATTCGGCAACGCCATCGCGCGGCGCTGGCGCCCGACGACATCGGCCGATCGCGACACCTTGCGCGTCCGCATCACCCTGACCGGCGCCAAGCCCAGCAAGCGCGTACTGGGTACTATCATGAAGGTGGACCTGGGCGGCGGTTCGTACAACGCGGTGCAGGCTGCACGCGGCAAGGAGGGCGCGTTCTCCGGCTCGGTCAGCTATGCGGTGGAGATTTTCGATGCGCAAAGCGATCGCCTGCTCGCCGCGTATGTCGAGAAGCAATATCCCAGCGCAATGAACATCAAGGCCAGCCTGGGCGCGTATGACGCGGCGAAGGCCGGTATTCGCAAGGGCGCCGAGCAGTTGGTCGACGGCATCGAGTAGGTGCGAGACGAAGCCTACGCAGTTCCCTTCTCCCACCGGGAGAAGGTGCCCCGCAGGGGCGGATGAGGGTACGTGCGCCGCCTTGTACAGTTGAAGCAACACGCAGTTAGAGCAACACACAGCTGGAGCAACGCAAGCTGCAGTCGAAACATCTGGAGTGCTTCGCTGCGTACCCTCACCCCAACCCCTCTCCCGCAGGAGAGGGGCTCAAGCGCACGTCCCCTTCTCCCACCGGGAGAAGGTGCCCCGAAGGGGCGGATGAGGGTGCGTGCATAGCCTCGTGCAGTTAGAACAACACGCAGCTGGAGCAACGCAAGCTGCTGTCGAAACACCTGGAGCGCTTCGCTGCCTACCCTCACCCCAACCCCTCTCCCGCAGGAGAGGGGCTCAAGCGGACGTCCCTTCTCCCACCGGGAGAAGGTGCCCCGCAGGGGCGGATGAGGGTACGTGCGCAGCCTCGTGCAGTTGGAGCAACACGCAGCTGGAGCAACGCAAGCTGCAGTCGAAACATCTGGAGCGCTTCGCTGCGTACCCTCACCCCAACCCCTCTCCCGCAGGAGAGGGGCTCAAGCGCACGTCCCTTCTCCCACCGGGAGAAGGTGCCCCGAAGGGGCGGATGAGGGTACGTGCACAGCATCGTGCAGTTGGAGCACCACGCAGCTGGAGCAACGCAAACGCATAAAAAAGGCCGACGCTGTACGGCAGCGCCGGCCTCTCTCGATACGTCTCAACGTCACTTACATCTCAACCTGCAGCGTACATCTGCGCTTCCAGCACGAGCGGCGCCACACAATGCCGCCCTCAGCCGTCAGCGCGTGACGCGCTTGACGGCCTTCTTGCCGACGGCCTTGCGGGCGGCGGTGGTCTTGGCCACTGCGCGCGTTGCAGGCGTTTTGGTGACCTTGGCCGCTTTCTTCAATGCAGTCTTGGTTACGGCCTTCTTCAACGGGGCCTTTTTCACTGCGGCTTGCTTGGTTGCGGCCGGCTTGGCGACCGGCGCTTTCTTGGCGATGCCTTTGGCGACCGACTTCTTCAGCGACGCCGATTTGGCCGCGGCCTTCTTCGCGGCCGTGCGCGCGCTCACCGTTGCCACGGCGGTCTTGCGTGCCGCGCTCTTGGCAGCGGTCTTGGCGCTCAGCGCCGCCGCTTCGGCCTTGGCGTTGGCCTTGGCGGTTTCCAGCTTCTGCTTGGTGTTGGCCTTGGTATCGGAGATCTTTTTCTTGGCCGCGGCGCTGGTGCTGCTCAACTTCTGCTTGGCGGCATCTTTGGTCGATGTCAGCTTTTGCTTGGCCGCATCTTTGGTGGAGAGCAGCTTCTGCTTGGCCGCATCCTTGGTCGCCGTCAGCTTGTCTTTTGCAGCGTCCTTGGTCGCGGTCAGCGAGCGCTTGGTTTTGGCCACGCTGCGCTTGACTGCACTCGCCGCCTCGCCAGCCTTGCTGACCACGTTCTTTTCGGCCTTGACCACCGCCTTGCGGGCCTTGGCGACGCGCGTCTTGACCTCCGCCACTGCCACCCCAGCCGCTTCCTGCACGTTGGTCACCGCCTCGCTGGTGGTGCTGGCGATGGTGTCGGTCAGCTCAGTTGCGGTGCTCTTGACGCTGTCGACGGCGTCGGACAGGGTTGCGGTTACACCATTGCCGTTGCTCATAGACCCTCCTTAAGGGCATCAGTTCGATAAATGCGGGCGATGCGCGATGGCGTGCGTATGCTGAACAGGCATCGGAACAAGCGGACGCTACGCCCGGCTCGACGGGCTGTCAACGCAGTGGCGGCAAGGCATGCGCGGCGCTTTCACCGGCAGTTAAATTGCTGGCTGGCACTCTCGTTCAGCTTGATTTACGTAGCCAGACACCTTATTCCCTTTCCACCGCGTAACCCGGAATCCGTTCCATGCGACCGCTTCCCACTTTGCTGACGCTTTCCCTGGCCGCCGCCTTCGGTGGTTTTGCCGCCACCGGTATCAACGCGTGGCTGGACAACCGCGCCGACGCCGCGCCGGCCGGCGCTACCAACTTCACCCTGCCGGCCGCTGCTGCGCTACCGGCCGCGGTTGCCGGGCAACCGGTGCCTTCGCTGGCACCGATGCTGCAGCAGGCGATGCCGGCGGTGGTCAGCGTCAACACCAAGCAGGTGGTGCGCGTGCGCAACCCCTTCTTCAATGACCCGATCCTGCGCCGGTTGTTCCCGCAGGTTCCGCAGGACCGCATCAACGAATCGCTGGGCTCCGGCGTGATCATCGATGCGCAAAAAGGGTATGTGCTGACCAACCATCACGTCATCGAAAATGCCGACGACGTGCAGGTGACGCTCGGCGACGGGCGCACGGTCAAGGCCGACTTCATCGGCTCCGATGCCGACACCGACATCGCGCTGATCCGCATCAAGGCCGACAACCTCACCGACATCAAACTGGCCGACAGCAATCAGCTGCGCGTGGGCGACTTTGTGGTGGCGATCGGCAACCCGTTCGGCTTCACCCAGACCGTCACCTCCGGCATCGTGTCGGCGGTGGGACGTAGCGGTATTCGCGGGCTCGGCTATCAGAACTTCATCCAGACCGATGCCTCGATCAATCCCGGCAATTCCGGCGGTGCGCTGGTCAATCTGCAAGGCCAATTGGTGGGCATCAACACCGCCAGCTTCAATCCGCAGGGCAGCATGGCCGGCAATATCGGCCTGGGTCTGGCGATTCCCTCCAACCTCGCGCGCAACGTGGTCGAGCAACTGGTGACCAAGGGCGTGGTGGTGCGCGGCACGCTCGGCCTGGAAACCCAGAACCTCACCCAGCAGATGCTGCAGGGCCTGGGCGTGGATTCGCTGCGCGGTGCGCTGGTGACACGCGTGTTGCCAGGCGCTGCGGCGGCAGCAGCCGGCGTGCAGCCGGGCGATGTGGTCGTGGCTGCCAACGATCAACGCGTGGACAGCGCCGAGGCGCTGCACAACTACGAAGGTCTGCAGGCGGTTGGCAGTGCGGTGACGTTGGACATCCGTCGCGACGGCAAGCCGCTCAAGCTCAAGGCCACCTTGAAGGAGCAGGACCGCGCAGTCACCGGCGACATGCTGGACCCACGGTTGAGCGGCGCCACCTTTGTGGACCTGCCCGAGTCGCTGCGTCAGTCCGGCATTACCGGGGTCATGGTCAGCGAGGTCAAACGTGGCGGGCGCGCCGCGGCCAACGGCCTGGTTTCCGGCGATGTGATCGTGGCCAGCAGTGTGGGCGAGTTTGCGGACCTGGCCAGCTGGCGTGCCAATTTCCAGCGCAAACCGCAGCAACTGGTGGTGCGCATCCTGCGTGGCAACGCGCAGTACGACGCGCTCATGCGTTGACGCACTGTGCACTGCACGCGGCTCCCACTAACGCCTCCTACACCCCCCCGATGCTATTGCTACTGCACGACCGCACGTGAGTGGCGGCTGCCATCAATGACCGAAGGAGATATCGCATGAGCCCCACCAATACCGATCAGCTGAAGGAAAACCTGAGCGACGCCGGCACCCACCTGAAGTCGGCCGCCAGCGCCGCCGGTGAAGCCGTCAAGGGCGCCACCAGCGCTGCGGGCGACGAGCTCAAGCTCGGCCGTGCCAACGTCAAGGCCGAATTATCCGACACCGCGCTGTCCGGCATGGCGGCTGCGGAATTTGGCGGCGCCGCTGCCAAGGAGCAGATGGACGTGCTGGTTGCCAAGGGCAACGACCTGCTCGACAGCGCCACCGACCTGATCCGCGAGCGTCCGCTGGCCGCATTCGGCGTTGCGTTTGCCGCTGGCTGGGTCATCGCCAAGCTTGCGCGTAGCAACGATAACTAAGTCGTGGTCGATCAGGCTTCTACAGCTGCCGGTTCCGGCGCGCCAGACGCGCGTCCGGAGACGCCGGGACTGGACGAAAGCGTACGCGCGGTCGGCGCTGCCGGCCGCGCAACGCTGGGCTCGGCCCACGAGACCAGTCGCGCCTTGCGCCGGCTGGTCTCGGCCGACCTAAAACTGGCACGCAGTGCATTCGGGCGTGGCTTGGCGTGGGCATGCGTGGCAGTGGTCTTCGGCGCTTCGTCGTGGCTGTTGCTGGCAGGCGCCATCATTGCATTGCTGCAGCGCGCCGGGTTGTCGTGGTTTCAGGCGATGTTCTTTACGGCGTTGGCGAGTTTGCTGGTGACCGGAATCGCGGCATGGCGGGTGTTCTTCTACTTCGATCACACCGGCATGAATGCAACGCGGCGTCAGTTGGTCAAGCTAGGCATCTTCGACGATTCCAGCGATGACGACACGGCCGCAGCGCCTGCCAGTGGAGGCAAGTCATGAAGTTCGGCACTTTGTGTCAGCGCGTGGAACGCGCCGAAGTTTTAGTGGAAGGGCGCGCGCAGGAAACGCGCACGCACTGGGGCGAACTGCGCCAGACCTGGCGTGCGGGCTGGTCGCCGGCACGCATCATGATGATCGGCTTCGGGCTGGGCTTTGTGACCGGTCGCAACGAGCCGCAGGCCGCGCTGGGCAGCATCGCTGGCAAGCTGGGCGGTATTCCCAAGATTCTGCAGATGGTCAGCACGATCTCTGCCTTGTTCACGGCCCACCGTGCCCAGGAAGCCTCCGAACAGGCCGAACGTGCCGCCGACAATGCCGAAGAAGTGGCGGCCGAACCGACCGTCACAGTGGTACAGGTGCCCCCCGAGCGCGCCGCCTGATTTTTGAGGTTGTTTTGAGGTTGTCTGCGGCGCTCAGGCGCCGTCACCGCGCATGGTCGAGACCGGCAGTCGCCTGCAAGGGGACTGACACCGCACGCACAGGTCCTGTGCGCGCCGTTGACGCGTTGTGCCGATAATGGCTCATCGCTGGCAGCACGCCAGTCTGCAGCCAGGGCGCGCATGTCTATCTCCGTTGAATCTTTGGATGCTGCCATTCCGGCAGATCCGCTTCCGCCGCCTCCGGCACCACGTCCGCGCGCACCGGCTTCGTTGGTGGTGCTGGCAACACTTGCCGTCGGTTACACCTTATGGGCGGCGCAGACGATCATCCTGCCGGTGATGCTGGCGGCATTCTTCGCACTGATCGGCAACCCCATCCTGCGCGGACTGCGCAAGCTGTATATCCCACGCTTTCTCGGTGCCTTGCTGGTGCTCTGCCTGGGTCTGGCCGGCACCGTCACGTTGGCGGCGCAATTGGCTGGGCCCGCCGCCGAATGGGTGCAACAGGCACCGCGCCAGATGCGCCAGATCGCACGCGATGTGCGCGATTTCACCAAGCCGGTGATGCAGGCCAATCAGGCGGCGGAAAACTTTGCACGCGCCGCCGGTGGCGAAGGCCAGCGCGGTGTGCAGATCGTGCGCACGCAGATGGACGACCCGTACAAGGCGCTGGTGCGCACACCCAAGCTGGCCGCCTCGGTGCTGGCCGTGGTGCTGCTGACGTTCTTTTTCATGGTCTATGGCGAGAGCCTGCAACGGCACGCGATTGCGTTGTTGCCCAATCGACAACAACAGCGCTTCACCACCGAGATCATGCTGGACATCGAGCGCGAGGTCTCGCGGTATGTGCTCACCATCAGCGTGATCAATACGCTGGTCGGGCTAGTTTTTGCAGGCATTTTGTACGTACTGCAGATTCCGCTGCCCGAAGCCCTGCTCTGGGGCACGGTCGTGGCGCTGCTGAATTTCGCGCCTTACGTCGGCCCGCTGATCGGCGTCATGCTGATGCTGTTGATGGGCTTTGTGGAATTCCGCACCCCCTTGTCGGCGATGCTGCCGGCGATCCTGTATCTGGCGCTGCATACCATCGAAGGCCAGGTGGTCACCCCGATCGTGCTGGGCCGGCGCATGGCGATCTCGCCGCTGATGCTGATCCTGGCACTGATGCTGTTTGGCTGGCTATGGGGCATGGTGGGCCTGCTGCTCGCGGTGCCGCTGCTGGTCTGCATCAAGATGGTGCTGAGCCGGGTGGAAGGGATGCAGCGCTGGGCACGGCTGCTTGAGTAGCCGGGAATCGAGAATCGGGAGTGGGGAATGGGTAGAGCGCAGCTCCTGCCCTTGCCATTCCCCATTCCCCAATCCCGACGCAAGACCGTAAAATCTTGCGATGAGCTTCCACATCAGCGCCATCACTCTCGACCTCGACGACACGTTGTGGCCCTTCGCACCGATCGGTGCGCGCATCGACCAGGTGCTGTACGACTGGATGCGCGAGCACAGCCCAGTCACCGCCGAGCGGTTTCCGGTGGAGGCGATGCGCGAGCTGCGTGAGCGCAGCTTTGCCGACAACCCGCAGCTGCATCACGACCTCAGTGCGCTACGCCGGTTGACGCTGGAAATGGCCTTGCGCGAGAGCGGCGGCGATCTGGCGCTGGTGGAACCGGCCTACGAAGTGTTCTATGCCGCGCGCAACCAGGTGGAATGCTATCCGGATGCGCTGGACGCGCTGGCACGCATCGCCGCGCATGTGCCGGTGGCCGCGCTCAGCAACGGCAATGCCGATCTGCAGCGCATCGGGCTGATGCACCACTTCGCGTTTCAGCTGGGCTCGCGCGAGCACGGCAGCGCCAAGCCGGAGGCCAGCATTTTTCTGGCTGCATGCGCGCGTCTGGACGTGCCGCCCGCACAGGTGCTGCATGTAGGCGACCACGTGCGGATGGACGTGCTGGGCGCGCTGGATGCCGGCTTGCGTGCATGCTGGATCAATCGCGACGGCGCGGAGTGGTCGCATCCGACCCAGCAGCCGGACCTGGAGTTCGACAGCATGACCGGGCTGGCCGACTGGCTGGACGCGCAGCAACCGCACCCGGGCGCCGCGCGCGACGGCATCCGCATTCCCGCCTGAGTTCAACCCGACGGCGCACACCGCCATTGAAGGATGTCCATGTCGCACCTCACCGGTTTTACCGATCCCGCCGCCGCCGCGTTGCCGCTGTATGTGCTCGACCGCGAGGGCTTTGCGCGCTGGTGCGCCGAGCAGCCCACGCGAGCGTTGTCCTGGGCACAGGCGCAGCGGTTCGATGCCGCACCGGGTAGCGTGTTGTTATTGCCCGGCGAGCAAGGGCTGGCCGGCGCGATCGTGGGTGTCGGCGACCGCGCCGACGCGTATGCCTACGCGCACGCACCGATGGCGCTGCCGCCGGCCAGCCGCTGGACGCTGGCCAACAGCCTGAGCGATGCCGAACTGGCACTGCTGCACCTGGGGTGGGGGCTGGGCGCCTATCGCTTTACGCGATATCGCAAGGTGCCGCGTGCGCCGGCCGAGTTGGCGGCCACGCCTTCGGCAGCCACGCACGCACTGATCGCGGCGTGCCTGCAGGTGCGCGACTGGGTCAATACGCCGACAGAAGACATGGGCCCACAGCAGCTGGAAGATGCCACGCGCGCAGTGGCGCAAGCGCATGGCGCGCAGGTCGAGGCGATCGTGGGCGATGCGTTGCTGGCGCAGAACTTCCCCACCATCCATGCGGTCGGCCGCGCATCGCATCGCGCGCCGCGGCTGATCCAGCTGCAATGGGGCGATGTCGCGCATCCGCATCTGGTGCTTGTCGGCAAAGGCGTGTGCTTCGACACCGGCGGGCTTGATCTCAAGCCTGCCGATGGCATGCGCAACATGAAAAAGGACATGGGCGGCGCGGCGCATGCGCTGGCGCTGGCCGGGCTGGTCATGGCGCAGCAGTTGCCGGTGCGGCTGACGCTGCTGATCGCTGCGGTGGAAAACGCGGTTGGCCCGGATGCGTTCCGCCCGGGCGAGGTCATCACCACGCGCGCCGGGGTCACGGTGGAAGTGGACAACACCGACGCCGAAGGCCGCCTGGTGCTGTGCGATGCGCTCAGTTACGCCACTGAACAACGCCCGGACCTGATCCTGGATTTCGCCACCCTCACCGGCGCCGCGCGCATCGCGCTGGGCCCGGATCTGCCGGCCCTGTTCGCCAACAACGATGCGCTGGCGCAGGCCTGGATCAGCGCCGGCGAGCAGACCCGCGACCCGGTCTGGCGCATGCCGCTGTGGCGCCCGTACCTGCGCTATCTCAACAGCCACGTGGCCGACATGGCCAACGCCGGCTCGCGCATGGCCGGTGCGGTCACCGCCGCGCTGTATCTGGAGCGCTTCGTGGCGCCGGGGCAGCAGTGGGCGCACCTGGACGTCTACGCCTGGAACGACAGCGACCGCCCCGGTCGCCCCGCCGGTGGCGAAGCCCTGGCGCTGCGCTCGGCGTTTGCGATGCTGCAGGTGCGTTACGGCGGCTAGGAGCCGTCGATAGAGCCTGGCGCTTACCGCCAGGAGCGGCGTACCGGAAGTCGGAAGTCGGAAGTCGGAAGTCGGAAGTCGGAAGTCGGAAGTGATGTAGCGCGCTACCTGCGGTTGCTGCACGCCCGACTGAGCGGCGCCGGCCATGGACCACTCCAGCACCAAGCGCGGTGTAGAACCGTTGCTCGGCCGGCAGCGACACCGCCATGCAGTGCCGGCACCGCTGCTGCGCATGGGCGATTAGAGGATTGCCGCCAGCCGGTGCGGCAACGAGATATCACGCGCCGGAGGCAGCCCATTGCGGATGATGTTGTGCAGACGTGCTCGGCCGCAGCGATGAGGCTTGGCCATGCGACCGTCGACACGCCGTCCATCGCATCACATCGGAGCCAGCCATGACGTTGCCACCTCCCTCGCCCCAGCGCACGCGCAGCCCCGTGCTGCCGTTGCTGGGCATTGCCGCGATTGCCGGTGGCATCGCCATCGCGTTTGCCTGGACCGCCGGGTGGATCGGTGGCGACCGGCTCACCGCTGCGCGCATGACCGACACCATCGAATCCAGCGGGCCGCCGCATCCGGGCTTTCGCCGCGCGCATAGCAAGGGCGTGTGCGTGAGCGGACAATTCCAGTCCAGCGGCAAGGCGACCTGGGTGTCGTCGGCGCGCATCTTCAGCCAGGCCAGCACGCCGGTGTTGGGGCGCATGTCGATCGGCGGTGGCGACCCGCACGGTGCCGATGGTGCGGCGCGCGTGCGCAGCATGGCGCTGCTGTTGCGCAGCGACGACGGGCAGGAATGGCGCACCGCGATGAACAGCTTTCCGTTCTTCGTGGTGGCCACGCCTGCCGGCTTCCAGGCCTTGAATGTGGCCTCCAAGCCGGACCCGGCCACCGGCAAACCGGACCCGGAGAAACTGGCTGCCTTCGGCAAGCAGTATCCGGAGGCCGCCAAGTTTCAGCAGTGGGCCAAGACCGCGCCGTGGTCAGACAGCTGGGCCAATACCCAATACAACGGCGTCAACGCGTTCCGCGCGATCGCCAGCGATGGTCGCGAGCGCTATATCCGTTGGTCGATGCGCCCGCATACGCCGTTCAAGGAATTGAACGCCGAACAGCGCAAACAGGCCGATGGCGATTTTTTGGCCACCGACCTGGACGCGCGCCTGGCGCAGGGCTCACTGCGCTGGGATCTGGTGCTGACCGTGGCCGAGCCGGGCGACCCGGTGGATGACCCCTCGCAGCCCTGGCCGGCCAGTCGCAAACAGATCGTGGCCGGCACACTGTCGCTGGAGCATGCGCAGCCGCAAGCCACCGGCCCCTGCCGCGACCTGAATTACGACCCGTTGATTCTGCCCAAGGGTCTTGCTGCCTCCAACGACCCGATTCTGGCCGCACGCTCGTCGGTGTATTCGCAGTCGTTCAACCGCCGCGAGCATGAGATCGCCAACGGCAAGGGCAGCGACGCTACCGGCCAGGGAGCCCATCAATGAGCCGCCATACCCACTTCAATTTGCCCGCGCGCGTGCTGCATTGGCTGATGGCCGCGATGATCCTGACCATGTTGTTTGTCGGCGTGGGCATGGTGGCCTCGGTGACGCAGCGGCCGTGGTTGATCGACCTGCATCGCCCGCTGGGCATTGCGATCCTGATCCTGGCGGTGCTGCGCTTGATCAACCGCCTGCGCCATCGGCCGCCGGCCTTGCCCGCCGATTTGCCTACCTGGCAGAAGGCCGCCGCCATCGCCTCGCATTGGCTGTTGTATGCGTTGATGCTGGGCATGCCGCTGATCGGCTGGGCGATGCTCTCGGCCGGCGGGTACCCGATCGTGCTGTGGCCCGGCGCGAACTTGCCGGCGATCGTCCCGCACGACCCAGCGCTGTACGCATGGCTACGCAGTGCACACGGTTGGTTGGCGTATCTGTTGTTCGCCACCGTCGTTGGTCATCTGAGCGCTGCGCTGTTCCATGCATGGGTACGCCGCGATGGCGTGTTTTCCAGCATGGCGCGTGGGGAGCGCTCTGCGCGTTGATGGGTTTGGTTGGGTGTTGGCAGACGTCTTGCACGGAGTGATTTGACTGCGCGGACGTACCCTCACCCCAATCCCTCTCCCGCCGGGAGAGGGGCTTGATCTCCCTTCTCCCGCCGAGAGAGGCTGCCCCGCAGGGGCGCATGAAGGTACGGACGAAGCTTCTGGTCCCCGCCATTTGCAGTGATTTTGCCCCTACTCTCACTCCTCTCCCGCAGGAAGAGGAGTGAGTGCTTAACGCTGGCGTTTTGTTTTGGCCGCTGGCTCTGAGGCTTGGATGCCCTTCCCGGTCGCCGCCCAATAAATGCCGCCGTATAGATGCTCCAGATAGCGTGGGTCGTTGTAGGCCTCGGCCAGATGGCCTAAGGCGGTGGCGAAGACGCGGCCGCCTTCGAAGTGGTGATACCACGCCACCGGGTGCTGTTTGCCCATGCCCTTGGCGACCTGGCCCGGCCAGATCAGCGTGGGGTCGTAGCTGGTTTCATCCACCGTGAGTAGCGTGACCAGATCGTCGCTGTAGGGCGGGTCGTATTCGTACCACTCATCGCTCCACACCCAGCGCTTGGGCAGGCCAGCGGTAGCGGGGAAGTTGGCGTCCACCACATCCACCATCGCGGTTTGCATGTACGGGTGAGTGCGGAACGAGCGGCCGATCAGATGGTCGTACCACTCCCACTCGCCGCGCTTGATCGCAAACGCCTTGTGCACCGCGACCACGCCACCGCCATTGCGCACGTATTTTTGGAAGTTGGCGCGCTGGGCCGGATCCAGATCGGTGGCCGGGGTATTGAGCAGCACGATGGCGGCGTATTGCGAGAGATCGCCGTCGAAGGCCTTGGCATTCCACGCCCACACCAGCTCGACATACTGCTTGCGTGCCATCGCTTCGAACTGCGGCTTGGCCACCGGGATGTAATCGTGGTGATACTGGTTGGGAATGGCCGCCACCAGAATCTTGAATTGCTCGGCCGATGCGTTGAATGCGCAGATCAGCAGCAAGCCCAACAGCCACACAGATTTCATGTAGTTACTCGCGATGACGACGATCGCTGCGCAGTGTACCTGCGCGGCGACGGCATGCCTTCGCAGGCATTTGGAATAGCTGTTGATCGCTTCCGCAGCGCATGGCCGATACAAGCCGTTGCGTATCGAAGCGATTGCAAAGCATGCACTCCATGCAACGTCGCAGTGCGCTTGCTTACAAAATGCCGCGCGCGTGCGCACGCCATGCATGGCTGCAGTAAAACCACCAACCGTTCGCATGAGCTCTGACGGTTGAACGCCCTGGCCGCGCCCGCTTTGCGATCAGCAGTGTTCGATTGGCGCACGCTGAAACGCGTCAGTAGCGATCACACACCGCACCGCCTGCAGGCACTTACAACCAGCCTTTCTGCCGCGCTAGTCGATACGCTTCGATGCGATTGGCCACGCCCAACTTGCCGATGCATTCGGACAGGTAATTGCGCACGGTGCCGTGCGAGAGCTGCAACTGTTGCGCGATCTCGCTGGCCGAGCGGCCTTCGCCGGCCAGCCGCAGCACAGTGCGTTCGCGCTCGCTCAACGGGTCGGCTTCCACCCAGGCATCCATCGCCAATTGCGGGTCGATCACCCGGCCGCCGCGATGCACCTGACGCAGCGCGCTGACCAATTGTTCGGCCGGCGCATCCTTGAGCAGATACCCCGCCACGCCGGCATCCAGCGCGCGCCGCAAAAAGCCCGGGCGCGCAAACGTGGTGACGATCATCACCCGCACCGGCAGCGCCTGGCGCTGGATGCGCTGCGCCAGTTCCAGGCCGCTCAACCCGGGCATCTCGATATCGGTGACCAGCACATCCGGCTGCAGCCGCTGCAGCTCGCGCCAGGCGGCTTCGCCATCGCCGGCGCTGCCAACCACCTCGATGTCGTCTTCCAGTCCCAGCAGGGCCACCAAGGCGCCGCGCAGCAGTGCCTGGTCTTCGGCCAACAACACCCGGATCATCGCGCGCGCTCGTCTGTGTGCAACGGCTGAGCACGATAACAGCGCTGACCCATCACGTGCATGGCAGCGCTGCGCCAGCCAGGAGCGCTCAGTGCGGTTGCGGCATCAGCGGCGCCGACAATAGCGGGCTTGCCGGCTCCGGCTCCGGCCCCGACTGGGGCAACGGCATGCTGGCGCGCAAGCGCATGCCGCGTGGCAACGCCTCTACCTCCAACGTACCGCCCAGGCTCTGCAAGCGTGCGCGCATGCCGTCCAGGCCGTTACCCGGCACGATCACCCCGCCGCGGCCGTCGTCGGTGATTTCCAGCAGCGCCTGTTGCCCGTGTGCACGCAGGCTCACCCGCACCCGCCGTGCCTGCGCGTGACGTTGCACGTTGGTGGACGCCTCGCGCACCACCAGCGCCAACGCGGTTTCGTGTTCGGGCGGCAGCGGCAGCGCCTCCAACGTGTGCTCCAGCGCGATACCGTCCATGTCCAGCAACACCTTGGCCGATGCCAGCTCGGCCACCAGCCCGGCGGCGCGGATGCCGGTGACCGCGCGCCGCACCTGCGCCAGTGCGTCGCGCGAGATCTGCGCCACCGCATCGATCTCGCTCCGTGCGGCCTGCGGGTCGCGCTCGATCAGGCGTGCGGCCAGATCGGATTTGAGCGCCACCAGCGACAAGGTATGGCCCAGCAAGTCGTGCAGATCGCGGCCGATGCGTTCGCGTTCGGCGGTGGCGGCCAGGCGGCGGACTTCGTCTTGCGATAACTGCAGCAGCGCGTCCTTGCGTTCGTTGATGCTGTACACCGCGCCGACCGCCGCCATGCCCAGCACCGACACCGGCAACCACACCAGCGACTGCCAGCCCAGCCCGAGCCAACGCGCCCAGCCCAGGTACAGCGCGTTCATCAGCAACAGCATGGCGAAGTGCCGCCACAGCGCATACCGCGTGGACGGGCGCAGACTCAGGCAGGCAAATACGAAATAGCTGATACCCGAGGCGTATATCGGCAGCAGCGCGGCACTGAGCACGCCCATCGCCCAGGCATAGCGGTACAGGGTGCCGCGCGGTGCCAGCAACATGCGCGCGTACAACAACAGGAAGATCGGATACGACAACAGCGTGCACAGCCACCAGGTGCTGTCGTACCCGCGCGAAGAAAACACCGGCACCACAAACACCCAGGCCGACCACAGCAGGTGCACGGCATCCATCCAGGGCGATTGGCCCTGCGCCAGGCGCGCGGCCACTTGCGAATTTGCGGCCGGACGAAGCCAGGCCGGGAGACTCAGGTGCATCGGGATGGATCCGTAGGAGTGAGCGGATTCTGCCACTGCCGGGTTCGCCTGGGCGCGCCATGTGGCAGGTCGCGGCGGACGAGCGGTCTCATGCATGGGGGTCACCGCCGCTGGTGGATGGTGTGCGATGTGGTGCGGCAGCAGGGACGTCGACGTCGGACTGGCGGAGACAGTGCATGGGGATTTCGGCAATCAGGCGGTGGCGCAAGCGTGGTCGCTTGCAGCCGATGCGCACAGTCGCGCCTGTCATGGCGTGCAGGTGACACCTGTCACTGGTCGATACGGTGGCCTTGGTCGCATGCTGCGCAGCACCTTGCAGTTGCGCCGTGCCGGCTTACCGTTGGTCGCCTCGCTGCAGTTGGTGACTTCCGGCAGCTTGCGGCGCGCCCTGCAGGCAGTCACATTCTGCGCAGCCTTCTGTCCTGGTTATCGATGAACACATCCGCCGATCTGCTCAAGCAACTCCGCATCGACCGCCAGCGTCCTGCCACGCCGCCGCCTGTGCGCCGCACCGGCTGGATCATCGCCGCCATCGTCATTGTCATCGTGCTGGCTGCGGCCGCGTGGTGGTTCACCCGCACACCGGTGATCAAGGTGCAGACCGCGCCGGTGGTGGCGATCAGCGCCGGCAGTAGCAGCGCCTCGGTGCTGGATGCTTCGGGTTACGTGGTGGCGCGGCGCATGGCCACGGTGTCGGCGCAGGTCACCGGCAAGGTGCGCGAAGTGATGATCGAAGAAGGCATGCGCGTCGAACAGGGCCAGGTGATGGCCACGCTGGACCCGTTGGATGCCGATGCGCAGCGCACGCTGTCTGCATCGCAGGTGTCGGCCGCGCGCAGCCAGGTCGACAACATACAGGCGCAACTGGCCGTGGCAAACACCGATGCCACGCGCCTGCAATCGCTGGTGGGTGCACAACTGGTATCGCGCTCGCAGTACGAACAAGCCACCGCGCAACGCGACGCATTGCGCGCGCAGTTGCAGAACGCACAGCGCAACGTGCAGGTGGCCTCCGATCAACTGGCCATTGCCGGCATCCGCTCGGACTTCAACGTGGTGCGCGCACCGTTTGCCGGTGTGGTCACCGCCAAGGCGGCGCAGCCGGGCGAAATCGTCTCGCCACTGTCTGCCGGTGGTGGCTTCACCCGTACCGGCATCGGCACCATCGTCGATATGGAATCGCTGGAAATCGAAGTGGAAGTCGGTGAGTCCTACATCGGACGTGTGCAGCCGCAGATGCCGGTGGAAGCGGTACTTAACGCCTACCCGGAATGGAAGATTCCCGGCGAAGTGATCGCCATCATCCCCACTGCCGACCGCGGCAAGGCGACGGTGAAAGTGCGCGTGGCGCTCAAGGTCAAGGACCCACGCATCGTGCCGGAAATGGGCGTGCGGGTGAGTTTTCTGGAACAGGCCAAGCCGCAGGAAGCGGCCAAGCCGCAAGGCGTGCGCGTGCCGGCAGCGGCGTTGGTGGAACGCGACACGCGCACCGTGGCCTTCGTGGTCGGCGAGCGCAATGCGGTCAGCGAGCGCGCCGTCACCACCGGCATGACGATGGGCGAGGATCGCCAGGTGGTCTCGGGGTTGAGTGCCGGCGACAGCGTGGTAGTGAATCCGCCAGCGACCTTGAAGGATGGCGACACCGTGGCCGAAGCGGATGCCGATGCTGCGCAGTAAAGGCTGGCCCGGCACGCACAACGCTGTTCCGCGGTATCGCTTGCGGCGCGCGGCATCGGTGTTGCCAGCATCACGCCGCATCGGGATGGGCTTGTTGCAATGAAACATCGTCGTTAGAGAGCGGAAGGCGATCCAGCCCATTCGCTTACAGCAGGTGTTATGTGCTGTTTGAGGGGGCCTCGAACGGCATCAAACACAGGGAGTCGCGCGAGTGCGGCACGCGGCGATCCGGCTGGCTCGCCGCGCGCATACCGCACAGCACCACGCTGCTGATCGATCGCTTCACCGCCGTCGTGCCTCGCATCGTCACTCACGCAATCGCAGTTGTTGTGCCGCATCGCTTCCTTATCCCATTGCATCGCCAGGAGTCGCCATGACCGCTCTCGTCAGCTTGCGCAACATCACCAAGACCTACCAACGCGGCCCGGAGCAGGTGCAGGTGCTGCACGGCATCGATCTGGAAATTGCCGCAGGCGATTTCGTCGCGTTGATGGGCCCGTCCGGCTCGGGCAAGACCACCTTGCTCAATCTGATCGGCGGGCTGGACAGCCCCAGCGGTGGCGAGATCGAAATCGAGGGCGAGCGCATCGACCGTATGAGCGGTGGGCAGCTCGCTACCTGGCGCAGCCACCACGTCGGCTTCGTGTTTCAGTTCTACAACCTGATGCCGATGCTCACCGCGCAGAAGAATGTGGAATTACCGCTGCTGCTGACCTCGCTCAATGCCGCGCAGCGCAAACGCAATGCGGAGATCGCCTTGACCCTGGTGGGCCTGCAGGAGCGACGCAGCCACAAGCCCAGCGAATTGTCCGGCGGCCAGCAGCAGCGCGTGGCGATTGCGCGCGCCATCGTGTCCGACCCCACGTTTCTGATCTGCGACGAACCCACCGGCGATCTTGACCGCCACAACGCCGAAGAAATCCTGCGCCTGTTGCAGGAACTCAATCGCGAACACGGCAAGACCATCGTGATGGTCACCCACGACCCCAAGGCCGCCGAGTACGCCACGCACACCATCCATCTGGACAAGGGCGAGCTGGCCGACGCGCCACTCGCGCTCTAAAGGAGCGCTGCCATGAAGTATTTCTCGCTGGTGTGGGCGCAATTGTTTCGCAGCAAGACACGGACCTTGCTGACGCTACTGTCGGTGGTGGCTGCGTTTTTATTATTCGGCATGCTGGATTCGGTGCGTGTGGCGTTTACCTCCGGCGGCAGCGTCAGTGGAGTGAATCGTCTGGTGGTGGCCTCGCGCCTGTCGATCACCCAATCGCTGCCGATCCGCCTGGAAGCGCAGGTACGCGGCGTGCCGGGCGTGCGCGATGTGACCTCGGCCATGTGGTTCGGCGGCATCTATCGCGACCCGAAGAATTTCTTTCCCAACTTTTCAGTGGCGCCGAACTTTTTCGACGTCTACAGCGAATACGCACTTCCCAAAGACCAACTCAAGGCCTTTCAGACCACGCGCACCGGTGCGGTGGTCGGCGAAACCCTGGCCAAGCAATTCGGCTGGAAGATCGGCGACACCATCCCGCTGCAGGCCACCATCTTTCCGCGTGGCGGCAGTAACGATTGGCCGTTGCAACTGGTCGGCATCTATCGGATGAAGGATCGCACCGTGGCGGCCAATCAGGAACGCCAGTTGATGATGAACTGGAAATACTTCGACGAATCCAACGACTACATCAAGAATCAAGTGAGCTGGTTGACGGTGACCCTGAGCAACCCCGACCAGGCTTCGCGCGTGGCGCAGGCCATCGATGCGCTGTCGGCCAACTCCGATCACGAAACCAAGTCGCAAACCGAATCGGCGTTTCAGCAGGCCTTCGTCAAGCAGTTCGCCGATATCGGGCTGATCGTCACCTCGATCATGGCCGCAGTGTTTTTCACCCTGTTGCTGCTCACCGGCAACACCATGGCGCAGGCGGTGCGCGAGCGCATTCCGGAGTTGGCCACGCTCAAGACGCTGGGCTTTCAGGACCGCACGGTGCTGAGCCTGGTGATGATCGAATCGGTGTTGTTGATCAGCCTGGGCGGGTTGATCGGCATGGGCTTGGCGGAATTGGTCATCCCGGCGGTATCCGCGCGCAGCGGCGGGCTGATGCCGACCCAGACCGTGCCGTTGCAGACCTGGCTGGTGGCGTTCGGCCTGATGGCCGGCATCGGCATCGTAGTGGGTGTGCTGCCGGCGTTACGCGCGCAGCGCTTGAAGATCGTCGATGCCCTCGCCGGCCGCTGACAGGAGCATGCACATGCAACGCAAATGGAAAGATCGTGGCGTCACCTTGTTGTCCGTGGTGCTGCTGGCAGTCGGCCTGGGGCTGTGGATCGCGCTGCCGTGGATGTGGTTGCTGCCGATCGCGCTGCTGCTGGCGGTGTGGTTGGTGGTCACGCGCAGCGGCCGCCTGTCGCTGGCCGCCGCGCGCATCGGCATCGCCAGCCTGCCGCAACGCTGGGGCTCCACCTCGGTGATCGTGGTCGGCATTGCCGGCGTGGTCGGCGTGCTGGTGGCGATGCTGGCGATGGGCCAGGGCTTCCAGGCCACGCTCAACAGCACCGGCGACGACACCACCGCCATTGTCTTGCGTGGCGGCTCGCAGGCGGAGACCAACTCGGTGATCACCCGCGACCTGGTGCCGCTGATCGGCAGCCTGCCGGGGATCGCCACCGATGCCAACGGGCGCCCGATGGTGTCGCCGGAGTTGTCGCAAGTGGTCAACATCGCTTCGCGCTCCGATGGCACCGATGTCAATGCGCAATTGCGTGGCGTGGGCGAGCAGGCCTGGGGCGTGCATGACAAGGTCAAGATCGTGCAGGGCCGCCGCTTCACCACCGGCCTGCGCGAAATGGTGGTCGGCAAAGGTGCGTTGAATCAGTTCCGCGGCCTGGAGCTGGGCAAGACGCTCACCCTGGGCAGCCAGCAATGGACGGTGGTGGGCGTGTTCGCCTCTGGCGATGCGCACGATTCTGAGATGTGGACCGATGCGCAGACGCTAGCCACCACCTACAACCGCCGCGCGTACCAGTCGATCACCGTGCGCACCGCTGGCAAGGCCGGCTTCGATCAGTTCAAGACGGCCATGGCGGCCGACCCGCGGCTCAAGCTGGATGTGGAAACCACCCGTGCGTATTACGGCAAGCAAGGCGGCGGGTTGAACCGCCTGATCAGCATCCTGGGCACGGTGATCGGCGCGATCATGGCGGTGGGCGCTGTGTTCGGTGCGCTCAACACCATGTATGCGGCGGTGGCCACGCGTGCACGTGAGATCGCCACGATGCGGGCGATCGGGTTTCGTGGCACGCCGGTGATCATGGCGCTGATGCTGGAAACCATGCTGCTGGCGCTGCTGGGTGGGCTGCTCGGTGGGTTGATCGCCTGGGCGGTGTTCAACGGCTACACCGTCTCCACACTGGGTAACAACTTCAGCCAGGTGGTGTTCCAGTTCAAGGTGTCGCCGGAACTGCTGTGGAGCGGTTTGAAGTGGGCGCTGGGCATTGGCCTGGTCGGCGGGCTGTTTCCGGCATTGCGCGCGGCGCGCTTGCCGATCACCACCGCATTGCGCGAGGTGTAGGCACTCCTTTGGAGTGCCGGGATTTGGGAGTGGGAGTGGGGATTGGTCACGGCGAAGGCGCGATGCCGGTGGCGGCGGCATCGTGGCTTCTCCGGTTTCAGTTGGTTGTTGGACCGCCTGGGGCTGGGCGTCGGGATTTGAAGTCGCCGCCTCCGTCGCCGCAGCGCTGCCTGCAGTAACTGAATGTATTGCAGGCTGTCATCGTTTTGTCACCGCAGTGCGGTAGATGCGCGGGCCGGGCAGGCCGTAGCCTGCTCGGCCGTTTGATCCAACGATGTGCCGCTATGACGCGCCTGTTTCTGCTGGCCTGCGCCTGCCTGTGGCTGGCCGGCTGTTCTTCGTCCTCCACCTCGCTCAGCGAGCGCCTGGTCGCGCCCGGTGGCGTGTCGCCGTTGCTGGACGAAGAACGCATCGCCGCCACCATCGCCACGGTGCCCAACCGCAGCGGCCATGTGGTCACGCGCGATGCGGTGCCGATCTTCTGGCGTGCGATCGATCCGGGCCAATACGCCATGCACTACCGCTACCTGGGACAGCGCAACGACCCGGCGCATGCGCTGGATGTGGACTTCAGCTTCAGCGTGCCCCGCGTGCCGCCACCGACGCCACGCGGCACCGTGGTGTTGCTGCACGGCTGGATGATGGATGGCGATTCACTGCTGCCGTGGTCGCTGGAACTGGCACAGGCCGGCTATCGGGTGATCACCATCGATCTGCGCAACCACGGCCATTCCGGCGGTGGGCCATCGGGCTACGGCACGCGCGAGTCCGACGACGTGATCGATGTCATCAACGCACTGCAGCCGCGCGGCGAAATCCACGGGCCGCTGTATCTGTTCGGCATTTCCTATGGTGCGGCCACTGCGCTGTTCACCGCCGACAAACTCGGCCCGCGCGTGGCCGGCGTGGTGGCGATGGAATCCTTTGCCAATGCCGGGCGCGGCATCCGCGACATGGTGCCGCACTTGCTGACCAGCCAGCCCAGCGGCTGGCGCGGGCACGCGGTGGCGGCGTACGCACGCTGGCGCTATGCCGACCAGAATCTCGATGCGGTGATCGCCGCCGCCGACAGCCAGCTCAAGCTGGATCTGGACCACGTCGATGTGGCGCAGGCGCTGGCCGACACGCGCAGCTGCGTGTTGCTGCTGCATGGCGATGCCGATCAGCACATTCCGGTGGCGCATGGCCGCGCCCTGGCGCTGGCCAGCACGCGCGCGCATTACGTCGAGTTGCCCGGCGAAAACCATCTGAGCCTGCCGCTGCGGCTGGACCTGCTGGGCGCACCGATCGACCACTGGCTGGCGCAGGTTCAACAGAGCCCCGGCCACTGCCCCGCTCCGCAGGCACTGCCGGCCTCCACGCTGGCGATCGCGTTGCCGATGCCGGTACCGAGTAGCTGATCGAGCACTCGCTGCGTCCTTCGCACAGGACGCAGCCGGCACGCGCTCAGCGCACCGCCACCGGCTGCCGTGCGCGCAGCACGCTGTCGCCGACAAACAGCAGCAAACCGGCCCAGATCGCAGCGAATCCAATCGCACGCCCCTGATCGAACGGCTCATGGAAGAACCACACGCCCAGCAACAGCTGCAGGCTCGGCCCGATGTACTGCAGGATGCCCACCAGCGACAGCGGGATACGCCGCACGCCATACGCAAACCCGATCAGCGGCACCGCCGTGACCACGCCGCCGAAGATCAGCAGCAGATCGGTGCGCAGATCCCAGCCGCTCAGGAACGCGCCGCCGTGGCCCTGCTCGCCCCAACCCGCCAGCAGCAGCGCCGGCACGAACAGATACACGCTTTCCACGCCCAGACCGGCGACCGCATCCACCGCCACCAGCTTGCGCAGCAGGCCATACATACCGAACGACACCGCCAGCCCCAGCGCAATCCACGGCGGCGCACCGGCATCGATGGTCAACCACAGCACACCGATTGCGGCGCACACCACCGCCAGCCACTGGATGCCGCGCAGGCGCTCTTTCAGCACCAGCACGCCCAGCAACACGCTCAGCAATGGATTGATGAAGTAGCCCAGGCTGGCTTCGATCACATGCCCGGCGTTGATCGCCCAGATATACAGGCCCCAGTTGAAGGCGATCGCCACGCTGCTGCCAGCCAGCATCCACAACGCGCGCGGCTGCGCGGCAATCGTGCGCCACCAACGCAGGCCCGAGGTCGCCACCAGCCACGCCACCACCAGCACCGTGCTCCACACGATACGGTGCGCAATGATCTGCAGCGATGGCACCGCCTTGAGCAGATGCCAATACAGCGGCACCAGACCCCAGATCACGAAGGCCGAGGCGGTGATCAACAGACCGCGCCGCGCGTCCTCCGCCGGCACCGGCACAGGCGTGCTCATCGCCGTGCCCTGGCCAGGGTGACCACCAGCACGCCACCCAGAATCACCGCCATCGCGCCGATATCGTGCGCGGTGAATTGCTCATGCCCCAGCCACGCCCCCAGCGCCACCGCAATCACCGGATTGACGTAGGCATAGCTGCCGGCCAGCGCCGGGCGGACGTGATGCAGCAGCCACACGTACGCAGTGAACGCCACGATCGAGCCGAACACGCACAGGTACGCCACCGCCAATAGTCCCTGCGACGTCGGCCAGGCCTGCGGGCGCTCGCCGATCAGCAGGCCGGTGCTCACCAGCAGCACACCGCCGCACAGCATCTGCCCGGCGGCAGTCATGAAGGGCGATGGCAGATCGCGTCCACGCGACCACACCGAGCCGAATGCCCAACCGATCGGCGCGATCAGCAACAACACCAATCCCCCCGGCGTTGCGGTGAGACTGCTGCCGGCGTTGAGCCACACCACGCCCAGAAATCCGATCACGATGCCCAGCCATTCGCCACGACTGGCATGCTGCCCGCGCAACGCGCCAAACAACGCCATCCACAGCGGCACCGACGCCACCGACGTGGCCGCCAAGCCCGAAGACACGCTGCGCTCTGCCAGCACCACCATGCCGTTGCCCAGCAGCAACAAGGCCGCGCCCATCAAGGCCACGTTCTTCCATTGCGCACGCGTCGGTGCCGCCACGCCACGCCAACGCAGCACGCTGTAGAGCACGCTGCCGGCGATGATGAAGCGCGCGCCGGACACCATCGTCAGCGGCTGCGCGCCGCCTTCCAGCGCAAACCGGATCGCCAGATAGGTCGAGCCCCAGACCACATAGACCAGCAGCAACGCGAGAGCGACCAACCCGCTGCGCGCAGGCGCGGCAGCGTCGTGAGAGGAAGACATCGGAACAGGGCCAAGTGCAGCGGAAGCGGTCATTCTAGAGCACCTACCCAAGCCCAAAAACGGCTGACGGCACCTGGCAGCCACGTATCAGGCGCGTGGACGGCGTGCACCAACACCACAGCACGCGTGGCATGTTGCTGATGCGCCACGGCTGCGTCTGCCTGGCCGCAACCTAAGAACGGCTGCATGCGGGTATGGACGGCGCACAGGAACTGGCGCCTATCTGACACATGCCGATGCGGAGCACCAGCTGCGCGTGTCTGCTGTTCGCGCAGTCGCGGCGCGGGGCGCTCCAAGGCGTTACATGCATGCCCTTCGCCGCCTTGCGCGCTATGGTGCAACTCACCCCTCATTGCGGAGCGCAGATGCTACGTCGCCTTCCCTGGCTGGCCATGGCCGCCCTGACCGTTCTCTCCACCACCGCAGCGGCACGCACACTCGAGCCGTGGGAACTCAGCGGACGCAAATTGATCGAGGCGGGGCTGGATGGCTCGCTGGCGCCGGAGATCAACGCACCGAACCAGCCCGAACTCAAGGTCATGGTCTCGGCCAGCCGCGCCGGCGCCTATGTGCTCGGCGTGGCCAGCACCAGCTATCGCACGCAATGGTGCATGCCGGCGGGCAAGGCCGGCCCGCCGGATCTGCTGCCGATCATCGCCGATATCACCGCGCTGCCCGATGCGCGCCTGGACGAAGCCGCTCCCGGCCTGATCATCGAAGCGCTGCGCAAGCGCTATCCCTGCGGCAAACCCAAAAAATAAAACTGCAGCCGACGCTCCGCGCTTTAGAGCGGCTAACAAAACGTAGCGAGCAGTCGTCAGGTGGGTGTGGACGGCGCGGAGGAACCGGAGTGTACGGGTGGTACATGCCGATTCCGAGCACCGGCCGCGCCCGCCTGGCGGCTGCACAGTAGTTTTGTTAGCTGCTCTTAGCGGTTGGATGCGCTGCGCACGGCCATCGCCAGCCATACAACGCCCGGCCCGGTAACACCGCAGCGGGCGTTTGACCCGTCAGGCCTTACTTGCGCGCGGCATCGCTCTTGGCGCGGATGGCCTTGAACTCCGAGCCATCCTGCCAACTCGGCCACTGCCGGCCATTGGCCAGCGCCACGCCTACGTCGTAGACCAGCGTGGTATCGGCGGCATGTCCGGTGGCATCCCATTGCGGAGTCCAGCGGTCGCAGGGCTGGTGATAGCAGTCGGCGAAGTATGTATCGCGCAATGCCTTGCCCGCCTTGACGCCGCCTTTGAGCATGTCCAGTCCCGGGCCTGCGGTAATCGCCGGCACGCCCATGCGCGCGAAGGCAAAATGATCGGCGCGGTAAAAGAAGCCCGCTTCCAGATTCGGGTCCGGCGAATAGCTGCGATCGCGCGCTTTGGCGGCCTGTTCCAGATCGCCTTCCAGCGACACGCGGCCGCGGCCCCACGAGGCGATATCGCGCGTCGGGCCGTCGGGGCTGAACATTTCCATGTTGAGCACGGCCACGGTCTTGTCCAACGGCGCCAGCGGATGCGCCGCGTAATAGTTGGCGCCGAGCAAGCCCTTTTCTTCGGCGGTCAATGCAATGAAGTACAGCGTGCGCTGCGGCTTGGGGCCGGCGGCGAACACGCGCGCCAGTTCCAGCACGCTGGCCACGCCGGTGGCGTTGTCCACTGCACCGCGTCGCACCGTATCGCCGCTGGCATCGGCCTTGCCAATGCCGAATGCATCCCAGTGCGCGGAGAAAATCACCGTCTCGTCCGGATGTTGGGTGCCGGTGAGCTTGGCCACTACGTTATGCGTGACCACGCGTTCGCGCTTGAGCTTGAAGTCCACCGACAACGTGGCATCGCCCAGCGCCATCGGTGCGAAGTCGAGCTGCTGCGCACGCTGCTTGGCCTGTTCGAAATCCAGCCCGGCCTGCGTGAACAACGACGCTGCCAAGCTGCGCTGCATCCAGCCACGCACCGGCACGTGTTGCGCACGCGCATCGGCATCGCTGCGTTCGATATCGAACAGCGGCGACAGGCCCGAGCTCTGCACCGTGGCCCAGCCATACGCGGCCGGCGCGGTCTCGTGCACGATCAACACACCGGCGGCGCCGCGGCGCGCGGCTTCTTCGTACTTGTAGGTCCAGCGGCCGTAGTAGGTGACCGCCTTGCCATCGAACGCGCCCGGCTGTGCGGTGTCGAAGTCGGCATCGTTGATCAGCACCACTGCGATCTTGCCGCGCAGGTCCACGCCTTTGTAATCGTCCCACTGCCGCTCCGGCGCACTGATGCCGTAACCGACGAACACCAACGGCGCATTCTTCAACGCCACCTTGTCGATCGGCCGCAGGCTCTGCAAGGTCACATCGGTGCCGTTGACCAAGGCCTGCGTTTTGCCGCCCACCCGCAGCGTGGCGCTGACCGGGCCCTCCACCTGCGCGCGTACCAGCGGCACGGCCTGGGTCCAACCGCCCTGCTCGCCACCCGGCTGCACGCCGGCGGCCTTGAACTGCTCGACCAGATAATCGACGGTGCGCTGCTCGCCCGCGCTCGCCGGCGCACGGCCTTCGAATTCATCCGATGCCAGCAAGCGCACGTGCCGCGACAACGCCTCCGCATCGATGCCGCCACCGGGCAGATCGTTGGCGGCCTGCGCCACACCTCCCACAAACAGGCAGGCGGACAACAACAGGATGCGCATCGGGTTCACGGCGTGGCCTTGCAACAGATAGATGACACACAGTTTACAAGCGTGCGGCCAACACCGGAGCGCAACGACACGAGACTGTATTCAATCGCATGGACTGCATGCCTGGCTAAGGGCGGCTAACAAAACGTCGCGAGCAGTCGTCAGGTGGGTGTGGACGGCGCGGAGAAACCGCAGTGTACGCGTGGTACATGCCGCACCGAGCACCGGCCGCGCCCGCGCCCGCTTGGCGGTGAGCACAGTCCTCCGACTTACTTTCTCAAGGCGTAGGTCAGCTTGAGAGCTAATCGAATTGTTGACGGCATGCACGCCGCAATTGATGCAGCGTTCTAGAGATTTTGTCAGCCGCTCCAAGCGCGCTAACTGGCCCGCGTTGCGCGATCCAGCCAACACGCCAGGCCCTGCGCGTTGAGTTCGATATCGGTAGCCAGCAGCTGCGCCACCGCCGCGTCGTCCAGGCGGCAGCCGTGCAGGCGGGCGCGCTCCAGATACAGTTCGGTCAACCCCGCCACCATGCAGCGATGGCGATCCGTATGCTGTGCGCAGCTCAGTGCGATGGCGGTCATCGCATGGATCTGCTCGATCAGCTCCTGCGCCAATGGCTCCGGCGAAGTGACCCGCCCGTAATGGGTCAGATACATCGCCTCCGGCGCGGTCTCCATCAGCCGCGCGATCGACTGCAGCATCGCCTCCGGCTCGAACTGCACCGGCGAAGAGGTCGGCAGGATGAAAGCGCCCTGCGCGCTATCGAGCTGGCGATACGACAGCCCGAAGGTGTCGCCGGTGAACCAGCTGCGACTGCGCGCATCCCACACGCATAGATGATGGCGCGCGTGTCCCGGTGTATCGATCGTGCGCAGCGCGCGTTCGCCCAGCAGCACCGCTTGGCCATCGACCGCTTGCACCACGCGCTCGGCCGGCACCGGCACGATCTCGCCGTAACTGCGTGCCATTTCCGCCTCGCCATACACCGCGGTAGCACCGGCAATCAGCCGTGCCGGATCGATCAGGTGCGGCGCACCACGCGGATGCACAGTTACGCGCGCATTGGGCAGATGCTGCAGCAAGGCACCGGCACCGCCGGCGTGATCCAGATGCACATGGGTCAGGATCAACCACTCCACCTGCGCAGGCGTCAGCCCGGCGGCTTGCACTGCCGCCAGCAGATGCGGCACCGACAGGGAAGTCCCGCAATCGACCAGCGCCCCGCGTTGCCCCTCGACAATCAGATACGCCGCGTCGAACTGCACGCCGCCAAAGCCGGTATCGATGGTGTGGATGCTGGGTTCGTTCAATGCGGTCATTCCTATTCCGTGGCGATAAGAGCAACTGACAAGACGACTGTGCGGCCGTTGTTCGGTGCGGCATGTACCACGCGTACGCTCCGATCACTGCGCGGCGTCCACACCCACCTGACAACCGCTCGCTACGTCTCGCTAGCTGCTTTAAAAGAAGACTGCCGCAGTGTAGGCGCAGGCAGTGCGTGCGCGGTGTGCCGGTGGTTTCAGGCAACGATGCATTAGCACGATGGCTTCAAGCACTACGCAAGCATCTTGTTGAATCTCGGCCTTGCACATGCGATGCAATCCCCCACGCGCGCAAGGCGGTTGCCGCAGCTTGCGCACCCGCATCGATCACGCGTCGCGCAGCACCCGCATCGCCGCAAGGATCGTATCGGCTTGGACCTGTGCATGCACGCCCGGCAGCTGCAGATCGCTGGCCTGCTCGGCCTGTTTCAGCCGTGCGATCAACTGGCCTGCATCGCGCGGCGAGGCAAAGCCGTCGCTCTGCAGCAGCAGTGCACCGGCACTATCGGTTAGCTTGAAATAGAACTGGCCATCGTTCTCGCGGTACTGCTTGAACACCGGCAAGGCGATTTTTTCGCCCGCCTGCGCGGCCGCAGGACCCGCCTGATCGGATAGATCGCGCAGACCCACCGCAGTGCGCAGCTCGGCCAGCAGTGGCGTGGCGTAGCGCGCACGCAGGCGTGCACCGCCGGCGCGCAGAATCGCTTCGATCTTTGCCGGATCGGCCATCAGCGTCTCGTAACGCGTGCGCAGCGGTGCGATCTCCTGATCGATCCGCTCGAACAACTGCTGCTTGGCGTCGCCCCAGCCGATGCCGTCGGCAAATGCCTGCGCAAAGGCGGCCGTTTCCTGCGGCGTGGCAAACGCCTGATACAGCTGAAACAACGCCGATCCCTGCGTGTCCTTGGCTTCGCCCGGCGCGCGCGAGTCGGTCAGGATCGAAAACACCAGCTTGCGCAGTTCCTCGCGCGGGGCGAACAACGGAATCGTATTGCCGTAGCTCTTGCTCATCTTGCGGCCGTCCAGGCCCGGCAAGGTGGACACCTGCTCGTCGATCACTGCATCGGGCAAGGTAAAAAAGTCGCGTCCATACACATGATTGAAGCGCTGCGCAAAATCGCGCGCCATTTCGATGTGCTGGATCTGATCGCGCCCCACCGGCACCTTGTGCGCGTTGAAGATCAAAATGTCCGCCGCCATCAGCACCGGGTACATGAACAATCCGGCGCTCACGCCGGCATCGTCGTCCTCACCGTCGGCGCGATTCTTGTCCACCGCCGCCTTGTAGGCATGCGCGCGATTGAGGATGCCCTTGCCGGCGACACAGGTGAGCAACCACATCAACTCGGTGGTCTCGGGCACATCCGATTGGCGGTAGAACCAGACCTTGTCCGGATCCAGGCCGCAGGCCAGCCAGCTGGCGGCGATTTCCAGCGTGGAGCGCTGCGTGCGCGCCGGGTCCTGCGCCTTGATCAGACTGTGCAGGTCGGCCAGGAAATAGAAGCTCTCCGCATCGTCGCCGGCGCTGGCCTGGATGGCCGGGCGGATCGCGCCGACGTAGTTGCCAAGGTGCGGGGTGCCGGAGGTGGTGATGCCGGTGAGAACGCGAGTGGTCATCTGCGTAATGCCAGGGAGTCAGCGCGCAAGTTTAACGGTTCCGCGTGCTGCTCATCGCTTCATCCCCGGCTGCGCGCTTGCCAGACGCAGAACGGGCCGCACAGGGCGGCCCGAGAGAATGCAGCGTCGCCCACCATCGCGGGGGCGACGCGGTGTGCAGATCAGGTGTCGTCGCGCACGGACTTTTCGAACGCGCGAACTTCGGTCTGGGCGCGGTCGCGATCCCAGCCATAGCGTTCCTGCAGCTTGCCCTGCAGGTATTCGGCATTACCTTCGGCAACCTTGAAATCGTCGTCGGTCAGATCACCCCACTTGGCCTGCATCTTGCCTTTGAGCTGGGTCCACTTGCCAGAAATGATGTCAGTGTTCATTGCGTTGACTCCGCTTGATGCGGCCGCGATTGACCGTTCTGGCAGGTTGCCGAGCGATGCGTTTGTTGCGCATCAAGAGGTGTCAACCCGGCAATCACGGCACTGAACGGGCGACCAAATGCGCTGACGTGTAGCTGCGCATGCGCGCGCAGCAATGTAGCGGCACGATCCACGTGCGCTGAAGCGCAGTCAATTCGGCACAAAAAACGGGCCTTGCGGCCCGTTTTTTATTGCATGCGGCGTCAGATTACTTACGCGCTGCGTCTTCCACTTTCTCGCCAGCGCCCTGCACGTCCTTACCGGCACCTGCGACGGTGTTGCAACCCGACAACATCGCGACCGAGAACATCGACAGCACCAGCAGCACAATTGCACGCTTCATAACAGACTCCTTCGTGGGTAAAGCGGCGCGTTGCCGCAGATCAATCAAATCAAACAAACGCCACCCAGCGGTGACGGATCAGCACTTACCGTCGCTGCATTTCTCGGCGGTCTTTTCGACCTTGCCGCCCGCGCCCTGCATATCTTTGCCGGCGCCGGCCATGGTGTTGCAGCCAGTCATCACGCCGGCCGAGAACAGGCCCAGCACCATCAGTGTCAGCAGTCGCTTCATTGCTCTTCCTCGGTCTGCGCCCGGTGCCAACGCACCTCGCTTGGCGCCAAATCTGACTGCGCGGACGTGGATTTGATGTGAACGAGGGCCAGCCTCGTTCAGCGCTGGATCAATCTCGCATCAGCGTCGACTTGCCGAACAGGCTTTCGACCAGATCCACCGCCAGCTCGGCGGTGGCATTGCGGTTGTCCAGCACCGGATTGAGCTCGACGATATCCAGCGAGCCCATGCGCCCGGTGTCGGCAATCATCTCCATTACCAGCTGCGCCTCACGGTAGTTGGGGCCACCCGGCACCGTGGTGCCCACGCCCGGCGCGATGCTGGGGTCGAGGAAGTCCACATCGAAGCTCACATGCAGGTGGGTGTCGGCGCTCATGCCCTGCAGCGCGGCTTCCATGGTGCGCTTCATCCCGGCTTCGTCGATGTAACGCATGTCGTAGACGTCGATGCGGTGCTGCTTGATCAGGCGCTTCTCCTCCGGGTCCACCGAGCGGATGCCGATCTGCCGTACCTGCTCGGGGAGCAGCGCCGGCGCGCTGCCGCCCAGATGCGTCAGCGCCTGCGGGCCTAGCCCGCACAGGCAGGCCACCGGCATGCCATGCACGTTGCCCGACGGGGTTACCTCGCTGGTGTTGAAATCCGAATGCGCATCCAGCCATAGCACCCGCAGCGGGCGCCCCTGTTCACGGCAATACCTGGCCACTGCAGTGATTGAACCGATGCCCAGGCAGTGGTCGCCGCCCAGCATGATCGGCATGCGTCCGGCCTGCAGCTCGGCGTAGCTGGCGTCCATCAGCGCCTGGTTCCAGGCGACGACTTCGTCCAGATGCCGGTAACCGGCCTGCGGCAGCTGCCAGGGATTGCGCGGGCCATCCAGATTGCCCAGATCGCGCACCTCCACGCCACGGCCGACCAGGGCCTCCTGCAACCCGGCGATGCGCAGCGCCTCCGGCCCCATCCGTGCGCCGCGGTGGCCGGCACCGATATCGGTGGGAACGCCAATCAGGGAAACCGGCACGTACTGCGTTGCCATGTATTGCTCCAGCATCGATAAAGCCGTGCAGTCTAGTGGCGCGCCCTCGCAGTGACGCGCGGCAGCGCAGCACGGCATGCCGTTTGCATCTGTCTGCGGGCAAAACGAACGGGTTTAGATCTGCCTTGTCGCGCCGCTACAGTGACGTGCCACGACACTTTGTGGCCCGCTGGACTTTGCAGATTCTGCTTGTCTGACCGCCCAGTTAAGCGCCTGAGGCTGGTGTGACTGCGCACTAATACCTCGGTGGTATGGTGCGCCGGCCAGCGCAGGACACGCATCACGTACGCGCTCGGGCCATCAGCAACAGGGGAGTTTCATGCCGCATAACGCCGTCAACCAGGTCGTCAAGGCTGCCGTGGGCGAAGTCGCGCGGGCGTCGCATCAGTACGACCTGCACCGGATCGGGCGCGAATTCGCACAGACCATCGAACGCGAGCCGGGGATTCGGCTGTTGATGCTGTCCACCGCCGATGGCCGCGCCATTACCGAACAATCCAGCCTGGATGTGGACGGACGTCGCTTAGCCGCGATGGCCAATTCGTTCCTGACCCTGGGCGAGACGCTGGCCCGCGAGTCGAGCCTGAGCGAGGCCGACTACGCGACCATCAGCACGCGTGGCGGGCAACTGGTGCTGATCCGCATCCGCGCCGACAAGCCGCTGACGCTGACCGCCGTGGGCGGCTCCGATATCAATGCCGCCGCGCTGCTGTTCAATGCGCGCGACTGCGCCGGGCGCCTGGCCACAGCCCTGGCGCAAGCGGCCGGCTGATGCCGTTGGCACTGTTCGTGCTTGGCATGAGCTCACCGATTTTTCTCACCGTTTGGAAGGGGACCACCGATGTCAAAACTCAATCTGGAACAATTGCATTCGCTCGCCGGTTTCGTCGGCGCCGCGCTGGTCGACAGCGATAGCGGCATGGCCCTGGGCATGACCGGCGGCACCGAGCTCAACCTGGAACTGGCCGCGGCCGGCAATACCGAAGTAGTGCGTGCCAAGCGCCGTATCGCCGAGCAGCTCGGCCTGCAAGACACCATCGAAGACATCCTGATCACGCTGTCGCGCCAGTACCACCTGCTGCGTCCGCTCGAAAGCAACGGCACGCTGTTTCTGTATGTCGTGCTGGACCGCGCCAAGGCCAACCTGGCCATGGCCCGCCACGAGCTCAAGGCGTTCGAAAAGACCCTGGATTTCAGTTGATGCCTGTCCGGCGGCGCACCCGCGTCGCCGACCCTGCCTGCCGGTGCGTACCGGCAGGTGTTGTCGTTCTTCTGCGCCACGACCTTTGCGCCACGCCTGCGCCCTCTCATGACCACACCCATTCACGCCATGCGGGTCGCCACGGCCGGCCTGGATCTGCTGCACACCACGCGCCTGAAACTGGCGTGCTCGCTGCTGCTCGCCGAGCGTATCGACGTGCAGTTGGGCGAATGGCCGCAGCATGCGGCCGACGTGGTGGTGCTGGGCCTGGAAACGGCCGACGGCCTGGCCGCATGGCAGGCATTGCAAGGCCAGCCGGTGCGCGTCTTGGTTGTCTCGCGCACGCCTGTCGCTGGCGCCTGGCTCAAGCACGGCGCCACAGTGCGCGAACTCAACGAGCAGATGCGTCTGCTGTTGTCTTCGCCACATACCGCCCAGGTGGCCGAACCGGCGCTGCTGCTGCGCCATTGCCGCGGCGAATTCGGCGCAAGCCCGGTGCTGCTGCGCACTGCGCACCTGCTGGTGCGCGTGGACCCCTCCAGTCGCTGCCTGCTCCTGCCGGCCGGCGTGTCGCTGTCCGAGCTCGTTGCCGCATTGGATCGCCCCGGCTGGCAGCGCGTGACCGGCGATGCCGATGCCGCTCTGACGCAGCGCCTTTCCTTCGAAGCGCTGTATTTCGCCCTGCCCGAGCACCTGCGCCCCGCGCTGCCGGCGGTGGAAGCCAGCCGTGCGTTGCAGCTGCGGCAGTGGCCGGAGCTGAGCGCCGACACCAGTTCGCCTGCGCAGCTGCTCGCCATTGCCCACCTGCATGCGCGCCCCTGGCGCCCGCAGGCGCTGGCCAATGCTTGCAAGCTACCGCTGCAGACGGTGGAATGCCTGTTCGCCGCCGCACTTGCCAGCGGCCTTGCCCAGACTGCGGAGATCCCCGTGCCTTCAACGCCGCGTCGCCCGGACAGCAGTAATTCCCGGTTCTTCTCCTGGGTCGCACGTCGGTTTGGCCTCTCTCTTTCTCAGGCGCAGTCATGAGTCTTCCAGCCAACAAACTGGTGTTCGTTGGCGGCATGGGCGCCGGCAAGACCACCGCGGTGCGCGCCATCTCCGACGTGGAGCCGGTCAGCACCGAAATGCCGCTCAGCCAGGATGCCTACGGCGACAAGACCTACACCACGGTCGCGCTGGACTACAGCTCCATCGAGCTGGAAGACGGCGAATTGCTGCACGTCTACGGCGTGCCCGGCCAGAAATATCTGGATTTCATGTGGCCGCTGGTCTGCGACGGCGCGCTGGGCGTGATCGTGCTGAGCAATGCGCGCGACCCGCAGATGCTGGAGGCGACCCTGGCGTTGCTGCGTGAGTTTTCGCAGATCGCACCGGACGCCAGCCTGGCCGTGGGCATCACCATGACCGACGAGGTCGAAGACTTTCTGCTGCCGCCATTCCGCGATGCGCTGGTGGCCGAAGGCTTCCGCATTCCGGTCATGCGCGTGGATGCGCGCTCGGCCACCCAGATCACCTTTTTGGTGAAATCGCTGCTGTCTTATCGCTATACCTCGGCAAGCTGATCGCCCGGGCGCGGTACGTCTACGGCGGCGGGCAAAACGCCAAAAAAATAAACAAGGAATCCGGTCACGACGGGCCTAAAAGGGCGTCACGCGGGGGATGCCGCCTCTAGGGTGGCGGCGACGCGTCCTTCTTCCTTGAAGCCAGAAACGCGACTCAGTCGTACTACAAATGAGCGCTGTGTCTGACTTATTCAGTATGCCCAGCGGACAGAAGCGGTGACATCAGGACATTCCTGACATCACGCAAGACATACCCGTGATACTGAATCGGCAATAGCGGCAGCGCCGGGTAACGCGGCGACCGGGGAATCTGTGAACAACCCGCGGTATTACGCGTGAACCGCACTGTTGGCGAAGATGCAGTGATCGCCGCTGCACACAGCCAAAGACTGACGTCTTGCAGCGATTGCCGCGCTTGGCGGCGCGCGGGAGAGCTGTCCAGACCCTCGCCGATACGTCCACTCGGCACCAGATGCACCATCGATCTATTCGACGGCTGGTTGTGTTCGAATGCTTGGTGCTTGGTGCTTGGTGCTTGTGCTTGTGCTTGGTGCTTGTGCATGGCGGATGGCGGATGGCGGATGGCAGATGGCAGGACGCGCATGCACTGCCCAACTTGCCCAGCAAGCGTTGCGCGATGACGTGCCAGCGCGGCGCCGCCATCGTCGCCGTCCTGCGCAACCTGCTCATGTGGGATGAAGGTCGTCTGGGATGAAGGTCGTCGCCTGCGATCACGCCATGCCATTGCGTGATCCAGCGCCCCGCAGCAATGCAGGGCGCACGCCCTGCAAGATCGCCAGCGACGGATCCATTGCCACGATCGGATAAAGTAGCGCGATGACAATCGAACTGAAGCCCGGTGGCTTGCTGATCGCGATCGAAGGTATCGACGGCGCCGGCAAGACCACCCTCGCCCGCAGCCTGGCCAACGCACTGGAAGCGGCCGGCGCCCGCGTCGTGCTGAGCAAGGAGCCGACCAATGGCCCCTGGGGCACCCAGCTGCGTCAGTCCGCCGCCACCGGCCGCCTGAGCGCGGACGAAGAAGCCGAGCTGCTGATCCGCGACCGCCACGAACATGTGGACACCCTCATCGCCCCCGCATTGGCGCGCGGCGACATCGTGATCCTGGACCGCTACTTTCCGTCGATGGTCGCCTACCAGGGCGCGGCCGGCCTGCCGCTGGACGATCTGCTGGAACGCAATGCCTTCGCACCGCGCCCGGACGTGCTGCTGCTGCTCGATCTGCCGCCACCCACCGGTCTGGCCCGCATCCGCGCCCGCGGCGACGCACCCAACCACTTCGAAACCCAGGACAACCTGGAACGCTGCCGTGCCATCTTCGCCGCGCTGCAATTGCCGGGTAAACACGTCGTGGACGCCAGCGCCGATGCAGACAGCGTGTTGCGGCACACCCATGCCATTGTCGTGGCAGCCCTGGCCGAACGCTTGAGCGACGCCGCCGCACAGTCCGACGCCGGCAAGGCCGTGCTGGAACTGCTCTCGGCTGGTCGCCCGGCCTGACCTGCCAAGCGTCCTGCCGCGCAGCCAGCAACACCGCTGCGCGATGCCGATTTTCGAGCTGCGAGCTACGCGCGACTTACCCGCATACGGGAGCTCGGCCCGCTTGCCGAGGAGCGCGGTTGCGCTGAGGGCACGGCCAGCGAGGTGTCCCGATGAAGCCGCTACCGCATCAGACGCGTCGCGCCATCACGTCCCGATGGCGGAGATGGCGGCGGGCCACCGCTCTTTGCGCAGTCGCATGCAGGCGGTCGCTATCGCTCGGCAACCCGATACCGCCGCCGAAATTCCGACGGCGTACAACTCACTTCCCGCCTGAAAAACTTGTTGAAGTTGGTCGCTTCGTCGAAGCCCAGTTCCTCGGCGATTGCGGCAACCGGCAGGGATGTGTGCACCAGCAGGCGCTTGGCTTCCAGATTGATCCGTGCGGCAATGAAGGTCTTTGCGGTGGTGCCCATCGCCGCTTGCACTGCGCGCGCCAGGCTTTTTTCTGTGCACCCAAGTCGATCGGCGTAGTCGGCAACCTGATGCCACTGGGCAAAATAGTCTTCGACAAGCTGCTGGAACCGGTGGAAGCGGCGCAGCGCCGCAGACACCGCAACATCGCGCACGTGGGTACGGCCATGCAGAATGCTGAGCCGCGTCAGCAACGCATGCAGCTGATGACGCAACAGGGCGTGCACGTCTTCTTGCGGCGCCTCCATCTGCGTGTCCTGGCGCATCTGCACGATCACATCGGTCAGCCGCTTCAAGTCATCGCGACCGAGGTGCACGTGATCCGGCAGTTTGCCCAGATCGAAGGCGAGCTTCAGATCGCCCGGCGTTGTTGCTGCCGGCAGCACGAACTCCTGGCGGAAAATCACGTTCCAACCATCCCAGTCGTCCTTGATGCCATAGCTGTGCGCCTGGCCGGGCCGCACGATCACTAGCGAACCTGGCTCGCAGGCGATCGCCTTGAAGTCGATCAGCTGGGTGCACACGCCCTGGGTCACGCACAACAAGGTGTGGAAGCCGTAACGGTGCGTCGCCTGCACTTCTTCCGGGGTTGCACGGGTTCGCAGATCGGCAACCGTGAAGACTTCCAGGTCGAGACCATAGGGGCCCTGCGGGTGATAGGCCAACGGCAGGATCTGCGACCTCGCCTGCGCCTTCGCAGAACGGGTGCGCCCGGGACTGGTCATCGGCCCGCACCAGTTGAAAGATGTCCGGAAATGATCATTAGCCGTCCACTTTGGACCGCTCGCGTCGGCGAATCAAGTCCAATAATCACTCCCACAGCACGCCCCCCCACTTTCCTGAGAAGACAGACGATGCAAGCCGATATCGAACAGATCACGCAGGCCATTCTGGCCGTGGACAACGGCATCAACGAACGCTGGAACAAGGGCGACGTCGATGGCGCACTGGAGGTCTACAGTGATGACGTGTCGTATTTCGATCCCTTGACCGCGCTGCGTCTGGACGGTCATGCGGCGGTGGAGGCCTACTTTCGCAAAGTGTTCGAGGGCAAGCTCAAGATCCTGCGCAACGACTACATCCAGCCGGTGGTAATGGTCAGCGATAACCGCGACATGGCTGTGTTGCACTACAACCTGCAGAACATCCTCGGCGACGGCCAGGGCGGTGAGAAGCCGGGTACTCCCTGGAATTCGACACAGGTCTTCCGCTACATCGAAGGACGCTGGCGCGTCGTGCACGTCAATTGGTCGATCACGTTACATCCCGGCGCCCAGCAAAGCCTGATGTCCTGACCTATGACCGCTGACCGCACCGCGCTTTACTCCCACTCAAGATCGGCCAACCAGGCACCCGCGCCTGCAGGCCTTACACGCTGACATTTCAACCAACCAAGGAAAACACCATGAACAACATCGACACTGCCAAGTCCTACATCACCTCGGTCCAGACCGGCGACCACGCAACGCTGGGCAGCCTCATTTCGCCCGACGTGATCTGGCACCAGCCCGGCAACCATCAGTTCTCCGGCACCCACCGCGGCATGGCAGTCGTCGGGCCGATGCTGGGCAAGATGATGGAGGTCTCCAACGGCACCTTCGCCATCAGCCGTGCCGATGACTACATGGCCAGTGGCGACTGGGTGGCCATCACGCTGGAATTTTCCGGCCAGGCCAATGGCGTGACGCTCAAGCAGGCCGGCGTGGATCTGCTGCGCATCGAAGACGGCAAGATCGTCGAAGTCCGGTTGTTCTCGGCCGATCAAGTTCAGGAAGACGCATTCTGGGGAAGCTGATCGCCAAGCCCGGCAGCGGGCGGGCCTTTCCGGGATACAGCGGAAAGGCCTTCGTGGTGCCGGCACCCGGATTCGAACTGGGGACCTACCGCTTACAAGTCGGTGCGCCTGAGCCGTGCCATGATTTGAAATCGGATGGTCCGGGGCGGCTTACACCGAGGAAAAACCGCGACTTAATGAGGCTTCAGGGGCAAAAACGGCGCGTCTGAACACGGCACCTTGTGGTGCGAAACCGTGTCCGAGCCGTGGCCCCGTCACCCGGAGCCAGCATGAAGTCGAAGATCACCCAGGCGCTCGTCGAGCGCACACCCGCGTCCGAACGCGGCAAGAGCATCCTGCACGCGGACACCGAGATGAGGGGGTTCTACCTCATCGTGACCGCCAATAAGCGCAGCTTCTACGTCCAGTCGCTCGTCAACGGCCGGCAGGTCCGGACGAAGCTTGGCGACCACCCGGCGATGGACGCCAAGCAGGCCCGCGATCTCGCGAGGCAGACGCTGGTCGGCATGCGGGGTGGCACCAACCCGAACGAGGAGCGCCGTAAGGCTCGGGCGCGCGGCATCACCCTGCGCGACGCGCTTGACCTGCACCTCAACTCGCGCCGCCTCGCCGACAAGACACGAAGCGGCTACGAGTACCACGTCACCTACTACCTCAAGGACTGGCTCAGCCGCCCCCTGACCGAGATTGGGTCGGATCGTCAGGGCGTGCGCGAGCGCCACCGCAGGATCACCGAAAGGAATGGAGCCACGTCAGGCGACAACGTCATGCGGGTGCTGCGCTCGGTCTACAACCGCGCCCTGCGACAGTTCCCCGACCTGCCGCCGAACCCGGTCGGCAACGTGGACATGAACGGCATGCGCCGTCGCGAGGTGGACGCCAGCCCCGACAAGCTCAAGGCCTGGGGCAAAGCGGTGCTGTCTCTGGGCAACCCGGTGCGCCGCGACCTCCAACTATTTATGCTGCTGTCGGGCATGCGCCGGACGGCCTCGTGCGAGGCGAGGCGCGCGGAACTCGGCGACGGGCGCCTTCACGTCCCGAACCCCAAGGGCGGCTCGTCCAAGAAGTTCAACCTGCCGCTGTCGTCGGTGCTCGCCGACCTGCTCACCCACCGCGAGGCGAACGCCGACGGCGTAAAGCGCAGGACGCCCTACCTGTTCCCGGCAGACTCGGCGTCGGGCCGGGTGGCAGAGGTCCAGCAGCACGAACTCGGCGACCTCACCGGCCACGCGCTGCGGCACGCATACGCGTCGCTCGCATTGCAGGCCGGCGTGCCGCTACTGGAGCTGCGGTTCCTGCTGAACCACAGCGCGTCGAGCGGCGGCGTCACGATGGGCTACCTGCACCCATCGATCGACCACCTACGTGAGCACCAGGAGCGCGCATCGAAATACATCCTCGACGCGCTCGGTCTTGTGCACGAGCCCGGAACTTGGCCACTGAGGCTGGCCACCTGATCCGCAGTCGGGACGCGATCGCGCACAAGCGCATGAAAAGAAAAGGCCACCGCGAAGGTGGCCCTTTCTCGTACACGGCGGGAGAACGGCGTCAGCCGTCGGACGGCGCGGACTCGACCACCCGCACGGTGCGCAGCGCCTCGGCCGACTGCTCCTCGTCCATGTCGGCGGGGTAGTGCTTCCGGCGGGGCGGCACCTCGACGCCCTTCTTGCGCATGTCGTTGGCATACCACCTAACCGACTTTGCCGTCGCTGCCGCGCCGTCGATCTGCGCGTTGACCATGTCGGCCACCAACGCGTGTGGATAGCCCACGGGGTCCATCAGGATTGCACGGGCGAGATCACCCACTCCTAGGCCGCGCGGCATCTTATTGGTCGCTTCCGGCGCTTCGGTGGCCTCAGCCTCCGGCCCTGTGAGCGTCGCGGTCGCCTCGGGCGGCCTTTGCTGCCCGAACGAGCTCAGGTCGATGTTCTTGTCTGTTGCTACCTGCCTGATCCGCGCCGCGAGCTTCGCACGCGTCGCGAAGGTCTTGGGTCCGGCCGATTTGTCGGCGATCCGGTTATGCAGGGCCAGCAGTTCCTTTGTAGGTATGTCATCCAGCTTCATGGCGTTCTCCTACGTGTTGGTGGGCACGTGGGCATTAGGTCGCGATAAGCTGGGTCCGAGGGGGGGGGGGGGGGGGGGGGGGGGGGGGGGGGGGGGGGGGGGGGGG
>NZ_JAVTIK010000016.1:0-112495 GCF_031843525.1 Xanthomonas sp. WCS2018Noco2-27 | reverse complement strand
TCCCCAATCCCGGCCCGCATCGACCAACCTCCGCTACAATGATCGGCCCCGTTTCTGACACGGTTCCCCGGACATGATGGTCCTCGAGGGCGCTTCCGCCCTTTCGCCGTTCCGCCGCGCTCGGCTCGAAACCCGCCTGCAAACCCTCGTCCCCGCGCTGCGCATTACCGGCGCCTGGCACGTGTATTTCATCCGCGCCGAGGCCGGGCAGTCGCCCGATCAGGCCACCTTGCAGCGGATCCTGCAGGCCGAAGCGGACCCCGCGCCGCGCGACGAACAGGCGTCCTCGCATTACGTGGTGCCGCGTCTGGGCACGCTGTCGCCGTGGTCGAGCAAGGCCACCGAACTGGTGCGCGGTGCCGGGCAGCCGATCCAGCGCGTAGAGCGCGGCACCCGCATCGATCTGGTCGGTTGGCCGGACGACGCAGCTACCAGGGGCGCCGTGGCCAAGCTGCTGCACGACCCGATGACGCAATCGCTGCTCGGCTCGGCCGCCGCCGCCGAGGCGCTGTTCAACGTGCCCGACCCGGGCCATTTGCAGCGCGTGCCGCTGGATGGGCTGGAGCAGGCCAACCGCGACCTGGGCCTGGCCCTGGCGCAGGACGAGATCGACTACCTGCGCGAGCGCTTCGCCGAACTGGGGCGCGACCCGGCTGATGTCGAGCTGATGATGTTTGCGCAGGCCAATTCCGAGCACTGCCGGCACAAGATCTTCAACGCCAGCTGGACCATCGACGGCAAGCCGCAGGAACGCTCGCTGTTCCGCATGATCAAGCACACCCACCAGCAGACCCCGCAACACACCTTGTCGGCCTATAGCGACAATGCGGCGGTGGTGGAAGGCGTGCCGGCCGCGCGCTATCGCCCGGATCCGGCCACCGGCCAGTACCGCAGCGAAGCGGTGCTGCCGTCGGCATTCGCCATCAAGGTGGAAACGCATAATCACCCGACCGCGATCGCGCCGTTTCCCGGTGCGGCCACCGGTGCCGGTGGCGAGATCCGCGACGAAGGCGCCACCGGCCGCGGCGGCAAGCCCAAGGCCGGCCTGACCGGTTTCACGGTGTCGCACCTGCGTATTCCGACCCTGCCGCAGCCGTGGGAATCGCCGCGCGCGCTGAATCCGCGCATGGCTCCGGCCCTGGACATCATGCTCGACGGCCCGCTGGGCGGCGCCGCGTTCAACAACGAATTCGGCCGGCCGAATCTGCTCGGGTACTTCCGCAGCTTCGAACTGGCCGAAGGCCCGGGCCTGACCCGCGCCTACGACAAGCCGATCATGCTGGCCGGTGGTCTGGGCGCGATCGATCGCAATCAGGTCGAAAAGCTGCGCCTGCAGCCGGGCGATGCGGTGATCGTGCTGGGCGGCCCGGCGATGCTGATCGGCCTGGGCGGTGGTGCGGCCAGTTCGGTGGCCGCCGGCGACAGTGCCGAGGCGCTGGATTTCGCCAGCGTGCAGCGCGAGAACCCGGAGATGGAGCGCCGCTGCCAGGAGGTCATCGACCGCTGCGTGGCGCTGGGCATCGACAACCCAATCCGCTGGTTCCACGACGTGGGTGCAGGCGGCCTGTCCAACGCGATTCCCGAGCTGCTGCACGACTCCGGCGTGGGCGGCATCATCGACCTGGGCCGCGTGCTCAGCGACGACCCGTCGTTGTCGCCGCTGGAACTGTGGTGCAACGAATCCCAGGAACGCTACGTGCTGGGCGTGCCGCAGGCGCGTCTGCAGGAATTTGCCGCCATCTGCGCCCGCGAACGCTGCCCGTTCGCCGCCGTCGGCGTCGCCACGGCCGAGGAGCGGCTGGTGGTGGGATATGGCGTCCTTGACGCCGGGAATCGGGAATCGGGAATCGGGAATGGCAACGGCGCCACGCCGGTTGCCGATGCTGCTGCTTCAAACCATTCCCGATTCCCCAATCCCGATTCCCAGCTCCCCATCGACCTCCCCATGGACGTGCTGTTCGGCAAGGCGCCGAAGATGCATCGCGATGCGGTGCATCCGCAGGCGCCACAGTGGCCGGTATTGCAGACGGCGGCGCTGGATCTGCAGCAGGCCGGGTTGCGGGTGCTGGCGCATCCCACGGTGGCGTCCAAGAGTTTTCTGGTCACCATCGGCGACCGTAGCGTGGGTGGCTTGACCGCGCGCGAACAGATGATCGGCCCGTGGCAGCTGCCGCTGGCCGACTGCGCGATCACCCTGGCCGGGTTCGAGACGTTTTCCGGCGAGGCGATGTCGATCGGCGAGCGCACGCCGCTGGCGCTGTTGAACGCTGCTGCGTCCGCGCGCATGGCGGTGGGCGAAGCGATCACCAACCTGTGCGCCGCTCCGGTGCAGTCGCTGGACAGCATCAAGCTGTCGGCCAACTGGATGGCCGCCGCCGGCCACGCTGGCGAAGACGCGCTGTTGTACGACGCGGTACGTGCGATCGGCATGGAACTGTGCCCGGCGCTGGAGCTCAGCGTGCCGGTGGGTAAGGACTCGCTGTCGATGCAGGCGCAGTGGATTGCCGGGAATGGGGAATCGGGAATTGGGAATGGTGAACTGCCAGAGCCCTCCGCTTCTTCCATTCCCGATTCCCGATTCCCCATTCCCGGTGAAACGCTGAAAAGTGTTTCACCTGTGTCGCTGATCATCAGCGCCTTCGCGCCGGTCGGCGATGTGCGGACGCAGCTGACGCCGTTGTTGCGCAACGACGAAGAAAGCGAGCTGTGGTTGATCGGGCTGGGCGGCGGCAAGCAGCGCCTGGGTGGGTCGGTGTTGGCGCAGGTGTATGCCGACGATACGGCCTTGCCGGCGTTCGGCGGCGACGTGCCGGATCTGGAGGACGCACAACGGCTGCGCAGTTTCTTTGAATTGATCCGCGATGCGCGCGAAAGCGGGCTGTTGCTGGCGTATCACGATCGCAGCGATGGCGGTGCGTTTGCGGCGCTGTGCGAGATGGCGTTTGCCTCGCGCCAGGGCCTGGATATCACGCTGGATGCGTGGGGCGACGACGCGTTCCGTAGCTTGTTCAATGAAGAACTCGGTGCGGTGGTGCAGATCGCCAGCGAAGATCGCGCTGCGTTTGCCGATCTGGTCGAACGCCATGCACTGACCGAGTGCGCGCAGCGTATCGCGCGTCCCACCGGCGCACCGCGCGTGCGGGTAAGCGGGCAGGGGCGGGTGCTGGCGGAATGGCGTTGGGAGGAGTTGTTCGATGCGTGGTGGTCGGTGACCCACGCCATGCAGAAGCTGCGCGACAACCCCGACAGTGCCGACGAAGAGCGCGCGCTGGCGCGCGATTTCCAGGCGCCCGGGTTGCGTCCCACGTTGGTGTTCGACCCGTCCGAGGATGTGGCCGCGCCGTTCGTGGCGACCGGCGCGCGGCCCAAGGTGGCGATCCTGCGCGAGCAGGGCGTCAATGGGCAGATCGAAATGGCCTACAACTTCGAGCGCGCCGGGTTCAGTGCATTCGATGTGCACATGAGCGACCTGATCGAAGGGCGCGTGGATCTGGCGCAATTTTCCGGCTTCGCCGCCTGTGGCGGTTTCAGCTACGGCGACGTGCTGGGCGCCGGCCGCGGCTGGGCCACCTCGATCCTGGAGCGCACCGCGTTGCGCGATGCGTTTGCCGCGTTTTTCGCACGTAGCGATACGTTCGCGCTGGGTGTGTGCAACGGCTGCCAGATGCTCAGCCAGCTCAAGGACATCATTCCCGGTGCCGGGCATTGGCCGCGTTTCCTTCGTAATCGCAGCGAGCAGTTCGAAGCGCGCACCGCGCTGCTGGAAGTGGTGGAGTCGCCGTCGATCTTTCTGCGCGGCATGGCGGGCTCGCGGATTCCGGTGGCGGTGGCGCATGGCGAAGGCCGTGCGGAGTTCGAGACTGCCGTGGACCAGGCCGCCGCACGCGTGGCGCTGCGTTTCATCGATGGCAACGGCGCGGTGGCATCGCAGTACCCGCTCAACCCGAACGGGTCGCCGGACGGCATCACCGGGCTGACCAGCACCGATGGCCGCGCCACCATCCTGATGCCGCATCCCGAGCGCACGCCGCGCACGGCAAACCTGAGTTGGCATCCGGCCGACTGGGGCGACGACTCGCCGTGGTTGCGGATGTTCCGTAATGCGCGGGTGTGGTGCGGTTGAGTGAGGTGATCCGGAGCCGCGTGCGCTAAGCGCGCGTCACGCGTTTCCCTGACGGCCGTGTGCAGCGATGCACACGGCCGTTTTCGTTTGTGCCCCCGGTCTGATGCCACCGTGCCGCAAGGTGGCTGCGCGATGGTCTGGATGGATTGGGTTGCATCGCGCATCGCCATGCAGTGGTGCGGCGATGCTGTCGCTGAAAGAGGCGTGCACTCGGTGCGTTCTAGCCGGCTGCTGGCGCGTACGGGTCGGTCTATCCATGTGTTCCGGGCGGTGCGTTGCGGCAACGCGGCCCAGCAACTCGGCGATCGACACGGTGTCGCGCCTGGTCATGCCGACTTGGCTGTGCAGTTGCGACCAGGTTTCGTAAAGGTAATAAGGTTCGCTTGAAGTAAATTTGAAAGTTGCTGGTTATTCGCATCAAAGGTTTTTTGCGTGCGTGATGCGCTCCGTATTTAGTTTTTCGGGTGTTAAATAAATTCATCGAGCGTTACGTCTTCAGTACACGCCGCACGTCTGCTGCACACTCGGGGGCGCTTCTTTTTCCTAGTAAATATCGGTGAAGGGGCACTGCTGCGCTCGATAAAAAATCAGGGGGCTGCACGCCAATTGGGTGTTTGAAGGTCGGTTCTCGTGCGTCAGGCCATAATGGGGGGTAAGTGTTTAATGAAGAATATCGAAAATTTCGAGTGTGGCCGCCCTCCGATAAGGCGATACATTATTCGATTATCTCGAACATGCTGGCGCGGGGTCGTCTGCCTGTGTGCCGCGGCCTGGCCGTTGCCATCTGCGTAGTGCTGGCGGGCAGTGCCATCACATTCATCGCAATGGCGCAGGCGCGTAGTCCGACGACGCCGTACAGCTTGGTCGATGGCTAACGTCTTTGTGCGCAGTGACCGGCTGTCGCTGACGCGTCGACGGGTTCGGTTGCCAGTGCGGTGGAGCCGGAGCTCTCGTCCAACGCGGCAATGCATGCCGAAGACGACAACGACGTACTTCCATTCGTCGACGCGCGTGATGCCATTGCTCTGGGGGCAGCAAGCAATGCGCTTGCCGATGGCGCCAGCGCGCTGGGAGCGGGCAGCCCGGAATTGGCGCGCGATGCTACCGCGGTGGGGCGCAATGCGGTGGCGATCGATACGTCTGCAGTGGTGGTTGGCGGGGTTGCAACAGTGTGCGACTACAACGCGTTCGGCTTTGTCGTCGGCAGCAGCAACGAGCAAACCACCGAGGCCGCCGGTGTTGTGTCCAACGCGATCGGTGACGGTGCCAAGGCGGTCGACGCACTCATGACGGCAATAGTCGGCACCGGCGGTGACACGTGCGATGCGGGGTTGCGATGCCGATGATCTGAACTGCAGGCAGGATGCCCAAGTCCTGCAAAACGGCACGATCCAGCGCGGCGTGTCCACTGGGGCCGGGACTGCGGGTGTGCTCACCTTCCAGGCGTCCGCAGGCCAGTTACTGAGCTTTCTCAGCGTCGGTGGCAGTGGGCAGGCGTCGCTGTATGGCGCACTGGGCCGCGTGCCCAGTGCCCAGCGCCGACGACAACGACTCCATACGTAGCGGCACGAGCCAGAGGGTGCGCTTCACCGCGCCGCGCGCAGATACCTACGTGCTCAAACGTGAGGGTGCCATCTTCGACGGCGTGAGCCTGTTGGCGCGCCAAGGAGTCGACGTCTGGCATCGATGCAGGGCGCGGTCGTCATTTCCTTGGCGCAAATGGATCCAGCGCTGCTAGCGGCGAAGCCGCCGGACAACCGCGGCCGACACGCAGCGGGCTGACCGGCCATCTGACTTACTCCTGGTGTGTTTTTGCGCAACCAAGCCCGTTGGCGTCTCGCCAGCGGGTTTTTTTGTCTGCAAAAGACATGGCTATTCAGCTTTGAAATGTCTTGAGAGACATGATCTAGGTCGCTGTTTTCCAAAGAATTATCAAAAATCTAATAAAAGCAAGCAGAAGTGTGACGAAAAGCACTCTTATCTTCGCTTTCTGTCAAAAACTTGACGCCGGATTTGACGACTGTTAACACTTCGCGCAGTTCTATGGTTGGGTAGCGTTCACTTTTTGACTATCCACGGTGCAGGCGCAAGCCGCCCATCGCCGCAAGGCCCATAGCGCGCACAACCACGGGGAATCGCGTGGCCGAAAGGCCTTCCGAGGGTGGGCGCTCGCCAAAAACCAGTCCCAACAACTCAGGAGTAGTGCGTCGATGAATCGGATTTATCGCAAGGTCTGGAACAAGTCATTGGGTGTGTGGGCCGTGGCCTCGGAATTGGCCAGCGGTGACAGCACCGGAGCCGTTGCTCCAGCCTCGCTCATCGACCGCCGCCAAAGCCTGGCATTGGCCGCCGCCATCACCCTGGCGCTCGGCGGCGCCGGATTCGTCACGCCACTCCCCGCCAACGCGCAATCGGTCGAAGTCGGCCGCGGTGCCTCTGCACCCGCCGCCAAGGCGACCGCCATCGGTGCCGGCAGCACGGCCAGCGCCACCGGCGCGGTCGCTACCGGTGCCGACAGCAGCGCCAGCGGTGTGAATAGCAGCGCGATCGGACGCCAGACCAACGCCATCGGCGAAAACGCCGTGGCCATCGGCTACAACAGTTTTGTGCGCCAGGCAGGCGAAAACGGCGTGGCGCTGGGCGCCAATGCCGGCGTCACCGGTGTCAATTCGGTGGCGCTGGGCGCAGGCTCACGTACTCACGAAGACGACGTGGTGTCGGTCGGTAGCGGCAATGGTCGCGGCGGCCCGGCAACGCGTCGCATCACCAACGTCGGTGCCGGCATCAACGCCACCGATGCGGTCAATGTGGCGCAGCTGCGCGACGTGGCCGATGTGGCCGAAGACACCGCGCTGTTCTTCAAGGCAAGCCCGGGCGACGACAGCGTCGGCGCCTATGTCGATGGCAATAGCGCACTGGCCGCAGGCGATGCCGCCAATGCGATCGGTACCGCAACCACCGCGCTCGGCACCGGCGCCAATGCCACCGCCGAGAACGCAACGGCCGTGGGCGCCAATGCACTGGCCTCCGGCCAGAACAGCGCAGCGTTCGGCCATAACGCGCAGGCCAATGGCCCGGCGAGCGTGGCCGTGGGCGGCGCTGCGGTCAACGAAGATGGCCAGCCGTTGATCACCAATGGCGGTGTGCCGGTCACCACCGGTGCCACCAGCGCCGGCGTTGGCGGAACGGCGGTCGGCGCCAGCGCCAATGCCGACGGTTTCGCGGCGTCCTCGTTCGGCGTCGGCGCGTATGCCGCCGGTGCGCAGGCATCGGCATTCGGTGCAGTGGCCAACGCCGGTGGCGATTACGCCACTGCCGTCGGCACCCAGACCAGCGCCAGCGGCACCAGCAGCACGGCCGTGGGCGGCCCGGTGGATCTGATTCCCGGGCTGGGCTTCTTCGTGCAGACCCAGGCCAGCGGCGACGCGTCCACTGCGCTCGGCGCCGGTGCGATTGCATCGGGTACCTACACCACCGCTGTCGGCACGTTGAGCGAGGCATCGGGCACCGAAGCCACGGCAGTGGGCTACTTCGCCTACGCACCGGGCGAAGGCGCAACCGCGGTCGGTCCTGAATCCTGGGCCAGCGGTGAGCTGAGCACGGCGCTGGGCTACTACAGCACCGCACGCGGCGCCAACTCGGTGGCGCTGGGCGCCAATTCGGTCGCCACGCGCGCCGACACCGTGTCGGTCGGCGCGGCCGGCGCAGAGCGTCAGATCACCAGCGTCGCTGCCGGTACCGAAGCCACCGATGCAGTGAATCTCGGTCAGCTCACCGCCGTCTCCGATGTCGCCTCCACCACCGCGCGCACGTTCGTCGCCACCGGTGAGGGCGCTGCAGTTGCCGAAGGCGTGGACAGCGTCGCGGCAGGGTCCAATGCATCAGCGCTTGCCGATTACAGCACTGCGCTGGGTTCCAGCAGCATTGCATCGGACATCAACACCACTGCCGTGGGCAGCGGTGCAGTTGCGAACTTCAACAACGCCACGGCGGTGGGTTTCAACAGCATCGCCAGCGACCGTTATGCCACTGCGCTGGGCGCAGACAGCACCGCGTCGGGCTTCTACGGCACCGCACTTGGCAGCACCAGCGTGGCCTTCGGCCGCGGTGCGACTGCGGTCGGTTTCGAAAGCATCGGCAACGGGCTTGAATCCACGGCGCTGGGGTTTGCCAGCGTGGCGTTCGGCGACACCAGTACCGCGATCGGTGCGGAAAGCACCGCGTATGGCAGAGGCAGCGTGGCAGTTGGCATCACCTCGGCCGCAGGTGGCGATGCTTCGATTGCCATCGGCGATACCACGTTCACCGGCGGCAATCGTGCAGTTGCGATTGGGTCGCAGGCCAATGCTTACGGCGATCGTTCGCTTGCGCTGGGTGCCAACACCTTCGTCGAAGGCACCGATAGCGTTGCGATCGGCGATGGTGCGCAAGTTGCGGTGAACAACAGCGTTGCGCTTGGCGTGAACGCTGTTGCCGATCGCGCCAACACGGTTTCCGTGGGTACCGTTGGCGGCGAACGTCAGATCACCAATGTCGCTGCTGGTACCGAAGGCACCGATGCGGTGAATCTGGATCAGCTCAACGCAGTGGCCGGCACCGCCGAAACCACCGCGCGCCTGTATGCAGGCACCGGCGACGGCACTGCCGTCGCACAGGGCGAAGATGCAACGGCGGCCGGTTCCAATGCCACCGCCGAAGGCGATTACAGCAGCGCGTTCGGCGCCAGCAGCAATGCCACCGCGATCGGTGCAGTGGCCATTGGCAGCGGCGCCAACGCAACGGCGCAGTACGCCAATGCCGCCGGTTACAACGCAGCAGCCAGCGGCTTCGGCAGCGTGTCCAACGGCGCCTTCAGCCAGGCCAGCGGCGACTATGCCGTGGCCGTGGGTGGCGAGAGCGAAGCAGCCGGTGCGCAGAGCACCGCGCTCGGTGCAGCGGCAGGCGCATATGGCGATGGCTCGCTGGCGGTTGGTGCGCTGAGCGAGGCACAGGGCAGCGAATCCACCGCGATGGGTTACTTCGCCAGCGCCAGCGGCGAATCGGCCACGGCAATCGGCGCAGAAAGCGTCGCCGACGGCACCACCGCTGCGGCGCTCGGCTTCGGCGCACAGGCGACGGCCAATTACGCCACTGCCGTCGGTGGGTATTCCACCGCGAGCGGTTTCAACAGCACCGCCTTGGGTAACTTCAGCACCGCCAGCGGCTCCAACACGGTCGCCGTCGGCAGCGACGCCACCGCCACTGGTGCTTACAGCGTTGCAGCCGGTCAGGGCAGTGTGGCCAGCGGCTACAACAGCGTATCGGTCGGCGGCGCCTTGCTCGGCCTGTTGCCGACCGAAGCTTCCGGTGATTTCTCCACCGCCGTGGGTGGCGCTGCATGGGCACCGGGCCTCAACAGCACCGCGTTGGGTAACTTTGCCGAATCCACCGGCGAAAGCAGCGTGGCATTGGGTGCCGATTCGGTCGCCGATCGCGACTTTGCGGTGTCCGTCGGTAGCGCCGGCAACGAGCGTCAGATCACCAACGTGGCGGCCGGCACCCAGGGTACCGATGCGGTGAATCTGGATCAGCTCAATGCGGTTGCCGAAGCCGGAGCAACCACCAGCAAGTACTTCCAGGCCAGCGGCAGCGACGACAGCGATGCCGGTGCGTACGTCGCAGGCGATAACGCATTGGCTGCAGGCGAGGGCGCCAACGCCACCGCCACCGGCACCACTGCATTGGGCGCAGGTGCACAGGCAGTGGCCGATGCGGCCACCGCAGTCGGCTTGAATGCGCTGGCGAGCGGCACCAGTGCCGCAGCGGTCGGCAGCAACGCGCAGGCGTTGGCCGAAAACAGCAGCGCATTCGGCAGCAATGCGCAGGCCAGCGCTATCGGCGCCACCGCAAATGGCGCTGGCGCGCAGGCAAGCTCCACCTACACCACCGCGCTCGGCAGCGAGGCAGTGGCATCGGACAACCAGGCCACCGCTGCGGGCTTCCGCAGTGCGGCGTCCAACGTCGGCAGCGCGGCATTTGGCGGCTACAGCGAATCCAGCGGCCGGCTGTCGTCGGCACTGGGTTACGGCGCGGTGGCGTCCAGCGATTACAGTACCGCCGTCGGTGCGGCATCGCTGGCCTCCGGCGCCAGCGCGGTGGCCGTGGGTGAGTTCAGCGAAGCCACCGGCGACGAAAGCGTTGCGGTCGGTGGCAGCACGTTCTTCGGCTTCATCCCGGCACGTGCTTCGGGAACCGGCGCGGCTGCCTTCGGTGCGGGTGCGTGGGCAACCGCGGACTACACCACCGCGATCGGCTGGAACTCGTATGCGGACGGCACCAATGCCACCGCGTTGGGCCAAAGCGCTGCGGCGTTGGCTAACAACACGCTGGCACTGGGCGGCAACAGCCGCGCCGATGCGGTCGGCGCCAGCGTGATCGGCGTGGATGCATCGGCCACCGGCATCAACAGCACCGGTGTCGGTCGTCAGGTCAATGTGATCGGCGAAAACGCGGTCTCGGTGGGCTACAACTCTTTCGTCCGCCAGAGCGCGGTCAACGGTGTGGCGCTTGGTGCCAACGCCGGTGCCACCGGTGCCGATTCGGTGGCATTGGGCTCGGGTTCGCGCACCTATGAAGCCGATACGGTGTCGATCGGCAGCGGCAATGGCCGCGGTGGTCCGGCGACGCGTCGCATCGTCAATGTCAGCGATGGCCAGACCGCGACCGATGCGGTCAACAAGGGCCAGCTGGATGCGGTGTCGGCCGATGTGCAGAACACCAGCAGCAAGTTCAAAACCACCGGCGATACAGTGGCCACCGCAACCGGCGAGCGCAGCACGGCTGCCGGCTCGGGTGCTGTTGCCACGGGTGCACGCAGTGTTGCCATCGCTTCCGGCAGCAGCGCGTCGGCGACCGGTGCCAGCGCGATGGGTGTGGATAGCAGCGCCAGCGGCGTGAACAGCACCGCGATGGGCCGTCAGACCAATTCCATCGGCGAAAATGGCGTTGCGCTGGGCTACAACTCCTTCGTGCGCGAGAGCGGCAGCAATGCGGTGGCCCTGGGTGCGAATGCCGGTGCCAGCGGTGCCGATTCGGTCGCCTTGGGCTCAGGCTCGCGCACCTACGACGCCAATACGGTGTCGGTGGGTAGCGGCAATGGTCGCGGTGGTCCGGCAACGCGTCGCATCGTCAACGTCAGCGACGGCCAGACCGCCAGCGATGCCGTCAACAAGGGGCAGCTGGATGCATTGGCGGCCGATGTGCAGACCACCAGCGGCATGGTCAAGACCACCGGCACCGGCGTAGCCGTGGCAACCGGTGATCGCGCGACCGCCGCAGGTGCCGGTGCCACTGCCAGTGGTGCACGCAGTGTCGCCATTGCTTCCGGCAGCAGCGCCACCGGCACTGGTGCCAGTGCGGTGGGCGTGGACAGCAGCGCCAGCGGCATGAACAGCACCGCGATGGGTCAACAGACCAATGCCATTGGCGAGAAGAGCGTGGCGCTGGGTTACAACTCCTTCGTCCGCCAGAGTGCGGTCAACAGCGTGGCGTTGGGTGCCAACGCCGGTGCAACCGGCGCCGATTCGGTGGCGCTGGGCTCGGGTTCGCGCACCTACGAGGCCAATACGGTGTCGGTGGGTAGCGGCAATGGCCGCGGTGGTCCGGCAACGCGTCGCATCGTCAACGTGGGCGCCGGCGCGATTGCCGATGCCAGCAGCGATGCCATCAATGGCGGTCAGTTGTTCCAGTCGCTCAGCAATGCCGCCAGCTTCCTTGGTGGCGGTGCGGCGATCGGCGCGCAAGGCGTCTTCGTTGCGCCGACCTACGTGATTCAGGGCGCCAGCTACAACAACGTGGGCGCGGCATTGACCGCGCTGGACACCAAGGTCACCCAACTGGATGCACGTGGTGGCACTGCGGTTGCCAGCACCACGGCATCACTGCGGACTGCCACGGTGCCGGCTGTCGCTGCACCTGCTGCTAGCGATGCGGCAAGCAACGTCAGCACCGCCACTGCGACTGCCGGCGTGCAGGGCACACCGACGGCAGCGGTGGTCGGCAGCATCACGCCGGCGGCAACCTCGACGGCGGTGGGCACAGCGGCTGTGGCCAACCATGTCACCGGCACCGCGATTGGCGGCAGCGCTTACGCGCACGGCCCCAACGACACCGCCATCGGCAGCAATGCGCGCGTCAATGCCGACGGCAGTACGGCGGTCGGCGCCAACACGCAGATTGCAGCGGTGGCCACCAATGCGGTGGCGATGGGCGAGGGTGCGCAGGTCAGCGCCGCATCCGGTACCGCTATCGGCCAGGGCGCACGTGCCAGTGCACAGGGTGCGGTCGCGTTGGGTCAGGGCTCGGTCGCCGACCGCGCCAACACGGTGTCGGTGGGCAGTGTCGGCGGCGAGCGACAGGTGGCCAATGTGGCGGCCGGTACGCGCGCCACCGATGCGGTGAACAAGGGCCAGTTGGATGGCGGTATTGCTACGGCCAACAGCTACACCGACAGCCGCTACAGCGCGATGGCCGACAGCTTCGAAAGCTATCAGGGCGATATCGAAGACCGTCTGCGTCGGCAGAACCGTCGTCTGGATCGTCAGGGCGCGATGAGCTCGGCGATGTTGAACATGTCCGCCAGCGTGGCCGGTATCGCCTCGCAGAACCGCGTCGGTGCCGGCGTCGGTTTCCAGAACGGCGAGTCGGCGTTGTCGGTGGGCTACCAGCGTGCGATCAGCCCGCGCGCCACGTTGACCGTGGGCGGTGCGCTGAGCGGCGACGACAGCTCGATCGGCGTGGGTGCCGGTTTCGGCTGGTAACGCTCAGCAACAGCGTACGCAGTTGCATCAAACGCGGCGGCGCCGATGTGCGCCGCCGCGGTAAGGCCTGAGGGGGCGGGCAAGGACCGTGGCTAGGCCAGCCAACGGATTCGCATGGAGTGATGGCCGTACCAGGAGCGATCGATCAACTGCCGCAGGCCGGCTCACGGCTGCGCGGCGTTGTCGACCCCGTTCCAAGCCTGATTCACGAAAAACACGAAGAGGATTTCACCGTGATCGACAAGACCTTCCGCCTCACCCCGCTGACCGGCGCCATCCTGATGATGGCCCTTGGTGCATCCGGCACCCTGGCAGCCGCACCGAAACTGCTGGTCAAGGAACCGACCCAGTCCGCTTCGGCCGGCGCCCAATTCAGTAGCCGCCTGATCGTGCGCTACAAGGACAACACTGCCGCTGCGACCGATCGCAGCAGCAAGCTCAATGCCGTGCAGGCCGCTGTCGGCCGCGTCGGCGCCAGTACCGGCGCACGTAGCAGCGCAGCCGCCGCCAAGGCGACGTATGTGCGCAAGCTCGGTATCGGCTCGGACCTGATCAAGCTGTCCAGCACGTTGACCGCCGCGCAGGTGGACAAGGTGGTGGTCGAGCTGAAGAACGATCCGTCGGTGGCCGACGTGCAGATCGATCGCATGCTGCGTCCGGTCGAGATCAAGAAAAGCGTTGCGGCCACCGATGTGAGCCCGCAGCTGGTTCCCAACGACCCGCTGTATGCGCAGTACCAGTGGCACCTGAGCAACCCCAACGGCGGTATCAATGCGCCGGCCGCATGGGATCTGTCGCAGGGCGCTGGCGTGGTGGTGGCGGTGCTGGACACCGGCATCCTGCCGGGCCATCCCGATTTTGCCGGCAATCTGCTGCAGGGCTATGACTTCATCAGCGATGCCGAAGTCTCGCGTCGTCCGACCGATGCCCGCGTGCCCGGTGCACTGGATTACGGCGACTGGGAAGAAGCCGACAACGTCTGTTACACCGGCTCGGTGGCGCAGGAAAGCTCCTGGCACGGCACCCATGTCTCGGGCACCGTGGCCGAAGCGACCAATAACGGCATCGGCATGGCCGGCGTCGCACCCAAGTCGTCCATCCTGCCGGTCCGCGTGCTCGGCCGTTGCGGCGGTTATACCTCCGACATCGCCGACGCCATCGTGTGGGCGTCCGGCGGCACGGTCGAAGGCGTCCCCGCCAACACCAACCCGGCCGAAGTGATCAACATGAGCCTGGGCGGCGGTGGGGCTTGCGATTCGGCCACCCAGCTGGCGATCAACGGTGCGGTGGCGCGCGGCACCACTGTCGTGGTCGCTGCCGGCAATGACGGCGATGACGCGGCCAACCATTCGCCGGCCAGCTGCAACAACACCGTCACCGTCGGTGCCACCCGCATCACCGGTGGCATCACTTACTACTCCAACTACGGCAGCAAGGTCGATTTGTCCGGCCCGGGCGGCGGTGGCAGCGTGGACGGCAATCCGGGCGGCTACATTTGGCAGGCCGGCTACGACGGTGCGACCACGCCGACCTCCGGTAGCTATAGCTACATGGGCATGGGCGGAACCTCGATGGCGTCCCCGCACGTGGCTGGCGTCGTGGCGCTGGTGCAGAGCGCGGCCATTGGTCTGGGCGACGGCCCGCTGACCCCGGCTGCGGTCGAAGCGTTACTCAAGCAGACCAGCCGCCGTTTCCCGGTGACCCCGCCGGCCAGCACCCCGATCGGCAGCGGCATCGTCGACGCCAAGGCCGCCCTGGAAGCAGTGTTGGTGGAGCCGTGCGATCCGGCCACCGAGAGCTGCGCACCGACCGCCGTCGCGTTGACCAACAAGGCGCCGCTGACCGGCCTGAGCGGCACCTTCGGCAGCTCCACGCTGTACAGCTTCGAAGCCAAGGCCGGTGCGGTGCTGAGCTTCATGACCTACGGCGGTACCGGCGATGTGTCGGTGTACGTCAGCTATGAAGCCGAGCCCAGCGCCACTAGTTTCGATGCCAAGTCGACGCGTCCGGGCAACAGCGAAACCGTCCGCTTCACTGCCCCCAAGGCAGGCACGTACTACATCAAGTTGGTGGGTGCATCCGATTACGCGAAGCTGACCCTCGTTGCACGACAGTAAGTGCTGAAATAGTGTGACCAATGCCCCCGGCTAATCACCGGGGGCATTGTTTTTCAGGACGATTCAGATGCGTGCGGTTGATCGTCGCGGCAAACTGCTACAGTCGGCGCCGAACCAGTGGAGACGAGTGTGAACGCGGTTGCCGTCGATCCAATTGAGCATCGAAGTGCGGAAACGCGCATCGTCGAAGCATTGCTTGAACGCCGTCGTCTGAAGGACTCCGACCTGCTGCGCGCGCGCCAGTTACAGGCCGAATCCGGCATGGGCTTGCTGGCCCTGCTCGGCCGCCTGGGCCTGGTGTCCGAACGCGATCATGCAGAGACCTGCGCCGATGTGCTCGGCCTGCCGTTGGTGGATGCACGCCAACTCGGCGATACCCCGCCGGAAATGCTGCCCGACGTGCAGGGCCTGTCGCTGCGCTTTCTCAAACAATTTCATCTGTGCCCGGTGGGCGAACACGATGGCCGGCTGGATCTGTGGATCGCCGATCCATACGACGATTACGCCATCGATGCGGTGCGTCTTGCCACCGGCTGTGCATTGTTCCTGCAGGTCGGTCTGCGCTCGGAAATCGACGATCTGATCGAGCGCTGGTATGGCCAGGGCCGCAGTGCGATGGGCACCATCGTCGAAACCGCCGATGGCGATGCCAACAGCAGCGACGACATCGAAGCGCTGCGCGATCTGGCCTCCGAAGCGCCGGTGATTCGCCTGGTGAATCTGGTGATCCAGCACGCGGTGGAATTACGCGCCTCGGATATCCATATCGAACCGTTCGAAAGCCGCCTCAAGGTGCGTTACCGCGTCGATGGCGTGCTGGTGGAAGGCGAAAGCCCGCCGGCCAAACTCACCGCCGCGGTGATCAGCCGCATCAAGATCATGGCCAAGCTCAATATCGCCGAGCGCCGCCTGCCGCAGGACGGTCGCATCATGTTGCGCGTGCAGGGCAAGGAGCTGGATCTGCGCGTCAGCACCGTGCCCACCGCGCATGGCGAGAGCGTGGTGATGCGTCTGCTCGATCGCGAAACGGTGGTGTTCGACTTCTACAAGCTGGGCTTTACCGAAGACTTTCTGCCGCAGTTCCGTAAGGTGCTCGAACAACCGCACGGCATCATGCTGGTCACCGGCCCCACCGGCTCGGGCAAGACCACCACGCTGTACACCGCGCTGAGCCAGCTCAATACCTCCGACGTCAAGATCATCACCGTCGAAGACCCGGTGGAATACCAGATCGAAGGCATCAACCAGATCCAGGCCAAGCCGCAGATCGGGCTGGATTTCGCCAATGCGCTGCGCAGCATCGTGCGTCAGGACCCGGACATCATCATGATCGGCGAAATGCGCGATCTGGAAACCGCGCGCATTGCGATCCAGTCCGCGCTCACCGGCCATCTGGTGCTGTCCACGCTGCACACCAACAATGCCGCCGGCGGCATCACCCGTTTGCTGGACATGGGCGTGGAGGATTACCTGCTCACCTCCACCATCAACGGCATTCTGGCGCAGCGCCTGGTGCGCAAACTCGACCTGGCCAACGCCGAACGCTACCCCGCATCGCCGGAAGAAATCGAACGCTTCAACCTGCGCCGCCTGCAGCCGGAGGGCGAGATCTTCCTGTATCGCCCGCGTGCCTCGGCGGCCGCGCCGACCGGCTATCTGGGCCGTACCACCATCGTCGAATTCCTGGTGATGAACGACGAATTGCGGCGCGCGGTAATGCGCCGTGCCGGCATGGGCGAGATCGAACAACTCGCCCGCAAGGCCGGCATGCGCACCATGTACGAAGACGGCCTGTCCAAGGCCTTGCGCGGCGAAACCACCATCGAAGAAGTCCTGCGCGTGACGGAGGATGCGTGATCGGTGAAGTGACCGGGTGGTCGGGACCAGGGACCCGGGACCGGGGACCCGGGAACAGCCAAGGCAAGTGCTTGGTCGTCGCTGTCGTATGCGCCGACCGACGTGCTGCTGGATTCCAGTGCTGCGGTACGCCGCTTTCCCCGGGTCCCGGGTCCCGGGTCACCGGCTCCGGCCGTTCCTGATGCCCCTCTACCGCTACAAAGCGCTCGACGCCCACGGCGAAATGCTCGACGGCCAGATGGAAGCGGGCAGCGATGCCGAGGTGGCGCTGCGTCTGCAGGAGCAGGGCCATCTGCCGGTGGAAACGCGGCTGGCCACCGGCGAAAGCGATTCGCCATCGCTGCGCATGCTGCTGCGCAAGAAACCGTTCGACAATGCCGCGCTGGTGCAATTCACCCAGCAGCTGGCCACCTTGATTGGGGCCGGGCAACCGTTGGATCGCGCGTTGTCGATCCTGATGGATCTGCCGGAAGACGAAAAAAGCCGGCGCGTCATCGGCGACATCCGCGACACCGTGCGCGGCGGTGCGCCGCTGTCGTCCGCGTTGGAGCGTCAGCATGGGCTGTTCTCCAAGCTGTACATCAACATGGTGCGTGCCGGCGAAGCCGGCGGCAGCATGCAGGACACCTTGCAACGGTTGGCCGATTACCTGGAGCGCAGCCGCGCCCTCAAGGGCAAGGTGATCAATGCGTTGATCTATCCGGCGATTCTGCTGGCGGTGGTCGGGTGCGCCTTGTTGTTTTTGCTGGGCTACGTGGTGCCGCAGTTCGCGCAGATGTACGAAAGCCTGGATGTCGCGCTGCCCTGGTTCACCCAGGCGGTGTTGAGCGTGGGCTTGCTGGTGCGCGACTGGTGGCTTGTGCTGATCGTGGTGCCGGGTGTGCTCGGGCTGTGGCTGGATCGCAAGCGTCGCAATGCCGCCTTCCGTGCAGCGCTGGACGAATGGTTGCTGCGCCAGAAAGTGGTCGGCAGCCTGATCGCGCGGCTGGAAACCGCACGGCTGACGCGGACGTTGGGCACCTTGTTGCGCAACGGCGTGCCGTTGCTTGCCGCGATCGGCATCGCGCGTAACGTGATGTCCAATCTGGCGTTGGTCGAGGATGTCGCCAACGCTGCCGACGATGTCAAGAACGGGCACGGCCTGGCGATATCGCTGGCGCGCGGCAAGCGCTTTCCGCGATTGGCCCTGCAGATGATCCAGGTGGGCGAAGAATCCGGCGCGTTGGACACGATGTTGCTCAAGACCGCTGACACCTTCGAGCTGGAAACCGCACAAGCCATCGACCGTGCGCTGGCTGCATTGGTGCCGTTGATCACGCTGGTCCTGGCCTCGGTGGTGGGGCTTGTCATCATTTCGGTACTGGTACCGCTGTATGACCTCACCAATGCGATCGGTTGAGCGTGCGGGCAACGCGCCTGCGCAGCTGCAAGGCGAGCGCAAGCGGGACTCGGCATCGGCATGCATCGCTCGTACACTCCATTAACGGCACGCGGCGCTTTTCATTAGGCGGCGTCTTCACAACAACGTTCCGGTGACCGCACGACACCTACGCGGGAACCAATGCAATGGCCGCCATGTCATCTAGTGGCGGCAGCATCCTTCATCGACGTGCAAGGAAATCGTTCATGATCAAGCGTTCCATCACCCGTAGTCCGTCGCGCGCAGGCCAGGCCGGCATGAGCTTGCTGGAAATCATCATCGTCATCGTGCTGATCGGCGCGGTGCTCACCTTGGTCGGCAGCCGCGTGCTTGGTGGCGCCGATCGCGGCAAGGCCAATCTGGCCAAGTCGCAGATCCAGACCCTGGCCGGCAAGATCGAAAACTTTCAGCTCGACACCGGCAAGTTGCCGAGCAAGCTCGATGACCTGGTGACCCAGCCCGGCGGCAGCAGCGGCTGGCTTGGCCCGTACGCCAAGGCGGTGGAGCTTAACGACCCGTGGGGTCACACCATCGAGTACCGCGCGCCTGGCGATGGTCAGCCGTTCGATCTGATCAGCCTGGGCAAGGATGGTCGCCCCGGCGGCAGCAGCTACGACTCGGACATCAAGTACCAATAAGTCCTCGCCATGCGCGTTGCGTGTCAGCCGTTGCGTCATCCGCATGGAGTCGGTCCTGGCCGTACCCGCACGCGTGGTAGCTCGCTGCTCGAAATGCTGCTGGTCATCGCGTTGATCGCAATGGCCGGCGTGCTGGCCGCCGCCGCATTGAACGGCGGCATCGATGGCATGCGGCTGCGCACCGCCGGCAAGGCGATCGCCTCGCAACTGCGCTACACGCGCACCCAGGCGATTGCCACCGGCACCCCGCAACGCTTTCTGATCGACCCGCTGCAGCGCCGTTGGGAAGCGCCCGGCGGCCATCACGGCGACCTGCCGTCGTCGCTGCAGGTGCGCTTCACCGGCGCGCGTCAGGTGCAGTCGCGGGAAGATCAGGGCGCCATCCAGTTCTTCCCCGATGGGGCGTCCACGGGCGGTCGCATCGATCTGCAGGTCAAGGACGCGCGCTGGCGCGTGGACGTGGGCTGGATCACCGGCGAAGTGCGTTCGGGTCCGCTGCGGACGCCTGCGCCATGAAGCGGCAACGTGGTTACACCCTGATCGAGGTGATCGTCGCTTTTGCCCTGCTCGCCTTGGCATTGAGCCTGTTGCTGGGGTCGTTGTCCGGTGCGGCACGTCAGGTGCGCGCGGCCGATGACAGCACGCGTGCGACCTTGCACGCGCAATCGCTGCTGGCGTTGCAAGGCATGGACAAACCGCTGGTGCCCGAGCAACAACAAGGCACCTTCGAAGCCGGGCATTTCCGTTGGTCGATGGATGTGCGCCCTTACGACGAACCGCGGCGTAATCCGCAGGCGCCGGTGGCACCTGGTGCGCACAAACTGCTGCAACTGACTCTGGTGGTGCGTTGGGGCGAGGCGCCCAATCAAATGCTGCAATGGCGCACCTTGCGCCTGGTGGCCGCCACCGCACAGGACAGCGCGCTGTGATCCGTTCGCGCAGCGCCGGCTTCACCCTGATCGAAGTGCTGCTGGCCACCATGCTGTTGGTCGGCGGGCTGGCCTTGGCCTTCGCCACATTGCGCTCGGCCAGCGCGGTGAGTCAGCGCGGCGAAGCGATTGCCCAGCGCAGCGAGCGTGTGCGTGCGGTGGAAGAATTCCTGCGCCGTCGGTTGGCTGCTGCATTGCCGCTGGCGATGAGCATCGACCCGCAAAGCCAGCAACCGATGTTGTTTGTCGGCGAACCGCAGCGCATGCGCTTTGCCGCCGATGTGCCGGATTACCTGGGACGCGGTGGCCCGTATCTGCACGATCTTTCGGTGGTCGGCGATGGCGAGCAACGCACCTTGCAGATTGCGTTGACCATGCTGCAATCGGGCAAGTCGATCGAGGAAGGCAGTAAATTGCCGCCGGAGCCGCTGGCGCAAGGCGTGCAGCAGGTGAGCTTTCGTTACCGTGGCATGGATCCGCAGAACGGCCGTCTGAGCGCCTGGTTGCCGCAGTGGGAATGGCACGACCGCCTGCCGCTGCTGGTGCGGATCGAGATCCGTAGTGGCGACGCTGCATGGCCGCCGCTGGTCGTGGCATTGCCGCAATCCAGCAACCCCGGAGCGGGGCAATGAGCCGGATACGTGGCGCTGCCTTGGTGCTGGTGTTGTGGTTGATCGCCTTGCTCACCGCGATGATCGGCGCGTTTGCGCTCACCGCGCGCGTGGAAGCCTTGCAAGGCACTATGCTGCGCAATGGCGCGCAAGCGCAGGAATACGCACGCGCTGGCCTGGAATACGCACTGTCCCGCTTGCAGAGCGCCGATACCCAGGCACGCTGGCGCGCAGATGGCCGACGGTATCGTTGGCAAATGGACGATGCCACGGTGGAGATCCGTATCACTGACGAAAGCGGCAAGGTGGATCTGAACATGGCCGAGCCGGCGCTGTTGGCCGGGCTGGTGCGTGCTGTGGGCGGCGAACAAGGCCGCGATACGCGCATTGCCGGTGCCATCGTCGATTGGCGCGATGGCGACTCGCTGAGCCAGCCCGGCGGTGGCGCAGAAGACCGCGATTACGCCGATGCCGGCTTGCCCTATGGCGCAAAGGACAGCCCGTTCGAAACGTTGGGCGAACTGCGCCTGGTGCTGGGCATGGACAGCGAGTTGTATCGCAAGTTGCTGCCCAACATCACCTTGTACAGCGGCCGCTCGCGGCCAGAAGCGCGTTTTGCACCCGGCCCGGTGTTGACCGCAATGGGCCTGGATGCGCGGCAACTGCTGGCGCAGCGTGACGCGCCGCTGGGTTTGCCGGGCAGCGAGGCGACGGTCGGTGGGTCTGACACTTATAGTATCGAGAGCCGGGCGCGACTGAGTCAGGGACGCGAGGCTGTGTTGCGGGCGGTCGTGTCGACAAGCGCGTCCGCAGTACCGGGATCGGCCTACACCGTGTTGCGTTGGGAAGAGGGAGCAGCAGTGCAATGACCGCATGGCGGGATACCTTGGGTCGTATCGGCGTACGCGCCATGCCGGGAGCCGGAGGCTTCTGGCGTTGGTGGCAGCAATCGCTGCTGGCGTGGCTGCCGCAGCGCTGGCAATGGCAATTGGGCCTGTCGCAGGCGCGCCTGTTGTTGCAGCTCGATGGCGACACGTTGCAGTTGCTGCGTCAACGCGATCAGAGCCGTGAGGCGATCGCCAGCCTGCCGTGGCCGGTGCAGCCGCAGGAAGTCAATGCCGTGCTGCCGACTGCGCTGGATGGTCTGCCGCGGCATTGGCTGTTGCCGTCGGCGCATGCGTTGCGGCGGCCGTTGCGGTTGCCGGCAGCGGCCGCCGCGCGGCTGCAGGATGTAGCGCGTTTCGAAATCGACCGGCAAACCCCGTTCACCGCCGACCAGGTGTATTTCGACGCACGCGTGCTCGATGTGCGCGAAGACGGCCAGCTGGATGCGGAACTGGTCGTGGTGCCACGGCGCATGATCGATGGCCCGGCCGGCGTGCCCGATGCCTGGACCAACGCGCTGTCCGGCATCGATGTGGCCGATGCGCAGGGCGCCCCGTTGGGGGTGAACCTGCTGCCGCCGGCACGCCGGCTGCGACGTAGCGACCCGATGCAACGCTGGAACCTGCTGCTCACTGCCACCGCGGTGGTGTTGCTGGCTGTGGCCGGTTGGCTGCTGCTGGATAATCGCCGCCAGGCCGCCGACGATCTGCGCGCGCAGGTGCAGGCCAATGCTGCGCGCGCGCGCCAGGTGGCTGCCGAACGCCAGCAGCTGATGGATCTGGTCGAAGGCGCTACCTTCTTCCAGAAGCAACGCGCCACGCGCCCGACCTCGGTGGAAATCTGGGACGAGTTGAGCCGGCGTCTGCCGGGCGGTACCTATCTGGAAAAATTCTCGGTCGAAGGCGGGCAATTGCAGCTGATCGGTTTGAGCAACGAAGCCTCGTCGCTGGTGCGTCGCCTGGAAGGTTCGCCGCTATGGCGTACGCCGTCGCTGACCGGCGTGCTGCAGAGCGATGCCGGTCGCAACGTCGACCGTTTCACCATCACCGCCGAGCTGGCTGGCCCCGATGCGAAGGAGGCGGCCGATGCCACGCAGCGTTAAGCGCGATCGCTGGATCGCTTTGGGTCTGCTGCTGCTGGTGCTCGGCGTGGCGTACCTGGTGCTGGTGCACCCGTGGTTCACCCAGCCGATGATCGCCATGCAGGATGAACTGCAATCGCTGCGCGAGCGCGAGCTGCGCGTGCGCGTGCAATTGCAGCAGGCGCCGCAGGTCAGCCAGCGGCTGCGCCAGGCGCGGCAAACGCTGGAAAGTCGCCCTGGCTTTTTGCCGGAAACCTCCGCCGAGCTGGCCTCGGCCGGACTGGTACAGCGGCTGGAACGCGCAGTGGTGGAAGCCAGCCCCGGCAACCGCAGCTGTGCCATCAGCAACCGCTCGCCGCTGCAGCCGGAGAGCAAGGACCGCTTCACCCGCGTGGCGGTGCAGGTGCGCCTGCGCTGCGGCACGCCGGAACTGGCCTCGGTGTTGTACAGCCTGGAAAACGGCACCCCGCGGCTGTTCGTGGACAACCTCAACGTGATGGCGCAGCGCTACCAACTCTCGCCCAACGAAAGCGGCAACGGCCTGGACATCGCGTTCGAGCTGGCCGGCTATCTGCGGCCCGGCGCCAGCGCTGCGCCGTTGAACACCGATGCCGCGCCCGCCGCCGCAGCCGCCGGGGAGGCCAGCAATGCGCCTTGACCTGATCGGTTTACGCACCTGGTTGCTGGCCACCGTGGTCGGCTGGGCGCTGCTGGTGTGCATCCTGGCCGTGGCTGGCTTAGGCAAGCGGGTGGAGTTGCTGCCGGACGACCCGGCGCTGGTGCAGCGCCTGCCCACGCTGCCGGCGCCCGCGCCGGAACGGTTGGGCGCCTTCGAAAAATATTCGGAGATCGCCGCGCATCCCGCATTCGCCGAAGACCGCCTGCCGCATCCGTTCTTCCTGTCCGGCACCGATGGTAGCGGCGCGGCCTCGACGGTGCGCCTGACCGGCGTGCTGCTGACCGAGAACTTCAAGATGGCCACGCTGACCCTGGACCCGCAGGATTCGGTGCGCGTGCAGCTCGGCGGCGACGCGGTCAAGGGCTGGCGCCTGCTGGCCCTGCAGCCACGCAGTGCCACCATCGAAGGCCCCGGCGGCACCCAGACGTTGGAGCTGCACGTGTTCAACGGCCAGGGCGGTCAACCGCCGACCGCCAATGCCGCCGCGCGTGGTGCGCCGGGCACGCTCCCGCCATTGCCGCCGGTGCCGCCGTCGCCCGATGCCGCCGCGGTCGCGCAACCGCCGCAGCCGCAGCCTGCCACCCCGCCGGCGCAACAACCTGGCGGGCAAGCCCCGCCGACGGTGCCGCCGCAGCGCAGCGATGGCGCGCAGGAAGCTCCACGCCCCTCCGACGATCAGATGCGTGCCATCCGCGAACGTATCGAAGCCCGACGCCGCCAGCTGCAACAGCAGCGCCAGAGCGGCTCTACCCCCGGTCAGACCCAATGAGTGAACGCATGACGCCGCGCCTGTTTCCCGTGTCCCTGCTGATTGGCCTGTTGGCCGGTTGCGCCACCACTCCGCCACCGGACGTGCGCCGCGACGCGCGCCTGGACCCACAAGTCGGCGCTGCCGGCGCCACCCAGACCGTTGCCGACCAACGCGCCGACGGCAATGCCGCCACCAGCGCCAAGCCCAGCCCGGTGATTCGGCGCGGCAGCGGCACCATGATCAACCAGAGCGCCGCGGCGTCGCCGTCGCCCACGCTGGGCATGGCCAGCAGCGGCAGCGCCACCTTCAACTTCGAAGGCGAGTCGGTACAGGCGGTGGTCAAGGCAATCCTGGGCGACATGCTCGGCCAGAACTACGTCATCGCGCCCGGCGTGCAGGGCACCGTGACCCTGGCCACGCCCAATCCGGTTTCGCCGGCGCAGGCTTTGAACCTGCTGGAAATGGTGCTGGGCTGGAACAACGCGCGCATGGTGTTCAGCGGTGGCCGCTACAACATCGTGCCGGCCGACCAGGCGCTGGCCGGCACCGTCGCGCCCAGCACCGCATCGCCGTCTGCCGCACGCGGGTTTGAAGTGCGCGTGGTGCCGTTGAAGTTCATTTCCGCCAGCGAAATGAAGAAGGTGCTAGAGCCGTACGCACGGCCCAATGCCATCGTTGGCACCGACAACGCGCGCAACGTGATCACCCTTGGCGGCACCCGCGCCGAACTCGAAAACTACCTGCGCACCGTGCAGATTTTCGACGTGGACTGGTTGTCGGGCATGTCGGTGGGTGTGTTCCCGATCCAGTCCGGCAAGGCCGAAAAAGTCAGCGCCGATCTGGAAAAAGTCTTCGGCGAACAGAGCAAGACGCCCAGCGCCGGCATGTTCCGTTTCATGCCGCTGGAAAACGCCAATGCGGTGCTGGTGATCACTCCGCAGCCGCGCTATCTGGATCAGATCCAGCAGTGGCTGGACCGTATCGACAGCGCCGGCGGCGGCGTGCGCTTGTTCTCGTATGAATTGAAGTACATCAAGGCCAAGGACCTGGCCGATCGGTTGTCGGAAGTGTTCGGTGGGCGCGGCGGTGGCGGCGATTCCAACGCCTCGCTGGCGCCGGGTGCCGAGAGCAGCGTGCTCGGCGGCGCGCTGGGCAATCGCGACAGCAGCATGGGCGCCAGTTCCGGAATGACCGGAGGCAGCCTCGGCGAAAGCGGCGACAGCAGTGGCTCGGGCAGCAGTTTCGGTGGAAGCAGCGGCGTCGGTGGAAGCAGTGGTAGCAGCAGCGGTGGCCTGGGCAACGGCAGCTTACAGCTCTCACCGCGCAGCAACGGCAACGGCGCAGTGACGCTGGAAGTGGAAGGCGACAAGGTCGGCGTGTCGGCTGTGGCCGAAACCAACACCTTGCTGGTGCGCTCCACGCCGCAATCGTGGGCGTCCATCCGCGACGTCATCGAAAAGCTCGACGTGATGCCGATGCAGGTGCATATCGAAGCGCAGGTGGCTGAGGTGAATTTGACCGGTGCGCTGAGCTATGGCGTCAACTGGTACTTCGAAAATGCAGTAAATGCGCCAGCAGCTGCGGCTGATAACGGCCTGACCAACGGGACGGGCATCGGTCTTGGTGCTGGTCTTGCAAATGCAGCGGGACGGAATATTTGGGGCGATATCGCAGGTCAAGTTGGTAGTGGCGGACTCGCGTGGAGTTTCCTCGGCAAGAATGCGGCAGCCATCATCACGGCATTGGACCGCGTAACAAATGTCCGTTTGTTGCAGACGCCTTCGGTGTTTGTGCGTAACAATGCGGAGGCTACGCTTAATGTCGGCTCGCGTATCGCGATTAACTCAACGTCCATTAACACCGGGCTTGGTAGCGACAGCAGCTTCTCTTCAGTGCAATACATCGATACCGGAGTGATTCTTAAAGTGCGTCCCCGCGTAACGAAGGACGGCATGGTGTTCCTGGATATCGTCCAAGAGGTCAGCAGTCCAGGTGACCGTCCAGCCGCATGTACGTCAGCGACCGCAACTGTGAATGCTGCAGCTTGTAATGTGGACATCAATACACGTCGGGTTAAAACTGAGGCTGCAGTGCAGAGTGGCGACACAATCATGCTTGCGGGTTTGATCGATGACAGCACGACCGACACCAGCGATGGCGTGCCGTTCCTGAGCAAGCTTCCTGTAGTGGGTGCGTTGTTCGGAACCAAGGGAAAGAGCAACAACCGTCGCGAAGTCATCGTACTGATCACCCCATCGATCGTGCGCAACCCGCAGGAAGCGCGCAATCTCACCGACGAATACGGTCAGAAGTTCAAGGTCATGGAGCCGCTGAAACCCAGCCAGAAGCCGCAATGAGTGCGGCACTGCCCGTCGTGCTGGTGCCGGTCGGCACCGACGACGAGGCGCTGGATGCGTGCCTGGGCGCATTGGATGCGGCCACGCCTGCGGGCACGCGGGTGTGGCTGGCCGACGATGCGCAGGCCGGCCCGCGCGGCCGCGCGGTGATCGATCACTGGCTGGCGCGGACGCAGCTGCAGGCGCATCACACCCGGCGCCAGCGCATGCTCGGCGAGGTGGCGCATCTGGATGAAATGCTCGCCGCCTGCGGCGACGCCGACGTGGTGGTGCTGGGGGTGGATGCCTGCCCGCTGCCCGGTTGGTTGCGGCAGCTCACCGCGTGTTTTGCGCGCGATGCGGCGATTGCCACGGCCACGCCCTGGAGCAATGTGGGCGAAGCCTGCAGCTGGCCGCGGCTGGGCGAACTCAACCCACTGCCGGACGCGCCGGAGCGGTTGGCCGCTGCCTGTGCGGCGATGCCGCCGCTGCATCCGGAGCTGCCCTCGGCGGTCGGGCACGCGGTGCTGCTGCGGGGTGCTGCACGGCGTAAAGCCGGTGGGCTGGATGCCAGCAGTTACGGCTCCTGGTATGCCGCGTTGGTGGACCTCAGCCTGCGCATGGGCGGGCTGGGATGGCGCAATGTGTTGTGCGACACCGCCTTCGTCGCCTCGCCGCACGAAGGCCGCCCGGCCGATGGCGACATGGATGCACTGGCTACACGCTGGCCGGCCTGGCACGCGCGGCTGGCCAACTTCCTGATGCACGACCCGCTACGTGCCCAGCGCGATCAACTCGCGCAGTTGCTCGCCGACCTGCCGCCGCCGGACCCGCAACGCATGCTGTTCGACGCGTAGCGCAGCTACGAAATTGGCATGCTCATCGCTAGGCGGGCGCAGCCGGTGTTCGGTGCGGCATGTAGCCCTCTTACAGTGCGGTTCCTTGAGCGCTGTCCCTTGCAAGCTGACGACTGCTCGCCGTGCGCTGAAGTGCAGGGGTGTTGTCAGCCGCATCCTGGTGGATGCCGTCGGAAGTTCAGGTCAAACGCATCGGAAGTCTGGATCAAACGCTGAGTGGGTCGAGTGCGCGGTGCGCTCGCCGCTCGCGGGACACGCCGTGAATCCGTCCGTGGACGCTCGGTGGCGGCATCCATGCCGCCACACGGTCCCGCAAGCGGCGAGGACACCGCACCAGGACGTTGGTCGGTAGCTGCGTGAAAGAGCTTGTCGTCTCGCGAGTCGCAGTGGCCTGCTGATGCGGATCGCACACACATATGAGTTAGCAAAGTAGAAACACATCATGCATTGCTTGCACCATGCACACCGACCATCTCGACTGGTCCTTGCCCGCTCACCGTCGCGGGACCTTACGCGGCATGGATGCTGCGTAAGCGCTTACAAGGACGTCCTTGCAGCGTGTCCCGCGAGGGTGGGCGGGCAAGGGGCCTGCAGCCAGTCAGCAGATCAGCCGGCCTGCAGTAGACCGGCGTGACGTAGTTTTGTTAGCACCTCTTAAGAAGCCGACCGCATCGGCGCATCGGTGCGCACCACCACGTCCAGTGCGTCGTGACGCCAGGATTCGATATCCAGCTCCACCGCGCGGCCGTCTTCGGCAAAGCTGATCCGCTGCAGGCGGAAACACGGCGTGCCGGTGGTGGACTGCAGCAGGATCGCCTGGGTGGCATCCAGGCCGGCCGGATGCATCGACACCTGTGCGCGGCTCAGGAACAGCCCCAACTTTTGGTTGAACACGCTCGACAGCGAGCCGGCCATGTCGTGTTCGAGCAGGCCCGGTGCCCACGCTGCCAGCACGACGTTGGTTTCCAGCAGCACGGCGCGGCGGTCGATCCAGCGTCGGCGTTGCAGCACGAAGACGTCTTCATACGGCGTGTCCAGTCGCAATGCCGCTGCAAACGCGGCGCCCGCAGCCTGGCGGGTGGCGCTCAACAACTCTGTGCGTGGCTTGCGCCCTTGCGCGGCCACGTACTGCATGAAGCCGGCGATGCTGGTGGGGTCGTAGCGCACGCGTGGTGCGCTGACGAACCAGCCACGGCGGTTTTCGCGGTAGATGCGGCCTTCGGCTTCAAGGTGCTGCAAGGCTTCGCGCAGGGTGATGCGGGTGCAGTCGAAGCGTTCGGCAAGCGCGCGCTCCACCGGCAGGCGCTGGTCCGGGCCCCATTCGCCGGCGGCAATCTGCGCGGCGATGATTTCGGTGATGGCGTGCTGGCGCGACGCAGTCATGCGGCGCACCGCCAATCGGAGATGCGGGCCATGGGCGAGACAATGAGAGGAAGATCGTGCATGCCGCGATGGTAAAGAAGAACGCGCACGCAAACTGCGCCGGGCTTAGTGTGGCGTTGTCAGGTTCCGGTTCTGTTGGGTTTTCCAGCTGCGCCATCCGTAGATCGCCAACGCCACGAAGCCGGCGTAGAGCAGGGCAGTGGGATACAACTCCTTGCTGACGAATACGCCGACGTAAATGCAATCGAGCACGATCCACAGCACCCAGTTAGCGAGACGCTTGCGCGCGGCCCATACGCTGGCGACCAGGCTGAAGCTGGCCAGCGCCGCGTCCAGCCATGGGAGTGCGGCATCGGTGCGGTGATGCATGTAAGCGCCCAGCGCAGCAGCGAATGCAGCGCCGACAGAGAGTGAGAGCCACAGTTCACGCTCCGGCATCGGCAAGGGGCGGATGCGGGCGTCCACGCTGTTGCCGCGTTGCCACTGCCACCACCCGTAGAGTTGGGTCAGCACATACACGCCTTGCAGCAGCATGTCCGAGTACAGCTTCCACTGATAGAACAGCCACGCATACAGCGCGACCGCCACGATGCCGACCGGCCAGCACCAGCGGATGCGCTGTGCGGTCAGCCACACGCCCAGCAGGTTGATCACAACGGCGATGGATTCGAGCAAGGACATGCAAGGCCTGATGGAAAGTGGAGAGCGGTGGGGGAGGCGCAACCGGTGCAAAACAGTGGTGCAGTCGGAAGTGGATGCTGCGCGGTGCCCCGTACCTAAGTGCACTGCAAGCGCGGCAGCGCCCGCACCGCTGAGCCCCTGCCTTCAGCTGGTGCCTGCGGCCTTCAGTCAGTGCCTGAAACACGCACAAGCACAGGTAATTTCGCTCCGACGTCCTTCCCCCGCCTGCGGACGCTCCGACATCCTTCCCCCGCTTGCGGGGGAAGGTGCCCGAAGGGCGGATGGGGGTAGCAGACCTCAAAAATCCACCTGCACGCTCAGACGCGCAGTGCGCGGCGCACCCGGAAACAGATACGCATCGCCCTGATATTCGCCCGAATCGCGCCAGTAGCGTTTGTCGAACACGTTGTCCACGTTCAAACGCCAGGTGGTCGCCACGCCGCCCAGCGCGGTGGCGTAGCGCGCCCCCAGGTTGGCCACGGTGTATGCCGGCACGCTGGCATTGCCGAGCCGGTCGGCGAACTTGCGCCCGCTGTATTGCACGCCGGCTAGCACCGCCAGGCCATCGACGCCTTGCACGCTGTAGTCGGCCTGCACGCTGGCACGCAGCTTTGGCACATTGATCGCCTGATGGCCTTCGTATTCGGCAATGTCGGTCTCTTCTGCGCGTGCGCGGATGGCGGCGACACTGGCGAACAGCCGCAGTTGCTCGGTGGCCGCGCCGTCGGCCGACAGTTCCAGCCCACGGTTGTGCAGCCGGCCTTGTTGTACGAACAACAGACCTCCATCGGCCTGCGGTTGGGTGAATTGATACGCCTGGCGGATGTCGAACAGCGCCGCGCCCAGGCGCAGGCCATCCAGTTCGAGCTTGGCGCCGGTTTCCAGCTGGTAGGCCTTGGTTGGCGGCAGGATTTCATCGGCGTTGTCGGCAAACCACGGGGCCGTGCCACCGGCGGCAAGACTCTTGGCGTAGCTGGCATACAGCGACACGTTTTGCTGCGGCTTGAACAACAGCGCGGCCTGCGGCAACACCGCATCCTTGCGGGTGCGTCGTTCCAGCAGCCCGTCGCGGTCGAAGGCGCGCTCGTCCAAGCGGACAGCGCGTGCGCCGAGCGACAGTTCCCACAGGGCACCCAGGCCGATGCGGTCGGTCAGCACCAACGCGCGTTGGCGGCTATCCAGGCGGCGTTGCTTGGGGTCCAGCGCCACATCGGTCTGTGCGAAAACCTCCGGGTCGCGATCGATACTGCCGCTGCCGATGAATTCGTTGACCGAGCCAAAGCGGTCGATGGTGCGGCGTAGCCAGTCGCCGCCGATGCTCAGATGATGCTCCAGCGCGCCGGTGACCACATGGCCTTCGAGGGTGGCGCGCAATTGATCGTGCACGCGGGTGTCGTCGGGGCTGCGGTAGTCGTAAACGTCGTACTCGCCTTGCGCACTGAAGAAGTTGGGCGTGAAGATCTCGGCACAGCTCGCGGCGCCATAGCAGCCCCAGGCGAATGTGGAGAAATCGTTGATCACCGCGCGGCTGCGCGAGGCCTCGACAGTAGCGCGCCAGTCGTCGTTGAACTGATACGCATAGCGCAGCTGCGCGTTGAGCGAATCCATCTCCACCGGCCGCCCCCACGGCTGGTAACCGAGCAGGCGGTGCACATCGATGTCGCGCGGCACCTGCGTGCCATCGAGCAATTGGTAGCCGGGCGCCGAGCGCTGTTGCCGATGCTGATACTCCACATCCAGCTGCAACAACGATTGCGCGGTGATCTTCCAGTCACCGGCCAGCGACAGAAAATTGCGGTAACCATCGGCGTGATCGACATAGCTGTTGATGTCTTCGCGCGCGGCATTCACGCGCAGGCCCAGCGTGCGCTCGGCGCCGAACCAGTCGCCCCAATCGGCGGCGACATAGCGCGAGCCCTGCTCGTCGGTGCCCAGGGTCACGCTGCGCACATGCTCGGGGCGTTTGGTGCGGTAGTCGATCAACCCGGCCGGTTCGTTGATGCCCGACTGCAGCCCGGTCAGGCCCTTGACAATCTGCACCTGCTGCTTGTTTTCCAGCGCAATCGACTGCTCGCCCACCGCGCTCAGCCCGTTGATGCGATAGCTGTTGGCGGCATTGAGCGAATAGCCGCGCACCACGAAGTTTTCGTAATAGCCGATCGGTGCATACGCATCGCCGGCAGAGGCATCGGCGCGCAATACCTCGCTAAGCACGCGCGCCTGGCGATCGAGCAATTGCTGGCGCTCGATCACCGCGATGGAGGCCGGCGCATCGAGCAGGGGCGTTGCGCCGAAGCCGGTCAGCGCCGTGCTGCTATCGCTGCGCTCGCCCAGCACATTGACCGTATCCAGCTGCACCGCGGACTCGCCGGGTTGCTGCTGTTGCGCCAATGCAGGGGCGGCCAGGCTCAGCGCCAGGGCGAGCGTCAGCGGGCGATGGGGACGTGCGGCTAACGACAGACGGGACATGCAAGCAACTCGTAAAGAAGGGAAGAGGAAAGACACGGTGTTGCCGCTCATCGCAGCAGGGCTGCGCGCGCATGCAGATGCGCCAGCAGCGCTTGACCATCGGTGCTGGCAAACCAGTCCGCATGACCCAACAGATAGCGGTGATAGGCGATGTCCACGTTGTCGGGCGAACGCGTGATGCCGGCGAAGTACTCGATCTCGCTCAAGGCGAAATCGGCATGCACGATCGGCAACAGGGCGGCCAGGCAGCGCAGTTGTGTGGCGTTGATTGGGCGATGCAGCGCATAGCCATCCAGCAAGGCATCGAGTTGTTGCAGGTCCGCTGGCGCACGCGCGCCGGTATCCAGCTGCAGCCACGGGATCAGGTTGCGTTCGATGGCGGTGGCCAGATCGAACAATGCGCTGCTGCGATCGCTCAATCCGAAGTCGAAGATCGCGCTGACGTCGGTGTCGTCGTGATCGGTGTTCCAGAGCAGATTGGACGCATGCCAGTCGCCATGCGTCCACAGCGGCGGCATCGCACCTGGCGCAGACAGCAATGGCCAGGCGCGCGCATGCCAGGGCAGCACGTGGGTGGCCAGATCGTGCTGCCAGGAAAACTCCTTCAACGCTGCGGCCAGATGCGGTCGCGCGGGTAACGCGCGCTGCAGCGCCTGCACCGGGTCTTGCTGTGCAAACAGCCGTAGATTGGCGACCAGCACCGTGGTGGAGCGCGGTGGTGCATCGAAGCCCTGCGCGGCGTGATGCAGCCGCGCGAGCGCAGCCCCTGCGGCCTGCGCATGCGCAACGTTGCTAAACGGTGTCCACGACAAGGCATCGCGATACAGGTCGCGCCCCGCGCCGACGCGTTGCACCTCGTAGACCCACTGGTCCTGCGCGAGTGCGGTCTGGCCGTCAGCCGCGTACAGCACCTCCACCACCGGCGCGCCGGCCCAGCGCAGATGGGCCATGAAGCTATGTTCTTCGCGCAAGGCAGCGACACTGCGCACGCTGCGGTGATGGCGCTTGACGATCACCGGGCCGGACGCGGTCTGCACGCAGGCGGCGGCGGAGAACGGACGCGCGCTGTGCCAGTGCACGCCGTGGTCAGACCCGAGCCCGGAGAACCGCTGCAGCACGTGGCGGATTTCATCCACGGTCAGTGCCGGCCAGTCGGGCAGCGCCAACTCCAGGCTCATGCCATGGACCTGATGCGTCGCGCTCATGCGCACACCCTCTGCAGACATGCCGAGGAGAGGATGAGTGGTATAGACCAATTGCGCGCAGCCGATTCAACGGGGCCGGCACGCAGGCCGGTAACAACACAGACGGCGCTGCCGGGCCGTCGTTGTCGCGCTGGCGCCATCAGGCGGTCGCGCGACATGGAGTGGAAGGGCAGCGCGAAACCGAAAGGTCGCTGGCCGTCATCTCAAGAATCAAGTGTGGGAGTGCCGCAGGCGGCGCCGACTTAGGCCGCGTGGCGGCCGTCGGGCGCGCAGTATGCCCCGTGCCGCCGTCGGCCGCCATGCCGGGCCGTCGCTGCGATGGCGCTGCGTGGTCCCGGCACCGGATAATGGCCGGATGACTCCAGTCCAGATCGCCGCCGTCGTCGTCACCTATCAGAGCAGCAGCACCATCGATGCCTGCCTGTCGCGGCTGCGTGCGGCCGATGGCATCAGCGAGATCCGGGTGGTCGACAACGCGTCCAGCGACGACACCCTGGACGTGGTGCAACGGCATGCGCTGGCCGATGCCCGGGTGCACTTCATCGCCAACCCGGACAACCCCGGCTTTGCTACTGCCTGCAATCAGGGCGCGCGCGACTCGCAGGCGCCCTGGCTGGTCTTCATCAACCCGGATCTGATGGTCGAAGCCGACACCCTGGTGCAGCTGTGCGCGCGCGCCACCGGGCATGCCGCAGTGCTGCTTGGGGTGGAGCAGGTGGACGAGCAGGGCCGGCCGGATGCGGCCGTGCGCCGCCGCGACCCGGACTTTGCCGCGATGCTGCGCGCCCCGCGTGCCGCTGCCCAGCTGGCGGTGCCCGCCAATCCGTCGGTTGCCCTGCAGCCGGTGGATGCGATCTCCGGTGCCTTGATGCTGATGCAGCGCAGCCTGTTCGATCGGCTGGACGGCTGGGACGGCAGGTATCGCCTGCACGCCGAGGACCTGGATCTGTGCCGGCGTGCCCGCCAGGCCGGCGCGCTGGTGGCGGTGGCCAACGATCTGCAAGTGGTGCACGTGCGCGGTGTGTCCAGCCGCTCGCGCCCGTTCTTCGTGGAATGGCACAAGCATCGCGGGTTGTGGCGCTATTTCCGCAAGTTCGAGGCCGGCCAGCGCGGGCCGTTGACCCAGCTCGGGGTATGGCTGGCGATCTGGACCCATGCAGCTGCCCAGGTGCCGCGATTGTTGCGTCGGAAATAGTGGTCGCTAGTGTTAAATTAGTGATAAATCCGTGATGTGGAACTGTCCGGAACTGTGATACGTTTCGCAGCGAAGTGTGACCTAGCCCGTGCTTCCTGTCCCTAACGGGTCCCCCATCAGGAATCGTACAAATGTCTTTACAGAACGACCCGCGCTCGCGGGTACGTCCGTCGTGCCTTACCTCCGTGCAGTCCAGCCCGGTTGCCACATCGTCTACCCCGTCCAGTAACGCCCGCCGCACGCCGGTGGCCGCGCTGTCTGCGCTCGCCTTGAGTTGCGCGCTGGCTGCGTTGCCGGGTAGCGCCATTGCCGGTGCCTGGACCCAGCCGCAGGGCGATACGTTAGTGATCGTCAAGGCACTGCATAGCGATGGCCGTGGCTGGTTCGACGACAGTCACCACCGCACGACCTTTGGCGATGGCCAGCAATTCGATGGCAACGGCCGCAGTCGCCAGGACCAGCTCAACGTCTATGTCGAGCATGGTGTGACTGACACGCTCAGCGTCATCGGTAATTTCTATTTCACCGACGTCGGTTTCAGCAATTACGGCGGAACTGGCCGTACGCGGACTAGTACGACCGGTTTTGCCGATCAGGAAATCGGGCTGCGTTATGCCCTGCCGAGTGCTGCTGACGATGTCTGGCGGAGTTCGGTGCAGGCGCTGGTCAGCATTCCGGCTTATGGACGTAGCAAGACCTTCCATCCAAATAATCCCGATGCAAACTCCGATCCCGCGCTCGGCCTGGGCGACTACGGCCTGGAGCTGCGTTATAGCCGTGGGCGTGGTTACACGCTGGGCGGCCGCAACGGGTATGTCGATCTGGGCGGCGCGGTGCGCTTGCGCGGCAGTGCCGCCTCCGACGAAGTACGGGTGGATGCGTCCACTGGTCTGAGCCTGACCCCGAGCTGGCTACTGCTGGGCGAGCTCAATGTGATCCAGGGCCTGGGCAACGGACGTAGCAACTTTGATGTCCCCGGCTCTGCTGGCGGCGTTGGCTTCGTCGCCACCGGCACCAACTACGACCTCACCAAGCTGCAGCTGTCGACGCTGTACACCGCGCCGGGCGGCAGCCAGTGGCAGCTGGGTTACCAGCAGCCGGTGATGGGCCGCAACACCGGTGCCGCAGGCGGGCCGTTCGTGGCCGCCTGGTGGCGTTTCTAAGGACGCCACGACAATGACGGTCACCTGCGAAATGGAGGCGCTGGGACGGGCGCCGGACATCGGCCGCGAACGCGGTCTGTTGGGTCGTGCGTTGGTGACGGCAGGCGTCATCACCGACGAACAGCTGCGCTCGGCGCTGGCGTTGCAGCAGCGCTGGAACTCGCGCCTGGGCGATGTGATCCTGGCCCAGCGCGGCGTGCCGGCGCAGCGCTTCTACGCCATCGTTGCCGCGCACTTCGGGCTGGAGTTCATCGATCTGGTGCAGCAGCCGCCGGACGCCGAGCTGCTCACCGCCGCCGACCTGGACAGCTATGCGCAGCGTTTGTTGCTGCCGTGGCGTCGCGAGGACGGTGTGCTGGTGCTGGCGGTGGCCGACCCCGACCCGGCGGTGTTTGCCTGGGCGCGCGCGCACTACGGCGAAGACGTGCGCTTTGTCGGCACCGCCAAGTTCGACGTGATCTGGAGCCTGCAGCGCTACGCCGACGAGCAGCTCACCGACAACGCCTTGAACCTGCTCGCCTCGCACGCACCGACCTACTCGGCGCGCCAGGTGGTCACGCGCGGGCAGAAGTTCACCTTGTGGGCGATCGCGGCGGTGTTGCTGATCGCGATGGTGTTGTTCCCGGTGCCTGCGCTGATCACCGTCAACGTGCTGGTGGCGCTCGGCTTTTTGGCGACGTTCGGTTTGAAGCTGTTGCTGGTGTGGTTCGGTTCGCGCCACCGCATCGACATCAAGGTCACCGAAGACGAAGTGGCCGCGCTGCGCGACGACGACCTGCCGGTCTATACCGTGCTGGTGCCGATGTACAAGGAACCGGAGGTGTTGCCGATCCTGGCCAACGCGCTGCGCAAGCTGGATTACCCGATCAGCAAGCTCGACGTGAAGCTGGTGCTGGAAGCCGACGACTTCGAGACCATCGACGCGGCCAAGAAACTTGGTCTGGAAGCATTCTTCGAAATCATCCGGGTGCCGCCGTCGCAGCCCAAGACCAAGCCCAAGGCCTGTAACTACGCGCTGCATTTTGCGCGCGGCGAACTGCTCACCATCTACGACGCCGAAGACAAGCCCGAGCCGGATCAGCTCAAGCGCGTGGTGGCCGCCTTCCGCAAGGCGGAAAAGGATGTGGTGTGCATCCAGGCGCGGCTGAACTACTACAACGCCGACGAAAACTGGCTGACGCGGATGTTCACGCTGGAGTACACGCTCTGGTTCGACTTCTACCTGCCGGCGCTGGAATACCTGCGTATCCCGATTCCGCTGGGCGGCACCTCCAATCACTTCCGTCTGGACGTGTTGCGCCAGGTGCGCGCGTGGGATCCGTACAACGTCACCGAAGACGCCGATTTGGGCGTGCGGCTGATCCAGAACGGCTACCGCGTCAACGTGGTCAATTCCACCACGTTCGAAGAGGCCAACGTCAGCATTCCCAACTGGATCCGGCAGCGCTCACGCTGGCTCAAGGGCTACATGCAGACCTGGCTGGTGCACATGCGCGATCCGGTGCATCTGTATCGCAGCACCGGGTTCAAGGGGTTCTGGGGCTTTCAGTTCTTTATCGGCGGCAATTTCTTCATCGCACTGGGTGTGCCGGTGATGTGGACGTTGTGCCTGGTCAGTGTGCTGAGCGGCGCGCGCGTGTTCGATGCCATCTTTCCGCCGTGGCTCGCCGCGGTCTCGATGGTCAATCTACTGCTGGCCAATGCGTTCTTCATCTACATCACGCTGGTGGCCGCGTTCAAACGCGACTACTTCAAGTTGGCGCCGTACGCGCTGACGGTGCCGTTTTACTGGGTGCTGCAATCGATCGCCGCCTACAAGGGTCTCTGGCAGCTGATCCACAATCCGTTCTATTGGGAGAAGACCACGCATGGCATCAGCAAGCATTCGGAAAACGAACGCCGCGCCGCACTCGAAGAGTGAGCCGGCAGCGCGTCGCGACAGTGGCTTGCCGGCGTTTCTGGTGGCCGTGGTGGCGCTGTCGCTGCTGAGCCAGCCGTTGTTGGTGCAGTCGATGGGCGGTGTTGCGCCGACCAGCGCGCCCGGCATCGGTGTGCCGGCCAGCGGCCTGCTGGCCTGGGCCGTCGATCTGGCGTTGCATCGTTGGGATCTGCCGTTTCAGGTGTGGCCGTTTTTGGCGGTGGCTGCCAACGCCTTGTTCCTGTCGCTGCTGTGGCGCGATCTGGCCGGCGTGTTCGGGCGTGGCTGGGCCAGCGGGCTGACCTTGCTGGTGGGCTGCAACCCGCTGTTCCTGCTGCCGATCGCTGCCGGCGGCAGCCAGGCGGTGGGCTTGCTGGCGTTCTACGGCTTGTGCCGCACGCTGCGCCGCCTGCAGGGGCCGGTGGAGGCCTTCACCTATCTGCGTATCGCCGGGTGGCTATGCATTTTGCTGTGCCTGGATCTGCAGACATTGGCGTTGTCGACCATGGTCGCGCCGTGGCTGCTGCTTGTGATGCCGCCGCAGATGCTGCGCAAGGCGCCGGGCTCGTTCTACCTGGTGTGCTATCTGCCGTTCGCGTTTCTGGTCGGCATGTGGGCCTACGTCAATCTGACCGTGTTCAATGCGCCGTGGCCGACCTTGTCGAGTATCTCGCAAGGGGCCAGTCCGTTGCCGTTGCCGCTGGCCGCACAGGCCGAAGGCTGGTTGCCTGCGGTGCGTTGGGGCGTGGCGGCGCTGGCCTGCTTCCCGGTATTGGCGTTGGTGATGCGTGCGCGTAACGGTGCGCTTGCGCGTGGCGTGGTGGCCAGCGTCGGCACGGTGATCTGCGCGGCCGCGCTGTCGTTTGCGTTCGGCTGGGCGGGCTTCGATGCCTTGTTGTTGCTGTGGGTGCCGGCAGCGCTGTTGCTGCGCGCCTTGCAGGCCGATCAGCGCAGCCAGGCAGCCGGATTGTTGCTGCTCGGCCTGATCGGCGCAGCCTGGGTGCAACCGCAGGGCTGGGGTAGCTGGATGCGTGCGGCGCCCGCCGATGCGCAGTCGCTACTGCAGGGCGAGGCGGTGGTCATGGCCGCACCGGTGTCGCTGCCGGTCGCGCGTGTGGCGACCCCTGCGGCGGCGGACACGCTGACGCCGTTGGTTGAGGCGGATGCCGCGATCAAGACGCACGTGCCCGCGCAGATGAGCGCCGCCGCCACGCCAGCCGGCGCTGCAACGGCCACTGCGTTGCAGCCGGACGTGAGTAACGCAGCGCTGCGTACCGGCACCTGCGTGCAGGGCACGGCAGCGTCGACCACCGAGGTGTCTGCCGCATGTGCAAACGCGTTCTAATCCTCGCAGCGTTGCTTGCCGTGTGCCTGCTGGCCAATGGATGCAATGCGGCCGTGCCGATGTGGATGGGTGCCAACGTCAAGGTCTCGGCCAATGCGCCGTGGGAAAGCGCTGCCGCTGCGCAGTCGCTGGATGCGTTGGCCGGGACCGGTGCGCGCAAGGCGCTGCTGGTGGCCTTCGTCTGGCAGGCAAACCCGCAATCGAACGACCCGGTGCTGGGTAGCGACAGCAGCCTGGAGGCCATGCGCGCTGCGCTGCGTCAGAGCCATCGGTCCGGTCTGCAGCCCACGCTCAAGGTACATGTGTGGGTGCCCGGGCACTGGGCCGGCGAGGTGGCGCCCGCCGACCAGGCAGCCTGGTTTGCCGCATATCAAAAGGCACTGCTGCCGCTGGCGCAGCTGGCCGAAGACGAACACGCCGAAGCGTTGGTGGTCGGCACCGAACTGCGCAAGCTGCAGGACGCGCAGCAATGGCCCGAGTTGGTCGCGGCGGTGCGCAAGGTCTATCGCGGCAAGCTGTTGTATGTGGCCGACGGGATGGAGCATGCAGAGACTTTCCGGTACTGGTCGCTGTTCGATGCGGTCGGCACCAGCCTGTATCCGCGTCTGTCCGACGCAGCTGGCGCGCGCGCTACCGAGATGAACGCCGCCGCGCAGCGCCTGCAGGACCTGGGGCAGCGCGTGGGCAAGCCAGTGTGGGTGGCCGAGTTGGGCCTGCGTTCGGCACGCGGCAGCCTGGCCGCGCCGTGGGAAAGCCCGGAGCAACGCACCGCCGCAGTCGATACCCGCCTGCAACTGCAGGTGCTGCAGCAGTGGCGAAAGGTGTTGCAGGCGCACGGCGTGGACGGCATCGCGCTGTGGTGCTGGTACACCGACCCCGCCGCCGGCGGCCCGGGCGACAGCGACTTCACCGTGCAGGGCAAGCCGGCGCAGCAGGTGCTGGCGCGTTGATGCGCTGACGCGCGGCCGTGCTCGGCGACAGGCCGGCGCGGCCTTTGTGTGGTCGCCCCAGCTTTAGCAGCTGCTCAGGGGGTGGATCTGCGATCTGCGAGCTGCAGTCTTGTGGATCTGAGTGGCGCCGCGGGTGCCTGCCACTAAGCGCTGCGCACAAAACGTAGCGAGCAGTCGTCAGGAGGGTGTGGACGGCGCGCTCAGAACCGGCGTGTGCATGCTGCGCCGAGCGCCGAGCGCCGAGCGCCGAGCACCGAGCACCGAGCACCAGCACCAGCACCAGCACCAGCCGCGCCTGCCTGGCGGTGAGCACCGTCCTTTTCTTAGCTGCTCAAAGTAACCGCGAGCCCCATGCGGCCCCGCAGACGCCCAGGGAAATTCGACAAGGCCCCCGCGCTGGAGCGTGCGCCCTTAACGCAGGGCGGGGAGTCGCGGCCGGCGGTCGGGTCATGCCCAATGCACGCGCGGCCACTGCCGCTGCGGGCATAATCCGGCGGCATGATCATCCATTCGTTGCTCGACACCGACCTGTACAAATTCACCATGATGCAGGCGGTGCTGCATCAGCATCCGGCCGCGCAGGTCGATTACCGCTTCAAGTGCCGCACGCCCGGCGTGGATCTGGCGCAGTTCATCGATGAGATTTCGCGCGAGATTGATGCGTTATGCCGGCTGCGCCTGCGCGAGGACGAGGTGGACTACCTGCGCAGCCTGCGCTTCATCAAGCCGGATTTCGCCGACTTTCTGGCGTTGTTCCATCTGGACCGCAAGTACGTACAGCTGTCGGCATCGAGCACCCACCCAGGTGAGATCGAGCTGACCATCCGCGGCCCGTGGCTGCACACCATCCTGTTTGAAGTGCCGTTGCTGGCGATCATCAACGAGGTGTGGTTCCGCAACACCTCCGAGCCGGATTTTGAAGAGGGCCGCAGCCGCCTGCGCGCCAAGGTGAGCAGCCTGCGCAACATGCCGGCCGGCTGCAAGATCGCCGACTACGGCACCCGTCGCCGCTACTCGCGGCACTGGCATGGCGAGCTGCTGCCGCTGCTGCGCGATGGCCTGGGCGAGCAGTTCGTGGGCACCAGCAACGTGTATTTCGCCAAGCACTACGGGCTGACCCCGCTGGGCACCATGGCGCACGAATACCTGCAGGCGTTCCAGGCGCTGGGGCCGCGGCTACGCGACAGCCAGGTCGCCGCGCTGGAATCGTGGGCGCGCGAATACCGTGGCGATCTGGGCATTGCGCTGTCGGACATCGTGGGGCTAGACGCGTTCTTGCGCGACTTCGATCTGTATTTCTGCAAGCTGTTCGACGGCATGCGCCACGACTCCGGCGACCCGTTCGAATGGGGCGAGCGGGTGATCGCGCACCTGGAAGCCCACCGCATCGATCCCAAGACCAAGGTGCTGGTCTTCAGTGACGGCCTCAACATCGACAAGGTGATGCGCCTGTACGCGCACTTTCACACCCGTTGCCGGCTGGCCTTCGGGGTGGGCACTAGCCTCACCAACGACCTGGGGCCGACGCCGCTGCAGATCGTCATCAAGATGGTCCGCTGCAACGACCAGCCGGTGGCCAAGCTCAGTGATTCGCCGGGCAAGAGCATGTGCGAAGACGCCGGCTACCTGCGTTACCTGCGCGACGTATTCGGTCTGCCGCCGATGCCCGAAGGGGCCTGACCAGCGGCGGCAATGACTGACGCAGGCCGGCATGAACTGCCGAAACGGGCGGCCTGCTGTCGGGGAATGCCCGGAAAAGTGAGATGCATCTCTCAATCGCTGGTTGGCAAACGTTAACATTGGCATCACGCTTGCATCACTTTTAGTGCAACCGTCGTATGTGACGTCCCTTTCCTTGCGAAGCCTGTTGAATGCCTGCACTCGACCCCTTGTCGCTGTACCGCACGCGGAGCTGCTCCCGGCAGTGGCTGGGCTTTGTGCGGGCGATGGCCGAGGAGTTCGGCGCCGAGCTGCCCGAGCACGACCTGGCCACCTTGATGGCCCGGATCGGCCGCCGCTTCGCGCGTGAGCACAGGCTGGCGTCCTGCGCCGCGCTGGACGAGGTGCAACAGGCCGCCAATGCGATCTGGGACAGCTGCGACTGGGGCCAGTGCGCAATGGACGAATACCCCGACCACGTGCAGATCCGGCACGGCGGTGCGCCGTTGAGCGTGGCGCTGGACGGGGCTGGCTGGAGCGATGGGTTCCTGCAAGGGGTCTACGAAGGATGGTTCCAGCAATTGGGGATGCTGGCAGGCCTGGCGGTGCAGACCGTGCCGGCCGATTCCGTCGATCTGCGCCTGTTTGTGTTGGCGCGGACGGCATGAGCATGTGCGATCGGGCAAGGGGAGTGTGATGGCACCGAAGAACACCAAGAACACGCCGGGACACGACGACGTATCGGGTCTGTTCGCGCGTTTGGGGACGCAGGCGAGCGAGGGTTATCACGATTTCGCCTACACCCAGCTGCCGCCGCGCAAGCCGGGCGTGGCGCCTGTCGAGGCGCCGGAAGCTGCGCAGACAGCGCCGGTTGCGACGGAGGCTGTGGTCGCGCCGGTACACGTGCCGACAGCGCGCTCGCCCGCAGTGTCGGCGGCAGTGGCACCGCTCGTGGCCCCGTCGTCGCCGGTGATGCAGGCAACGGCGCTTGCCGACCAGACGGTTGGCGTATCGCCCGGCGATGCGCTGGCACCGCTGCGCAAATTGCGGCAACGCGATGAGCCTGGCGCGCGCGGCCTGTCGTCGCTGGAGCGGCCGGCGCAGACGCCGTTGGAACAGCTGTTCCAGCGGTTGCTGCAGGCCGACGCGCGCACCTCTGCGCACAGCCCGCTGCAGCGCCTGCGCTCGCGTTGAGCGCTCCCTTCCGTGATGCCCGGCAAGCGCGTGATGCGTTTGTCGCCGCGTTGCCGTACGTCTGCCACGTTCCTAGGATTGCCCGATGACCACTGCCAGCCTTCGTTCCGCATCACCGTTGCCCACGCTGGCAACCTGGGCGCTGTGGCTGCTGGGCGCGTTGCTGCTGGTGTTCGTGGTCGCAGTCCCGATGGATGTCACCCAGCAGCTGGTGTTCTCCGGCGTGCTGTTCGCAGTGGCGCTGGCGGTGCGCAACCGTGGCGGGCGGGTGGTCATCCTGATGATGATGGGGATGTCGCTGGCAGTGTCGTGCCGCTACATCTGGTGGCGCATGACCCAGACCATGGGCGTGGGCAGCGCGGTGGATTTCATCCTCGGCCTGGGCCTGCTTGGTGCGGAGCTGTACGCGTTCGTGATCCTGGTGCTGGGCTATTTTCAGGTGCTGTGGCCGCTCAATCGCAAGCCGGTCCCATTGCCCGCCGACCAGAGCCTGTGGCCGAGCGTGGATGTGTTCATTCCCACCTACAACGAGCCGTTGTCGGTGGTGCGCACCACGGTGCTGGCCGCCAGCGTGATCGATTGGCCGGCCGGCAAGATCAACATCTATCTGCTCGATGACGGCCGCCGCGACGAGTTCCGCGAGTTCTGTGCCGAGGTCGGCATCAACTACGTCACCCGCACCAACAACGCGCACGCCAAGGCCGGCAACATCAACGCCGCCTTGAAAAAATGCAGCGGCGAATACGTGGCCATCTTCGATTGCGACCACATCCCGACCCGCTCGTTCCTGCAGGTGGCGATGGGCTGGTTTCTGCGCGACACCAAGCTGGCGCTGGTGCAGATGCCGCACTATTTCTTTTCGCCTGACCCGTTCGAGCGCAACCTCGATACGCATGGCAAGGTGCCCAACGAAGGCGAGCTGTTTTACGGTTTGTTGCAGGATGGCAACGACCAATGGAATGCCACGTTCTTCTGCGGTTCGTGCGCGGTGATCAAGCGCACTGCGTTGGAAGAGGTGGGCGGCGTGGCAGTGGAAACCGTCACCGAAGATGCGCACACCGCGCTCAAGTTGCAGCGTCGCGGCTATCGCACGGCGTATCTGGCGGTGCCGCAGGCAGCGGGTCTGGCCACCGAGAGCCTGTCCGGGCACGTGGCGCAGCGCATCCGCTGGGCGCGCGGTATGGCGCAGATCGCGCGCATCGACAATCCGTTGCTCGGCCGCGGGCTCAAGCTGTCGCAGCGGCTGTGCTATCTCAACGCGATGCTGCATTTCTTCTACGGCTTGCCGCGCATCATCTATCTCACCGCACCGCTGGCGTATCTGTTCTTCGGCGCGCATGTGATCCAGGCGTCGGCATTGATGATCCTGGCCTACGCGCTGCCGCATATTCTGCAGGCCAATCTGACCAATCTGCGCGTGCAGAGCCGCTTCCGGCATCTGCTGTGGAACGAGGTCTACGAGACCACGCTGGCCTGGTACATCTTTCGCCCGACGCTGGTGGCCTTGCTCAATCCCAAACTCGGCAAGTTCAATGTCACGCCCAAGGGCGGGCTGGTGGCGCGCGGTTATTTCGATGCGCAGATCGCCAAGCCGTATCTGTTCCTGCTGCTGCTCAACGTGGCCGGCGTGGTCGCCGGCGTGCTGCGGCTGATCTATGTCGGCGGCAGCGGCGAGCAGCAGACGATCTGGTTCAACCTGGCCTGGACGCTCTACAACATGGTGCTGCTGGGCGCCACGATCGCTACCGCCAGCGAAACCCGCCAGGTGCGTAGCGCGCACCGGGTGCCGCTGGATGTCCCGGTCAATCTGTATCTGCCCGACGGCGGCGTGCTGGCCTGCCGCTCGGTGAATTTTTCCACCGGCGGCATGGCGATCAAGCTCGCGCAACCGCAGCCGATCGAACCCGGCTCGACGGTGCAGATCGGGCTTAGTCATCGCGGTGTGGAGCAGACCTTGCCGGCCGTGGTGCGTCAGGATCGCGATGGTCAGGTCAGCATCCAGTTCACCGAGATGTCGATGGAACAGGAACGCTGGCTGGTGGCATCGACCTTTGCGCGTGCCGATATCTGGTTGTCGCAATGGGGCCAGCACGATCGCGATTCGTTCTGGCGCTCGATGGGCCAGGTGCTGGCCGCCAGTGCGCGCGGATTCGGGCGCCTGGGTCGGCATATGGTGGACAGCACGCGTCAGGGCTTCCGCCCGGCGCGCGCGGACCTGGAGTCGTGAGCGTGATGCGTGGTGTTTCCCTTTCCCCTGCAAAGAAGCAACTGATGCGAATGTCCCCGGCCGTGTTGACCTGTGCGTTCACGCTTCTGGCCGGTCTGGCACAGGCGCAACAGACCGCACCGACGGCGCCTGCCGCGCAGACAGGCGCCGATGCGCAAAGTGCCAGCGCCGCAGCGGTCGTGCCTACCGCGGCCACACCGCCCGCCGGCAGCGCGCGCGCGGCCACGCTGCGCGATCTGGGCATCGATTACGAAATTACCTTGCGTGGTGTGCAGGGCAGTGCCGGCGTGCCCTTCAGCGTGCGTAGCGACGAGATCGTCACCGCTGCCACGCTCAATCTGAAATACAGCTACTCGCCGTCGCTGCTGCCGGACCTGTCGCACGTCAAGGTCACCATCAACGGCGTGACCGTTGCGAGCTTGCCCACCGACAAGGCCAACGCCGGCAAGTTGCTGTCGGCCGATCTGCCGATCGACCCGCGGCTGATCACCGACTACAACCAGCTCAACCTGCAACTCATCGGGCATTACACCCGCGAGTGCGAAGACCCCGACCACAGCAGCCTGTGGGCGAATGTGGATGCGGCCACCAGCCTGTCGCTGACCACCACGCCGCTGGCGCTGGCCAACAACCTGGCGCTGCTGCCGGTGCCGTTTTTCGATGTGCGCGATACGCGGCGTCTGGAGCTGCCGTTCTATTTCCCGCAGCAGCCGGATATGGCCACGCTGCAGGCGGCCGGCACCGTGGCATCGTGGTTCGGCACCCTGGCCGGTTATCGCGGCGCGGTGTTCCCGGCCTCGACCAGCAGCTTGCCAGCGAGCGGCAACGCGGTGGTGTTCGCCACGCCCAACACCTTGCCTGCGCAGTTCGCCACCGCCGACAGCGGTGTGGCCGATATCCGCGGGCCGACGGTTGCTGTCGTGGTCAACCCGACCGATCCCAACGGCAAGCTGCTGCTGGTGCTCGGCCGCAACACCGACGATCTGCAACGCGCGGCCACCGCGCTGGCGTTGCGCGCACCGCTGACCGGTGCGGTGGCGCGGATAGGCGAGATGTCTGCGCCGACGCCGCGTCGGCCGTACGACGCGCCCAAATGGATTTCGAGCGAGCATCCGGTGCGTTTCGGCGATCTGGTTACCCAGCCCGGCGCGCTCAACGTCACCGGCTATCACCCGGACCTGATCCGGGTCGGTTTGCAGCTGCCGCCGGACTTGTTCGTGTGGGAGCGCGACGGCATTCCGGTGGCGCTGAAGTACCGCTACACGCTGCCGGAAGAGGACAACAAGTCCGCCCTCAACGTCAGCATCAACGAGTCGTTCGTGACCACCTTGCCGCTGACCGGCCGCCCATTCGCCGAGTCCACGCCGGTGCGCTGGTGGAACAGCCTGGGCACGCGCGGCAACATGCCGGTGCATCAGGATCTGACACTGCCGGTGGGCGCGTTTTCGGCCAATAGCCAGCTGCGCTTCCACTTCTTTTTCGATCGCCCGCAAGGCGAGGCCTGCAAGAACACCTTCCCGGATGTCTCCGGCGCCATCGATGCCGATTCCACCATCGACCTGAGCGGTTTCGATCACTACATGGCGATGCCGAATCTGGCCGCGTTCGCCAACGCCGGCTATCCGTTCACGCGGCTGGCCGATCTGTCCGAATCGGCGATCGTGCTGCCCAATAATCCGGGCGACCAGGATCTGGGCAATGTGCTGACCTTGCTCGGCAGGTTCGGTGCGTCCACCGGCTACCCGGCACTGCATGCGCAGATCATCGCCGCTAGCGCGGTGCAGCAGCACGCCGATCGCGATCTGTTGCTGCTGGGCAGCGCCGAATCGCAACCGCTGTTCAAACAATGGCGTGCGCAGCTGCCGGTGGGCCAGGACGGGCAGAACCGCCGCATCGGCCTGACCGATTGGCTGTTCGAAAAACTACCCGGCTTCCTGTCCTTCGACGCGCGCCGCACCGATCTGCCGACCACCACCGACATCGCGTTGCAGCCGCAGCCCGACGACGTGCTGCTGATGGGTTTCGAATCGCCGTTGAAATCCGGCCGCAGTGTGGTCGCGTTTCAGACCGAAGACCCGGCCAACATGAATCGTCTGTTCGATGCCTGGTTCGACCCGGCCTTGCTCAAGGACTTCCAGGGCAGCGTGGTGTTGCTGCAGCAGAAGAAGGTCACCAGCCTGGTCGGCAATCAGACTTACTACGTGGGTCACTTGCCGCTGCCGACCTGGTTGCGCTGGTACTTCTCGCATCACCCGGTGTGGCTGGCCCTGACCGTGGTGCTGCTGGCGCTGCTGCTGGCACTGGCCGCGCGCGTGCTGCTGCGCCGGCATACCGCCGAGCGCCTCAACGACGGCCACGGCGCATGAACGCGGCCGCGCGCGGCAGTGCCATGACGCGCCGCGGCCTGCTGCGCGCCGGTGCACTGGCCTCACTGGCCGCGCTGTTGCCGGCCGGCGCGACGGCAGCGCCCGCACAGTGCGGCGCCTGGCCACTGTGGAACGCGTTCGTGTCCAAGCACATCCAGCCCGATGGCCGGGTGGTGGACTTTCTCAACGCCGATCAACGCTCCACCTCCGAAGGCCAGTCGTACGCGCTGTTCTTCGCGCTGGTGGCCAACGACCAGGTGCTGTTCGACAAGGTGCTGGGCTGGACCCGGCACAACCTGTGCGGCGGCCGCCCGGATCTCAATCTGCCGGCCTGGTTGTGGGGCCGCGATGGCAGCGGCGAGTGGCGCGTGCTCGATGCCAATACCGCCAGCGATGGCGAGCTGTGGATCGCCTACGCCTTGCTGGAAGCCGGCCGGCTGTGGAACCGCCCTGGTTACGGCAAGGCCGGCCAGCAGATCCTGCAACTGATGCGCACCCAGGAAGTGGCCACGCTGCCAGGGCTGGGGCCGATGTTGTTGCCCGGCCGCAGCGGCTTTGTCGAACCGGGCCGCTGGACGCTCAATCCCAGTTATCTGCCGATCCAGGTACTACGGCGCTGCGCCAACGCCGACCCCAAGGGGCCGTGGGCGGCGATCGCCGCCAACGCTGCGCGCGTGCTGCACGACAGTGCGCCGGTCGGCTTTGCACCGGATTGGACGGTGTGGGACGGCAAGGCCTTCGGCGCCGATCCCAAACGCGGCAATCTAGGCAGTTACGATGCCATCCGCGTGTATCTGTGGGCCGGCATGCTAGATGCAGGCGAGCCGCTGCGCGCGAAGTTGCTGCAGGATTTGTCCGGCCCGGCTGACCTGCTGGCCGCGGGCACCGCGTTCGCCGAAAAGATCGACACCGCCCGCGGCGTGGGCACCGGCGCCGTGCCGGTGGGGTTTTCCGCCGCGTTGCTGCCTTACCTGAGCGCGCTGCGTCAGCCCATCCTGCTCAAGGCACAGGCGCAGCGGATTCCGCTCGCCGCTACACCGGCCGCCGCTGCGCTGCCGTATTTCGAACGCACACTGGCCCTGTTCGGACAGGGCTGGCTTGAAAACCGCTACCGCTTTGCCGCAGACGGGCGCCTGCTGCCCGCCTGGAGAACGCCTGCATGCTCCGCAAAAACCTGACCCCGCTCTACCTCGCCGGCATGATCGACCTGTGCCTGCTCGTCTCACCGGTGCACGCGCAGACCAGCGCGACCCAGCAACTGGTCGGGCAGGGCAACTACTGGCACGACCAGGGACGCGACGATCTTGCCGCCGACACCTGGAAAAAGCTGCTCGGCATCGATCCGGACCAGCCAGACGCCTTGCTCGGCCTGGCGCAGATCGATCTGGCGCAGGGCCGTCAGTCGGAGGCACGTAAGCGTCTGCAGCAGCTCGAAGCCGCACATCCGCAATCGCCGCAGGCGCAGCGTCTGCGCGTGGCGATCGGTGCGCGCGGTAGCGCCACTGCCGGCGAAGACCCCAATCTGCGCAACGCACGCCGCGCCGCCGCGGCCGGGCGCTATGTGGAAGCCGCGCGCAGCTACGAGGCCGTGTTTGCCGGCAAGGCGCCGCCGCCGACGCTTGCGCTGGAGTACTACCAATCGCTGGCCGGCACGCCGACCGGTTGGGAGCGTGCGCGCGATGGTCTGCGCACGCTGCAGGCCAGCGACCCGGCCAACCCGTCCGTGCAGATGGCGCTGGCCCAGGTATTGAGTTATCGCGAACCCACCCGTCGCGAAGGCATCGCGCAATTGCGCACGCTTGCCCAACGCGCCGATGTGGGCGGCCCGGCGCGTACCAGCTGGCGCCAGGCGCTGCTGTGGCTCAACGCCAGCACGGCCGATGCACCGCTGTATCAGGCATTTCTGGCCGGCAGCCCGGCCGATGCGGAAGTGACCGCCAAACTCGGTCAATTGCGCGAACAACGCACGGCCGCTGCCGCTGCGCCCGCCGACCCCAATGGCATCGCGCTGGCCGAGGGCTTTCGTGCGCTCAATGCCGGCAATCTGAGCGCGGCCGAACAACGCTTCACCCAGGTGCTGCGCGCCCGTGCGCGCGACCCGGAAGCATTGGGCGGCCTGGGCTCGGTGCGGTTGCGTCAGCAACGCTTTGCCGAAGCGCAGGAACTGCTGCGCCCGGCCGCCGCCAGCAATGGCAAATGGAAAGGTGCGCTGGACAGCGCGCGCTACTGGCAACAGCTGCAGCAGGCCGAGGCCGCACGCGCACGCGGTGACATCGCGCAGGCACGCCAGCTGGTGGAGCAGTCGGTGCAGCTGCTGCCCAACGAGCCGGCCGGCCATGTTGCGCTGGGCGGTCTGCAAAGCGCCAGCGACCCGGTTGCGGCCGAAGCCAGTTATCGCAAGGCGCTGTCGCGCGATGCCGATAATGCCGGCGCCTTGCAGGGCCTGGTCGGGCTGTACAGCCGCCAGGGGCGCATGTCCGAAGCCAGCGAATTGTTCAATCGCCTGCCGGCCGCCGAGCGCGCCAAATCCGGTGGCGAAGCCTTGTTGCGTTCCAATGTGCAGCGCGCCCGCGCGCGGCAATCGCTGGAGGCCGGCGATGCGGTCAGCGCGCAGGCCGAGCTGGAAGCGGCCATGGTCGAACGCCCCGGCGATGCCTGGATCCGGCTGGATCTGGCCCGCCTGTACCAACAGGCCGGCCGCCCCGATCAGGCGCGCAGCGTCATGGATGGCCTGCTTGCCGTGCACGGCGACCAACCCGAAGCGCTGCACGCCAACGCCTTGCTCGCACAGGAAAGCGGCGACTGGCAGAGCGCGTACGACAGTCTGGATCGCATCCCGGCCGCAGCGCGTACGCCGGAGATGACCCAACTGCGCACCAACGCCTGGATCGAACTGCAGGCGCGTCAGGCGCGGCTGCTGGTGGAGCAGGGCAGGGTGGGCGAGGCGCAGCAGTTGCTCGCACGTACCGAAACCGCGCTGGGCAACCAGCTCGACGATCCGCAATTGCTGGCCGCCCTGGCCGGCGCGCATGCCGACGCCGGCAATGCCTCGCGCGCGCTGGTGCTCGCGCAGCGGCTGGTCACCGGTGCCAATCCGCGCACCGAAGACCGCCTGCAATATGCCGGCGTGCTGCTGCGTGCGCGTCAGGACGCCGAGTTGTCGGCGGTGCTGCGCCAACTGCAGTCCACCACCATGACGCCGGAACAATTGCGTCGCTATCAAAACTTGCGCAGCGCCTACACGCTGCGCCAGGTGGATGCCTTGCGCGAGCTCGGCAATCTGGAAGGCGCCTACGACGCGTTGTCGCCTATCCTGGCTCAGCAACCGGACAACCGTGACGCCCAGGCGGCATTGGCACGGCTGTATGCCGCCGCCGGCGATCAGCGCCAGGCGCTGGCGATCTATCAGCAGATCCTGCAGCGCCACCCCAACGATCTGGACACACTCACCGCCGCGGCTAACAGCGCCGCCGCGCAATCGGATCTGCGCAACGCCGAGAGTTATCTGCAGCGCGCGCTGGCGCAGGCGCCGGAATCGCCGGACGTGCTCGCCGCCGCCGGCCGCGTGTATCGCAGCGCCGGCAAGAACCGCAAGGCCGAGCAGTATTTCCGCGCATCGCTGGCCGCGCAGCAGCGCCAGGCCGGTCAGCTCGACAACGGCCTGCCGGGCGCACGTGGCCCGGCGGCAGTGGCCTCGGCCGGCCGTCCGCTCAATCCGTTCTCCGGGATGACCGGCGCCATGCCGCGCTCGCCGGCAGTGCTGTCCGAGCGCATGCCGGCGGGTAACGCGTTTGCGGATGTCGCGCTGGAGCCGCCGGCCGCCACCCAACCGGTAACTGCACGCTTCGCCACCGCCGCAGCCGTCGATGCCTACGCCGGCAACACGGTCGATACGCTGCCGCAGCCGGTGAGCGCCAGCGCCGCACCCTCGTTCATGCCGGCGCCCAACAGCCGCACCCGCCTGCCCACGCGCAGCGCTCCCGCGTTCGTGCCGGACAACACCACTCCTTCGCGCAGCGTTGCCGCGCAAGAAACGCGCGCGCCCAGTAGCGGCAACAGCGTGCTCGACGAACTGCGCGCCGTGCAATCGGAAAACAGCGACAACCTCGCCGGTGGCGCGCTGTATCGTTCGCGCGATGGCGAGGACGGCCTTGGCCGACTGGACGACATCGAAATGCCGGTGCAGGCCGACTTTGCGGTGGGCGAAGGCAAGCTCGGCGTCACGCTGACGCCCACCGTGGTGGATGCCGGCACGCTGACCACCGATTACGCCACCGCCAGCCGTTTCGGCGCCGGCCCGCAGACGGCAGTCAACGATGCGCTTGCCGCCGACCGCAGCCCGATCGACACGCTGACCAACTCGTCGGTGTATCAGTTGCTCGCCACCCAGGGCGATAACGTCGCCACACGCGAACGCCTGCGCCGTTACGCCTTGAATACCGGCTTGTTCGGCGAACTGCTGACCGAAAACAACAACAGCACGCCGGCGGCATTGGCCGCGTTGGCCAACGAGCCGCTGCCGGCATATCTGCTCAGTGTCAACGCGTCCAGCACGCCGATTGCGCAGCTGGCGCGCGACATCCTCAGCAATACCGCAATCAGCGAACAGCTGGCCGCCGGCGACGGTGCCGCGTTGCAGGCATTGGCCAGCAGCACCGCTGCCGCGCAGCAGACGCCCACTTCGCTGGCGGCCACGCTCAACAGCATGGCCGCCACCGGCAATGGTGCGCGCCGGCTCAGCCAGGACGACACCGGCGTGGGTGTGGGGGTGCGCTATCGCAATGGCGGTTTCAGCGCCGATGTGGGCAGCACGCCGATCGGGTTCCAGGAGCAGAACGTCGTCGGTGGGGTCGGCTATCGCGGCGAGATCGGCGACACGGTGAGCTGGTCGGTCGATGCCTCGCGGCGCGCGGTCACCGACAGCGTGCTGTCGTTCGCCGGTGCGCAGGATGCACGCAGCGGCCGCGAATGGGGCGGCGTCACCAGCAACGGCATCGTGCTCTCTGCCACTGCCGACAACGGCCTGCTCGGTGGGTATGCCAACCTTGCCGCGCACCGCTTGATCGGTAACAACGTGGCCGACAACGACCACCGCCAGGCCGACCTGGGCTTCTACGTACATGCGTTGGAAACCCAGCATCAGTCGCTGACCGCCGGCGTCAATCTGACCGCCATGCAGTACGACAAGAACCTCAGTGGATTTACGTACGGCCACGGCGGTTACTTCAGCCCGCAGGAATATGTGGACCTCGGTTTCCCGGTGCACTGGAGCGGGCGCAGCGCCGGGCAGAGCGTCAACTGGAAGGTCGATGCCAGCGTCGGCGTGCAGCATTTCAAGACCGACCCCACGCCGTACTTCCCCACCGACCCGACGCTGCAGCAGGCCGCCTACGACGCCGCATCGCTGGCGGCGCTGCTCGGCCTGGTCGACCGCTACACCGACCCGGTGTATGCGGGCGAAAGCCGCACCGGCGTGTCGTACAACCTCAGTGGCGCAGCCGAATGGCAGGTGGCGCCGCAATTGTTCCTGGGCGGGCGCATGACCTTCAACAATGCACGCGACTACAACCAGTTCAGCAGCAATCTCTATCTGCGCTTTGTGATGGATCGCCTGGGCGCCGCGTTGGGTCGCGCACCGCAGGTGCTGACCTCGCCGTATGCCGCAGATCGGTAAGGCACGGCAGCGCGTGGTGTAAGCGAAGGAAGGGCTGAACAACGCGCGGCATGACGGGGGAACCTGGAATGTCGCTCACGCGCGCGGCCTCCACTGCTGAATATCTAGCAGTTGCGCGTAGTGAAGATGGCAGCGGTGTTGATCGAAAACACGCGGATGCGTTGTCCAGAGCTTCCCTAACGAGGCCAGTGGTGGTAGCCGTTGCGCAGACGCAGTGCATCGCTCTGCGCCATGTCGAGGTGCGATGGCGCGCATTGCATCGACGCACATTGCTGCATGCAGTACACAGCTGATGCGGTTGTAGCCGTTGCGCAGACGCAGTGCATCGCTCTGCGCCACGTCGAGGTGCGATGGCGCGCACTGCATCGACGCACATGGCTGCATCCAGTACACAGCTGATTACGCATAAACGAACGGCGCCTTGCGGCGCCGTTCGCATGACATCTGACCGTCTACGCCTGGGTTACGGGCGTACCTTGGTCGCGCAGATAAACGTGGCGGCCTGCTGCAGACGACTGATCGCACCCTGGTCTTCCAGTTCGCGGATGTGATCGTTCATGCAGGTCAGATAACCGAAGCGGTTACCGGCATTCTGCGTCTTGCACAGGCTGCTCTCGGCGGTCAGGTTCGCACCGACGATCAGACCGCCGGTTTCCACCGTCGGCACCAGCGTGCTGCAGTTGCCCAGCCGGGTCAGGCCACGGTTCAAGGTCCAACCGATATCGGCAAACATCGCAGGGGTCAGGTCGATGTTCAGATGCGCCTGCACTTCCGGCGTATCGAACGGTTCCATCAACGCGTTGGGCTGCAGATCGGTATCGAAGTGCGAGAACGTCGAACCACCGGCCACCACGCTGGGCGCATACAACCGCGTGCGGCCTGCGCTGTCGGTGCCCTGCAGCAGCTCGGGATCTTCGTACAGCGCCGCCACCACGCCGGTGCTGCTCTTCAACCGTGCGCCATCGGCCTGCGACACCATGATCGCCGGGATGGTGATGTCGGTGATCGGCGGCGCCGCATTGCCCATGGTCTGCACGCCGCCGGCGTTGTTGGCCACGATCACGCCCACCGCACCGTTGAGCTGTGCGTTCTTGACCTTGATGGCAAAGGCGCAGGTGCCGCGGTCGATCAGCGCCACCTTGCCGGCCACCTCGGCCGCATTGACGAACGGCGTTTCGCAGCCATCGGTGGCCGATGCGGCGGCAACGCCGTCATTGATGGTCACCACTGCGCGCGCCGGGAAATTGCCGGCGCTGGCCAGCGGCCCGAAGCTGGCAAAGCCCACTTCGAACTTGCCGGCCGCAGCGGCCGGCGCGCTGACCTGCAGCAGCGTGCGCGGGTCCAGGATCAACGCCGCCTCACGATTGACGCGGGTGCCGGCCCACACCGTGCGACCGGGCGTGCGCATCGCCTCGGCGCGCAAGGCGTTGGTCATGGTCGGGTCGTCGAAACGCTTGTTCTGCACGTTATCGAAGGCCTGCGAGGTGTAGACGTCGGTCAGACCACTGCCCGAGCCGAGCACGCCGGTGGTCTTGTTGAGGAAGCCGGCAGCGCCCAACCCGTGGCCGATCTCGTGCATCACCACGTTGAGGAAGTTGATCTGGCCTGCCGGGGTCTTGCCGTCCAGGCCCAGGTACCAGCCCGAACCGGCCAGGCAGTCGTCCTTGCCCAGATCACCGTTGAACTGCGAAAACACGTCGGCCGGATCGGCCGGATCGGGTACCAGGTCCTGCCCGGCGATCGCATCGCCCAGCGCGGACGGATACAGCGTATTGGCCTTGGCGCCGGGGAAGTCGTTGACGATCCAGTTCGGGCCGGCCTGGCCCAAGGTGCCGCCGGTGGCGGTGCAGGTCAGCCTTGCGAACGAGGCATACACCTTGATTTCGACGTTGCTCTGCAGCACCGCGCCCCACAGATCCATGGCGTATTGGTAGGCGATGCGACGCTGTTCGCCGACCGACCGCCCGGGATTGCCGCCCAACGGTGCCGCGGTGGTGGGGTCGTTCAACCCGACCACGGTGCCGGCATCGCCATTGATCAGCGTGACGTTGGCAGCGGATGCATGCAGCGGCGCCAGCGCCGCGCCCACGGCCAGGGATAACAGCAACAAGGGCTTATTCATGCGGCAGCGCTCCGTGCTCGGCGTGGGCGGGTTGGGTGTCTGCGTCGTCGCTGTGCTCGATCACGATGCGGCCGTCGGCCTGGCGGGTCGCGGTCAGCGAGCTCATTTGCGTGGCCGGCAACTTGCGCGCCACGGTGCCGTTGGGCAGGCGACGCTCGGTGGCGCGTGCGGCCGCCTCGGTCTGCGGCACTGTCGTGCGGCTCGCCCCACTGCGGGCGGCGGAGCCGGCCTGCTGGTCCAGCGCCGCACTCTCGGCGTCGGTCAGCGGACGCAGCTTGCCGGTGACGGGATCGATACCGACCTTGGAGCTGGCGGCGACGTCCTGCGCCCCCGCAACAGCGGGCAGGCAGGCAACACACAGCACACCGGACAGCATCCATCCGGGCTTGCGAAAGCTCATCATCGTTGGGATTTCCTTAAGTCCAACCGCAGAAAGAACGCCGTGCGACACACCGGAGTTCGGGAGATACTTCCGTTTCAGTCTGTTCATGACTGAACCATGAATCCGTGATGTGTGTCAATCTTTTGACAGTTGGTGCGCTGAATGCGAACAGATGTCCTGAAAACGTCAGCCTCGCGCTTGCGCCACGATGCTTTTCGGGAATCGGTAGCGGTCCTGGGGCGTTCTAGTCAGAAATCTGACGCCCTGGCGACGGTGTGCGGCAGATCGCCGCGCTTCCTGTTTCCCAGGGAGCGCGCGCCCGGGAGGGGCAGGGCGGCCGCACCTCGTAGACCTCACTGCACCAAGGTGGCCGCCGCACACCTCCATGCCGCTCCTCGCCCCGGCCCGTGCGGGTGGCGCGGACGCACCAAGACAAGTCGCGTCAGTTGCGCGCGCGGTGCCTTGCTGCTCCGCAGGAGGGGGGCAGGATTTCGCCGCGACGACGCAGTCGACACCGGCCACCCAATGCCTGCGAGCGGCAAGCGGCAGTGACCAACCAGCAGTCAGAAACCAACAGCCAGCACAGCGATAGGCCGCAGCGGGCAAGCAGACAGGCCTGCAGGAAAGCGCAGATGTGCGTGTACGGACTCGACACGTCCACTCGTACACTGCGCGTCCTGCAGAGCGCTTCGATCGTCAACGATCGCAGCGACACACGCATCCATCGAACCGAACAGGTCACGCATGCACGCCGTCATCTACCACAACCCCGCCTGCGGCACGTCGCGCAACACGCTGGCGCTGATTCGGCATGTCGGCATCGAACCGCAGATCGTCGACTACCTGCAGCACCCGCCCAGCCGGCAGACGTTGCAATCGCTGATTGCCGATGCCGGCCTGTCGGTGCGCGATGCCATGCGTCAGAAGGGCACGCCGTATCTGGAACTGGGACTGGACAATCCCGCGCTGGAGGACGCCGCACTGTTGAGCGCAATGCTTGCGCACCCGATCCTGATCAATCGACCGTTCGTGCAGACGCCGTTGGGTACGCGCCTGTGTCGTCCATCCGAGCGGGTGCTCGACCTGTTGCCACCGGCCACCAGCGCATTCGCCAAGGAAGACGGCGAACCCGTGCTGGACGAGCGCGGGCAGCGGATCGGCGCTTGAGCGCTGCGGCGGATCGCAGTCCTGCACTGCATCGCTACCCACTCTGCGGCTGCTGCGCTAAAAGCAAGCAATAAAACGCTTGCGCGACCACCAGGCCGGACGGATTGGCAGCTTGGCGCCATGGCAGTCTGCACCGCTAATCGCACTGCGTCTGCCGCGCTGAGAGCGACCAGCAAAGCAACCGTTCAACCGCAGGTATGTTTGACCACAGGCAGGCGCGGCCGGTGCCAGGAAGCGTTATGTAGCCCTCGTACACTGCGGTTGGCGCCACCCATGCCCGCCCGGCAGCCGCTCGCTAGCGTGTGTTGGCCGTTCTAAAATCGCTGTCGTGTTTTTGAGGAGCATCGATATGATTCGCGAAATTATCCGCATGGGCGACAAGCGCCTGCTGCGCGTGGCGCCGCCGGTGAGCAACCTGGGCAGTGCCGAGTTGCATGCCTTGGTGGCCGACATGTTCGAGACCATGGATCATGCGCACGGCGTCGGTCTGGCCGCTCCGCAGATCGCGGTGGACCTGCAATTGATGGTGTTCGGCTTCGAAGTCAGCGAGCGTTATCCGGACGCGCCCACGGTACCGCGCACGGCCTTGGCGAATGCGCAGATCGAACCGCTGTCGGACGAGATGGAAAACGGCTGGGAAGGGTGCCTGTCGATTCCCGGCCTGCGCGCGGTGATCCCGCGTTACCGCCACATCCGGTATCGCGGCTTCGCCCCCGACGGCAGCCCGATCGAACGCGAAGCCGAAGGTTTCCATGCCCGCGTGGTGCAACACGAATACGACCATCTGGTCGGCCGCCTGTATCCCTCGCGTATCGAGAATTTCGACACCTTCGGCTTCGAAGACGTGCTGTCCTACGATCTGTAACGCGTTACTTCATCCGGGCACGGTCACGTGCGCAAACGCGGCCGTGCCGAAGCGATTGCGTTTGATGCGTGGCAATGCCCGCTGGCCGCTCAACCTTGACCATGCGTCACTCTGCGGCTCACACGTTGTGTAGCGCATGCATCGCGATGCTGAGCCAACGCAGCGCCCAGAGACTCACCTCGCACCGCATGGTGCAGCTTGCTTCCATCAGTCCTCAACGAACGCGACAGGCGCGATGCTCTTGCCGCTTCCGGGACCCTGTGGCGGCATGGATGCCGCTACGGAGCCTCCACGGACGGATTCACGGCGTGTCCCGGAAGCGGCAAGGGCATCGCGCCCTCGACCACTAGTGATGTACCCAATCATGGCAAGCGCAAGCGCCCGCGTAATCGCTCAGATACGCCGCGTACCAGCGTTGCCTGCGCCAACGCCTCACACACCCGCACACCAAACAGCACCACACACATTCACACCCGCCGCCCCCAGCCCCACAAACAAAAAGGGCGCCTAGCGGCGCCCTGATCGTGACAACTTGAACGCGCTTACTTCAGCGCCTTGAAGCGCAGACGCTTCGGGCCCGCGTCATCGCCCATACGGCGACGCTTGTCTTCTTCGTACTCGCGGTAGTTGCCCTGGAAGAACTCCACATGCGAGTCGCCTTCGAACGACAGGATGTGCGTGGCGATACGGTCGAGGAACCAGCGGTCATGCGAAATCACGAAGGTGTTGCCCGGGAACTCCAGTAACGCATCTTCCAGCGCACGCAGCGTTTCGATGTCCAGATCGTTGGACGGTTCGTCGAGCAGCAGCACGTTGCCGCCCTGCAGTAGCGTCTTGGCCATGTGCAGACGACCGCGCTCACCACCGGAGAGTGCCCCGACCATCTTCTGCTGGTCCTGGCCCTTGAAGTTGAAGCGGCCGATGTAGGCGCGCGACTGAATCTCCACCCCGTTGATGTTGAGGATATCCAGGCCGCCAGCGATTTCCTGGAACACGTTGTGGTTGCCTTCCAGTGCATCGCGGCTCTGGTCCACGTAGGACAGCTGCACGGTGGGGCCGACCACGATTTCGCCGGAATCGGGCTTTTCCTGGCCGGTGATCATCTTGAACAGGGTCGACTTACCCGCACCGTTGGGGCCGATGATGCCGACGATGGCGCCGGGCGGCACAATCATCGACAGGTTGTCGATCAGCAGACGGTCGCCGAACTTCTTGGAGACGTTCTTGAACTCCATCACCGAGTTGCCCAGGCGCTCGCCCGGCGGGATGAAGATCTCGTTGGTCTCGTTGCGGCGCTGATAATCGACCGACTGCAGTTCTTCCAGGCGGGCCAGACGCGCCTTGCCCTTGGTGCGGCCGCCCTTGGCGTTCTGCCGCGACCATTCCAGTTCCTTCTGGATCGCCTTCTGACGTGACTTTTCCTGGTTGTCTTCCTGCTTGAGGCGCTCGTCCTTCTGGGTCAGCCAGTCGGTGTAGTTGCCCTTCCACGGAATGCCGCGGCCGCGGTCCAGTTCCAGGATCCACTCGGCGGCGTTGTCCAGGAAGTAGCGATCATGCGTCACCGCCACCACGGTGCCGGTGTAGCGCGCCAGGAACTGTTCCAGCCACTCCACCGATTCGGCGTCCAAGTGGTTGGTCGGTTCGTCGAGCAGCAGCATGTCCGGCTTCTGCAGGAGCAGGCGGCACAGCGCCACGCGGCGCTTTTCACCACCGGACAGCTTGCCCACGATGGCTTCCCACGGCGGCAGGCGCAGCGCATCGGCGGCCACGTCCAGCTGGTTTTCCAGGGTGTGCGCATCGCCCGCGGCCAGGATCGCTTCCAGGCGTTCCTGTTCCTTGGCCAGCGCGTCGAAATCGGCGCCTTCTTCGGCATAGGCCACATACACCGCATCCAGCGCGGCCTGGGCCTGCAGCACATCGCCCACGCCTTCTTCCACCGCCTCGCGCACGGTGTGCTCGGGGTTGAGCTGCGGTTCCTGGGCCAGATAACCGACCTTGATGCCGGCCTGTGGACGGGCTTCGCCCTCGAAGTCGGTGTCCACGCCGGCCATGATCTTCAGCACCGTCGACTTGCCCGCGCCGTTCAGGCCCAGCAGGCCGATCTTGGCGCCCGGGAAGAAGCTCAGCGAGATGTCCTTGATGATCTGCCGCTTGGGCGGGACCACCTTGCTGACGCGGTTCATGGTGTAGATATATTGCGACATGGGTGCTCCGTGGACGCAGGCAGCCCGCCGGCCGAGGCCGGAGGCGGCGGAAAAGGGATTGCGCCGATTATACGGGCAAGTGCCCGGGGCCGCGGCAGACGGGCGTGTAGCTAAACGGCAGCCTACCTATTACCTGAATAGGCGTTTTCGTAATCGATTCCAGCAAGAATGCGTTAAGGCGAGCAACGTCTTAATGAAATTGCGACATCGCAAACAGGAGCTGGTCATGAACCGCAATCGCATCGTCACTGTTGTGCTTTCTTCCATCCTGGCGTTGGGCTCCATGGCCCCGGCTGCGTTCGCCGGCGACTGGGACCGCGACCACGACCGCCGCGGGCATGACCGCGACGATCGCCACGACCGCGGCCGCGATCATCGCGGCAACTGGGGCAACGACCGTCGCGACTGGCGCGATGACCGCCGGGCCGAACGTCGCGACGACCGCCGCTATTACGGCAACGGTTACCGCGAGGGCTATCGCGATGCCCGCTATCAGGACCGTCGCTACGACCGCAACCGGGTCTATGTCTACGATCGCCCCACCTACTACCGCGCTGGCCCGCCGCCGCGCCCGTATTGGGCCCGTGGCCAGCGTTATCACGGACCGGTCTATGTTGTGAACGACTATGACCGCTACAACCTGCGTCGCCCGCCGTACGGCTACCGTTGGCAGCGCGACAACACCGGCAATCTGCTGCTGGTCGCCATTGCCACCGGCGTCATCGCCGACCTGGTCCTCAACAACTGAGCAGGCACCGGGTTGCTCGCCGAGCAATCGGGCCGGTCATCACACAAAGGCGCACTTCGGTGCGCCTTTGCCGTTTGCGCCGCGCGCCGGCCAACCGGGCGCATTGCCCGCACCAGCAGCGCGATTGGTCACCCGTGCGGCGGGGGCTTACAATCGGCGGCCCTACTGGCTGCAGCTGCCCCGGAGCTTCGAATGTTCTCGCGCGACGTCCGACTGGAAACCTACGACCCCGAACTGGCCAAGGCCATCGCCGCTGAAGTTGGCCGCCAGGAGGATCACGTCGAACTGATCGCCAGCGAGAACTACTGCAGCGCGCTGGTGATGGAGGCCCAGGGCAGCCAGCTGACCAACAAATACGCCGAAGGCTATCCGGGCAAGCGCTATTACGGCGGTTGCGAGTTCGTCGACATCGCCGAGCAACTGGCGATCGACCGCATCAAGCAGGTATTTGGTGCCGACTACGCAAACGTGCAGCCGCACAGCGGCTCGCAGGCCAACCAGGCGGTCTATCTGGCGCTGCTGCAGCCCGGCGACACCATCCTGGGCATGAGTCTGGCCCATGGTGGCCACCTGACCCACGGTGCCAAGGTCAATGTCTCCGGCAAGCTGTTCAACGCGGTGCAGTACGGCGTCGACGAGCAGGGCCTGATCGATTACGACGAGGTCCAGCGCCTGGCCACCGAGCACACGCCGAAGATGGTCGTGGCCGGTTTCTCAGCCTACTCGCAGAAGATCGACTGGGCGCGCTTCCGTGCCATCGCCGACAGCGTGGGCGCGTATCTGTTCGTCGACATGGCGCACGTCGCCGGCCTGGTTGCTGCCGGCGTCTATCCGAGTCCGATGGAGCATGCGCACGTGGTCACCTCGACCACCCACAAGACCCTGCGCGGCCCGCGCGGCGGCATCATCGTGGCCAAGGGCGCCAGCGAAGAGCTGCAGAAGAAGCTGCAGTCGATCGTGTTCCCCGGCATCCAGGGTGGCCCGCTGATGCACGTGATCGCGGCCAAGGCGGTCGCGTTCAAGGAAGCGCTGGAACCAGCCTTCAAGACCTACCAGCAGCAGGTGGTCAAGAACGCCCAGGCCATGGCCAACACGCTGATCGCGCGCGGCTACAAGATCGTCTCCGGCGGCACCGAGAACCACCTGATGCTGGTCGACATGATCGGCCGCGATGTCTCCGGCAAGGATGCAGAGGCCGCGCTCGGCAAGGCCCACATCACCGTCAACAAGAATGCAGTACCCAACGACCCGCGTTCGCCGTTCGTGACCTCGGGCCTGCGCCTGGGCACCCCGGCCATCACCACGCGCGGTTACAAGGAGCAGGACAGCATCGACTTGGCCAACTGGATCGCCGACGTGCTGGACGCACCGGCCGACGAAGCCGTGCTGGCCAAGGTGCGCGACGCAGTAACTGCGCAGTGCAAGAAGTATCCGGTGTATGGCTGAGGTGCCGGGATTGGTGATTCGGGATTGGGGATGCGCGGCAAGCGCGTCTTTGCTTCTGCTGTTGCCAATCCCTAATCCCCACTCACCAATCTCGGCAACCTGATGCACTGCCCCTTTTGCCAGCACAACGACACCCGCGTGATCGATTCGCGGGTGTCCGAAGACGGCACGACGATTCGTCGGCGCCGTGAGTGCGAGGCGTGCGGCGAGCGTTTCAGTACCCTGGAAACCATCGAACTGAAACTGCCGACGGTGGTCAAGAGCGATGGCGGGCGCGAGGCGTTCGACGCGCGCAAGCTGCGCACCAGCTTCGACCGCGCGCTGCAGAAACGCCCGGTGTCCGAGGAACAGATCGAAGCGGCGGTGCGCGCGGTGGTGCATCAGCTGCGCATGTCCGGCGAGCGCGAAGTGGGTTCGCTGCGCGTGGGCGAATACGTGATGGTCGAGCTGCGCAAACTCGACCATGTGGGCTATGTGCGCTTCGCCTCGGTGTATCGCAGTTTTCAGGACGTAGCCGACTTCCGCGAAGAAATCGAAAAGCTCGAACGCGAGCTCCCGGTCGGCAGCGAGCAACTGCCGCTGCTGGAAGCGGCGTTGGAACGTGCCGGCAAACCCGGTAAGCGCTGAGCGCATGCGCATCGCCTGCGTGGCGGACACGCCAGAACATTTGCCTGCCATCGCGCACGCGCATCTGCAGGCCTTCGGCAGCCTGTTGCCGGACTGGAACATCGACGAAGCGTTGAGCGAACTGCGCAGCCATACCCGCGATGGCGTGATTCCCACCACCTGGGTCGCGCTCGATCAATCGCACTGGCTCGGCTCGGTCAGCCTGCTGGAGAACGACGATGGCCGCATCCGGCAATGGTCGCCATGGCTGGCATCGCTGTACGTGCAGCCGCAGGCGCGCGGGCAGGGCATCGGCGAAGCACTGGTGGCGCACTGCGTGCGGGCCGCCGCGCAATTGAAGGTGCCGCTGCTGTATCTGTATTGCCAACCGGCGCTGGTGCCGTTTTATCAGCGGCTTGGCTGGCACGCGCATGCCGAGCTGTTGCTTGGCCCGATGCAGATCGTGGTGATGGCCATCGCGCCGGAGGGAGCAACGCAATGAACGTGACGGCCGACGACCACCGCTGGATGGCGCAGGCACTTCGCCTGGCAGAACGCGGTGCCTACACCACGCGCCCCAATCCAATGGTGGGCTGCGTGATCGTGCGCGATGGCATGTGCGTGGGCGAAGGCTTCCATCAACGTGCCGGTGGCCCGCATGCCGAAGTGTTTGCGCTGCGCGCTGCCGGCGAGCGTGCACGCGGAGCGACCGCGTATGTGACGTTGGAGCCGTGCGCACATTATGGGCGCACGCCGCCGTGCGCATTGGCCTTGATCGAGGCTGGTGTGGCGCGCGTGGTCGCGGCGATGGCCGACCCGTTTCCGCAGGTCAACGGCGGTGGTTTCGCGCTGCTGCGCGAGGCGGGGATCGAGGTGGTCAGCGGCGTGCTGCAGGCGCAGGCGCGCGACCTCAATCGTGGATTTTTGTCGCGGGTGGAGCGTGGCCGTCCGTGGCTGCGGGTCAAGCTGGGCGCCAGCCTGGATGGGCGCACTGCGCTGGCCAGCGGCGAGTCGAAGTGGATCACCGGTGCAGACGCACGTGCCGACGTGCAACGCTGGCGCGCGCGTGCTGGTGCCATCCTGACCGGTGCCGGCACGGTGCTGGCCGACGATCCGGCGATGACGGTGCGTCTGGGCGATGACACCCCTTTCGTGCCGCCGTTGCGGGTGGTACTGGATGCGCGCTTGCGCACCCTGGAGTGCGAGAACATTCGCCAGGGCGATGTACCGACGCTCTATCTGCATGGCAACGCTGCACCAGCGACGCCGCTGCACAACGCCGAGTTCGTCGGGATGCCACTGCACGACGGTCGCTTCGATCTGGGAGCGGTGTTGGCGCTGCTGGCCGAGCGCGGCATCAACGAAGTGCACGCAGAAGCCGGCGCAACCCTGAGTGGCGCGCTGCTGCAAGCCGGTCTGGTCGACGAACTGCTGGTCTATCTGGCGCCGGTGGTGCTGGGCGATTCCGCCAGACCGCTGCTGGCCGGGCTTGGCATCGACACCATGGCGCAGCGTCGCACGCTGCATCTGGCCGATGTGCGCCAACTTGGCCAGGACCTGCGGCTGCGCTATCTGCCTGGTGCCGTTGAATGAGCGCTGGCTCTGATGCAAGAGAACGTTGCAGGCTGCTGATTCTGTAGCTCACGTGTTCTGTAAGCGTTGAAGCTTGAGGGTGACCTTACCGAATGCATAGCCTGCCGGGGGCAGGGCGGGCCCGAAAGGACCAACGATGCAGACGACGGTTAGACACTGCCTACCAACACGTGCTCTTAAGCCTCTTTAGATGAAGCTCACTTTTCTTCTTGTCATCGGATTTCTCACTATGACCATGGACACTGCACAAGCCCGGCAGTTTGCGGAAGGGCAAGTCTGGGAATACCGCAGCAGGGCCGAAGAGCCGGGATCGACGCTGCAGATCAACAGGATCGAGATCGAACCGAAGATTGGCGAAGTGTTCCATATCAGCGTTCGCGACGTTCGGGTAAAAAATGCGCGTGCGCCCAACGCCATCTCAACGGAGTTGCCGCATTCTCCGGTGTCCAGAACGACACTTGAAAGCTCCGTCACGACGCTTGTCGGCCAGGCCGCGGTGAACCCGGAGTATCTGGAGGGCTACACAACCTGGCGGACTGCTTTTGAAGAAGGCAACGCTGGAGTTTTCACGATCCCCGTCAGTGAGATCGTCGATGTCATCGAAACCACGATCAATCAGTAGCAGGATGCCGTGTTGGTGTCGTGGTCGACGGCATGCTCCGGCTTCTGGACGTTTCTAGATGCAAATCGCAGCAAGCGTGCGTGCGATGTTGCAGGCGCTAGAGACGCGGCTTCCACCGCCCATTCTGCTGGTGGTGCTTGCAGTCGTGGTGTGGCTATTGCCCGGAGCGTTCTACTCGCGTGTGTGCATTACCGTTGGCGTGCTGTGCCTTGCGCTTGGCCTTTCAATCAATGCATGGTCGAAAGTCATGTTTCGGACTGCGCATACCACGGTCAATCCACTGCATCCGGAATGGTCCTCTGCGTTGGTGACATCCGGGCTGTATCGCTACTCGCGTAACCCGATGTACCTTGGCTATGCCCTGGTATTGCTGGGCTGGGTCATGTGCCGTGGTCAGGTGCTTGGCCTGCTCGCAGTTGCGCTGTTTATCGGCTACATAACGGTTTTTCAGATACTGCCCGAGGAGCGCTGCCTGTCGGCACGCTTCCAGGCTCAGTATGCGGTGTACCGCGCGGCGGTAAGCCGCTGGCTCTGAATCGCTTCCCGCAAGTCGATGGATGGTGTACTCGGCCTGGCGCCCTCTGATTTGCCGTATGTGTCCTGCCCCCGTTGGACATTGGCGAGTGCGGCGGCGGCTGAGGTGTTGGTGAGTGCTTCAGCCGCGGACCTGATTTGTGGAGTTCCGTCGGGTGCACGGTCCAGACTGCGAATGGTACGCAAGCGGCATTTCGATTTGTAAGCAATCTACGGGTATAGATCTCCCGTGGCGAAACGTGTTTGCCTTCAGGGGCACCCTAATCGCGCCGGGAGTGGCCGGACACAAAAAAGGCTCCGCAAGCGGAGCCTTTTTTTGTAGCTGCAGCGCGTCGATCAGAAGCTTGCGCGCACGCCGACACGGTACTGATTGGCGTTGTCGATGAACTGGACTTCGCCGACCAGGCCCCAGGTCGGGGTGAAGTTCACCTGGCCGCCGAGGGTGCCGACGAATTCGCCTTCGTCCACGTCGCTGCCGTCGATGTAGCCGGCCTTGATCCATGCTTCGGTCCGCGGCGAGGGCTTGCCACGCAGGCCGAGGTTACCGAAGCCCAGGCTGCTGGTGTCGGAAGAGTCGTCGATCGAACGGCCACGCAGGCGCAGGTCGGATTCGACCTTGGAGCGCAGCACGCTGATGTCGGCGATGAACTCGACACGCTCGGTCATTTCCTGGCGATAGCCGATACCGAAGCTGGCCTGCTGCAAGGTGCCTTCGAGCACAAAGCCAGAGCCGAGGTTGAAATCCTTGGTGGCGCGCTGGTAGCCGGCGAGCAGGTAGACCGGCTCGGCAATCTTCCACGAACCGCGCAGGTAGCCGCCGTCGAGATCGTCCGAATCGCCGTTCACGGTGATTTCGGTGCGGTTCCAGCCGCCTTCGACGTAGCTGTAGCTCAGGCCTTCAGCAGCGGCGGCAAACGGGGTTGCTGCCAGCAGGGCAGCCAGAATCAGGGTGTTACGCATGGGATGTTTCTCTCCGAGTTGATGTCCGTGTCTTCCGGCCTGTTGCAGGCTGGAAAAAAGCGCGACGTCTCCCGCCGCGGTGCGCAATTTAACAGACTCTTCACAAAACTGGCTATGGGGAAATTCCTGACACGACACAGCGTCCTGTTGGCCTTAGCTGGTGGTCAGCAATGGCGCCGATGCGCGCTGTTAAACTGCGCAGGCCGGTTCGCCGGTACTTACGAACGTCTTCAGGGCGGGGTGCGATTCCCCACCGGCGGTAGGCACGTGCAAGCGTGCGAGCCCGCGAGCGCTTCGCAGCGGTGCCCGGGGCGTTATGTGCCGGGCGTGGTGCGAAGGTCAGCAGATCCGGTCCGATGCCGGAGCCGACGGTATAGTCCGGATGAAAGAAGACGGCCAACGCGCAGCCCTTGCGGCTGTGCGCGCGCCTGTTTGCTTTGCCTTGCGGCGTTTTTCGCTCAACTTCTGCGAGAAACGACTATGTCTTTGCATCACCTGTCGCGTTGCATCGCGACCTTCCATCGCGCCAACTCACCCCGATCGCTACTGCTAACGGGAGCGCGCTGATGTTTACCGGAATCATTGAAGGCGTCGGCCGTCTGGCGGCGCGCCAACCGCAGGGTGGCGATATGCGGTTTACCTTCGCTGTCGGCAGCTTGCCGTTCGACGCGGTCCAATTGGGCGAAAGCATCGCGGTCAATGGCGTTTGCCTGACCGTGATCGCGTTCGACGCGAGCAGTTTTCAGGCCGATGCGTCCACCGAAACCCTGTCGCTGACCACCTTGGGCGCGTTGCCGGAAGGCGCGGTGATCAATCTGGAACGTGCGATGCGCCCGACCGATCGCCTTGGCGGGCATTTGGTCAGTGGCCACGTCGATGGCCTGGGCCAGGTGCAATCGGTGCACGAGGATGCGCGTGCGCAGCGCTGGCGGTTTGCGGCGCCACCGGCGGTGTTGCTCTACGTGGCCAAGAAGGGCTCGATCTGCGTGGATGGCGTCAGCCTCACGGTCAACGAAGTGGACCAGGATGGCTTTGAAGTGGCGTTGATTCCGCACACGGTCGCCAATACCGCGTTTGCAGCCACTGCGATAGGCGCTGCGGTGAATCTGGAAATCGATCTGGTCGCGCGCTATGTCGAACGTTTGCTCGGCACGCGGGGTGAGGCATGAATTTCGCGCCGGTTCCCGAGCTGATCGAAGAGTTGCGTGCCGGGCGCATGGTGGTGATCGTCGATGACGAAGACCGCGAAAACGAGGGCGATCTGATCATGGCCGCCGAGCTGGTCAAGCCGTCGGACATCAATTTCATGGTGACCCACGCGCGCGGGCTGGTGTGCCTGTCGCTGACCCGCGAGCGGTGCGCGCAACTCGGTCTGGCGCCGATGGTGCGCAATAACACCGCGCAGTTTCAGACCAACTTCACCGTCAGCATCGAGGCGGCCGAGGGCGTCACCACCGGTATTTCGGCGTACGACCGTGCGCATACGGTGCGGACCGCGGTGCGCCCGGATGCCAAGCCGCAGGACCTGAGTCAGCCGGGTCACATTTTCCCGCTGATTTCGCAGCCCGGTGGCGTGCTAACCCGCGCCGGGCACACCGAAGCCGCCAGCGATCTGCCGATGCTGGCGGGGCTGGAACCGGCCGGCGTGCTGGTGGAAGTGCTCAACCCGGATGGCAGCATGGCGCGCCGCCCGCAGCTGGAAGTGTTCGCCCGCGAGCATGGGCTGAAGATGGGCTCGATCGCCGATCTGATCGCGTACCGCCTGGCCAACGAGCACACCGTCGAGCGTGTGGACGAGCGCGACATCACCACCGAGTTCGGGCCGTTCAAGCTGGTGACCTACCGCGACCGCATCGCGCACGACCTGCACTTTGCGCTGGTGCGCGGCGCGGCCGATCCGCACACCCCCACGCTGGTGCGCGTGCAGGTGGAAAACCCGCTGGCCGATCTGCTGCATTGGCAGCGCGATGATTTCGGCGTGGCCGCCACCGATGCCTTGCGTGCGATCGCTGCCGAAGGGCAGGGCGTGATGGTGGTGCTGTCGGCCCCGCGCGACAGCGAATCGCTGTTGGCGCGGCTGCGTCAGCAGCCCGAAGCTTCCGCCAACGCCAAGGATGTCAGCCAGTGGCGTCGCAACGGTGCCGGCGCGCAGATCCTGGCCGAACTGGGCCTGGGCAAGCTGCGCGTGCTGGGCACCCCGCGCCGCCAGGTCGGCCTGGCCGGCTTCGGGCTGGAAGTGGTGGAGTATCTGGAATGCCACGCGGGCGAAGCGGTGCGTTCGGTGCCGCCGACCGCGGTGCCGTAGCGCATCCAGTCCCGGCAGCGCGTGGCGCTAGCGGGTGCGGGCGTCGAAGGAGCGGGTGGCGGTGATGTCGCCCGTGGCCCGTAGACAACCGCATGCCGCTGGCACAACGCGCTGCAGCTGGTGCACCAGGGTGTCCAGGACGCCCGGCAGTGCCTGCTTCGGCGGGCCGCTGCCTCAGATGTCGGCCGGGCCTGGGCCCGGCAGCTGTTAAACTCCTTGCCCCCTCGAGTTGCCGACCCGCATGACCCACTACGAAGGCGATCTTCGCCCCACCACCGCGCGCTTTGCGATCATCGCCAGCCGCTGGAATGCCCGTATCACCGACGTGCTGGTTGCCGGTGCACGCCAGAGCCTGGCCGGCAACGGCGTCGGCGAGGACGCCATTGACGTGATCCGCGTGCCGGGCGCCTGGGAAATTCCGATCGCTGCCAACCGCGTGGCGCAGTCCGGCCAGCACGGCGCGATCATCGCGTTGGGCTGCGTGATCCGTGGCGATACCCGCCACTACGAACATGTGGCCGACCTATGCGCCGAAGGCCTGATGAGCGTGCAATTGCAGACCGGCGTGCCGGTGCTAAATGGCGTGCTGGCGGTCGAGCGGGTGGAAGATGCCGAGGCGCGTGCCGGCGGCAGCCATGGCAACAAGGGCGAGGAATGCGCGCTTGCCGCACTGGAACTGGTGAATTTGATGGAGTTGTTGCCATGAGCAAGTCCGGTGGACATGCCCGCCACGGCCGTCGCGACGGTATCGACCCGGTGCTGCGCTCGCGCGCACGCCGCCGCGCCTTGCAGGCGGTGTATGCCTGGCAGATCTCGGGCGGTTTCGCCAAGCAGGTGATCGGCCAGTTTGCGCATGAGCAGGCGCACGAAGTGGCCGACCTGGCGTACTTCGAAAGCCTGGTGGAAGGCGTGCTCACCCATCGCGCCGAGCTGGATACTGCGTTGACGCCGTATCTGGATCGCGGCGTGGAAGAGGTCGATGCGATCGAGCGTGCGGTGCTGCGTCTGGCCGCCTTTGAGCTGCTGCATCGGCAGGACGTGCCATACCGCGTGGTGATCAACGAAGCGATCGAAACCGCCAAGCGCTTCGGCTCCGAACACGGGCACACCTACGTCAACGGCGTGCTGGATCGCGCTGCAGTGGAGTGGCGCAAGGTCGAGTCGGGCGGCGTCAGCGGCGCCTGAGCCGCGGGAATCGGGAGTCGGGAATGGGGAATCATGAAGAGCCCCACTGCTCGCGACCACCCGCCGCATTTGCGATTCTCCATTCTCCATTCCCGATTCCCGTTGCCATGCCCGAATTCGATCTGATTGCGCGTCTGCGCACGCGCATCGCCGCGCGTGCCGATGTGCCGTTGGGCATCGGCGACGACGCGGCCTTGCTGCAGCCGCCGGCTGGCGAGCAGTTGGCCATCACTGCCGACACGCTCAATGCCGGTGTGCATTTTCCGCACGAAACGCGTGCCGACGATCTGGGCTGGAAGACGCTTGCGGTCAACCTGTCCGACCTTGCCGCGATGGGCGCGCAGCCACGCTGGTGCACCTTGTCGCTGTCATTGCCGCACGATGATCTGGCGTGGGTGGACGCATTTGCCGATGGATTCTTCGCGCTTGCCGATGCGCATGGCATCGCGTTGGTCGGCGGCGACACCACGCGCGGGCCGTTGTCGTGCGCGGTCACCGCGATCGGCAGCGTGCCGCCGGGGGCTGCGCTGCGTCGCGATGGCGCGCGTGTGGGCGATGACGTGTGGGTGACCGGCCAGCTGGGCGAAGCAGCGGCGGCGTTGTCGCTGTGGCAGGCCGGCGCGTTGGATGTCACGCGTGTGGCGGCGGATCCGCTGCATGAAGCATGGCGCGGCCGGCTGCTGCGTCCGCAGCCGCGTGTGCAGGCAGGATTGCGGCTGCGTGGGCTTGCCCATGCCTGCGTGGATGTCTCCGACGGCCTGCTGGCCGATCTGGGCCATCTGTGCGAGCGCAGCGGTGTGGGCGCCCACCTGGCGTTGACTGACTTGCCGCAGATGCCGTGCAGCGACGGAATCAGCGCGTTGCAGTGCATCGGCTGGCAATTGGGCGGCGGTGACGATTACGAACTGTGTTTTACCGCTGCCCCACAGCACCGTGATGCGGTGCTGCAGGCGATGGCGTTTGCCGGCGTTGCTGCCACGCGCATCGGCCAGATCGTTGCCGCACCAGGCGTGGTGGTGCACGACGCCGACGGCCATCCCTGGCAACCCCCCCAGCGTGGGTATCAGCACTTCGTCGGTTGAGGAGTGGCGGCTGGTGCTGCTGCGCTGACGGGTCACGAAAGCTAGCGCTGGGCGGTGTGTCCGCTGTGGCGGTGCCAGCCGGGCGATGCGCATCGGCGAGCGTGGTAGGGCGCGTCCCCGAACTGCCTGCGTTGCCGAGTGCGGTACTGCGGGGCGAGGTTCTGGGTCTCACCCGTCCTGCCGATGTGTTTCGCGAAGACAAAACGGCCACGCGATATCGCGCTGGTTGCAGCACGGCTATGCCTCTGAAAAATTCGGTCGCAGTGGCGCCATGAGGGCGTGTGTCGACTGGGGCGGTTGTGGCTGCGGCGGGGCGGCTCAACGCCCGTGCCTCAGTGGCGGTATCAGATTCCCGCCGCTCGCCTCCCGCCTCCCCAATCCCCAATCCCCAATCCCCAATCCCCAATCCCCAATTCCCAATTCCCAATTCCCAATCCCCAATTCCCAATTCCCAATTCCCAATTCCCAATTCCCAATTCCCAATTCCCAATTCCCAATTCCCAATTCCCAATTCCCAATTCCCGCCTTGAACCCATACCGTACCGTCTGGTACGTTCGCCGGGTTCTCCCCCGAACCACGGATGCATGGCAGTTGCCGCTGGGCTATCCCGGCCCGGCTTTGCGTGGGAGAGAGCAGCATGAACAAGGTTTGGATCCGTGGCATCGCCGCGGTGGCGTTGCTGGTGTCGTCGGCATCGGCCGTGGCAGGCGCCTTCAGCAAGACCTACGAACGCATCCCCGGCTGGGATGGCGCACCGATGGGGGCGCTGGTGCTGGTGCCGCAGGGGCAGGGAAGCGGGCCGTTTCCGCTGATCGTGATGCCGGCCAGTTGGTCGTTGCCCAATCTGGAATATCTGGGCCGCGCGACCCAGCTGGCCAGCGATGGCTATGTCGTCGTCAGCTACACCTCGCGCGGGTTCTGGGATTCGGCCGGGCAGATCGACATCGCCGGGCCGGACACTGTGGAAGACGTCAGTGCGGTCATCGATTGGGCGCTGGCGCATACGCCGGCCAACCCGAATGCGATCGGCGCGTCCGGCATCTCGTATGGCGCGGGCATCAGCCTGCTGGCCGCCGAGCGCGACCCGCGCATCAAGGCAGTGGCTGCGCTCAGTGGCTGGGCCGATCTGGAGGCCTCGCTGTATTCCAATCGCACTGTCAGCCAGCAGGGCGTCGGGTTGCTGGTCGGGGCGGGCGCATTGACCGGACGCGCTGGCCCGGATCTGGCGCAGATCGGTACGAAGGTAGCGCAGGGTGATTTCGATGGTGCGGTGCAGGGCTTCCTGCCGCAAGCGGCCTCGCGCAGCCCGGTGACCGACGTGGCCGCGCTCAACGCGCGCGGCACTGCAGTGCTGCTGGGCAATGCCTTCAACGACGGCTTGTTCCCGCCGAATCAAACCATTGCCTTCTTCAATCAGCTGCGCGGGCCCAAGCAACTGCTGCTGAGCCAGGGCGATCACGCCACCACGGAACTGCCCGGCGCTTTGGGCCTGCCCAACGAGGTTTATACCGCGGCCACGCGTTGGTTCGATCGCCATCTCAAGCAAGTGCGCAATGGTGTGGATGCCGAAGCGCCGGTGCGGCTATCGCCGCGCGCCGGGCAATGGCTGACGTATCCGGATTGGGCATCGGTGCAGCAAGACACCACGCGCCTGGGTCTATCTGCACCGGCCGGGCTGCTCAGCCCCACCGGCGGATTGATCGCTGGCACGGCCAGCGGATGGCAATCGCGCATTGCCACCGACGTGCCGACCCTGGCCGACTCGGGCGTGGTGCTGGTCAGCGGCCTGTTGCAAGGCATCGGCTTGCCGGTGACCACCTCGATTCCGCTAGTCACGCGTGTTGGCGCGGCGGTGTGGGTTGGGTCGCCGGCTAGCGGTGTGCGTCAGCTGGCGGGCAGTCCGTCCTTACGCATCACGGTGGTGCCCACGCAATCGAAGGTGAGCCTGTTTGCGTATCTGTACCGCATGGACGCGTTGGGCATTGCCTCGTTGATCACGCATGCGCCGTACTCGCTGCGCGATGTAACGCCCGGCCGCGCGGTGACCCTGGACTGGTCGCTGCAGGCCGCCGCCGCCGAAATCCCCGCAGGACAGCGATTGGTGTTGGTCATCGATACCCGCGATACGCGCTACACCGATGCAAGCGATGGCGGCGGCATGGTGACGTTTACCTCGCCGGTGGCAACGCCATCGGTGTTGAACGTACCGCTGCGGTAAGGCGTCAGGGCAATACCGAGCCCTCGTTTGCTCACATCAGCGGTGGATGATTGCCATGACCTGTGTTCGCCTTGCCATTGCACTTGCGTGGCTGCTGTGCAGATTGCGAACAAGTGGGATTTTCTCTTTGGCCTTGTTGCGGCATGGATGCCGCTAGGGAGCCTTGAGTCATCGGTTGATGGTGTATTTCGCTAACGGGTAGGGCAACGCGTCCTGCGATCACACTGGCTTGGGTTTTCAGATGCTGCCAAAGTGCGCTCGCACCTCTGCATGTCGTTGCGTTCGATGAGCGACGGCGAGAAGCCGGTGATCTGTGCGGTCGCTGAGATCCAGGCTCTGACGGCAGCCCACGCCGGCTCTCGACACCTAAACTGCCAGATTCCGAACAGATAAGGCTCTTATGCGGCATCCATGCCGCATAAGGTCCCGCGACGGTGGGCGGGCAAGGGCCATTCGAGAATGTCGGTATGCATGGTTAAAAGCAGGGCATCGTTCGCGTGCGGTGCTGTGGCGAGCAGATGAGTTTCTACTCCTCGCTTTTTTATGGGAAGAGCCCACATATAAAAAGAATGTACTCACGTACAGCAATCATGTCGTTACGTCTGTAGCTGAGTCGTCAGCCGCATCAGCTCAATCAACCCCACAACGTCATCTATCTGCGCCACTGCGTGTCGCCGTTCCATCCGCACGCAACCAACTCGACAGGCGCACTGCCCTGGCCGGTTCCGGGACCGTGTGGCGGCATGGATGCCGCCACCGAGCCTCCAGGGACGGATTCACGGCGTGTCCCGGAACCGGCCAGGGCAGTGCGCCCTCGACCAACCGCCTCGACCAACCGCCTCGACCAACCGCCTCGACCAACCGCCTCGACCAACCGCCTCGACCAATCGCCGATCGAGCACCCACCCTCAGCCACACCAACCAATCGCCCGCATCCAAGCCGTAACCGCACCAAGGCGAGCAAACAATCCAGGCATCGACCAACCACCGCGCGGCCGCTTTTATGCGGAATTTACGCGGTGCCCCTGGCACGTCCATAGCGACTTTACGCAGCTCGGGACGAGACTGCGCGCAGTGGCGGAGCGGTTCCGCCGTGGACGATCCTGATGCATCCCTTGACCTGTCTGCTCCATCGGCGCCGCGCGCGCGGTGCGGCAGCGCCTTGCCTTGTTGTCATGCAGCTGCCGCATGCGCCCGCGCGCAGCGCAGCGGCCTTGCGCCCTTGTGCGCGTCACGGGGAGTAGCCGACATGCCTGCCTGGTTGTCCCTGCTGTGCGGCATGGCCGTACTCGTTGCCGCCGCCTACCTGTTGTACGTGGTGCTGCGGCCCGAAGACTTCTGATGCGAGTGCGCTCCAATGAGTGAAACCTTTCTTGTTTATGCGCTGGCCATCGTGCTGGCGTGGCCTCTTGGCCGTTATCTGGCGGCAGTGATGCGCGGTGCACCGATGCGTGGCGATGTGCTGTTCGGCAGGATCGAACGGCCGTTATACGCATTGCTCGGCACCCGCCCGCAGCAGGGCATGTCGTGGCGCGGCTACACCATCGCGTTTCTGCTCAGCAACCTGGTGGTTGGGCTGCTGACCTGGGGCGTGTTCATGACCCAGGCGTGGCTGCCGTTCAACCCGGATGGCATCCCCAACATGCGTTGGGATACCGCGTTGCACACCATGGTGTCGTTCCTCACCAATACCAATCAGCAGCATTACTCCGGCCAGGCGCAGCTGTCGTATCTGGCGCAGATGACCGGCATCGTCGGCCTGCAGGTGGTGACGCCGATGATGGGTCTGGCGTTGGCGGTAGCAACCTTGCGCGCGTTGTTCGGTGGGCGCGCCGTCGCACGCGTGTCCGATGGCTTGTTGGCATCGGACGCGACAGCGAGCGCCCGGCCAGGAATGACCGAGCAGGACGACCCGGAGACGGCGTTGGCGCGCCATGCAGGGCAGCAGCCAACGTCAGGCGCAGAGGCGCTGCCCGAGGCCGATGTCGGCAACTACTGGGCCGACGTCATCCGCGCCAGCGTGCGCGTGCTGTTGCCGCTGTCTCTGGTGTGGGCCATGTTGCTCGGCTGGCAGGGCGTGCCATCCACGCTGCAAGGTGCCGCGACGGCCGCACCGCTGGACAGCAGCGCCGGCATGACCACGCAGACCATTCCGGTGGGACCGGTGGCGGCGATGGTGGCGGTCAAGCAGCTCGGCACAAACGGCGGTGGCTGGTATGGCCCCAATAGTTCGGTGGCATTGGAAAACCCCACGCCGTTGAGCAACTTGCTGGAAACCCTGGCACTGGTGCTGCTGCCGATGAGCGTGGTGTTCATGGTCGGCTATCTGACCGGGCGCAAGCGACTCACGGCCTTGGTGTTCGGCACCATGTTGACGATGTCGGCTGCATCCACGGCCTTGTTGATGTGGTCCGAAGCGCATTCGGCCAGTGCCGCCTCGCCGGCCTTGATGGAAGGCAAGGAAGTACGCATCGGCGCCGATGCTTCCGCGCTCTGGGCGGCGTTGACCACGCAGACGTCCAATGGCTCGGTCAATGCAATGCACGATTCGCTGGCGCCGCTGAGTGGTCTGGTCACGTTGGTGGATATGCTGATCAACGCCATCTGGGGCGGCATCGGCTGTGGCCTGCAGCAATTTGTGGTGTACCTGTTATTGAGCGTGTTTCTGGCCGGTTTGATGACTGGGCGCACGCCCGAATTGTTTGGCCGCAAGATCGAAGCGCGCGAAGTGCAGTTGCTGGCACTGCTGATTTTGTTGCAGCCGCTGGTGGTACTGGGCTTTACCGCGGTGGCATTGGCGGTGCCGGCATTGACCGGTAATTCCAATCCCGGCTTTCATGGCATCAGCCAGGTGTTCTACGAGTACACCTCGGCTTTTGCCAACAATGGCTCGGGTTTCGAAGGGCTGGGCGATGCCACGTATTGGTGGAATCTGAGTTGCTCGGTGGTGCTGGCCCTGGGCCGCTACCCGGCCTTGATCCTGCCGTTGATGGTGGCTGCACGCATGGCGGTAAAGCGGCGCGCGCCCGAATCGGCCGGCAGCCTGCAGGTGGAAACACCCACCTTTGCGCTGACCTTGATGGCGATCGTGCTCGTGCTGACCGTGCTGCAGTTCATGCCGGCACTGGTGCTGGGCCCCATCGCTGAACACCTCGCCCTGGCGGCGTCCTGAGAATGAGCATGTCTACGATCGATACAACTGAAAAACGCGAGCGCGGTGACGCAGCGTTGTTCGATGCTGCGGTGCTGATCGCAGCGATGCGTGCGGCCTTTATCAAGCTGTCGCCACGGCATCTGCTGCGTAGCCCGGTGATGGCGGTGGTGATGGGTGGCACGCTGCTGGCAGCGGTGATCACCGGCAGCGGCTATGGCAATGCCGGTTTTGGCTGGGCAGTGACGGTGATCTTGTTTGTCACCGTGTTGTTCGGCAATTTTGCCGAAGCCATTGCCGAAGCGCGTGGCCGTGGGCAGGCGGCATCGTTGCGCCGTGCGCGCAAGGACCTGATCGCGCGCCGCGTCGAAACCGCATTGGGTGGGCGCGAAACCCGCGTGCCGGCGGCCGAGCTGCGTCCGGGCGATTACGTGATGGTGTCCGAAGGCGAATTCGTCCCGGCCGATGGCGAGATCGTGCGCGGCCTTGCCACCATCAACGAAGCGGCGGTGACCGGCGAATCGGCACCGGTGCTGCGCGAAGCCGGCACCGATCGCAGTGGCGTGATCGGCGGCACACGCGTGTTGTCCGACGAGATCGTGTTCAAGGTCACGGCCGAACCCGGCCACAGCTTTCTGGATCGCATGATCGCGCTGGTGGAAGGCGCCAATCGGCAGAAGACGCCGAATGAAATCGCGCTGACTTTGTTGCTGGCCGCAATGACGTTGACCTTCCTGATCGTGGTGGCGTCGCTGCCGGCGATCGCAGGCTTTGTCGGTGTCACGCTGGACCCACTGTTGCTGATCGCATTGCTGGTGTGCCTGATCCCGACCACCATCGGCGGCCTGTTGCCGGCGATCGGCATTGCCGGCATGAACCGCGCGTTGTCGGCCAATGTGCTAGCCAAATCCGGCAAGGCGGTGGAAGTGGCTGGCGACGTGGACGTGCTGCTGCTCGACAAGACCGGCACCATCACCTACGGCGACCGCCAGGCCACCGCGTTTCATCCGTTGGCAGGTATCGACCGTGCGCAGCTGCGCGATGCCGCGATGCTGGCCTCGCTGGCCGACCCCACGCCGGAAGGCAAATCCATCGTCAAACTCGCGCGCCAACAAGGTGCCGTGGCTGTCGAACCGGAAGCTGCGCATTTCATCGCTTTCACCGCGCAGACGCGCATGTCGGGGGTCGATCTGTCCGGCCGCGCAATTCGTAAAGGTGCCGGCGATGCCATCGTGGCGTATGTGCAGGCACAGGGCGCCACGGTGTCGCCGGAGTTGAACGGGCGTATCGAAGAAGTGGCACGCGGCGGCGCCACACCGCTGGTGGTCGCCGAAGGCCGGCATGTGCTCGGTGTGGTCGAATTGAGCGACGTGGTCAAGCAGGGCATCAAGGAAAAGTTCGCACAGCTGCGTGCCATGGGCATCAAGACGGTGATGATCACCGGCGATAACCCGCTCACCGCTGCCGCCATTGCCGCAGAAGCCGGCGTGGACGATTACATCGCGCAAGCGCGCCCGGAAGACAAGCTGGCACGCATCCGTGCCGAACAAGCCGGCGGGCGGCTAGTTGCAATGGTTGGCGACGGCACCAACGATGCACCGGCGCTGGCGCAGGCCGACGTGGGCCTGGCGATGAACTCCGGTACGCAGGCGGCAAAGGAGGCCGGCAACATGGTGGATCTGGATTCGGATCCGGCCAAGCTGCTGGCGGTGGTCGAGGTGGGCAAGCAGCAGTTGATCACGCGCGGTGCGTTGACCACCTTCTCGTTGGCCAACGACGTGTCGAAGTATTTCGCGATCCTGCCGGCGTTGTTTGCCGCGGCGATACCCTCGATGGCCGCGCTCAACGTGATGCAGCTGTCCAGCCCGCGGCATGCGGTGCTGGCGGCGCTGATCTTCAATGCGCTGATCATTCCGGCGTTGATTCCGCTGGCCTTGCGTGGCGTGCGGTTTCGTCCATCCAGCGCCACGGCCTTATTGCGCCGAAACATGCTGATCTACGGGCTGGGCGGCATCGTGCTGCCGTTTGCCGCCATCAAACTGATCGATCTGGCGCTTGGCGCCACCCTGGGTGCCTGAGCCATGACCACGTCTTCCGCCAATCATTGTTCCACTGCGTTGCCGTTGCGCGACGACGGTGCGTTACGCGCCTCGGTGATCCTCGCGCTGTTCATCCTGTTCGGCTTGGGTCTGGCGTATTCGCTGATCGCTACCGGCATCACCGGCGCGTTGTTTCCGGCCCAGGCGCACGGCTCGTTGCTGCGCCAGGACACGCGCGTGGTCGGCTCGGCCTTGGTCGCGCAGCCGTTCACCGCTGCGCGCTACTTCCAGCCGCGTCCATCGGCCGCCAAGTACGATCTCACTGCGGCCGCCGGCAGCAATCAGGCGCGCTCCAATCCTGACCTGCTGGCACGCATCGCCGCCACGCGCACGGAGGTCGCCGCACGCGACGGGATTGCACCGGATGCGGTGCCGAGCGAGTTGCTGACCCAATCCGGCAGCGGCCTGGACCCGCATCTGAGCCCGGCGGGCGCGCAGGTGCAGGTACGCCGCATCGCCGCCGCGCGCGGCTGGCCAGAGCAACGCGTCGCCGCACTGCTGCAAAGCGCCACCGAAGCGCCACAGTTCGGTCTGCTTGGCCAGCCGCGGGTGAATGTGCTGGCGTTGAATCTTGCGTTGGATCAGGCTGGGAATGGAGAAACGGGAATAGAGAATGGGGTGAAGCAAAAGCACTAGGATCATCGTGCAGCTGTAGTCTTTGCGATTCCCGATTCCCGATTCCCGATTCCCGATTCCCCATTCCCCATTCCCGATGATTGACGCCCGCACCCAACAAGCCGACGCGCTGATCGGCGAACTGCAACGCGAACACGGCGGGCGCCTGACGGTGTTTTTGGGCGCGGCACCCGGCGTGGGCAAGACCTACGCCATGCTGTCGCGGGCGCGCGAGCGCTTGCGGCAGGGCATGGACGTAGTGGCCGGCATTGTGGAAACCCACGGGCGTAGCGAAACCGCCGCGTTGCTGGACGGCTTGCCGCTGCTGCCGCGCACCCGCGTGAGCTACCAGGGCCGCACACTGGAAGAACTCGATCTGGATGCGCTGCTGGCGCGCAAACCGCGCTTGGCCCTGATCGACGAGCTGGCCCATCGCAACGTGCCCGGCAGCCGTCACGAGCGGCGATGGCAGGACATCGTCGAACTGCTGGATGCCGGCATCGATGTCTACACCACGGTCAACATCCAGCACCTGGAAAGCCTCAACGACATCGTGCTGCGCATCACTGGCGTACGCGTGTCCGAAACGGTGCCGGACGCGGTGTTCGATCGTCTGCGCGACATCGTGCTGGTGGATCTGCCGCCGCGCGAACTGATCGAGCGCCTGCAGCAGGGCAAGGTCTATCTGCCCGAACAGGCGACGCAGGCCTTGCAGGCGTTTTTTTCGCCATCCAATCTGACCGCGCTGCGCGAACTGGCGATGCAGACCGCCGCCGATCGTGTCGACAGCGATCTGCGCGATACCCAGGCCGCGCGTGGGTTGCCCGGTACCGCCGCACTGCGCCGCCGTGTGGTGGTGGCCATCGATGGGCGTGGCAGTTCGGAGTATCTGGTGCGGGTGGCGCGGCGATTGTCCGAACGCCGCGATGCACCGTGGACGGTGGTCACCGTGCAAACGCGCACCGTGGCCGATGCCGGCTGGCAGTTGGAGATCGACCGCGCCTTCGCACTGACGCGTCGCCTGGGTGGCGACACCGCGTTGCTGCATGGCGCCAATGTCGCCGAGGCTTTGCTGGATTTCGCATCGCAAAACGGCGTGTCGACTCTGGTGCTTGGGCGCACCCGCGAGCGCCCATTGGCGCGCATGTTTAACCGCACCTTGACCCAGCAATTGCTGCAACGTGGCGCGCATTACGAACTGGTCATCGTCAGCTCCGCCGATGCGCGTGCACGTGCGCGTCAGCGCTGGCGCAATCCACGCCATTGGCTGCAAGGCTACGACCTGGCCTTCGCCGCGATTGCCGCCGCCGGTGCGGTGGCTGTGGCCTGGCTGTTGCAGCGCTGGACCGATATCGACGATCTGTCGATGGTGTTTATCGTCGCCGTGGTGCTGGTCGCCTCGCGCACCCGCATGGCCGCTGCGGTGATCGCGGCATTGCTGAGTTTTGTCGCCTACAACTTCTTCTTCATCGAACCACGCTTCACCTTGCACATCAGTGCGCGCCAGGGCGTGGTGACGGTGTGTCTGTTCCTGATTGCCGCGCTGGTCGCCGGGCGCCTGGCCTCGCGGCTGCGTAGCCAGGTGTTGGCGCTGCGTGCGGCCAATGCGCATGCCAACGCGCTGCAGGCGCTGGGCCGCCAGCTCAGCACGGCCGCCGATCTCGGCCAGGTGTTGGAAGCCGGCCGCCGTGCATTGACCACCGCACTGGATGCCGAGGTCTGGCTGCGCCTGGAGCAACGCGAAAGCGATGCACCGGCCAGCTTCGGCGCACTCGACCGTAGCGCGGCGGAGTGGACGCAGCGGCATGGGCAACCTGCGGGCCGCTTCACCGATACGCTGGCCGGTGCGCAATGGTGGTGCCTGCCGGTACGCCACGAGCGCGGCAGCCTGGGCGTGGCGGCGCTGCGCTTCCGGCAGGCCGTGCAGCGTCCTGGCCTGGAGCAACGTCGGCTGGCCGAAGCGATGGTGGACGACATCGGCCAGGCCGCGCTACGCACGCGTCTGGTCGCCGACCTGGAAGGCGCACGCGTGAGCGGCGAAACCGAACGCCTGCGCTCGGCATTGCTGTCGTCCGTCTCGCACGACCTGCGCTCGCCGCTGGCCTCGATGATCGGCTCCGCCAGCAGCCTGGCCAGTTATGGCGATGCGATGGATGCGCAGGATCGCCACGCCTTGCTCGACACCATCCAGCTTGAAGGCGAGCGGCTGGATCGCTACATCCAGAATCTGCTCGACATGACCAAGCTCGGCCACACCGGGCTGACCTTGAATCGCGACTGGATCGGCGTGGACGAGTTGATCGGCTCGGCCACCCGCCGCCTGCAGCGCTACCAACCGGATGTGCGCCTGCAACTGGACCTGGCCGCCGACCTGCCGGCGATCTGGGTGCACCCGGCGCTGGTGGAACAGGCCATCTTCAACGTGCTGGAAAATGCGGCGAAATTTTCGCCACCTGGCATGGCCGTCACCGTGCAGGCGCAGCTACGCAGCGGCGCCTTGCAGATCGATATCGGCGACCAGGGCCCGGGCATTCCCGAGGACGAGCGCGCGCGCATCTTCGACATGTTTTACAGCGTCGAACGCGGCGACCGTGGCCGTCACGGCACCGGCCTGGGGCTGACCATCTGCCAGGGCATGATCGGCGCGCACGGTGGCAGCGTCGAGGCGCTGGCCGGGGGACATGGTCACGGCACCACGATCCGCATTACGCTGCCGCTGCTTGTTCCTGCCGCGCCACCTCGCCCCGATGCCGACTGACATCACTGCCATCCCGCCCGCCCGCGTGCTGATCGTCGACGACGAGCCGCAAATCCGCCGTTTTCTCGATATCAGCTTGCGCGCGCAGGGCTACCGCGTGCTGCAGGCCGGCACCGGCGAAGAAGGGCTTGCGTTGTTGGCCGGGCAGGGCGCCGAACTGGTGGTGCTGGATATCGGTCTGCCCGACCGCGACGGCCATGAAGTGCTGCGCGAGATCCGCCAGTGGTCCAACGTGCCGGTGATCATGCTCACCGTGCGCGCCGGCGAAACCGAAAAGGTCGCCGCCCTCGATGCCGGCGCCAACGACTACGTCACCAAACCGTTCGGCGTGCAGGAACTGATGGCGCGCATCCGCTCGCTGTTGCGTCAGGCCGGCGCCGGCACCACGGTGGAAGAAAGCGTCTTCGACGATGGCCGCCTGCATATCCATCTGGGCCTGCGCGAAGTCACGCTCAATGGCGAAGCCATCCCGCTGAGTCGCAAGGAATACGCCTTGCTCGCGTTGCTGCTCAAACATGCCGGCCGCGTGGTGACGCAACCGCAATTGCTGCGCGAAGTGTGGGGACCCACCCACGAAGAAGACACCCACTACCTGCGCATCCTGGTCGGCAAGCTACGCCAGAAACTGCACGACGACGCTGCCGACCCGCATTACATCGTCACCGAACCGGGTGTGGGGCTGCGCTTCATCGGTGTGACGCGCTGAAGCAACAACCGCGCTAGGCCGGCGGCAGCACCTTGCCCGGATTCAAGATCCCATCCGGGTCGAGCGCGGCCTTGATCGCGCGCATCGCCGCCAGCGTCGGTGCGCTGAAGGCCTGGGTCATGAAATCGCGCTTGGCCACGCCAATACCGTGCTCGCCGGAGAGCGTGCCTTCCAGCGACAGCACCAGCGCGAAGACGCGCGGTAATGCCGCATGCGCGCGCGCGTTTTCATCGGCATCGTCCGGGTCGTACATGATGTTGACGTGCAGGTTGCCGTTGCCGGCATGGCCGAAGGCGACGATCGGCAGAGCGAATTCCGCCGCCAGCGCTTCCACGCCAGCAACCAGCTCCGGGATGCGCGAGACCGGCACCACCACGTCTTCGTTGATCTTGCCGGGCTTGATGGTGCGCAATGCGGGCGACAACGCTCGGCGTGCGGCCCACAGTTTGTCGCGCGCGCTGCCATCGGCGGCGATGTCCAGGCTGAGCACGCCCTCGCCATCGGCGGCATCGTGCAAGGCCTGCAATGCGTAAGGCAGCGTGTCGTGATCGCCATCGGCTTCGATCAACAACATTGCGCCAGCCTCGGGCACGTCGCTGCCATTGCGGCGCAGTAACGCGATCGCACTGGCATCCATGAATTCCAGCATGGTCGGCGTGGTGGGTTGCGCCATCAGCCGCGACACCGCGGCCGCAGCGCTGGCGGCATCGCGGTACAACGCGCGCAGCCCGGCTTGCGCAACTGCGCGCGGGGTCAGCTTCAAGGTCGCTTCGACGATGATCGCCAGTGTGCCTTCGCTGCCAACCAGTAAATGGGTGAGGTCGTAGCCGGTGGAATTTTTGGTGTACGCACCGCCGCAGCGGATAACATCGCCGGTGCCGGTCACCGCCACCAGGCCGAGTACGTTGTCGCGGGTGGCGCCGTACTTCACCGCGCGCGGGCCGCCGGCGTTGGTGGATAGATTTCCGCCGATGCTGCAGATCTCCGCGCTGGACGGATCCGGCGGCCAGAACAAACCATGCGGCTGCAAGGCCTGCTGCAGATCGCCATTGAGCACGCCCGGCTGCACCACGGCGCAGCGGTCTTCCGGGCGCAGTGCCACGATGCGATTCATGCGCGCCATCGACACCACCACGCCGCCGGAAAACGGCACCGCCGCGCCGGTGGTGCCGGTGCCCGCACCGCGCGCCACGATCGGCACGCCATGCGTGCGGCATGCCTGCACGATCGCCACCACGTCGTCGGTATCGCGCGGCAGCGCCACCGCAGCGGGCAATGCCCAGCGACGCGAATCGTCTTCGCCATAACGGCGGCGCGCATCGTCGGCAGTCAACCAGCCATCGGGTCCAAGCCGCGCGGCCAACAGCTCGGCTAGCGCGGTGGGAAGTACATCGGTCATTGCGGGTGATCCTGTGGTGCCGCGCGCTGGATACATCGAAATCCCAGCGCTGCGACGGTGAGCGGCAGCCAGACCCAACGCAGCTCGGAGAGCAGCGTGTTCAAGCCGCGCGCATTGAAAAATCCGTTGGCAAACGGCGAGACGCGGATCGGCCGCCACGGCGCGAACCAGCGCGTTTCGCTCCACGGCCATGCCAACGCCACACCGAGCCCGCCGGAGGTCATGCCATCCAGGATCGGGTGCGATGCGGTGCAGACAAACAGCCACACCGCTGCCTGCACGACATCCGCACGCAGGCCGCGATGCGCTGCCGCGCCGAGCAGTGCGATGACGCTGGCGAACAACAACGAATGGCTGGCACCGCGGTGACCAAACGCATCGGCATACGGAACGTGCAACGCAAACGCCAGCACGTCCGCATCGGGCAACATCGCCGCCACGATGCCGGCACCGAGCAAGCGCGGCGAAATGCGTCCGCGTTCACTGGCATACCAAAGTGCCAGCGGCACTGCGGCGTGGGTCATGATGGTTGGCATCGAACGTCGTTAGTCGCGCTTCTGAAGCATCAGCAATCGTCGGCGCGGAAGGCGTCGCGGATCCAGTGCAGCACCGGCGGTTCGCCGCTGGCTTCGACTACGTCGAAGCGACATGGCAGCGCTGCCAGTGCAGGGTGAGAGACAAGAAACAACTGCGCCGCCAGTACCAGCTTGCGGCGTTTGCGCACATCCACCGAAGCCGCGCCGCCGCCGAAGCGGGTGTCGCGGCGGTAACGCACTTCGACAAACACCAGCGCCGGCCCGTCGCGCATCACCAGATCCAGTTCGCCGCCGCGGTAGTTGGCATTGCTCACCACCAGGCGCAAGCCGGCCTGCTCCAGCTTCACGCGTGCGGCCGCTTCCACTGCCGCACCGCGTTGCTGGCGCGCTGCCGGCATGACTTAGCGGCCGTCGGCGATCGGCACCGGGCGGCCACCGTTGAAGGTGGACCATGCCGGCGTGCGCAGCACATTGCCGAAGCCGTCCAGATGCAAGGTGCCGGTGGCGCCGCGCAGGCCGCCGTCGGTGCCGGTGGCGAGCTTTTCCAGATATGCGCTGATCTTCCATGCGTCGTAGCCGAACGCGAACAGACGTGCGGCCGGGCCGCGTGCGCTGGGCAGGGTGCTGGCGACCTGGCTGGCCGCCGGCAGGCCGGAGACGCCAAGTGCGGTCCAGGTTTCGCTGGGGTAGATGATGCCGTCCAGCGCCAGGTCGTCTTCGACCTTGCCGGTGCCGGCCACCAGCTGCGAGGTGCCCACGCGCGACTTGCCGGCAAACCCGCTCAAGGCCAGCTGCGGCGCCAGCGCGCGCGCGGTGTTGCCGCGCACCGCCAGGAACACCGCATCGGCAGTGCCGTAGTTGCGCAGCTGCGCACCGATGTCGCCCGGTGCATCGGCCACGCTGATGCTGCCGGCGACCTTGCCGCCGCGTTCGGTGAAGCGGTCGCGGAAGGCCTTGATGGTGCGCTTGCCGTTGTCGTCGCCGGTGCCCACGATCAGCACGTTGCGGCGTTCGCGCGAGAGCAGATATTCGGCGGCCATGATGCCGTCGTCTTCCGGTGCCAGCGAGAAGCCTGCGCTGCCAGCGGGCGGCGCCTTGTTGTCGGTGGGGCGGTTGAGCGCCAGCACCGGCACGGCAAGCTGGCCGCGCGCGAACAACGCGCTGACTTCGTCGCGACCCAGCGGGCCGACCACGTAATCGACACCGGCGCCCACGGCTTTGTCGTAGGCGGCATTGGCACCGGCGGCGGTGCCGGCGGTGTCGAAGAACTGCACCTCCGGGCGGCGGCGGGTTTCGGCGTAGTAGCCAGCCAACAGCCCATCACGCACCGGCGCGGCGGCGGTGGCCAGATTGCCGGTGAGCGGCAGCAGCACTGCCAGTTTGACCGGCGGGCGGTAACCGTCGCGCTCGGCCGGCGGACGCTTGCTGGTGTCGAAGCCCCATTGCGCATCGCGATCGAATGCGCGCGGCAACGCCAGGCCGCGGCTGATCAGCGCGCGGCCGGCAAAGTTGTACAGCGGGTCGCCGGCCGGTAGCGCGGCGGTGCGGCCTTTGAGCGTGGCATCGTCCAGCGCCGCTAGCAGACGCACGACGGCGCGCTGGTTGTCGCTGCGCGGCGTGCCGGTCAGGCTGGCATCGGCGCGTGCCCGGTCGGCGGCGGCGCCGAACAGGTCGCCGGTGGCTTCCAGTGCGGCGGCGCGTGCCACCAGCCAGCGCGTCTGCAGCGGCTGGGTCAGCCCCTGCGGGCTGTCGCCCAGCGCCTGCAGCGCCTGCTCGGCCTGCTTGTCGATCACCGCAAGCTCGCCGGTGAGCAGCCCGAAGCGGGCGCGCTCTTCGCCGCTCAGATGGCGCGCGTTGACCTGCGCCAGCAGCGTGCGTGCGCGGGCGTCATCGCCGGCGTCGTGCCAGCCGAACGCGGCCGCGGCCAGCAGACGGCTGCGTTGCGCACCGCTGGCACCGGCGGCTTCGGCTTCCAGCTGCTGCGCCGCTTCGCGCGGCTTGCCCTGGTCCAGCAACGCCAGCGCCGCGCTCTGCGTCGGCGAGGCAGTCTGGGTGACGCTGCTGGTGGCGCAACCGGCCGCCAGCATGACCAGTAACGACAGGGCGGAGATCCTTGCAACACGCTTGTTCATTTCAGATCCATTGGACAGGGGCCGCCAGGGCGGTCCGTTGAAAACCGCTACGATTCTACCCTTTGCCCCCGGAAGACCGCTGATGATGTCCCCTGGAACCCTGCACGTGGTCGCCACGCCGATCGGCAACCTGGCCGACCTGTCGCCGCGCGCGCAGGAGGTGTTGCGTGGCGTGGCCGCGATCTGCGCCGAAGACACCCGCCACACCCGCCAATTGCTCAGCCATTTCGGCATCGACCGCCCGCTGTTGGCCCTGCACGACCACAACGAAGAGGCGATGTCCGAGCGCATCGTGGCGCGCCTGCGCGAGGGCGAGTCGCTGGCCATCGTCAGCGACGCCGGCACCCCGCTGGTCAGCGACCCCGGCTTCAAGCTGGTGCGCGCTGCCCGCGCGGCTGGCATCAAGGTCAGCCCGGTGCCGGGCGCCTGCGCGGCAATTGCCGCGCTCAGCGTGGCCGGTCTGCCCAGCGACCGCTTCAGCTTCGAGGGTTTTTTGCCGGCCAAGAGCGCTGCGCGTCGGGAGCGCCTGGCGCACCTGGCCGGTGAGACCCGTACCCTGGTGTTTTACGAATCCTCGCACCGCATCGTCGACTCGCTGGCCGACCTGCGCTTCGCCTTCGGCGACGACCGCCCGGCGGTGATCGCCCGCGAGCTGACCAAACTGTTCGAAACCGTGCTCGACGGCAGCCTGGCCGAGTTGCAGGCCAGGGTCGAAGCCGACGACAACCAGCGCAAGGGCGAGTTCGTGGTGATGGTGCAGGGCGCCGCCGACGCCGCCGAAGGCCAACTCGCCGAAGGCCGCCGCGTCTACGCCAAACTCGCCGAGCACCTGCCGCCCTCCACCGCCGCCAAGCTCGCCGCCGAGCTGACCGGTGCGCCGCGCAAGGCGTTGTATGGCGGCTAGGGTGGTGGTCGCGAGCGCGCTGTGATCGGCGATGACGCTTTCTCGGTAAGGCTGTCGCGCCCGGGTGCGCTCCTACGGTCAATGGCCGGTTGGAAACGCTGCGCCGTTCTGGATTGTGGCGATAGCGTAGAATGCCCCCCGGCGGAGTCGGCCAGACAGTCGCGTCACTCGCAAGAGTGCCGAGGAAAGTCCGGGCTCCATAGGGCAAGGTGCCAGGTAACGCCTGGGCGGCGCAAGCCGACGGAAAGTGCAACAGAGAGATACCGCCGAACGGTCTCGCAAGAGGCGCGTGGTAAGGGTGAAATGGTGCGGTAAGAGCGCACCGCGAGTCCGGTAACGGACCGGCACGGCAAACCCCACCTGGAGCAAGACCAAATAGGGATCCATTGGCGTGGCCCGCGCTGGATCCGGGTAGGTTGCTTGAGCGCTGCGGTGACGTAGCGCCTAGACGAATGACTGTCCACGACAGAACCCGGCTTATCGGCCGGCTCCGCCGCCTCTTTTGGGCGTAGGCCCAAAAAAGGCGCCCACGCTTCGTACCGCCTGCGGCGGTACAAAACGCGGGTCCCGCTCCGTGGCATGCCACAACCCCCGCGGCTGTCGCCGCGCCCCCTTGACTCAAGGGGGCTTGCAGTTGGGTGGTTGGTCGAGGCGCTTGTGCGATGCACTCGCTTGCCCCAATTGCGGAATGATTAGTCGAGTGAGTGGTTGAATGGCGCGTCCAAGGCTTTGATGGGCATGCCAGAGTCTCGCGGCTGTATCGCTGCCTTCTTTGGGCGTTCGCCCCAAGAAGACACCTACGCTTCGTACCGCCTGCGGCGGTACAAAACGCGGGCCCCGCTCCGGGCATGCCAGAACCCCGCGGCTGTCGCCGCGCCCCCTTGACTCAAGGGGGCTTGCAGTTAGGTGGTTGGTCGAGGCGCTTGCGCGATGCGCTCGCTTGCCCCAATTGCGGAATGATTAGTCGAATGAGTGGTTGAATGGTGCGTCCAGCGATTTGATGGGCATGTCAGATCCCTACTGCTGTATCGCTGCCTTCTTTGGGCGTTCGCCCCCAAGAAGACACCCACGTTTCGTACCACCTGCGGCAGTACAAAACGCGGGCCCCGCTCCGGGCATGCCAGAACCCCGCGGCTATTGCCGCGCCCCCTTGACTCAAGGGGGCTTGCAGTTAGGTGGTTGGTCGAGGCGCTTGCGCGATGCGCTCGCTTGCCCGCGATGGCGGAATGACTCGCTGAGAGAGCGGGTGGGTAATTTGCCCAGTTGGTCGATGATGGTTTGGCCTTGTCCTTCTTTGAGCGTTCGCCCCAAGAAGACACCCACGCTTCGTGCCGCCTGCGGCGGTACAAAACGCGGGTCCCGCTCCGTGGCATACCAGAACCCCGCGGCTATCGCCGCGCCCCCTTGACTCAAGGGGGCTTGCAGTTGGGTGGTTGGTTGAGGCGCTTGCGCGATGCGCTCGCTTGCCCGCATTGACGAGATGGCTAGCCGAATGAGCGGGTGAACAGCTCGTCCAGGGCGTCGATGATGGTCTGGCCTTGGTCCTTGAGGGAGCCGGCAGGGTTGTTGAGCACTGTCAGCGGCACCGAGGTCATTTCCAGGGGTTGCAGGATGACGCGTTGGCCGGCGACGGTGAGTTCCGGGGTGAAGCGGGACGGGGTTGGGGAGTGCTTGGACTTGATGACCAGGGGCACGACGACGCGGCGGGGGGAGGCGTCGAAGATCTTCGACTGGACCACGACCACGTAGGGGATGTTCTTGTTCTGTCCGACGTTTGCGTAGACATCGAACTGGTCGGTCATAACGTGGAGAACTCGTCGGCGAAGGAGCCGTGCGTGTCGGTGAAGGTCTTCCATTCGCTCGCAGCGCGCTGCAACTCCATCGCTCTGGCGCTATGGCTGTCGCGCTCTTTGGTGACGTAGTCGGCCAGCAGTTCTTCGACCTTTGCCGACAGGTTGCCGGTCATCGCCCGTGCCTGTGCGGCCAGGTCCGAGTTGATGGTCAGGTTCAGCGGTTTCTTTTGCGCGGAACTGTCGTAGTAACGGCTCATGGTCGGCCTCCTGTCGTTCATGCGCACGCTATGCGCATGATTGCGCAGTGTCAACGCGTACCGAAGATGTCCAGCCGTGTTTCGCCCTGGAATGTTCCACCGGGGCCGAAGCGGCGTTCGTGGATGAAGCCGCTGCCTGCATGATCCACCGCCACGATGGTGCTGGCGCGGGTGCCGTAGCTCTGGCCGGCGATGAAGGCGGCCGAGAGCAGGCGTTCGGTGGGCAGATCGACGCCGGTGTGGGGCAGGGCATCGTCGGAAGCGATGACGGCGTTGCCCAGGGCTGTCCACAGCGGTTGCAGGTCTTCGCTGCCCGTGGCGCACCAGTCATGCAAGACCGCAGTTAGCGCAACGGTCTTGGGCCAGGGCGCGTCCAGCGGGCCGTTGGACATCCCATGGATACCGGGAGCCAGCGTGCGTGCCAGCGGCGGGTGATTGCTGAGGTGTTCGCAGCGCTCGGCGTCGCACAGCAGCAGGTTGAACGGTGGGAACGCGTGTCCATCCGCGGCCAGTTCCTGGGCATAGGCAGTAGCGTCGGAACTGCCGGATAGATAGTCGGCAATCAGATGACCACGCGAGCGCCCGGACATGGTGGCCATCGGGTCGCGCACGTTGGTCACCACGGCGACTCGGCCGTCGCTGCCCAGTCCGACCCAGCTTCCGCCCGAGCGCAGGTCGCGCCCGGCCAGCACGTTGTCGGCAGGCGCCGCCCAGCGCGCAAGCGGTGCGGTGGGGCGTTCGTGGAATTCATCGCGGTTGCCTGCCAGCAGCAGGCGCAAACGCGGGTGGGTTTTCCAGGCAAGAGCGACTAGGCACATGTCGCCAAGTGTGGCGCGTTTGCGCAGCCATGCGGTGCAGCTGGCGCAGCGTGAAGTGAGACGCGGGTCGTGTTTACACAGCCTTCACGCCCCTGAATTTTTGTTCAATCTCAAAATCTGAGACGAAACAGCAACTTGTGGATAAGCTTTGAACAAGTCTCTAAAGAGTGCTGCAACTCATTGATGCGACTGGCGATTTGCGACCTTGAAAACTGTTGACAACCTTTGGTGCACTGCTAAGGTGGGCATCGGAGGGAAAACCAGGTGTTTTGTGGTTTTTCGTGGTTCAATGATCCCCCAGCGGGTATTCGAGGTTGCATTCGGTGTTTCAGGGCGAGACTGCCATCACGGTGGACGACAAGGGGCGCATGGCGGTACCTACCGCGTATCGCGACCTGGTCACGCGTGTGAGCGGCAACCGCCTGGTGCTCACCTACAACCCGTTCGAAGCCGGTTGCCTGTGGCTGTATGCGGAGAAGGAGTGGGAGCGGGTGCGCGACGATGTGATGTCCAAGCCCAATACCCAGCGCGTGGTCCGCACGCTGCAGCAAAAACTGGTGGGTTCCTCCGCCGTGCTGGAGCTGGACGCCAATGGCCGTCTGAGCATTCCGGCCAGCCACCGCAATGCGGTCGGCATCGAGAAGAAAGCCGTGCTGCTTGGCATGGGCGACAAATTCGAACTCTGGAGCGAGCAGGCACATCGCGCACTGATCCAGCAGACATTGTCTGACGGGGATCTGGGCGATGAATTGCTCGATCTCAGGTTGTGAGCCGGGGTGCCCGGATGCGCGGTGAAGCGCAGCCCGGTCACCCGGTGTCGCAGCCGCCGGCGGCCCATGTGCCGGTGCTGTACACGCAGGTTCTGGATGGCCTGCAGGTGACCGAAGGCGGAACCTATCTCGATGGCACGTTCGGGCGTGGCGGACACGCACGCGGCGTGCTGGAACACCTTGGCCCGGGAGGTCGACTGCTGGTGATGGACAAGGACCCTGAAGCGATCGCGGTGGCCGAACAGACGTTCGGCGGCGATGCGCGCGTGTCCATCCATCGCGGCAGTTTCGCCGGACTCGGTCAGGTGGTCGCCGCTGCGACCGTCGACGGCATCCTGCTGGACCTGGGTGTGTCCTCGCCGCAGCTGGACGTGGCCGGCCGCGGTTTCAGTTTCGGCAAGGACGGCCCGCTGGACATGCGCATGGATCCGGACGCCGGACAGAGCGCGGCCGAGTGGCTGGCGCATGCCAGCGATCGCGAGATCGCCGACGTGTTGTGGACTTATGGCGAAGAACGCCAGAGCCGCCGCATCGCACGGGCCATCGTGGCGCGCCGCACCGAGCAGCCGTTGTTGCGCACCGCGCAGCTGGCCGACTTGATCGCCTCGGTGATGCCGCGCGGCGACAGCAAGACCCATCCGGCCACGCGCAGCTTCCAGGCCATCCGCATCCACATCAACCGCGAGCTGGCCGATCTGGAAGCCGGGCTGGACGCCGCGCTGGGCGCGCTCAAGCCGGGTGGCCGGCTGGCGGTGATCAGCTTCCACTCGCTGGAAGACCGCATCGTCAAGCAGTTCATGGCCCGCTACGCCAAGGCCCCGCCGAGCAACCGCCGCCTGCCCGAAGCGCAGCCGTTCGTGCCGACGCTGCAGCTGGTGACAGGCGCAGTCAAGGCCGACTTCGACGAGTTGAGCGTCAACCCGCGTGCGCGCAGCGCAGTACTGCGGGTGGCCGAGAAGCTGGGAATGGGGAATGGGGAATCGGGAATGGAAACGCGCGCCACGCGAATCCCGAATCCCGACTCCCCAATCCCGGCGCCTCAAGGAGACGCCCAATGAGCCGCCTGCTGCTGATCGTGCTGCTCGCCTGCAGCATCGCCTCGGCGATCGGGGTGGTGTACATGCGCCACATGCACCGCAAGCTGTTCGTGCAGCTGTCCAAGCTCGAACACGCGCGCGATGAGTTGAACATCGAATTCGGCCGGCTGCAGTTGGAGCAGGCCACCTGGGCGGAAAGCAATCGTGTCGATCAGGTCGCGCGTGCGCGCATCGGGATGAAGTTCCCGGAGACCAACGACATCGTGGTGGTGCGCCCATGACGAAGTCGCACGACAGCCTTTTTGAACGTCGCAGCCGCCCGCAGGGTGGCACACAAGCAGCTTCGCCCATGACAAAACGGCACGACGGCCTTTTTGAACGTCGCAGCCGCCCGCAGAGTGGCGCACAAGCAGGTGCGCCCATGACAAAACGGCAGGACAGCCGTTTTGCACGGCGAAGCCGCCCGCAGTGTGGCGCACAAGCAGGTGCGCCCATGACAAAACGGCAGGACAGCCGTTTTGCACGGCGAAGCCGCCCGCAGGGTGGCGCACACGGAGGTGCGCCATGAAAGCCGGCCGCAATCGCCCCCGTAGCAACTTCAACCTGCGCGGCCGGCTGACCCTGGTCGGTATCGCGTTGGGCCTGTGTTCGGTGACGTTGATCGGGCGCGCTGCATTCGTGCAGCTGGTCAATCGCGATTTCTATCAGCGCCAGGGCGAAGCGCGCTATCTGCGTGAGCTGCCGATCGCCACCTCGCGCGGGATGATCACCGACCGCAATGGCGAGCCGTTGGCCGTGTCCACGCCGGTGGAATCGATCTGGGTCAATCCGCAGGAACTGCTGCGCAACCCCGACCGCATTCCCGAGTTGGCCAAGGCGCTCGGCCAGCCGCTGGACGAGTTGAACGCCAAGCTGGCGCAAAAGGCCGGCAAGGAATTCATGTACCTGCAGCGCCGGATCAACCCGGACAAGGCGCATGCGATCGTCGAGTTAAAGATTCCGGGCGTGTTTTCGCAGCGCGAGTTCCGTCGCTTCTATCCGCAAGGCGAAGCGATGGCCCACGTGCTGGGCTTCACCAATATCGACGACCGCGGCCAGGAAGGGCTGGAGCTGGCCTTTGACGAATGGCTGCGCGGCAAGCCCGGCTCCAAGAAGGTGGTGCGCGATGCGCGCGGCGCCATCGTGGAGAGCGTGGATCTGGTGCGTCCGGCGCAGCCGGGCAAGGATCTGACGCTGAGCATCGACCGCCGCATCCAGTTCCTGGCCTACAAGGAACTGCGCAACGCGTTGGTCGAAAACAATGCCGCTGGCGGGTCGATGGTGGTGATGGATGTGGCCACCGGCGAAGTGCTGGCGATGGTGAATCTGCCGACCTACAACCCCAACTCGGTGACCGGCATCAATCCGTCGGCACGACGTAATCGCGCCGTCACCGATCTGGTCGAGCCGGGCTCGACGATGAAGCCGCTGACCGTGGCGACCGCGCTGACTGCTGGTGTGGTGACCAAGGACACCGTCATCGATACCAACCCCGGCTATATGTCGGTGGGGCGCTTCACCATTCGCGATGTGCCGCGCAACAACGGCGTACTCAACGTCACCGGCGTGATCACCCGCAGCTCCAATATCGGTGCGGCCAAGATCGCGGCCAAGGTGCCGGACCAGACGTTCTATCAGTCGATCCGCAACTTCGGTTACGGCAGCGCGCCGCATAGCGGTTTTCCGGGCGAATCGGCCGGTGTGGTGCTGCAGCCAGCGCGCTGGAGCGGCCCGTCCAAGACCACGATGTCGTACGGCTACGGCCTGTCGGTGACGCCGCTGCAGATTGCGCAGGCGTACGCCACGCTGGGCAACGGCGGCAAGCTGACGCCGCCGACCTTCGTGCGTGGCCAGCACAACGAGACCCGTCAGGTGATCACCCCCGAGGTGGCGCGACAGGTCATCGACATGATGGAGACGGTGGTCACTCAGGGCGGCGCCAAGGGCGCGGCGATCCTTGGCTATCACGTAGCCGGCAAGACCGGTACCGCGCGCAAGAACGGCGCCAATGGTTACGAGCGCGGGCATTACAACGCGCTGTTTGCCGGTCTGGTACCGGCCACGCGCCCGCGGTTTGCCACCGTCATCGTGATCAACGATCCGCAGGGCAAGGTGTATTACGGCGGCCTGGTGTCGGCACCGGTGTTCCATAAGGTAATGGAAGGTGCGCTGCGGTTGATGGACGTGCCGCCGGACGATATCCAGTCGTGGCTGGCCGCGCAGGCCGCCGGCAAGACCGGTCAACCGATCGTCAAGCCGCAACCGGCCGATCTGGATCCGGCGCTGGTACCGGACCCTGTGGACGAAGTGTCGGCCGGCATTCCGACCGCGATCGCACCACCGCCTGCGCCTGCGCAGCCTGCGCCGTTGCAGGAGAGCCGTCAGTGAGTCGCGCCATGCCGCTGTCGCAGCTGCTGCCGGACCTGACGCTTGCGCGCGATGTGCAGGTGTCCGGTTTGGTGATGGATAGCCGTGCAGTGCGCGCAGGCGATGCGTTCGTGGCGATCGCCGGCTTCGGTGCGCATGGGTTGGGCTTTGTCGAGCAGGCGCGCGCCAATGGTGCGGTGGCGGTGTTGTTCGAGCCGCCCGCGCCTGCCGATCTGCCGGCGCCTGCCGATGCGATCGCCGTGCCCGGCTTGCGTGCGCGGCTTGGCAGCATGGCCGATCAGTTTCATGGTCATCCGTCGCGCACGCTGCGGATGGTGGGCGTCACCGGCACCAACGGCAAGACCTCCGCCGTGCAGCTGCTGGCGCAGGCGCTGACCTTGCTCGGTACGCCCACTGGCACGCTCGGTACGCTGGGCGTCGGCCTGTATGGCAGCGCCGTCCCGACCGGTTTCACCACGCCGTTGGTGCTGCCCACGCATGCGTTGCTGGCACAGCTGCGCGATGAAGGCGCGCAGGCCGCAGCGATGGAGGTGAGCTCGCACGCGCTCGATCAGGGTCGCGTGGATGCGGTGCATTTCGACGTGGCGGTGTTCACCAATCTCACCCGCGATCATCTCGATTATCACGGCGATATGGCGCAGTACGGCGCGGCCAAGGCCAAGCTGTTCACGCGCGCCGGCTTGCAGGCTGCGGTGGTGAATCTGGACGACGCGTTCGGCCGCACGCTGTTCGCCTCGCTCGATCCTGCGCTGCGCGCGATCGGGGTGAGTTCGCGCGGACAGGCTGGCGCTACGGTGCGCGCCGACGCACTGCAGCTGGATCACAACGGCATCAGCTTCGCGCTGCGGATCGATGCCAGCGTCCACGCCGTGCATTCGCCATTGCTGGGTCGCTTCAACGTGGACAACCTGCTGGCGGTCGCCGGTGCCTTGCACGCGCTGGACCATGCGCCGGCGCAGATCGCCCAGGTGCTGGGCCAGTTGCAGCCGATCCACGGCCGCATGAATCGTCTCGGCGGCGCGCATGGCGCACCGCTGGTAGTGGTCGATTACGCACACACGCCCGACGCGCTGGAACAGGCACTGGCCAGCCTGCGCTCGCATGCGCAGGACCGGCTGATCTGCGTGTTCGGCTGCGGTGGCGAACGCGACACCGGCAAGCGTCCGCAAATGGCCGCCATTGCCGAACTCAATGCCGATGTGGCGATCGTCACCGACGACAACCCGCGCGGCGAAGACGGCGATGTCATCGTTGCCGATATCGTGCGCGGCTTTGCGCGCCCGGATGCAGCCATCGTGCAGCGCGACCGCGCCGCTGCGATCCATCAGGCCATCAGTATGGCCAGCGCGTCGGACATCGTGCTGATCGCCGGCAAGGGCCACGAGCCGTATCAGGAAGTGGCTGGCGTGCAGCATGCCTTCGACGATGCAGTGGTGGCGGCGCAGGCCTTGCTGCCGCGCACCGTGCTGGGAGTGCGCGCATGAAGCTCACCCCGCTGTCGTTGATCGCGCATTGGGCCGGCGGCGAGCTGCACGGCGACGATGCCATGATCGATGCGGTCGGCAACGACACCCGCACGCTGTCCAACGGCAGCCTGTATGTGGCGCTGCGCGGCGAGCGGTTCGATGGGCACGACTTCGCTGCCGATGCGCTCGCGCAGGGCGCGAGCGGGTTGCTGGTGGATCGTTTGTTGCCCACGCTGAGCGTGCCGCAGGTGTTGGTGCAGAACACTGAGCTGGCGCTGGCGCGGATTGCTGCCGGCATGCAGCGCGATCGCGCCACCCGCGTGATCGCGTTGACCGGGTCCAACGGCAAGACCAGCGTCAAGGCGCTGCTGCTGTCGATCCTGACCGAAGCAGGGCGTGTCGATGGCACCACGGTCTATGCCACGCCGGGCAATCGCAATAACGAAATCGGCTTGCCGCTGGCAGTGATCGCCGCGCCGGACGATGCAGATGTTGCCATCTATGAAATGGGTGCCGGCAAGCCGGGCGATATCGCCTACCTCACCGACATCGCGCGGCCGCATGTTGCGCTGGTCAACAACATCGCGCCGGCGCACCTGGAGCGCCTGGGCAGCCTGCTCGGCGTCGCACAGACCAAGGGCGCGATCTATGCCGCGCTGCCGTCCGATGGCGTGGCAGTGATCAATGCCGACGATGCCTTCGGCGCCTGGTTCGAGCAGCAACTGCACGCGCAGCCGGTGCAAGGCCGTCGCGTGTTGCGTTATGGCCTGCAGGCCAGCACCGATATCACCGCACGTCAACTGCGACTGCAGGCCGACGGCGCGCAGTTCACGCTGGTAACCCCGCAGGGCGAGGCGCAGATTGCGCTGCCATTACCGGGCCGCCACAACGTGCTCAATGCATTGGCTGCGACCGGCTTGGCACTGGGCGCCGGTATCGCGCTGCCGATCATCGCCGCTGGCCTGGCGCAGGCGCGCCCGGTGGCTGGCCGGCAGATTGCCCATCGTTTGCCCGGTGGCGCGGTGCTGATCGACGACAGTTACAACGCCAACCCTGGCTCGTTGGATGCCGCCATCGATGCACTGGCTGCCGCGCCGGGCGATGGCTGGCTGGTGCTGGGCGACATGCGCGAACTCGGCGCCGACGCCGCGGCACTGCATGCCGCTGCCGGACGTCGCGCACGCGCGGCCAAGTTGCAGCGTCTGTACGCGCTGGGCGAGCTCAGCGCCGCTGCCGCGCAGGCATTCGGCGAGGGTGGTCGCGTGTTTGCCACACATGCCGCCTTGGCGACGGCATTGCAGGCGGATCTGGCGCAGGTCGCCGGTTCGCAGACTCAAACGCAGGAATCTTCTTTGATGCACGAACACACTGGTGCGGCGGCGCAGGCTGTCGCTACCACCGCGCAACTTCCGCCCACGCTGCTGGTAAAAGGCTCCCGCGGCAGCGCCATGGACCGCATCGTCGCCGCGCTGCTCGCACCGTCGGAGGATGCCTCCCATGCTGCTTGAGCTGGCGCGTTGGCTACAGCAACTGGAGAGCCTGTTCGGGCTGTTCAACTATCTGACCTTCCGCGGCATTCTGGCAGCGCTGACGTCGTTGTTCCTGTCGTTGTGGATGGGCCCTGCAGTGATCCGCAAGCTGGCCCAGTTCAAGGGTGGCCAGCCGATCCGCCAGGACGGCCCGCAAACGCATTTCTCCAAGGCCGGCACGCCGACCATGGGCGGCTCGCTGATCCTGCTCACCGTGACTTTGTCGGTGCTGCTGTGGGGCGATCTGCGCAACCGTTATGTGTGGCTGGTGCTGGCGGTGATGCTCTGCTTCGGTGCGATCGGCTGGTACGACGACTGGATCAAGATCGTACGCCGCGATCCCAATGGCCTGAAGTCGCGCTGGAAGTATCTGCTGCAGTCGATCTTCGGCCTGGCCGCCGGTCTGTTTCTGTTCTACACCGCCGACGTACCGGCAGCGATCACCTTCTACATTCCGATGTTCAAGTCGATCGCGCTGCCACTGGCCGGCGTGAGCTTCGTGGTAATCGCTTATTTCTGGATCGTTGGTTTCTCCAACGCGGTGAACCTCACCGACGGCCTGGATGGTCTGGCGATCATGCCGACCGTGCTGGTGGCCTGCGCGCTGGGCGTATTTGCGTATGCCTCGGGTAACGTGGTGTTTGCCGAATACCTGAAAATCCCGCTGATTCCGGGCGCCGGCGAGCTGATCATCATCTGCTCGGCGATCGCCGGGGCAGGGCTGGGCTTTCTGTGGTTCAACACCTACCCGGCCATGGTGTTCATGGGCGACATCGGCGCGCTGTCGCTGGGCGCGGTGCTGGGCACCATCGCGGTGATCGTGCGCCAGGAAATGGTGCTGGTGATCATGGGCGGCGTGTTCGTCATCGAAACGCTGTCGGTGATGATCCAGGTCGCCAGCTTCAAGCTCACCGGCAAGCGCGTGTTCCGCATGGCGCCGATCCACCACCACTTCGAACTCAAGGGCTGGCCGGAGCCGCGCGTGATCGTGCGCTTCTGGATTATTTCGGTGGTGCTGGTGCTGATCGGCCTTGCCACGTTGAAGGTGCGCTGATGAACGACATGTCCCGCCAGGCCACACGACTGGACGCCATCGGCGGCCGTTATGACCCGTGGCTGCTCGGCGCGGCAGCCACGCTCGCCTCGCTGGGCGTGGTGATGGTGGCGTCCAGTTCGATCGAGCTGTCCGACAACCCGTTTTATTACCTGACCCGCCATCTGCTGTTTCTGGGCATTGGCGTGGGCCTGGCGTTCTGGGCGATGCGCACCGAGCTCAAGACCATCGAGCAATACAACCAGGTATTGCTGCTGGCCTGCTTCGGTCTGTTGATGGTGGTGTTCGTGCCCGGCCTGGGCAGCAGCGTCAACGGCGCCAAGCGCTGGATCAACCTGGGCGTGTCGAAATTCCAGACCGTGGAAGCGGTCAAGGTGCTCTACATCGTGTGGCTGTCCAGCTACCTGGTGCGCTTTCGCGATGAGGTCAACGCGACCTGGCCCGCGATGCTCAAGCCGCTGGGCGTGGCGATCGCATTGGTCGGTCTGCTACTGATGCAGCCTGACTTCGGCTCGTCCACGCTGCTGCTGGCGATCACTGCCGGCATGCTGGTGCTGGGCGGGGTGAACCTGCCGCGCATGTCGATGCCCATCGTGTTCGGCCTGCCGGTGTTCGCCTTCATCGCGATCCTGGAGCCGTACCGCCTGCGTCGCATCACCTCGTTCCTGGATCCGTGGGCCGATCAGCTGGGCTCCGGCTATCAGTTGTCGAACGCGTTGATGGCGGTCGGCCGCGGCCAGTGGACCGGCGCAGGGCTGGGTGCCTCGGTGCAGAAGCTCAACTATCTGCCCGAAGCGCATACCGACTTCATCTTTTCGGTGATTGCCGAAGAGCTGGGCTTTGTCGGCGTCTGCGGTGTGATCTCGCTGTACGCACTGCTGGTCGGCCGCGCGTTCTGGCTGGGCATGCGCTGCGTGGAGATGAAGCGCCATTTCTCAGGCTACATCGCCTTCGGTATCGGTCTGTGGATCAGCCTGCAGAGCTTTGTGTCGGTGGGTGTGAATCTGGGCATTTTGCCAACCAAGGGCCTGACCCTGCCGTTGATTTCCTCCGGCGGTTCGTCGGTGCTGATGACCTGCGTGGCGATGGGCCTGCTGTTGCGCGTGTCCTATGAAATGGATCGCGCCGAGCGCCTGCGCAGCAAGTTGTCGCCGCAGGGTGCGGGCGCGCCATCGGCTGAGCCAGCCGAGCCGGTGGTCGAGTCGGTGCCGCCTGCCTATGCAGCGGGACGCAAGCCGCAGCGCGAGACCGCTGCAGCGCCTGCACCGGTGGCAGCGGCGTCAGCTGCAGCACCCTCGGTGGCGCCGGCATCGGCCATCCTGCGTGGCACCAGCCGCATGCAGCCGCGTGTGGAACCGACCTTCGGGAGGATTGCATGAGCGTTTATGCGAGCCCCTCGCAACAGCCCGCACAACCATCTGCGGGCGGTCGACCTGTCATGATTTTGGCTGGCGGCACCGGCGGGCATATTTTCCCGGGTCTGGCAGTGGCCAAGGTGCTGCGCGCGCGTGGCGTGCCGGTGACCTGGCTGGGCGCCGACGGCGCAATGGAAACGCGGCTGGTGCCGCAGCACGATATCCAGATCGACACGCTGGCCATCAGTGGCCTGCGCGGCAAGGGCGTGATCAAGTTGCTCGGCGCACCGGTGCGGGTGATGCGTGCAGTGCGCGCTGCCGGCTTTGTGTTGCGCAAGCGACAGCCGCGCGCGGTGGTCAGCTTCGGCGGCTTTGCGGCTGGCCCCGGTGGCTTGGCTGCACGTCTGCTCGGCGTGCCCTTGCTCGTGCACGAACAGAATCGCGCGCCTGGCATGACCAATAAGGTGTTGTCGCGTTTTGCGCGCCGCGTACTGACCGGTTTCCCCGGCAGCTTTGCTGGCGAAGAAGCGGTGGGTAATCCGGTGCGCGCAGAAATCGCCGCGCTTCCTGTGCCGTCCACGCGCATGGTCGGGCGGGGTGGTCCCGTACGCGTGTTGGTGCTCGGCGGCAGCCAGGGCGCACGCGCATTGAATCAAGCCGTGCCGTCGGCACTGGCCGCGCTCGGGCATCCGGATGTCGAAGTGCGGCATCAGTGTGGCGAAAAGCTGCGCGCCGAAGCCGAGGCTTCCTACGCGCAGGCTGCGGTACAGGCGAGCGTTGAACCGTTCATTGCCGACATGGCCGCCGCCTACGCCTGGGCCGATCTGGTGGTGTGCCGCGCCGGCGCCTCTACCCTGGCCGAGCTGTGCGCCGCCGGTGTCGGCAGCGTGCTGGTGCCCTTTGCCGCCGCTGTCGACGATCACCAGACCCGCAATGCCGAATACCTGGTCGGCGCCGACGCCGCCGTGCTGCTCAAGCAGGACGACACCTTGCCCGTGCGCCTGCAGCAGGTCTTGCAGACCCTGCTCACCGACCCCGCGCGCCGCCTGTCGATGGCGCAAGCCGCCCGCACCCTGGCCAAACCGGATGCCGCCGAGCGCATTGCCGACATCATTCTGCAAGAGGCAGGGAGTGGTGAGTCGGGATTGGGGGATAGGCAGAGCTCAGATCAACCGCAGGAATACACCTCAATGCACGCAGACAAGCGCACCGACCAGGCGTCCGTCGCCGTTGGTGCTTCGCTTCACACGATTCCCGATTCCCGATTCCCGATTCGCATTTCCTCAGGAGGTGCCCAGTGATCCGCCGTCTGCAGGACAGTGGCGATCTGGTCCGCGCATTTCCGCGCGTGCACTTCGTCGGCATTGGCGGCACCGGCATGAGCGGCATTGCCGAGGTCATGCTGACGCTGGGCTATGAAGTGTCCGGCTCGGATAACGCCGACAATGCGGCCACCCGCCGCCTGGCCAAGCTCGGCGCGCGCGTGATGCGCGGCCACTCGGCCGCCAACGTGCTCGGTACCGATTGCGTGGTGGTGTCCAGCGCGATCCGCGAAGACAACCCCGAGCTGATGGAAGCGCGCAGCCAGCGCATTCCGATCATGCCGCGCGCGGCGATGCTGGCCGAGTTGATGCGCTTCCGTCGCGGCATTGCAGTCGCCGGCACGCATGGCAAGACCACCACCACCAGCCTGGCTGCGGCCGTGCTGAGCGAAGGTGGCCTTGACCCGACCTTCGTCATCGGCGGGCAACTGTTGGCGGCCGGCGCCAATGCCAAGCTCGGCGGCGGCCAGTGGCTGGTGGCCGAAGCCGATGAAAGCGATGGCAGCTTCCTGCGTCTGAATCCGTTGATGGCGGTGATTACCAACATCGACTCGGATCACCTGGAAAACTACGGCAACGATTTCTCGCGCATCCAGGCGGCATTCGCAGAATTCCTGCAGCGCCTGCCGTTCTATGGCCTGGCCCTGCTGTGTATCGACGACCCGGAAGTGGCCGCACTGGCCGGCAAAACGCCGCGACACGTGATGAGCTACGGAATGAGCGAGAACGCCGATGTACGCGCCGAAGATGTGGTGCAGGACGGCCCGCGTATGCGCTTCACCCTGCGTCTGCCCGAAGGCACCACCACGCCGGTGACGCTGGCCTTGCCGGGCCGTCACAACGTGCTCAATGCACTGGCCGCTGCCGCGATCGGTTGGCAGCTGGGCGTGGAGCCGCAGACCATTGCGCGTGCGCTGGAAAATTTTGCGGGCATCGGCCGGCGTTTCAACGATCTGGGCGAAGTCACCACCAGCACCGGTGCGCGCGTGCGGGTGGTCGACGATTACGGCCACCACCCGCGCGAGCTGGAAGCGGTGTTCGCCGCCGCCCGCGGTGGCTGGCCGGACAAGCGCCTGGTCGTCGCATTCCAGCCACATCGTTACAGCCGTACCCGCGATCAGTTCGACGCATTCGCCGCCGTGCTTAGCACCGTCGATGCCTTGGTGTTGAGCGAAGTCTATCCGGCCGGCGAAGCGCCGATTCCCGGTGCCGACTCGCGTGCCCTGGCGCGTGCCATCCGTGCGCGCGGCCGTAGCGAGCCGGTCGTGGTTGGTCAGATTGCCGGCCTGGCCGAAGTGTTGCCGGACGTGCTGCAGGACGGCGATCTGCTGTTGATGATGGGTGCCGGCGACATCGGTTATGTGGCGCAGCACATCATCAATCACGGTTTTGTTGGAGAGCAGGCATGAGCGCGGTGATCGCCGCTGCACGCAGCAACGATCCGGCAGCGTTCGGGCGCGTCGCCGTGCTGCTTGGCGGTACCTCGTCCGAGCGCGAAGTGTCGTTGAATTCCGGCAGCAACGTGCTGGACGCGCTGCGCGCGCGCGGTGTCGATGCGCAGCCGGTCGACGGCATTCCCGCACTGGCGCAAGCACTGGTCGCGCAGCGCTTCGACCGCGTGTTCAACGTATTGCATGGCCACAACGGCGGCGGCGAAGACGGCATCGTGCAGGGTTTGATGGAAGCCTTCGGCATTCCGTACACCGGCTCCAACGTGCTCGGCTCGGCGTTGAGTATGGACAAGATCCGCACCAAGCAGGTGTGGTTGTCGCTGGATTTGCCGACGCCGCGTTACGCGCGTCTGGCCGCCGGCGCCAGCGCAGACCAGATCCACGCCGCTGCACGACAGATCGGCTTGCCGGTGATCGTCAAGCCGGCCAACGAAGGCTCCAGCGTCGGCATCAGCCGCGTGTTCGATCAGGCCCAGCTCGAAGAAGCGGTGCTGCTGGCTGCGCGCTACGACGGCGCGCTGTTGATGGAGCAACTGATCGAAGGCGACGAACTCACCGTGGCCGTGCTCGGCGAGACCGCGCTGCCGTCGATCCGCATCGTGCCCAAGGGCCAGTGGTACGACTACAACGCCAAGTACGTGGCCGACGACACCCAGTACCTGTGCCCGGGTCTGGACGGCGATGCCGAAGCGCAGATCGGTCAGCTGGCACTGGACGCGTTCCGCGCCGCTGGCGCACGCGGCTGGGGCCGCGTCGATGTCATGCGCGATCGCAGCAGCGGCCAGCTATATCTGCTCGAAGTGAACACCGCTCCGGGCATGACCAGCCATTCGCTGGTCCCCAAGGCTGCGCGTCAGTTGGGTATCGATTTCGAAGAGCTGGTCTGGCGCGTGTTGGAGCAGACGCTATGACGCCGGGAATGGGGAATCGGGAATCGGGAATCGGTAACAGCGGCCGCGTTGTTGCCGTTGCGATTCCCTATTCCCGATTCCCCATTCCCGCACGCGGAGCGTGCCAATGAACGCCACCCTGCGCATCCTGGCCTGGTTGATCGCGGTGGCGCTGGTCGCGTTGCCGGTGGTGGCCGTGCTCAATGGATGGGTGGGTGCCGAGCGCTGGCCGTTGGCGAAGTTGCGGGTGTCCGGCGATTTCAAGCGGGTGCCGGCCGAAGAATTGCGCGCGGTGGTATTGCCGTATGCGCGCTCGGGCTTTTTTGCGGTGAAGCTGCAACAGGCGCAAGACGCCATCGCGCGCTTGCCGTGGGTGGAAAGCGCGCAGGTACGCAAGCGTTGGCCGGACGTGCTGGAAGTGCATGTGACCGAGCACAAGCCGTTCGCGCGCTGGGGTACCGACCGCATGCTGTCCGAACAGGGCCGGTTGTTCCGCACCCCACCGTTGTTGAAAGATTTCAAGTTGCCGCAACTCGGCGGACCGGACAGCAAGACCCAGGATGTGGTGGCGCTGTACAACGAGTCGCGCGCCTTGTTCGCGCCGACCGGGCTGGACGTGGAGCGCCTGGAGATGGACGCACGCGGCAGCTGGTCGCTGGGTCTGAGTAATGGGCTGCAGATCGTGATCGGCCGCGACGATGCGCGTGCGCGCCTGCAGCGGTTCGCACGCGTGCTGCCGCAGTTGGCCGACCCGCAGCGCCCGATCGCACGCGCCGACCTGCGTTACACCAACGGCTTTACGGTCGAACGCGCGCCGGGCGAGACCCCGCACGACGCCAAAAAGCCCAAGACCATTGCGCCGGTGACACCCGGCGCGCCGCCGGCCGAGGTACATCCCATCGCCGCGCGCTTTCCGCATCGCCTGATCGATCGTCTGGCCTCTGCGCTTCCGTCATTCACTCTTCAACGCAGTCTGCATACATGAATCGCAAAGGCGACAAATCCCTCATCGTTGGACTGGACATCGGCACCTCCAAGGTCGTCGCGCTGGTCGGCGAGTACTCGCCCGGCAATCCGATCGAAGTGATCGGCATCGGTTCGCATGAGTCGCGCGGCCTCAAGCGCGGCGTGGTGGTGGATATCGAATCCACCGTGCAGTCGATCCAGCGCGCAGTCGAAGAAGCCGAGCTGATGGCCGGCTGCGAAATCCGCTCGGTGTACGCATCGATCTCCGGCAACCACGTGCAGTGCAAGAACTCGCCCGGCATCGTGCCGATCCGCGACGGCGAAGTGACCTGGAGCGATCTGGAGCGCGTGCTCGACGCCGCCAAGGCCGTGGCCATTCCTGCCGACCAGCGCATCCTGCATGCGATCCCGCGCGAATACGTGCTGGACGATTCGCAGGAAGGTATCCGCAACCCGGTCGGCATGACCGGCGTGCGCCTGGAGGTGCATGCGCATCTGGTTGTCTGTGCGCAATCGGCCGCCGCCAACATCACCAAGTGCGTGCAGAAATGCGGCCTGCAGGTGGACGATCTGGTGCTGTCCTCGCTGGCCTCGTCGGTTGCCGTGCTGACCGCCGACGAGCGCGAGCTGGGTGTTGTGCTGGTGGATATCGGCGCCGGCACCACCGATCTGGCGGTGTACGTGCAGGGCGCGATCTGCCACACCGCGTCGTTGCCGATCGCCGGCGACCACGTCACCAACGACATCGCGCACATGCTGCGCACGCCTACGCCGGAAGCCGAGCAGATCAAGGTGCGCTACGCCTGCGCCCTGGCGCAGCTGGCCACCGCCGAAGAAAGCATCCAGGTGCCGTCGGTAGGCGACCGCCCGCCGCGCCGCATGCCACGTCATGCACTCGCGCAGGCCGTGCAGGGCCGTTACGAAGAAATTTTTGAAATGGTGCAGGCCGAACTGCGCCGCTCCGGCTTCGAAGAAATGGTGCGCGCCGGCATGGTGCTCACCGGTGGCGCGTCGAAGATGGAAGGCGTGGTCGAACTGGCCGAAGAGATGTTGCAGATGCCGGTGCGCGTGGGCATTCCGCAGCACGTGACCGGCCTGGGCGAAGTTGTCGGCAACCCGGTGCACGCCTCCGGCGTGGGCTTGCTGCTGATGGGCAGCCAGATCGAACACCCGCGCCGCCCGTCGATCCCGACCGGCCGCGCGGGAAGCTTGTTCAAGAAATTGAAGAACTGGTATCGCGGCGAATTCTGAAGAATCGGGAATCGGGATTCGAGAATTGGTTGAAGCAAAGGCAAAGCGGTTGCGGCAGGTTTGAGTGGAGAGCGGTGAGAGCGGGCAGGGCGTAGTTTTTTTGTGGTGACACCGAGGAAGCAGTGGTTGGCGTGGAGGTGATTCGCTGTTGCGATTCCCCATTCCCAACTCCCCATTTCCCGGCATTCAAACAACAACATTCGCCGACATGCGGGTGTTGGGCTGGCGAACGGAGCAATCCGATTCCCCATTCCCGATTCCCCATTCACGGCATCTAAAAAGGACACTGACATGGCACATTTTGAACTGATCGAAAAGATGGCTCCCAACGCGGTAATCAAGGTCGTTGGCGTGGGTGGCGGCGGCGGTAACGCGGTTGCGCACATGGTCAACACCAATGTCGATGGCGTGGAATTCATCACCGCCAACACCGACTCGCAGGCGATCAAGAACTGCGGCGCCAAGTTGCAGCTGCAGCTCGGCACCAACGTGACCAAGGGCCTGGGCGCAGGCGCCAATCCGGAAGTCGGCCGTCAGGCGGCGTTGGAAGATCGCGAACGCATCATGGACGCGCTGCAGGGCGCGGACATGGTGTTCATCACCGCCGGCATGGGCGGCGGCACCGGTACCGGCGCGGCCCCCGTGGTTGCGCAGCTGGCCAAGGAAATGGGCATCCTGACCGTGGCCGTTGTCACCAAGCCGTTCCCGTTCGAAGGCCGTCGCCGCATGCAGGTAGCGTTGAAGGGCATCGAGGAACTGAGCCAGCATTGCGATTCGCTGATCACCATTCCCAATGAAAAGCTGATCACCGTGCTTGGCCGCAACGCCACCATGATCCAGGCCTTCCGCGCTGCCAACGACGTGCTGCAGGGCGCCGTGCAGGGCATCGCCGATCTGATCGTGCGTCCGGGTCTGATCAACGTCGACTTTGCCGACGTGCGCACCGTGATGTCGGAAATGGGTCTGGCCATGATGGGCACCGGTTCGGCACGCGGCGACGATCGCGCGCAGGCCGCTGCCGAAGCCGCCATCCAGAACCCGCTGCTGGACGATGTGAACCTGGCGGGTGCCAACGGCATCCTGGTCAACATCACCGCCGGCCCGGACTTCACCATGGCCGAGTTCGACGAGATCGGCCGCACCATCGAAGCCTTCGCTTCGGAAGATGCGACCGTGGTCGTTGGCACCGTGCTCGACCCGGACATGCAGGACGAAGTGCGCGTCACCGTGGTTGCCACTGGCCTGAACCGTGCGGTTTCCCGCCAGACCCAGCGTCCGGACCAGCGCGCGCCGATCAAGCTGGTACGCAATGCCACCACCGGCCAGCCGGAATTCGGCGACTTCGACACCACCAGCGGCGACGCAGTGTCCAAGGCCGTCGGCGGCAGCATGGGCCTGGGCCTGCGTCGTCCGAGCAGCGACTCGGTCGGCAGCAGCCACAGCGCCGGCAATGCTGCGCCGCCGGCGGCAGACCTGCCCAACGATTACCTGGATATCCCGGCGTTCCTGCGCCGCCAGGCCGACTGATGGGCGTCGGCTGCGTCGCTACGGCGGCGTAGCCCGTCCCACCCGACGCTGTCGGGGCTGTAATGCCATGTCCTTTTCTGCCGGATCGGTCACGATCCGGCAGCTTTTACAATGGCAAGACCGGGACATGACACGTTTCGTCACGCGCAACTTGTTAAAATTCGGATAATGTTCATCAGATAAGACGGTCGGTTCAGCGTCTGTCTGCATCGTTCCCCCAGACTTCGCATATGACCCAGCAACGCACTCTCAAAAACACCATTCGCGCCACCGGCGTCGGCTTGCATAGCGGCGACAAGGTGTACATGACGCTGCGACCGGCCCCGGTCGATCACGGCGTGGTGTTCCGGCGTGTGGACCTGGAGCCGGTCGTCGAGGTCCCTGCCGATGCGGAGTTGGTCACCGAGACCACGCTGTGCACCGGTCTGACCTGCAACGGCGCCAAGATCCAGACCGTCGAACACCTGATGTCGGCACTGGCCGGCCTGGGTGTGGACAACGTCATCGTCGAGCTGTCCTCGGCCGAGTTGCCGATCATGGACGGTTCGTCCGGCCCGTTCGTGTTCCTGCTGCAGTCGGCAGGCATCGTCGAGCAGAACAAGGCCAAGCGCTTCATCCGCATCAAACAGCCTGTGGAAGTGCGCGAGGGCGACAAAGTCGCGCGCTTCGAGCCGTACGACGGCTACAAGCTGGGCTTCACCATCGAATTCAATCACCCGATGATCCCGGCCAAGCAGTCGCGCCAGGAAATCGAGTTTTCCACCTCGGCGTACGTCAAAGAGATCTCGCGCGCCCGCACCTTCGGCTTCATGCGCGATCTCGAGTACATGCGCGAGCGCAATCTGGGCCTGGGCGGTTCGATGGACAACGCCATCGTGCTGGACGAGTTCCGCGTGCTCAACGAGGACGGCCTGCGTTACACCAACGAGTTTGTGCGCCACAAGATCCTGGATGCCATCGGCGACCTCTATCTGGCCGGCGGCGCCATCCTGGGCGCCTACGAAGGCTTCAAATCCGGTCACGCGCTCAACAACAAGCTGGTACGCGCGCTGCTGGCGGATCAGGCCGCCTGGGAATCGGTCAGCTTCCCCGAAGGAACCGAGCAGCCGCCGGTGACCTACGCCAGCCCCGTCTACGCCTGATGCAGGCAAGACCCGCCGCGCAGCCTTCCGGTTCGCGCGGCCTCTGCCTGATGGCGATGGGCCGCTGCATGAGGTCGGCTAAACGCCACCGCGCCCCGCCGCTGACAGTTCGCCGACTGTGTCTACCCCGTGGCTATGTGTCAGGGAATGCCGCAATTGGCACCGAAAGCGTGAACCGGGTCGGATTTAGGTCCCGTTCTTAACTCTTTTTTAAGACTTCTCTAACTCCTGCGGGCGCCATGACCGCTAGGATGCGTCGGGTCGTGCGTGATCTTCGCAATCTTTTCACGCACTGCTGGCCGCCCCGAAACGGCGGCAGGGATGTCACCGCTTGGTCGGCACGACGTCCTGCAAGGATGCCAGTGCCTCGCGCAGACCCTTGTGCGTGGCTTCGGACACCGGCCGTGGACGGTCGCGGTTCTGCTGTGTTGGGGAATGCAGCGGAGTGCTTGCCGTTTTGACGGTCACTGCGGTGGCCTTCAACCCGATGGATCGGGCGGCATCAAGGAGTTGGGTCTCGGCAAGCCGCACCTTGGCATGCCAGATCGGCGAATCAACCAGAAAAACGAGCTGTTCGCCTCGGACATTGGCCAACCGGCAACGGGTGGCCAGATGGGGCGGTAACAGGGGGCGCAACTGCCGGTCCAGCGCATCGAGCCACAAGGCTCGGCGCAAGGGGTCGCCAGCCTTTTCACCCAGCGCGGCCTCGATGGCCTGCTGCGGAGCGGAAGGGTTACGTGCGTTGGACTTGGGCTTGGACATGACACTCATATGGCGTTAAAAAAAGTTGTAATCAAATCTCGCGAAACCCGGGCCCAGCGTGTGGCTCGACAGTTCCAGGGCTTTGCGTCGGATCGACCGATGGTGGTGCTCGGTGCCGTACTTGGCCTGGGCATGCTGATCGGCGTCGGTGCAAGCACCGCTACCGGCATGGTGACCAATTCCGCGCTGCAGGCCAAGGTCGCGCAGCAGCAGGCCGAGCTGGCCCAGGCGCAGCGCGCCTCGCAGGCACAGGTCAATGCACTGGCCGCACGCATGGGCGAGCTGCAAGCGCAGGCCACCCGCCTCAACGCATTGGGCGAGCGGCTGACCGAAATGGGCAAGTTGAAGGACGGCGAGTTCGACTTCGACGAGCCGGTCGGCGTCGGTGGCGGCGATGAGCCGGTTAGCGACATGCCGGTCGAATCGCTCAAGGAGACGCTAGGGCAAGTCGAACAGCAGTTCTCCGCCTCCGGCCAACAACTGAACGTACTGGCGGCGCTGATGTTCGATCATCAGCTCGAGCAGAATTCGGTGCCCTCGCGGATGCCGATCCGCAACACCTATATCACTTCGGGCTTTGGCGGCCGCGCCGATCCGTTCGACGGCGGTTCGGCCTTCCACAAGGGCGTGGACTTCCACGCCAACGTGGGCGACCCGGTAATGTCGGTCGCCGACGGCGTGGTCAGCTACGCCGGGGTGCGGGGCGGTTACGGCAACGTGGTCGAAGTGGATCACGGCAATGGCTACGTCACCCGCTATGCGCACAACTCGCGGCTGGTGGTGAAGGTGGGCGATCTGGTCCGCGCTGGCCAGCAGGTGGCCAGGGCCGGTTCCAGCGGTCGTTCGACCGGCGCGCACGTGCATTTCGAGGTGTGGGCCGACGGCCGTGTGGTCAATCCGCGCAAGTTCCTGGGCGACACCAATACACCAGTAGGGCGCCGAGGGCGCGGTTGACGAAGGCATGGCACGCTCCGATGGAGGTGCTTGATTCGTGAAGGCTCGCCCCAAGCTACAATAGGGTGTTGCCATGACAGGGCGCAGTGCGCCCTGTTTCGTTTACGGCGGTCGGGTCTTGGGGACCGGCGTCGGTCAAACCGTTCCTTTTCAACCGGTTTCTTCAATGATCAACAGTCTGCTTACCCGTGTCTTTGGCAGTCGTAACGAACGCCAGCTGCGCCAGCTCACCCGCCTCGTCACCCAGATCAATGCGCTGGAGCCGACGATCGAGAAGCTCTCCGACGCCGAGCTGCAAGCCAAGACCCCGGAGTTCAAGCAGCGGCTTGCCGCCGGCGAGTCCCTGGACAAGATCCTTCCCGAGGCGTTTGCGGTCTGCCGCGAGGCCAGCCGCCGCGTACTCGGCATGCGCCATTACGACGTGCAGCTGATCGGCGGCATGGTGTTGCACCTGGGCAAGATCGCCGAGATGCGCACCGGCGAAGGCAAGACCCTGGTCGCCACCCTGCCGGTGTACCTCAATGCGCTGCAGAGCGAGGGCGTGCACGTGGTCACCGTCAACGACTACCTGGCACGCCGCGATGCCGCGCAGATGGGCAAGTTGTACAACTGGCTGGGCCTGAGCGTGGGCGTGGTGTATCCGGGCATGCCGCATAGCGACAAACGCGAGGCCTACGGCAGCGACATCACCTACGGCACCAACAACGAGTTCGGCTTCGATTACCTTCGCGACAACATGGCGCTGTCGCGTGCCGACCGCTATCAGCGCAATCTGCATTACGCGATCGTCGACGAAGTCGACTCGATCCTGATCGACGAAGCGCGCACCCCGCTGATCATTTCCGGCCCGGCCGACGAATCGCCGGAGCTGTACATCCGCGTCAACCGCATCGTGCCGCAGCTGACCAAGCAGGAAAGCGAGGAAGGCGAGGGCGATTACTGGATCGACGAGAAGGGCAAGCAGGTGCATCTGTCGGAGGCGGGCATGGGCCACGCCGAAGAACTGCTGATGCAGGCCGGCATCCTGGAAAACGCCGAAGACGGCCTGTACGCCGCGCAGAATCTGAGCGTGGTGCATCACCTCAACGCGGCGCTGCGCGCGCATGCGATCTATCAGCGCGATGTGGATTACATCGTGCGCGATGGCGAAGTGGTGATCGTGGACGAATTCACCGGCCGCACCCTGTCCGGGCGTCGCTGGTCCGACGGCCTGCATCAGGCGGTCGAAGCGAAGGAAGGCGTACCGGTACAGCGCGAGAACCAGACGCTGGCCAGCATTACCTTCCAGAACCTGTTCCGCATGTACAAGAAGCTGTCCGGCATGACCGGTACGGCCGACACCGAAGCCTACGAATTCCAGAGCATCTATGGCCTGGAAGTGGTGGTGATTCCGACCAATCGCCCGACCGTGCGCAAGGACCATCCGGACCAGGTGTTCCTCAACCGCAAGGGCAAGTTCAACGCGGTGCTGGCTGACATCGAAGACTGCGCCAAGCGCGGTCAGCCGGTGCTGGTGGGGACCACCTCGATCGAAACCTCGGAGATGCTGTCCGAGCATCTGCGCAAGGCGGGCGTGCAGCACGAAGTGCTCAATGCCAAGCAGCACGAGCGCGAAGCCACCATTGTGGCCAACGCCGGTCAGCCGGGTGCGGTGACCATCGCCACCAACATGGCCGGTCGCGGTACCGATATCGTGCTGGGTGGCTCGCTTGAGTCGGAGTATCACGCGCTGGGCGAGGATGCGACCGAGGAAGCGCGCTTCAAGATCAAGACCGATTGGCAGCGTCGCCACGATGCGGTCAAGGCGGCCGGCGGCCTGCACATCATCGGTACCGAGCGCCACGAATCGCGGCGTATCGACAACCAGTTGCGCGGCCGTGCCGGTCGTCAGGGCGACCCGGGGTCGTCGCGTTTCTATCTGTCGCTGGAAGACAACCTGATGCGCATCTTCGCCTCGGACTGGGTCCAGAAGGCGATGCGCATGATGGGCATGAAGGAAGACGACGTCATCGAAGATCGCCTGGTCAGCCGGCAGATCGAAAAAGCCCAGCGCAAGGTGGAAGCGCACAACTTCGACATCCGCAAGAATCTGCTGGACTTCGACGACGTCAACAACGATCAGCGCAAGGTGATCTATTCGCAGCGCGATGAGTTGCTGGACGCCGAGTCGGTGAAGGACAACGTCGATGGCATCCGCGGCGATGTGATCTATGACCTGGTCGCCCGCTTCGTGCCGCCCAATTCGGTGGACGAACAGTGGGACCTGCAGGGCCTGGAAGCCACGCTGGAATCGGAGCTGGGCATGCCGATGGCGTTGCGCGAAATGGCAAGCACGCAGGAAGAACTGGACGCCGAGCAGATTGCCGCCAAGGTGCAGATTGCGGTGGATGCGCACTTCGCCGAGAAGGAAGCGGCGGTGGGCAACGACACCATGCGCGCGCTGGAAAAGCACGTGATGCTGACGGTGCTCGACCAGGGCTGGAAGGAGCATCTGGCCAAGATGGATTACCTGCGCCAGGGCATCTATCTGCGTGGTTACGCGCAGAAGCAGCCCAAGCAGGAATACAAGAAGGAAGCCTTCGAGCTGTTCTCCGAGATGCTGGAGAACGTCAAGCGCGAAGTGGTCAACCTGCTGGCGCGCGTGCGCATCCGCAGCGAAGAAGAAGTGGCCGAGCTGGAAGAGCAGGAACGTCTTCAGGCGCAAGCACGCCTGATGGCCTCGCAGTTCCAGCATCAGGACGTAGGCGGTTATGGCGCCGACGAGGAAGTGGAGCAGATGCAGGGTGGCAGTGCGCCGGTACCGGTGTCGCAGGTCACCCGCGACGAACCCAAGGTGGGCCGGAACGATCCATGCCCGTGCGGTAGCGGCAAGA
>NZ_JAVTIK010000015.1:0-113307 GCF_031843525.1 Xanthomonas sp. WCS2018Noco2-27 | reverse complement strand
GTTGGCTGTTGCTGTTGGCTGTTGCTGTTGGCTGTTGCTGTTGGCTGTTGGCTGTTGCTGATCGAATGTGGAGACGGCGCCAAGCAATGCTCTGCATTCGGTGCCGTCGCGTGATCGCAGAACAGCGACGCCGGCTGGTGGCGCATCATGGGTGGCGTGCGTAAGACCACTGCGTGCGGGTGCAGCGATGGGTGTGCCGTCTCCGACACCGTCTCGTTGCGGCGCATGGGAAGAAGCGCCGCGTTCTTGATCGACCGAAACATGCGCACAGCGCGCTACACCAAAGGCACAGGTCACGCCGCTACAGCCGCGTGACCTGGCAGAGCCGGATCTGCCCGGCTTCCAGCCCATGCGCTTCTGCCGCACGACGGCGCAACGCACACACCAGTTCGGCGGCATCCAGCACGCCATCGGCAGACACCTCCACGCTGTGAGCGAGCTGCCCCCATAGCACTGGCCGACCATCGCAATAGCCTTCGTAGTCGGCGAAGTAATGCAGCTGGCGCTGCTCAGGTCCCGACGTGGACATCGCCCTGAATCTCCGTGCAGCCCAGATGTTCCAACGCGATTTCCAGCCCCAGCAGATAGCTCTGCGCGCAGTAACCGCGCACCGTCGCCACGCACTCGCCCAGACCTGCCGGCAGGCAGCGCTCCGGCCGGTCCGTACTGTCGTCGTGCGTTTCCACATAGGGATAGCGCAACGCCGCCAGCACCCGATGCAGGCGCACGCTGTCCACGCAACTGCCCGGATCGATCAACGCAATTTCCATCCGCGCCTGCCCGGCTACGCGCAACGCATCCAGCAACTCCTGCTCCGACCCGCAGGCGCGCAACGCCACCGTCTTGCCCGCATCGCCGGCACATTGCACCAGCTGCCGGATCACGGCCCGCGGCAACGGCTGCGGCCCACGCACCCGCGGCGATACCGCATCCGGCCCACGCACGATCATGATCGACATGCCGGCGTCCTCAGGCAGCCACGCGCAACGGCGCATGCAACGACGGCAGACAGCGCGCGGCAATCCCCAACGACATCGCATACGCACGCGGCGCATCGTGCGGCGCAATCACGACCGCCAACGGCGCATGCTGCGGATGCAGCCACGGCTCCAGCTCCTGCGCCGCATCGGCATGCAGCTCGATGTACGGCGTAGGCAGCGCATCCACCGCTGCACGCAAGGCCCTGGCACAACTGCGCTCGGACAACGGCAGATCGCCCGAGTCCAGCAGCACCAGCTCCACCTCCGCATCGCCGCCAGCCAATTGCAAGCTCGCAATCAAGCTATCGACATCGGCGCACGCCACCGTCCGTAGCGCGCGACCACCACACTCGGGCGCCATGACCGGCAACGCTTGCGCCGGATCAACCTGGGGACCTTGCAAAATCAGGATACACATCGTGTTTGGCTCAACGCACCACTGTGCGGGAGTGCCAAGGTAGATCTACCGTGCGTAAACAGGATAGGCCCGCACCACTGCGTGGGCATAAAGAGTACGTAACGGCTTGCCCTCACCAGTCGAAACCGCACGACGTGCAAGTGATGACGGTGTTCAACGCACGTGGGGCTGAAAAGCGTTTACGCCGTGGGAACCTGTTTCCGCAGGGCGAGCACTTACCGCCTACACATTTTCGAGTAGTCGATTGCCAGCGCTACCATGAACAACAATTCCGAGACGAAAAACAGCTTCACTGTTTTGGTCAATGCCAAATCCACTCCAGACCATTGGAGTATCAGAAAGAACATGCAAAACATGATGATGTAACCGACCTGATAAACGACAAGCCTCCTAAGCCATATTCTCCTCGCAGCCCTCATGCTGTGCTCGCTCTCCTGGACTACCTGGAAAATCATTTTGCAACATCACTTACAGGTCAATCACAAACCAGTCCGCCTGGCGTTCTTTCTCACTACCACTCGGAAGATACACGCCGACGCGAGCGACATAACCTTTTATCCACCGCAGCAATATCTGCAAGTTACAGACGGCAGACTTCGCAAATGGACCAGAAGCTTCCCGCAAGTCAACTGCCGCCCCCTACTTCTCCCGCCGCCAATTCACCGAGCCCTTGGTCTCCACCGTGCTGGATTCGGCTTCCACATCGAAGCCGCGGCTGAGCAGGTATTTGAGGGTGAGCACCGAGCCGCCGCCGATCATCGAGACGCCGTAGCCGACGTACAACTTGGGCGAGAGGTATTTGCCGAAGCCCACCACTGAGCCGAGCGTGCTGGATTGGCTGACGCCGGCTTCGTCCAGGCCGAGCTTGGCGCCGATCTGCGAAGCGATCAGGCTGCTGCCTGCCGACAGTGCAGCCGAAGCGGCGCTGACTTGCTGGGTTTCGTCGCTGCTGGCGGTGGACAGGCCGCGGCCGAGTACCAGGTACGACAGCGCTTCGGATTGCGACATCGCCGGCTCCGACCACACATCGGCACGTGGCGATTCGGCGCGGCCACTGACGTCGATACCGGCGGTGACATCGCCGATCTTGCGTTCGGCGCGCAGGCTCACGCGCGGGTCGGAGACGATGTTGTTGTTCCAGGTCAGCTGGCCGCGGCTGATGGTCAAATCCTGGCCATAGGCCTTGTAGCGGCCACGCACATCCAGCCCGCCATTGGCAGTCATCTCGCGCCCCGGGCGCGCACGGATCTGCATCTGCCCGCTCAGGCCGCCCTTCAGGCCGAAACCGCTCATGTTGACCTTGTCGCCGAGCACGATGGCCAGGTCCATATCCAATGGCGAGGACGGAGCGACCTCCGGGTCGACCGGGTCCAGCACCACCACGTCTTCGGACACCGAGGTGCCGCGATCCAGGCGCTCCAGGTCGATATCGGCTTCGGGCACGGTGACCTTGCCGCGCAGCTGCATGGTCTTGTCGACGATGCCGAACTGCATGTCCGGGTTGGCGATGATGCGCAACTCGCTGGTGTTGTAGGCCAGCACGTTTTGCCCGCGGATGTTGAGCAGCAACGGGGTGCTGGTGCCGAACCACGACAGCCCGCCATCGACGGTCAGCGTGCCCTCGCCGGACTTGGCCGATGCGGTGATCTTGGCCGAGCCGTCCGGCAAGGCATCGAAGCGGCCTTTGCCCTCGCTCAAGGTCAGGCCCATCGACGGGTATTCGGCAGTGAAATCGCTCAAGGTGGCATCGCCGCCCAGCAGTGGCTTGTCGCGGGTGCCGCGCAGGCTCACATGGCCTTCGACCAGGCCCTTGGGCCGCACCACATCGGCCACCACCAGCTCCAGCCAGTACAGCCGCGACATGTTGAGATACAGCTCGCCATTGAGCGGCGCGTACGCGTCCCAGCCGGTGTTGAACTTGGCATCGACAAAGCCCGCGCCCTGGAAGCCGACACCGAGCTTGCCCTGGATCTGCTGCGGGGTGAAATCGGCCTGCATGCTGAACTGGTCGTAGCGCAGCAACTCACCGCGATTGGGGTTGCCGGCCACCGCGGCGTAGCGGGTTTCGCCCAGGCGGATACCGCCTTCGGGCGAGGCGATGCGGAAGCTGCCTTCCCATGCATTGCCGCGCGGCTTGAAGCTGCCGTCGAGTGCGAGCTCACCGCGCAGATAGATCTGCCGGCCTTCTTGCTTGGGCAACCACGGTTGCACCAACGACAGCGGCAACGCGTCGCCATGCACCAGCATGCCCTCGCGCGGCCAGTTGGCGCTGGCGCACAGCGCGCCGCCGGTGGCTGCACCCAGACAGGTGTCGGACAAGGTGAAGGCCGCGCCATCGGTACTGAACTGCGCCGGCTGCCGCAGCGCCCAGGCATCGCCCTTCGACGGTGCGATGCGCAACGTGGCGACCTGGCCCTGCCAGCGCGCGCCATTACGACGCACATCGCCCTGCAGCGCGACGCTGGCCATGCTGTTGGCGATATCTGCATCCAGACGCAGCGCTTCCACCGCGCCGCGTGCCTGCACCCGCACGCTGTCCAGCACAACACCCGCTTCGATGGCGGTGCCCTGTAGCGCCAGTTGTCCATCGCTGCCGCGCCACGGCAAGCGCCCACGCAAGCTGATGCTTTGCGCGGTATAGGTGTTCCAGCGCAGGCCATTGCCGGCGATGTCGGCGGTGATGTCCGGCGCATCGCGGCGGCCGCTGACCTGCAACTGCCCGCGCACGGTGCCGGTGGCGCCAGGCAGCACGTCGTCCAGTTGCAGCGGCTGTAGTTGTGCGGCGATATCGAGCTGGTCGCCGACCTTGCCCTTGGCAGTGACGCGGCTATTGCCCAGCGACAGTTGCAGTTCGCCTTCGCCTTGTTCGCCACGCAGGGCAAACTTGCCGTTGGCCGACAGCGCGCGCTGACGCAGCTGGCCGGTCAGGCTGGGAACATTGGCCGTGGCTTCGAAGCCCGGCGACACGCCACCGGCCGGCGCCGGCAACTGCCGGCCCTTGGAGGCGATCTTGCCGGACAGATTGCCGTTCCAGCCCGGCGCGAAATAGCCCGGGTCGAACTTGGCCAGCTGCGCGGTGACATCCCACTGCAGCTCCGGTGCCCAGCCCACTTCGCCGGTGACATCCAGCGAGCCGCCCGGCGTGGTGGCCTGCACCTGCTTGAGCTGCGCGCGTTGGTCGTTGCCACGACTGTCAAACACCAGCGCGGCTTGCTGGCCGTCGCGCTCCACGGTGGCGCGGCCGATTGCGGCCCACGCCTTCAGCGTACCGGCCACGCCCAGGCGAGCATCGATCAATTCCACCGGTACCACCGGCGCATCGGGGGTGGCCGGGTCGGCCGCGGGAGTGAAGCGCAGGCCCTTGGCATTGACCGCAAAACGGAAACTCGGATTCTGGGTATCGCGGAAATCGGCGGTGCCGCGCAGCTGGGTGCGCCCTTCGAAGGTATCGATCACCAACGGTTCGACGGTCAACACCTGCTCCTGCAAGCTGATGTGCGACGGCTGCAAGGTCGCGCTCAGCGCGCCCTGTTTGACGCTGCCCTGCAGATCGGCCTTGCCGCCCTTGCCAGACGCGGTCAGGTTCACTGCGATCGGCGTGGCCGGTGGGTTGGTCGCGCCAGCGGCGGCCGGAATCAGCAGCGAGGTATCCAGCGCCTCGGTGACGGCCTTCAACGCCCAGGTCGGGTCGTTGCGGCCGGTGAACACCAGGCTGGCCTGCAGCGGTGCCGGCGCGCGGCCGGCGATCGCCACTTCCATCTTGTCCAGGTCACCGCGTGCGACCAGGCCCAGGCTGGCCGGCGTGCGGCCACGCGCAGCCGGCAGCACTGCGGTGGCGGTGAGATCGGCGTGGTAAGCGTCGTTGGGAATGTAATCGCCATGCAGGCGGAAGTCGCCCATGTCGGTATCGATCACCAGATCGCGCGTGCGCAATTCGCCGGTCGCCACTTCCAACCCGCCCTGCATCTTGTGCAGCACGATCATCGGCTGCTGCAACTGGGTGATGCGCAGATTGTCCACTGCAATCTTGTCGGCCTGGATCGCCAGCGGCACGTTGATCTGCGGCAGCGATTCGGGCCAGCTGGGGAGCTTGAACGGTTCGTCGCTCTTGCCCAGATTCAACGTGGCGTTGCTCACCTGCACCGCATCCAGCTGCAGCTTGCGGCCGAGCAATGGGCGCAGATCCGGCTCCAGATACACGCGCTCGGCGGTGAAGTGGATGTCCTGATAGGTGAAGTCGACATTGCGCAAGGTCAGCGGGCCGGCCACCGGGCCTTCGACGCTGCCGTAGCTGAAGCTGGCACCCACCGGCAGGCGCGCAACCACCTGCGCCAGCAACACGTCGCGCCCGGCCACGGTCTGCAGCAACCAATAGAGTGCGATCAGGGCCAGCAGCACCAGCCCGAGCACGGTCAGCCCCGAGCCCACCCAGAACCGGCGCCGGCGATAAAAACGCGCGCGGCGCGGTGCGGCAAGTGGAGTGGGTGTGCTCACAGGTTGGCCCCGATATCGATGTAGAGCTGAAACTGCGAGTCGGGGTCGTTCAAGCCATGTGCGATATCCACCCGCACCGGTCCCACCGGCGAACGCCAACGCAAACCGAAGCCGATACCGGTATGCCAGTCGGGCCGGTCGTCGAAGGCGCTGCCGCTATCGACAAAGACCGCTCCGCCCCACGGGCCGCCCTTGAGGTAATGCTCGTACTCGGCGCTGCCGGTGACCACGTTCTTGGCACCCAGCGCAAATTCGTCCGGCCTGGGCGTGCGTGGGCCCACTTCGCGGAAGGCGTAGCCGCGGATGCTGTTGGCGCCGCCGGCAAAGAAGCGCAGGCTGGGCGGCATCGCCACCAGATCGCTGGTCCAGGTGGTGCCGCCTTCGCCGCGCAGGATCACCCGCCCGTTCTCGCCTGCGCCCAAAAACCAGCGCAGCTGCCCGTAGAGCTGGCCGAAGTTGGTGTCCGAGCCCGCACCTTCGGCGCCACCACGGATCAGCGCCTGGCCCGACACACCGCTGCGCGGAAACAGCCGGTCGTCGACATTGATGTAGTTGGCCTGCAGCTGCGGATAGATCAGCGTGGAGGTTTCGTACACCGCACCTTCAAAATCGTTGCCGCTGCTGAACCGCCAGCGCTCGCGCAAGGCGTTGATCGAGGCAATCGCGCTCCAGCGCTCGTTGATCTGGCCGCTGCGGCTGCCGGTGAGTTTGACGTTGCGCAGGTCGATGTATTCGGTCTGCTCGTCGTACAGGCGCGCCGAGGCGGTGTACCAGCCGTCGAGCCAACGGAACGCCGGCACCCGATAGCTGGTGGTCAGGCTCTTGCGGTTCTGCGCGTAGTCCAGCTGCGTGTCCATCTTGTGGCCACGCGCATTGACATAACGCCGCTCCACGCCGCCGCGCACACCGGCGCCGCTCTCGCTGCCGTAGCTCAGACCGGAGGTGTAGACGGTGCGCTTGGCGCGGGTGAGCTTGACGTCCACCGGCACGCGGCCATCGGCATCGGCGTCTTCGGGCTTGGGCTGGATATCGATGGTACTGAAGTAATCCAGCTTGGTCAGCGACTCGCGCAACCGATCCAGTTTGCCTTCGTGGTAGTAGCTGCCCTCGTCCCAATAGACCAGCGGATCGAACAGGCCATCGCGAAAGTAGTCGTAGTCGAAGCGCACCTTGCCCATGTCGTAGCGACGGCCGCTATCCCAATTCAGGTCGATGTCGGCGGCATGCTCGGCACGGGTGACGGCAACGCGGCGTTGAGTGAAATCGGCGTCGAAGTACCCACGCTCGGCCAGACGCCGCGTGATGCGGACCTTGCTGGCTTCGTATTGCGGATGACTGAAGACCTGGCCTTCGCGCGGCTCGAACTGCTTGAGGTCTTGCCCCAGATAACGGTCCTGCTCGGCCCAGCCGGTGATGGAGATATGCGATGTGCGTACCCGGACCGGCTCGCCACGGTCTACCGTGATCACCACCGTCACCTTGTCGCCATTGCGCGGCGCGGCCAGTTCGATGGTCGGCGAGTAGTAACCAAACGGCTCCAGTGCCTCGCGCGTCTGCCGCTCCGCCTGCGCCAGCAGGTACTCCAATCGCGACTCGCCCTGCTCTTTGCCGACGGCCTCATACAGAGACAGGGAGACATCGATGTTCTCGATCATCTCGGCATCGTCGCCGTCGTCCAGCCCTTTGATCTCGATCTTGTCGATGGTCGCCCGGGCAATCGCTTGCAGCGGAACAAACAGGGTGCACAGCAGGGAGAGAGCAAAGACGGCTTTAAGCATCGGCAAAGGATACCCAGCCTAGGCGTGAAGGGACAAAAAATCTGCGCAAACACGCCTATACGGAACCGGACGGGACTGGGTACAGTCGGTACGTTGTTAACGTTTCGTTGACACCCATCGCGTGCGGCCCCCCGATTGCCGCGCGCCCGTTCATACCTTTGGAGAGAGAGGTTCGTTTCATGAAGCGTCATTTGCTGGTTACCGCCGTGTGCACCGCCCTGACCATGCCATCGCTTGCGATGGCACAGCAGCAAGGTGAAGTGACTCAATTGGACAAGGTGACGGTGACAGGATCGTTGATCCCCCGTTCCCAGGTTGAAACCGCAACCCCGGTGTTTTCGATCACCGCCCAGGACATCCAGCGCCGCGGCTTCAAAGACGTCTACGACGTGCTGCGCTCGCAACCGATGGCCACCGGCGCGGTCCAGGATAGCCAGTTCAGCAACGGCTTCACCGCGGGTGCCAAGTCGCTGAGCCTGCTCGGCCTGGATCCCGGCTTCACCCTGGTACTGATCGATGGCCGGCCGATGGCCGACTACCCGTTGCTCTACAACGGCCAGAGCAACTTCGTCGATCTGGCCAGCGTGCCGGTGGGCATGGTCGAGCGCATCGACGTGGCGCCCGGTAACCAGTCCTCGATCTACGGCTCCAGCGCCATCGCCGGTGTGGTCAACATCATCCTGAAAAAGCGCATGGACGGCGTGCAGATGAATTACCGCATGGGCACCTACGACGGCGGTGGCGGCAACAACCAGCGCTTTCAGCTCACCGGCGGCAACGAGATCGGCGGCGCCAACATCGTATGGGGCCTGCAGCTCAACAATCAGGATCCGATCTACGGCTATCAGCGCCGCGACTTCGATTCCACCAACGACAATCCGGACCCGACGCTGCGTTATGGCTCACGCATCGCGCTGCATAACGTCGCCGGCCCCCCGGCCACCTATGTCGACCCCGGCGCAGACAACTGCGCGGCGTTGGGGGCGCTGTTCAATGGGTCGGTGCAATACGACAACCGCGCCAACCGCGGCAACTTCTGCAGCAGCCGCGCAGTACCAGGCTACGCCAGCATCCTCAACAAGGAACGCAGCGCCAGCGGCTATGCCAATCTGAGCTATGCGTTCAACGACAACACCGAGCTTTACTCGACCTTGTTACTCAATCGCACCAAGGTCGAGGTCAATAGCGGACCCGGCTTCTGGCAGACCTCGTCGGACACCGGTGGCCTTTTCTACAATCAGAACAGCCAGCAGCTCGAAAGCTATCAACGCGTTTTTGCACCTGAAGAAACCGGCAATCAAGATTTCAACAACAACCGCCAGACCGCCGACTCCTACAACATCGCGCTCGGCCTGAAAGGCGGCCTGGGTGCCAGCAATTGGACCTACGATGCGTACTACGCACGCTCGGAGTATCGGATCGACAGCCGTCAGCAGTGGCCGCTGGCCGACCGCATCGAAGATTTCTTCCGCGAACAGTTTCTTGGCGCGTCGCAGGGCGACTTCGCCGGCTACCCGATCTATTCGCCCAACGATGCCAACTTCTATCGCGCGTTGACGCCGGCGCAATACCGCAGCTTCAACGATGAAATCCGCACCAAGTCCAGGACCTGGACCCAGAACATCAACCTGCAGCTGACCAACACCGAGTTGTTCAACCTGCCGGCCGGTGCGGTCGGCGTCGCCGGTGTGTTGCAGGCCGGTAATCAGTACTGGACCAATCCGACCGACCCGCGCGTGATTGCCGGCGACTTCTACCAGCTGACCGGCACCCAGGGCAGCGGCAAGCGCGAGAATTGGGCGGCGGCCTTCGAAATGCGGGTGCCGATCCTGAGCACCCTCACCGCCAATCTGTCCGGCCGCTACGACGATTACAAGAACCAGGGCGGCGGTGGCGATTCCAAGTTCACCTACAAGGCCGCACTGGAATTCCGCCCGATCGATTCGCTGCTGTTCCGCGGCAACTACGCCACAGCGTTCAAGGCACCGGACATGGCGTTCTCGTTCGCTGGCGACAGCGGCTTCTTCCAGGGCGTCAACGACTACTACCGCTGCGCGGTCGAAGAACCCGGCGTGCCGATTGCCGACTGCACCTATGCCGGCGCCACCATCCAGGGCCGTCGGTCCGGCAATGCGGATTTGCAGTCGATCACCGCAAAATCCTGGGGCGCCGGCGTGGTGTGGTCGCCGAGCGCACGCTTCAGCGTCAATGCCGATTACTACAACATCAAGATCGATGACAAGGTCAGCGACCTGAGCACCGATACATTGCTGCAAAACGAATCGGCCTGCCGGCTCGGCGCTCTGGACATCAACTCGCCGACCTGCGTGGACGCGCTGTCGCGCATCGACCGCACCGCCGCCGATGCGCAGGTACCCAATCGTCTGAGCAACATCCGCATCAACCCGGTCAACATCTCCAGCGAGGAAATCTCCGGTGTGCTGACCAAGGCGACCTACAACCTGGCCACCGAATCCTGGGGCCTGTTTGTGTTCGACGCGCAATACAACCTGACGCTCAAGCATGAAAGCCAGCAGTTCCCGCAAGACCCGGTGCGCGACCTGCTGAGCGAGCCGTTCTTCTCTACCGAGTTCCGCAGCATCACCAATGCCTCGATCACCTGGCAGAAGGATGCATGGACCACCACCTTGTTCGGCCAGCGTTACGGCCGTACCCCTAACCTCCTCGCGCAGCAGAGTACCGATGGCTATGCAGTGGAAGGCGCACGCAAGGTCGGAGCGTGGACCACCTTCAATGCGACGCTGGACTATGCGATCAACGACGACATCTCGCTGACGGCAACCGTCAACAATCTCGCCGACACCCGCCCACCGCGTGATCGCACCTACACCGACTACCCTTACTACAACATCTTCAACTACACCGGCTATGGCCGTTCGTACATGCTGGAATTGAACTGGCGCTTTGGCGCGCAGTGAGTCATCGGTTGTGACCAACGGCCGGCAGTCATCATGACTGCCGGTCTTTTTTTGATGCAAGGCCGCTGACTTATAGGCGCCTGGATTGTACTGAAAGCAGCGACCAGCAGCGCTTGAACGCTGTCTCGATGGAGGACAGGTCTGGTCGCACTCGCCTTGGCAGACATGTTGCCAAACACGTGGGATGAGGGCGCGATGCCCTCACCGCTTGCACGACACGCCGCGCGTCCATCCACGCAGGTTCTTACGTGACATCCATCCCGCCAACAGCGGTCCCGCAAGCAGCAAGGACATCGCACCTGCCAACGTGGCAGTGGGCTGACGGGGATCAAACAGCAGGCTGCCCACCTGACGGTGAGCGCATTCGCTTGTCAGCTGGGCTTAGCGTGTAGCGTCTGTTTCGATCATGCCCGCCTGCAACAAGGCCTGCCTCAGCGGCTCCAGTTGCGTTGCATAGCGACGCCACGCTTCCACATTGCGCCCATGCACACCCTCGCGTACCTGCACGCTGCTCAACGTGGCCGATGCTGCGGCATTGCGGGTGATGTCGATTTGCCCTGGCTCTATCGCCAACCCGCAGCGCGTCATCAACTGCTCCAGCACCGCAGATGGATCGCGCACCATCTGCGCGTAGTCCACATCGATCACCCGGCCAGGTAGCGCAGCGCGCCACTGCGCCATCAAACAGTGATACGCCTGGTAATGACGCGCCAGTGTCTGCAGGTCGTAGCTGTAAGCATAGGAATCGCCGAACAGCGCGCGATAGTTGGAAAAGCACACTGCCATCGGCTCGCGCACCAGATGCACGATCAGTGCACCCGGCAAGGCACGTGCGATCGGCCCGATCGCCACTGCATTGGCAGGCAACTTGTCGATATACCAGCGCGCCGACCCCGCACGCCACTGCGTCTGCTCCAGATAGCGCTGCCCGACCTGTGCATAGTCCAGCGTGGGCAGCGCCTGCAACAGGCCCGCATCCAGCAGGCTGCGTCCGGCCTGGTCCGCGCCCCAGCGCAACTGATGGCCGAAGTCGCTCAGTTCGCCCGCAGAGACAATCTGCGAATGGTTACCCAGCATTCGCTCAAGCACCGTGGTGCCCGAACGTGGCAGGCCGAGCACGAAGATGGGTTGCGGGCCGGGTGCAGCATCAGCCGGCTGGGCCGCAAACACGCCTTGATCGGCCAAGGCGCCCAACTGCGCATACAGCGATGCCTCGGCTTCGGCGTCGTGGCGCAAGCGCGCATGCATGACTGCATTGCCATGCTGCAGCGCCTCCCAGGCGGCATCGGTCTCGCCCAGATCTTCCAGCTCCTTATACAGCGCGAATGCCAGCCCGGCCCGGTCTTCGCTACCGGGTGCAGCGCGCTGCAACTGCTGGCGCAGTGGCGCGACATGGTTGCTGGTCGCGCTCTGGCGGCGCAAGCGTGCACGTGTCAGCGCCGCACGACCGTAGCCGGGCTGCTGCGCCAAGGTCTGCTCCAGCGCCTGCGCTGCCGCATCCAGATGCCCGTTGAACTGCAATTGCACGGCAAGGAAAAAGCGGAAATCCGCGCCATCGAATCCGCGGGCCTGCGCGCGCTGCATCATCGCCAACGCCTCGGGATGTTCGCCCAGGGATTGATGCACATGCGCCAGCAAGGCCAGCGTCGCGCCATCGCCACACTGCAGCACAGATGGATGCCGCAGCAGCGCATGCAACGGACGATGTTCGCCAACGCGCAGCAGCGCTTGCGCCACACGGCAACGCAGCGTCACATCGTCGCCCAGATCGCGCGCGGCCAAGCGCAGCTGCGTGACCGCCTCGCGCATCTTGCCGCTCGCCAGCACGGTGCCGGCCAACAGCACACGAGCCGATACATGCGTCGGCTCCACCGCCAACACCGCCTGCAACGCAGACGCTGCTGCGGCCATGTCGCGGCGGGCCAGCGCGTCCTGGGCACGTTGCCACTGCGTCGCGCCGGCAGCGGTGGACATCAGCTGGACAGATGCTCGATGGCGGCAACGCTCCCGAGGCGGTCGCCGAGCTTCTTCAGCAGCGCCAGGCGGTTGGCACGCAGCTGGGGGTCTTCGGCGTTGACCATCACCCCATCGAAGAACGCGTCCACCTGCGGACGCAGGCGGGCCAGGCGCGCGAGCACGGCGACGTAGTCGTGGCGGTGCAGCGCATCGCCGGTGTCACCGATGGCCGCTTCCACCGCTTCGGCCAGCGCTTCTTCGGCCGGTTCGCGCAGCAGCGTGGTGTCGATGTCGCCGGGGATTTCGCCGTCGACCTTGCGCAAGATGTTGCGGATGCGCTTGTTGGCCGCGGCCAGCGCTTCGGCCTCGGGCAACGTGGCGAAAATGCCGATGGCATCGATGCGGCGGTCGAAGTCGTAGAGGGATGCCGGCCGCAATTCTGCGACGGCGTTGAAGTGCGTGGCAGGCACACCTTTGTCGGTGTAGTAACCCCTCAAACGGTCGATGATGAAGTCGTAAAGCTCGACTGTTTCTGCGTGCGTTGGAAAAAAGACTTTGACCTTGTCATTCCCCAGCCCACCCACCTGCCCAGAGTCGGAATGACCATAGAGGTCAGACAAGGTTTTCATTAACTTCATTCGCTCAACAAATTCCAATTTGGCTTTGCTAGTTTCAATAGAAGCTTTAGCCTTCAAACATGCATTAAAAATAAGATTATGTAGGTCAAAGTCAAACCCCGACTCAATCACCGTCCGCGCCAATCCCAACGCATTACGCCGCAGCGCAAACGGGTCCTTGTTGCCGGTCGGCTTCAAGCCGGCCGCAAAGCCACCGGCCAACGTGTCCAGACGCTCGGCAATCGCCAGCACCTTGCCCAGCGGCGACAGCGCGATGTCGTCGCCGGCAAAACGCGGCTGGTACGCCTCGTCGATGGCCAGCGAAATCTCGCTCGGCTCGCCAGCGGCTTTTGCGTAATGGCGCCCGGCAATACCCTGCAATTCCGGGAATTCGTTGACCATGCGCGACTGCAGATCGTTCTTGGCCAACTCCGCAGCGCGGCGTGCCTGCGCCGGGTCGGCGCCGACCTGCGGCGCGATCGCCTCGGCCAGAGCGGCTACGCGCGCGACCTTGTCGGCCACGCTGCCGAGCTTGGCCTGATAGGTCACACCGGCAAGGCCTGCGCCCATCGCTTCCAGCCCCTGCTTGAGGTCTTCGTCGAAGAAGAACTTGGCATCGGCAAAACGCGGCCGGATCACCCGCTCGTAGCCCTTGGCCACTTCGGCCACGTCCTTGGAGACGATGTTGGCAATGCCGATGAACTGCTCGGTCAACTTGCCGCCGTCATCCAGCACCGGGAAGAATTTCTGGTTGATCTCCATGGTTTCGATCAGCGCTTCCTGCGGCACCGCCAGGAAGTCGCGCTCGAAGCTGCACAGCACCGCCGACGGCCATTCGACCAGATTGACCACCTGGTCCAGGTTGTCGTCGCTGATACGCGCGCGGCCACCGGCCTGCTTGGCAGCCGCTTCGACTTCTTCGACGATCCGCGTGCGGCGTGCATCGGCATCCACCAGCACATGCGCGCTGCGTAGCGCGTCGATGTAATCGCCCGGCGCTGACAACAACACCTCGCCTTCGTGCATGAAACGATGGCCGCGGGTGATGCGGTCGCCCCGCACGCCCAGCAGTTCGGCCGGGATGACCTCAGTGCCGAACAGCAGCACCAACCACTGCACCGGCCGCGCGAAGGCGTAAGTATGCGCGCCCCAACGCATCGGCTTGGGGATGGGCATGGCGGCAATCGATTCGCGCAGGATCTCCGGCAACAGCGCGGCGGTTTGCGCACCCGGCGTCACTGCGCGATGCACAAAGCGCTCGCCCTTGGCGTCGCTGGTGCGCTCCAGCACGGTCCAGTCGATGCCGGCCTTGGCGGCAAAACCGGCCAGTGCCTTGGTCGGGTTGCCATCGGCATCCAGTGCGATGTTGAGATACGGCCCCAGTACTTCGGAGCGCTGTTCCGGCTGTTCGGTGGCCACGCCCGGCAGCAGCACCGCCAGACGGCGCGGGGTGGACAGCGGCTTGGCATCGCCACGGGTGACCGCGATGCCGCGCTTCTCCAGCCCGGCCAGCACGCCATCGAAGAACGCCTGCGCCAAGCCCGGCAGCGCCTTGACCGGCAGCTCTTCGGTGCCCAGTTCGATCAGCAGGGGGTGCATCTGAGTCATTGCGTCGGACCTTGGTTTTCCCTTCGTTCGTCAACCGACGAAAGGTGGCTTGATGATGTCCTTCTCCCGCAAGCGGGAGAAGGTGGCGCGATGCGCCGGATGAGGGTTGTGAGCCGGCGGCGAAGGCATGCTGCCCCCATCCGCCCTACGGGCACCTTCCCCCGCCAGCGGGGGAAGGGCACTGCATCAGCGTTTGACGCCAGGAAACCCCAGCTTCTCGCGCTGCGCGTGATACGCCTGCGCCACGCCCTGGGCCAGCGCGCGCACGCGCAGGATGTAGCGCTGGCGCTCGGTCACACTGATCGCGCGGCGCGCATCCAGCAGGTTGAACGCGTGGCTGGCCTTGGTCACCTGCTCATACGCCGGCAACGGCAGGCCGACCTCGATCAGGTGCTTGGCCTCCGCTTCGCAGGCATCGAAGCGGTGGAACAGCTCTTCCACATTGGCATGCTCGAAGTTGTAGGCGCTCTGCTCCACTTCGTTCTGGTGGTAGACATCGCCGTAGCTCACCGGGCTGCCGTCCGGGCCGTAAGTCCACACCAGGTCGTAGACGTTGTCGCAGCTCTGCAGATACATGCACAGCCGTTCCAGGCCGTAGGTGATCTCGCCCAGCACCGGCTTACACTCCAGCCCGCCGGCCTGCTGGAAATAAGTGAACTGGGTCACCTCCATGCCGTTGAGCCAGACTTCCCAGCCCAGGCCCCAGGCGCCGAGCGTGGGCGATTCCCAGTTGTCTTCGACAAAGCGCAGGTCGTGCACCAGCGGGTCGATGCCCAGCGCCTTGAGCGAGCCCAGGTACAGGTCCTGGATGTTGTCCGGGTTGGGCTTCATCGCCACCTGGTACTGGTAGTACCGCTGCAGCCGGTTGGGATTTTCGCCGTAGCGGCCGTCGGTGGGACGGCGCGAGGGCTGCACATAGGCGGCATTCCACGGCTCCGGGCCCAGCGCGCGCAGGAAGGTGGCCGGGTGGAACGTGCCCGCACCCACTTCCAGGTCCAGCGGCTGGATCAGCACGCAGCCCTGATCGGCCCAGTACTGGTTGAGAGTCTGGATCAGGCCCTGGAACGTGATTGGAACGCGGCGGGAATCGGACATGCAGCAAGGGCCGTGCGAAAGGGGTGCGCTAGTATACCGGCCCACCCGCGGCGCTTTGCCGCGGGAGCATCGCGGCAGGGGAACCACCAGCATGGAACAGCGGCGCAACGCCGACCCGGACAGCGCAGCGACGATCCTGCCGCGCGGCCGGCTGATGTTCGACCCGGTGGCTGCTGCATTGCTTGCCGATGGCATGGTGGTACCGCACGAACACGAGCGCGTGCAGTTCTCCGCCGCCGGCGTGCGCAACGCCAGCGAAGTGCACCCGCTGGTGCTGCTGGCCAACCTCAAGCTGCATGCCGCGCAGGCACCGGCCGGCGAGCTGGGCCTGGAGCGGCTTACCGAATGGCTGGCCACCCGCACCGGGCTGCGCTATCTGCGTATCGACCCCACCCGCATCGATGTGGCCGCCGTCACCGGCGTGGTCTCGCATGCCTACGCGCGCCGCCACCGCATCCTGCCGCTGGCACTGGATGCCGAGCGCGTGCTGATCGCCACCAGCGAGCCGCTGGCGCTGGAGTGGCTGGCCGACGTGCAGCACCTGAGCCGCCGCCGCATCGAGCTGGCGCTGATCAACCCGCTGGACCTGCATCGCTACACGATGGAGTTCTTCGGCGTGACCCAATCGGTGCGTGGCGCGCGTGGCGATGCGCGCAGTGCCGAGCCGGGAGCGGGCCTGCCCAGCTTCGAACAACTGGTGGAACTGGGCCGCGCCGGCGACGTCAATGCCGACGATCACCACATCGTGCATATCGTCGACTGGCTGCTGCAATACGCCTACGAGCAGCGGGCCAGCGACATCCATCTGGAGCCGCGCCGCGAAGCCGGGCGCATGCGCTTTCGCATCGATGGCTTGCTGCACAAGGTGCTGGAAGTACCGCCGTCGGTGATGACCGCCGTGGTCAGCCGCATCAAGGTGCTCGGCCGCATGGACCTGGCCGAGCGCCGCCGCCCGCAGGACGGCCGCATCAAGACCCGCTCGCCGGGTGGGCGCGAGGTGGAAATGCGTCTGTCGACGATGCCCACCGCGTTCGGCGAAAAATGCGTGATGCGTATCTTCGACCCGGATTCGGCGTTCAAGAGCATCGAACAACTGGGTTTCAGCCCCGAAGAAGCCGCCGGATGGAGCGCGCTGGTCGAGCGCCCGCACGGCATCGTGCTGGTCACCGGCCCCACCGGCTCGGGCAAGACCACCACGCTGTACTCCACGCTCAAGCGCCTGGCCACGCCGGATGTGAACGTGTGCAGCGTGGAAGACCCGATCGAAATGATCGCGCCGGAATTCAACCAGATGCAGGTCCAGCAGAACATCGACCTGGATTTCGCCAGCGGCGTGCGCACGCTCCTGCGGCAGGACCCGGACATCATCATGATCGGCGAAATCCGCGACCTGGAAACCGCGCAGATGGCGGTGCAGGCCTCGCTCACCGGGCATCTGGTGCTGTCCACGCTGCACACCAACGATGCGGCGTCGGCGATCACCCGTCTGCTGGATCTGGGCGTGCCGCATTACCTGGTCGCCTCCACGCTCAACGGCGTGCTGGCACAGCGCCTGGTGCGCACGCTGTGCGTGCACTGCAAGCGCCCGCACACGCTCAGCGACGACGACTGGGCGGCGATCCGCGAACCGGGCGAAGCGCTGCCGGAGACGCTCAACGTGCACGCCCCGGTCGGCTGTCTGGAATGCCGTCGCACCGGCTATCTGGGCCGCGTGGGCCTGTACGAGTTGCTGCCGGTGAGCCCGCGGTTGCGCAGCTTGATCCGCGCCGACACCGACCTGGCCAGCTTCAGCCAGGCCGCCCGCGGCGACGGCCTGCGCACCCTGCGTCGCACCGGGCTGGAAAAAGTCGCCGCCGGCCTGACCACCATCGAAGAAGTGCTGTCGGTGCTGCCGCCGCGCGAATAAGCGGGTGATCGCCAACGACGCAGGTCGTTTGTGCATGTTCGGGGGCAGCTGCGCCGATTCTGGGCAGACCGACGGCGGCATCGATGGGCACGTGCGAGCCGAGGACGCGGCATGCAGCATACGGATGCGGATGCGGGCATGCACTCTGCTAACCGCACGCACGCAGGACCGCCACCTGGTGCGAAGGCGTTTATCCCCCCGGCACTCAACCAGCAAGAACGCGCCCCTACAAAAACCGCTCGACACACGTTACAGCCCCGACCCACGTTGTTCGCGCAGACGCTGCCAGCCCTGGGAGCAGACGTGACGGCACCCGTCGCTGTCCCGTTCTAGCGCCCAAGGCACGCTCCGACTACCACGTTGAGGGCACTGCAGCGGTCCACTCGTGTGCTGCCGCCGATCATCGGTATCGCCCGATCACTTGACTGAAGACCGCGCTGCAGCCATGGCGCTGAGGAGTGCAGCGCCGCGTCCGCCGCACGTGCGGGCGCCCCAAGACATGCGCCGACGGCAGGCTTAAGTAGGCTGCGGCGGTCCAATCATGCTCCGCCTGCCGGCCTGCCAATATCGGGACGGGCCGACCACGCCGCTAACCAACGCGCTGAAACACCCTGGGACTGCGCCTTGCAGCGCCCCGTCCGTCTCCCGTTCAAGCGCCCCACGGCATGCTCCGACTGCAAGAGTGAGGACGCTAAGGCAATCCAGTCGTGGGCCTGCCTGCCGATATCGAAGATGTGCGATGGCCGCCAGCCACCACCATCGCCATTCCATCTACCCGGCCGCGAGGGCATCAGCACATGGCAATCGGCAATCACGCACAGCGTCCGCAGTGGGCCCTGGCTTGAAAAAAACGCGCCACTGCCGCCTACAATCGGGGGCATCTGTCGTGTCCGGGTTGTCGCGCATGTCCGTTTTGCCGTTCCTGATCATCGAAACCGGTCACCCCGTGCCGGAGATGAAGCGATACGGCCGCTTTCCGCACTGGATCCGCGTGGCGGCGGGCCTGGCCGAACACGAAACCGTGGTGATCGATGTCGCCAATGGCGACGACCTGCCAGACCGCGGCCGCTTTGCCGGCATCATCATCAGCGGCTCGGCCGCCTTCGTCACCGACCGTGCCGACTGGAGCGAGCGCAGTGCCCAGTGGCTGCGCGACGCCGCCCATGACGGCAAGCCCTTACTGGGCATCTGCTACGGCCATCAGCTGCTGGCCCACGCGCTGGGCGGCGAAGTCGACTACAACCCGGCCGGCCGCGAGTCCGGCACAATCGCGCTGGAGCTGCACCCGCCGGCCGAACAGGACCCTTTGTTTGCAGGCCTTCCGGCGCAGTTTCCGGCCCATGCCACCCACCTGCAGACGGTGGTGCGCGCGCCGGACGGTGCCATCGTGCTGGCGCATTCGCGTCAGGACCGCTGCCACGCCTTTCGCTGGGGCCGCGCCACCTGGGGCGTGCAGTTCCACCCGGAGTTCGCCACCCACCATATGCGCGGCTACGTGCGCGCGCGTGCCGAGTGCATTGCCCGCCACGGCCACTGCGCCCGCACGGTCGCCCGCGAGGTTACCGCCGCTCCGGTCGCCCGCAAGCTGCTGCGCCGGTTCGTGCATCACGCACGCGGCCTGCAAACAGTGAACGCTCATCCCGCCGCGCACACGCAAAAGCAGCGATAATCGCGTTACGCCGGATGGTCCGGTGCGTATCGATCCGGAATGGGAATGAGCGAAATTCGCAAGGTGCCGGCGTCTGCCGGCGCAGAATGGCTGTTGACCGGTTTCTCGTTGCTGAAGCGGGCGCCGCTGGCGCTTGGCTCGCTGGGAGTGATCTGGAGCGTGGCCGCCTCGCTGGTGGTGTCGCTGTCGGTACTGGTGCCGCTGCTGGGCCCGGCACTGCAATTCCTGCTGGTGCTGGCCGGCCCGTTGTTCATGGGCGGCATGCTGTGGGCGATCCGCGAGGTCGACGAGGGCCGCATCGCCAAGCCATCGCACCTGCTGCATGGCCTGCAGGACGGCCGCGCGCCGCATCTGTTGGTGTCGCTGCTGCCGCAGCTGATCGCCGGCCTGCTGCTGGGCGTGCTGCTGCTGGCGATGATTGGCGCCAACGGGTTGCAGCAGTTGTCCGAGGTGATGCTCAAGATCAACCAGATCAGCCAGTCCGGCGCGCAGCCGGACCCGGTGCAGATCGAGCAGCTTGCCGCCAGCCTGCCGGCCGGGCGCATCCTGCTGTGGCTGCTGCTGACCATCGCCACGTTTGCGGCGATGACGCTGGCGCTGTTTGTGATGCCGCCGCAGGTGATGTTCGACCGCAGTACCGGCGGTCATGCGCTGCGCGAAAGCCTGCGCGCCAGCCTGCACAACCTGCCGGCGATGCTGGTGTTCTTCGTGCTGGCCTTTATCGCCATTTTCGCGATCTATTTCGCGGTGATGATCGTCGCGCTGATCGTCGGCCTGGTGGCCGGGCAAACCGTGGCGATGTGGCTGGCGCAGCTACTGCTGATGGCGGTGCTGATGCCGGTCTTCGCCGGCTCGGTCTACGCCGCGTGGAAGCAGATGTTCACCCACGAAGGCGCCACCGCACAGCCCACCCCGCCCTCGCGTCCGGATGTGTTGCCGCCGATCCCGCAGAACCGTAGGAGCGCACCTGGGCGCGACGAGGCCTTCCCGGTAACGCTCCTCGCGCCCGGGTGCTCTCCTACGATGTTCGATCGGTCAGTCCGTCTGGTCGAGCTCCACGCGAACGATCGCAATGCAGTCGGGTATCTCGCCGAACGGCAATGCATGCGCAGCAAACACGTTCTCGTAAACGGTCACCTCTGCACCGGAGCGCGTTGCGCGCAGGTGTCCCACGCCGCTGAAGGACGTATTGACGTTCTCTCTCAAGGCTGCATGACGGCCGTGGTAGAGACTACTCGCCGCCTTGCCGGACGTATCGATGCGGACTGTCAGCTCGCCATACATGGCGCTCAGGAAGTCGTGTTGTTCGGTACCGAACAACTGGAACGGATCGACGGTGTTGTGAATCAGCAACACGGTCGGCATACCGGCACTGGCAGCCACACGCAGCTGCGCCCGCGCCTCGGAAATCTTCTGGCGCACGTGCCAACCGATCGTCCTGGACCATCCGCCATTCGGATCGATTCCGCGCGTACTTTCAATCTGCTTGATCTCTACAGCCACCACCGTGCTGCCAAGCCACACGTGATAATCGGGCGTGCGGGTGGATGTCTCGGCAATTCGCTTACAGTCCAGCCGATGGTGCGCACAGAAGGTTTCGAACACCTGCTCTGATACGGTTCTCTGCATTCCCAAACCAGCCCGGGGACTTTGCGCAGACTAAGCGCTCTTCGGCACCACAGCGCGCGAGGCGATGATGCCCAGCTCGTAAAGCAGGCACATGGGGATGGCCAGCATCAGCTGCGAGACCACGTCCGGCGGGGTGAGTACGGCGGCCAGGATGAAGATGCCGACGATGGCATAGCCGCGGCCTTCGCTGAGTTGTTTGGGGCTGACCCAGCCCATCAGCACCAGGATCACCAATGCGACCGGGAGTTCGAAACTGGCACCGAAGGCGAAGAAGATCGCCAGCACGAAGTCCAGGTACGAGGTGGCGTCAGGAGTAATCGCGATCACGTCCGGCTTGAACGTGGTCAGGAAGTGGAACACCGCCGGCAACACCAGGAAATACGCAAACGCGCAGCCGATGTAGAACAGCGCCACCGCCGAGGCCAGCAACGGAAAGGCCAGTTTCTTCTCGCGCTGATACAAGCCCGGGGCCACGAACGCCCAGGCCTGATACAGCAGCCACGGCACGCTGAAGAACACCGCCACGAAGAAGGTGAGCTTGAGCGGGGCGAAGAACGCGCCGGCCGGATTGACCGCAACGATGGTCTGCCCCAGCGGCAGCTGCGAGACCAGCGGTGCGGCCAGCCAGGAGTAAATCGCGCGCGAGAACGGCAGCAGCGCCAGCAACACCACGCCCAGGCCGATCAGTGCACGCACCAAACGGGCGCGTAATTCGACCAGGTGCTCAATCAGACTGCTTTCGGCCTGTGCGTCGTCGAACAGGCTCAAGGCGCCTTCTCCTGGGTGCTGCTGCTATCTGCAGTCGTTGGGGCAGTAGTGCCCTGCACGTTCACCGGCGTGGAGGCCAGGCTGCCGTGCGGAGCCGGCACCAGCGTCTGCCGGGGCGCCGGCGCAATCGGCTGCGCCTGGGCGATGACCGGGGACGGCACCGGCACATGCGTATGCACGCTGCCCGGCGCCAGCACCACCGGCGCATCGGCGGGCAGCTCCAGCGGTGCGGCCACCGGAGTGGCGCTGGTGCGGATGTCGATATCGCGGCCGAGCTCGTCGTGCAGGCCGCGTGCCTGATCATGCAGACCGCGCGCACCGTCTTCGACCTGCTGCTGGGTGTTGCGCAACTGCCCTTCGGCTTCGCGCAGCGAGGCCTGCACGTCCTGCAGGCTGCGCTTGAGTTCGTCGGCTTCCAGCTCGCGTTCGAGCTCCTGCTTGACCGAATCCCACTGCATGCGCGCACGGCGCACCCACAAGCCGGCAAAGCGCGCGGCCTTGGGCAGGCGCTCGGGGCCGAGCACCACCAAGGCGACAATCGCAATGAGCGTCAGTTCGCCAACACCTATGTCAAACACCGACGCTGCTCCGGATCAGCGCGCGTCGCGGTCGCGTTCGGCCTGCGCCTCACGCGCCTGCTCGGCAGTGCGGGACTCGTCGCCGAGCTTGCTGGCCGGCTTGTCTTCGTCGTGCATGCCTTTCTTGAATTCCTTGACCGCGCTGCCGAGATCCTTGGCACCGCTGGTGAGACGCTTGGTACCGAACACCAGCAACACGATCACCAGCACGATCAGCCAGTGCCAAATGCTGAAACCGCCCATGATCTGCTCGCTTGCTGAAAAGAAGGAAGACTCAGGATACCCCAGCGCACCGCGCAGGGGGATGACAGCGGCTTAGCGGTTGCCGTCTAGTGATTCGGTGCGGATTTCGCCATCGGACACCGACTGGAACCCCTGCTGCGGAGGCGGCGTGGTGCTGGGCTGCATCGGGACCGTGCTGGCCTCGTTGGCCGGCGGCGGCGGGGCCGACTGCGCTGCCGGGGCCACGCTTGGCGCACGCGCCGGCGGTGGCGGCGCGGTCTCATCGCTGTCGCCATCGCTGCTGCGATTGGCGCGCGCGGTGTAGGTGACCTCTTCCAGACGGTCGCGGAAGGCGATCACGTCGGTGGACGGGCGCTCGTTGGTGCGACCTTCGAAGATCATGCGCGGGGTGGCACCGCCGCCGTAAGCGTTGAGGTCGGCGGCATCGTCGATCTGCAGCACCGCGCCATCCAGCGCCACGCCGGCGAACAAGCCGCGGGCGCGCGACCACGACCAGATTTCGGCCTTGAGCTGGCCATCGGTGGCGGCAGCGGCGTTGCGGCCCACCGGACCTGCGGCCACGCCGGCATCGGCGCCGAGGGTGAACTTGCCGTTGACGATGTTGTCCAGGCTGCGGTCGTTGCGGAACACCAGCACCACGTCGGAGGACTGCACGCCGGCCTGGAAGCCGATGCTGCCGCCGGTGAGCTTGACGAACACCGGCTGCGACCAGCTGCCGTCGGCGTTCTTCATCGACATCAGACCGTGGCCGCGACGGCCGCCGATCACCAGGCCGGCCTTGAGCGTGTCGGGGATGACCACGATGGCGCGCGCCTCGTCGAGCAGTTTGTCCGGGATGGACTGCTCGGGAATCTTCATGATCTCGTTGAGCACCCGCACTGCGTTACGCGCACGCTGGTCCTCTTCCGGGCCGGCGACGGCGTGGCCGGCGGCGAAGGTCAGCGACAACAACAGGGCCAGACGCGACAAACGAGGCATGACAAGCTCCAAAGGACGATCCGTCAAAGATAGCAATGCCGCGACGTTAGTGCTGGCGCAATGAATCGGTGGTGAGCGCATCCGGCGGCAAGACGGCGCAGATCGGGACGATTGATGCGTTGTCCTCGGCAGTCCTGCCCGGCTCTGCCAGAATGGCGCGCATGAACACCACCTCCGATACCGCCCTGCTGGTCGTCAACCTCGGCACCCCCGAATCGCCGACCGCCCCGGCCGTGCGCCGCTACCTGGCCGAGTTCCTCAGCGACCGCCGCGTGGTCGCGATCCCGCCGCTGTTCTGGAAGCCACTGCTGTACGGGGTGATCCTGCCGATCCGCGGACCCAAGTCGGCGGAAAAATACGCCAAGGTGTGGCTGCCCGACGGCTCGCCGCTGGCGGTGTACACCCGCCGCCTGGCCGAGGGCTTGAAGGACGCGATGCCCGACTGGCAGGTGGAATGGGCCATGCGTTATGGCGAGCCGGCCCTGCGCAAGACGCTCGATGCCCTGCGCGCGCGCGGCATCAAGCGCATCGTGGTGTTGCCGCTGTATCCGCAGTATTCGACCACCACCACCGCCTCGATCCAGGACGTGGTGGATGCGTGGCGGCCCAGCGCACCGGAGATCGACGTCACCGTGATCCAGGAGTATTGCGAGGACGCCGGCTGGGTGGCGGCGATCGCCGATTCCATCCGCGCGCACTGGCAGGTACACGGGCGCAGCGAGAAGCTGATGTTTTCCTTCCACGGCCTGCCGCAACGCGTGGCCAATGCCGGCGACCCATATCCGCAGCAATGCGAGCGCAGCGCGCAGGCAATCGTGACCGCATTGGGCCTGGGCCCGGACGAGTGGCAGATGGGTTACCAGTCGCGCTTCGGTGCCGAGCGCTGGCTGCAGCCGTATGCCGAACCGACGCTGTGGGCGCTGGCCGAAGGCGGCGTGCGTAGCTTCGATCTGGTGTGCCCGGGCTTTGCCACCGATTGTCTCGAGACGCTGGAAGAAGTGGCCCTGGGCTTTGCCGAAACGCTGGCCGAACGCGGCGCCACGCTCAGCTACATCCCCTGCCTCAACGCTGCCCCGTCGCACGCGCAGGCACTGGCTGCATTGGCGCGTCGCGCGTGAGGTTGGAGCCGTTTGCGTGCGAGCTGGCCATCGGGCGTGTCACCGGCTTGCGCAACACAGACCGCGGGTCACGCCGGGTGCTGGCATTGCACGGCTGGCTCGATAACGCGGCCAGTTTTGTCCCGCTCAGTGCGCATCTGCATGCACCCGATCTGGATCTGGTGCTGCTCGACCTGCCCGGTCACGGCCACAGTGCGTGGCTGCCGATGGCTGCGGAATACACGCTGAGCAGCGCAATCCATAACCTGCTGCAGGTGGCCGATGCATTGGGTTGGGACCGTTTCACGTTGTTGGGCCACTCGCTGGGTGGCGGCGTCGCCAGCCTGATGGCCGCCGCCGCGCCGGAGCGCATCGAGGCCTTGGTGGCGATCGAAGCGCTGGGCGCGTTGGCCGAACCGGTGGAAAGCACCGCCGAGCGACTGCGCGACTCCGTGCGCTCGACCCGTACCCTGCCGCAGCGGCCGCTGCGTGTCTTCAGCTCGATGGACGCGCCGGTGCGCGCACGCATGATGGCCAATCAACTCACCGAGCCGGCGGCGCGCTTGCTGGTGGAACGCGGCCTGCGCGTGGTCGAAGGCGGCTACAGCTGGTGCACCGACCCGCGCCTGACCTTGCCCACCGCCATCCGCATGACCGAAGCGCAGATCGACGCGTTGCTGGCCGCCATCGTATGTCCCACCCAGGCGATCTTCGCCACGCCGGGGCAGCCGTATTTCTCCGACACCCTGCGCGATCACCGTGTGGCTATGGTGCCGGACGCCCGCCTGCACCTGCTTCCGGGCACCCACCATGTGCATATGGAAGCACCGCAGGCGGTGGCTGCGGTGATCAATGGGTTTTTGGCGACGCTGCCGCAGCCGTGATGCAGGCATGCGCGATACGCAGATAAGCTGACGCGATGGCAGATCCCATCCGTGTGGTCACTGCGATTGAATCCTTCGCTCTATGGAATGCGCCGTGGACGTTTTTCGACACGGTGCACGCGACGCCACACTTGACTGCCGATGATCGCCTGCTGTTGCAGCAGGTGTGGTCAATGGCGTGTCATGCCGAGCACTGGACGTCGGGTGGCACGCTGGATGCAGGCGCGGCGGCAGCGGAGAGTGCCCTGACATCGCACTTTGCGTGGTTGTCAGCGCAGGCCTGCCGGCAACTTGCCAGGGCTGCGTCGTACGCGTGGCGCTAACCAAGCGTGCCATCACGCGTGATCGGCAGGCGGCGGCCCTGTTGCTGAGCCATTGCGGGATTCAAAACGCGTACTGATGATTGCCGCGGCTGCGGCAGGCGTGATTTCCGCAACGACGTGTGCGTCACTCGCCCTGCAACAACCGCCGTAGCTGCGCCTTGAGTTGGCGGCCGTGTTCGTGGAAGTAGCTGCGTTCGTCGCGCCAGGCGGGGAAGCGGTGTTCCACTTCGGCCCAGAACGCGGGCGAGTGATTGGCCTGCAGCAGATGGCAGAGCTCGTGCACCAGCACGTATTCGAACGCCGACGGGCGCCCGAGGACCAGCGCCAGATCCAGCGCAATCGAGCCATCCGGCGCGAGCGAGCCCCACTGCGACGACATCACCTTGAGCCGCAGACGCGTGGGCGGACGCGGCAAGCCGGGCAGATAGGTGGGCAACCAGCGGCCGACGTCGGCGCGTGCCTGCGCTTCGTAGAATTCCTTCAGCGTGCGGCGCAGACCGGCGTCGCCCAACCGGGACGGCACGTGGAAATGCGCGCCCGCCTCATCGACTTCGATGCGCGTGTAACGGCCTTCGTGCCAGTGCAGCGGCAGCAAGACGCCACGCAACGGCAGCAGCCCGGGCACACCGCGTTCCAATGCAGGAAACGCATCGACCTGCTGGTACCGCGACAACTGCGTGCTCAGCCAATCCAGATGCGCATGCAGGAACCGTTCGCCGGAGATCAGGCTGGCCCGCAGCGGCAAGGTGAGCCGCGCACCGCGTTCGTCGACACTGAGTTTGATGCGCCGCGCGCGTGAGTCGCGCACGCGCAGCACCTCGATCTCGCGGCCTTCCAGTTGCACACGCACGCAGTCGCGTTGGACAACCTGCGAGGGCGGCGCAATCAGGCGGCGGACGGGCTTGAACATGGGCACAGGATAGCGCTGCGATGTGTCAGGTGGTGAGACGCCGGAGGCATTGGCATGGATGCGTACGTGAGGCCGGATGACTGCCTGCATCGGACGCGATGTGGACACCGTGGCTGCCCGTCTGCATGACACGCCTGCAGCGCAGAATGCCAGGCACCGGATGCGCACGCGGTGCGGTCAACGCGCTGCGTGCCACGCAGTGCGAATCGGTGCGCGAGGCATCCGCCGCACGCTGGGATGCGATGCCAGCCGCGCTGACAACTGCGGCTGGCGTCGTACGGATTACTCCGCCTTGCTCAACTTCAGCGCGGTTTCCAGCAGCAGGAACAACCGGCGGATTTCCGCGCTCATCAGCGCAAAGCGCGCATCGAGTTCGGCACGTGCGCCGTCGTCGTCGCTGTGTTCGAGCTGGTCCAGGGCGCCGTCGAGGAACTTGAGCTTGCGGATCACCAGATCGTCGCCGAGTACGAACGACAGATTGTCATCCAGCACCAACGCCAGCTTGGTGACCTGCTTGCCGGCCTCCAGATGCTTGTCGATTTCGTCGCCCCGCAGTTCCTGATGCTGGCATTTGACCACCGCGCCGCCTTCGATGGGGTCCTTCATTTCGCATTCTTCGCCCAGGCTCAGGCCTTCGGGCAGCGGCTCGCCGGCAATCCAGCCAGTGAGGATGGCGCGCGGTGCGACTTCGGCATTCAACGGCAACGCCGGGAAGCTGCCGAGCGCGCCGCGGATCTCGCTCATCACGTTCTCGCCGCTCTTGCGGCTGGACGTGTTGACCGCGATGTAGCCGTTTTGCAAGTCCAGAATCGCGTCGGTGCGCGAGCTCTTGACGAAGGCGCGCGGCAGCAGCTCATGGATCAGATCGTCCTTGAGGCGCTTGCGGGCCTTACCACCGGGGCGGCGGCCTTCCTTCTCTTCGATCTCGGCGACCTTGCGCTCGAGCAGGTCGTTGACCACCGCGCCGGGCAGGATCTTGTCCTCGCCACCGATGGTGAGCCACAAGAACTCTTCCAGGCGGTGCGAGAGCACTTCCTGCTCGTCGCGGCCGAATGGCGAAATGAAACCGCGCGAACTCATTTCCAGCGGGCCGACCGGCTTGAGCTGCACCTGCGGCAGCAGCGTCTCGATCTCGGAAAAATTCAGCGTGGTGGGAAAACGGAACAGGGTGAGATTGCGAAAGAACATGCGTAAGACCGAAGAAGAGAAACGTGGAGGTGGAAGACCGACGGCGACCGGGTGGGCGCGTCAGTCGCTGTCGTGTGTGGTGTCGCCAGTGGCGAACCAGGTGGTGGAATCGTGCGCGGACGCGGCGGTATCGGGCGCACGGCCCAGAGTCATAAAATCGAACAGCGTGCGGTCGGCCAGTTGCTCGGGGCGCACGTCGCCGAGCGCGCGCGCAATCTGCTCGACCCGGCCGGGCTGCTCGTGGTCCCACTGCTGCAGCATGCGGCCAACCTTCTGGCGCTGCAGGTTTTCCTGGCTGCCGCACAGGTTGCACGGGATGATCGGAAATTGCCGCGCCTGCGCGTACTCGGCGATGTCGGCCTCGCGCACATAGGCCAGCGGGCGGATCACCACATGCGCACCGTCGTCGCTGCGCAGCTTGGGCGCCATTGCGGCCAGCCGCGCGTGGTGAAACAGATTCATGAAGAACGTGGCGACGATGTCGTCGCGGTGATGGCCGAGCGCGATCTTGGTCACCCCATGCGCTTGCGCATAGGCATACAGCGCGCCGCGCCGCAGCCGCGAGCACAACGAACATAGGGTCTTGCCGGCCGGAATCACCCGGCTGACCACCGAGTAGGTGTCCTGCTCGACGATGTCGAATGGCACGCCCAGCTCGCGCAGGTAGGCCGGCAGCACATGGGCGGGGAAGTCGGGCTGTTTCTGATCCAGATTCACCGCCACCAGGGTGAACGGCACCGGCGCCTTGCGCTGCAGGTGCAACAGCATGTCCAGCAAGGTGTAGCTGTCCTTGCCGCCGGACAGGCACACCATGATCTTGTCGCCGGCGGCGATCATGCCGAAATCGGCAATCGCCTGGCCCACCTGACGTTGCAGCCGTTTGCCCAGGCGCAGCTGCTCACGCTGCAACCGCTGGCGCGGGTCGCGCGGCGCGGGGTCGGCCAGGGGTTGTGGCAGCGGCAGGACAGCGGTCATAAGCCGCCCATTGTAGCTGCCCGGAGGATTGGGTCGTGCCTGAGGTGGCCGCCCCCATCCGCCCTTCGGGCACCTTCCCCCGTACACGGGGGAAGGGAGCAAGCCCTCGTCTACGGGGGAGCGCCTCCCACCTAGCCATCCCCCGGCAGTCCGCTCTCCTGCTGGTCCTCTCTCTCCCGCTGGTCCCCTCTCCCGCACGCGGGAGAGGGTGCCCGAAGGGCGGGTGAGGGCAGCACACCAACGCACATCACCGGCATCCCCACATCCGGCAGCCACGGAACAGTCCGCATCTCGCAGCGCAGCAAGCCTTTCGGCGGCGGGCTGGGTAAAGTCCGCAGGACCGTTTCAGCTGGGATCGGCATGACACCTTGGGCTTCGCTGTATGGCGCGGCTTTTTTCAGTCGGCTTTTTGGTAGCGCTAACATTTTTTTGGGTTGCGAAGCAGAACACGCATGCACAGATCTACGGCATGTGCTGCAGCGACGCGGCGCCACCGGCCGTTGCGCGTTCCATTACTGCTGTGTGTCGATGCCATCCCTCTCCCCCATGACGCCCCCCTTTCTGCAGGAGTCCACCCCATGAGCAACACCGTTTTCATCGGCGCGAAGGAATATTTCCCCGGCATCGGCAAGATCGGCTTCGAAGGCCGCGACTCCGACAACCCGCTCGCGTTCAAGGTCTACGACGCCAACAAGAAAATCGGCAACAAGACCATGGCCGAGCATCTGCGCTTTGCCGTGGCCTACTGGCATAGCTTCTGCGGCAACGGCGCCGATCCGTTCGGCCCCGGTACGCGCGCGTATCCGTGGGATGCGGGCAACACCGCACTGGGTCGCGCCGAAGCCAAGGCCGACGCCGCGTTCGAATTCTTCACCAAGCTCGGCGTGCCGTATTACTGCTTCCACGACATCGACCTGTCGCCGGATGCCGACGACATCGGCGAATACGAAAGCAACCTCACCCACATGGTCGGCATCGCCAAGCAGCGCCAGGCCGACACCGGCATCAAGTTGCTGTGGGGCACCGCCAACCTGTTCTCGCACCCGCGCTACATGAATGGCGCATCGACCAACCCGGACTTCAATGTGGTGGCGCGTGCGGCGGTGCAGGTCAAGGCTGCGATCGATGCCACCGTGGAATTGGGCGGCGAAAACTACGTGTTCTGGGGCGGCCGCGAAGGCTATGCCTGCCTGCACAACACGCAGATGAAGCGCGAGCAGGACAACATGGCGCGCTTCCTCACCCTGGCACGCGATTACGGCCGTGCGATCGGATTCAAAGGCAACTTCCTGATCGAGCCCAAGCCCATGGAGCCGATGAAGCACCAGTACGACTTCGACAGCGCCACGGTGATCGGCTTCCTGCGTCAGCATGGCCTGGACCAGGATTTCAAGCTCAATATCGAAGCCAACCATGCGACGTTGTCGGGCCACAGCTTCGAGCATGACCTGCAGGTGGCATCCGATGCCGGCCTGCTCGGTAGCATCGATGCCAACCGCGGCAATCCGCAGAACGGCTGGGATACCGACCAGTTCCCGACCGACCTGTACGACACCGTCGGCGCGATGCTGGTGGTGCTGCGGCAGGGCGGGCTGGCGCCGGGCGGCTTGAACTTCGATGCCAAGGTGCGTCGCGAATCGTCCGACCCGCAGGACCTGTTCATGGCGCATATCGGCGGCATGGACGCATTCGCACGCGGTCTGGAAGTGGCCAATGCGCTGCTGACCTCCTCGCCGCTGGAAACCTGGCGCGCCCAGCGTTACGCCAGCTTCGACAGCGGCGCCGGTGCGGCGTTCGCCAATGGGTCCAGCACGCTGGTGGACGTGGCCAAGCATGCGGCCGGCAATGTGCCGACCCAGATCAGCGGCCGCCAGGAAGCCTACGAAAACCTGATCAATCAGTACCTGACGCGTTGATGTTTGCCACCGCACGCGCGTCGTATGACGCCGCGCGTGTACGGCAACTGCGTGCAGTGCCACTACGCGATGCACGTGACCGCGCGACGTATCGACATGGCTGACAACGTGGTGCTCTAGTCAGGGGATCACTGCACCGACAACCGCACAGCACACGTGAGATATGCACAACTCAGCTAGCGCCCACCTTGCAGCGACAACTTGGTGCGCTAGCTACCCTTACTCGGCCGGGTCGATTGCGATCGGTGCGGCCACCGAATCCCGCTTGACCAGCAGGTGCGCGACCACATGATCGACCATCTTCGACGTGCGTTCCTTGGCGCGAATCGTCTTCAACAAGATGTCCAGCGCGGCATCGGCCATGGCGGCGATGGGCTGCTGCACGGTGGTGAGTTCGGGCCAGACGGCCGTGGCGGCGGAGGTGTCGTCGAAGCCAACGACCGACAGATCGCGTGGCACGTCCAGCCCACGCCGATGCGCCACCGAGATGGCCGCAGCGGCCATGTCGTCGTTGCTGGCGAAGATCGCGCTGGGACGGCGCTTGCGGGCCAGCAGTTTTTCGGCCGCCAGCAGACCCGAGCGGTAGGTGTAATCACCCGGCTGCACCAGATGCTTGTCCAGACGCAGCCCGGCTTGCGCAAGCGCGGCCTGAAATCCTTCGAAACGCCGCGTGCTGGCCGACAGATTGGGATGTCCGGCGATGTAGCCGATGCGGGTATGCCCCTGCTCGATCAGATGCTCGGTGATCTCCTTGGCCGCAGCAAATTCATCGATGCGCACACAGGCCACGTCGGGACTGAAATGATTGGACGCGATCACCACCACCGGCACCTTGGCGCGCACCAGTTCCAGCACCGCAGCACGGGATTCGCACAACGGCGGCGGCAGGATCACCCCGGCCACACCCTTGGCGAGTTTGCGCGCGGCCTTGCGTTCGGCATCGGCGTCCAGGTCGTCCCAGCAATCAATCACCAGCTGGATCGAAGTGCGCGAGGCGACTCGCAGCACGCCCAGCAGCAACTCGCGCAGATACGCGCCGCTGGGGTCGCTGTAGATCAGCGCAATGCGCGTGCTCTGCGCAGCGGCCAGCGCACTTGCAGCGAGGTTGGGTGTGTAGCCGAGTTTGTCGACCGCACGCATCACGCGCTCGCGGGTAGCATCGCGCACGCTGCCGTTGTTGTTGACCACACGCGAAACGGTCATCGGCGACACTTTTGCCAGCGCCGCTACCTCGTCGATGGTGGTCGCGCGGCTGGTGCGGCGGACCGATTTCCTGACCTTCTCCAAGCGTGGCCTCTTCAAGTGCGAACGAACGTTGGCGGATGCATGCGTGTTGCTGCCGGTGCACGTGCAGCGGGTGCGTGCATGAGGATGCACGTCATGGTACCGGGAAGCAGACAGAGCGGGGTGATGCGCGCAAACGCTGTTGCCGCATCGGAGCGTACGGCATGAGCGCTTGGCCGATGGGACGCACTCGCGCAAGCGTGCGTGCGTTGGCGCTGATGTGTCTGGTGCTGTTGGGGGCTGTGCTACTACCGGCGGCACCGGTACAGGCCGAAGATGGCTACGAACTATGGTTGCGCTACCAGACCGTGCGCGACGCCTCGCAGTTGCAGGCAAGCGCACGGACCTTGGTGGTTGCCGGCGATTCGCCCACCCTGCATGCGGCGCGCGATGAGCTGGCGCGCGGCGTACAGGGCTTGCTCGGCCACGCATTGCAGAGCGCTACCACGGTGACCGCCGATGGCGCACTCTTGCTGGGCGCCGCCAACGCACCGCAAATCGCCGCATTGCAGCTGAAAACCGGCGATCTGGGCCGTGAGGGGTATCTGATCCAGACGGTGCGTGTGGATGGGCATCGCGCCACCGCCATCGTCGGCGGCAGCGATGTCGGTGCGTTGTATGGCGCCTTTCATTTCCTGCGCCTGCTGCAGACCGGCCAACCGATCACCGCGCTGAACGTGCGCGAATCGCCGCGCTTGCAGCTGCGCATGCTCAATCATTGGGACAACCTGGATGGCGTGGTGGAACGCGGCTATGCCGGTGCATCGTTGTGGAACTGGCAGACCCTGCCCGGCTACCTGGACCCGCGTTATACCGACTATGCGCGCGCCAACGCATCGCTGGGCATCAACGGAACCGTGCTCAACAACGTCAATGCCAAAGCCTGGAGCCTGACCCCGCAGTATCTGGACAAGGCCGCGGCGCTGGCCACGGTGTTTCGTCCGTACGGTATCCGCGTGTTTCTCAGCGCGCGCTTCAGTGCGCCGATCGAGATTGGCGGCCTGCGCACCGCCGACCCGCTGGACCCGCAGGTGCAGCAGTGGTGGCGGACCAAGGCCGACGAGATCTACGCACGCATTCCGGATTTTGGCGGGTTTCTGGTCAAGGCCAACTCCGAAGGCCAGCCCGGACCGCAGGATTACGGGCGCTCCCATGCCGATGGCGCAAACCTGTTGGCCGACGCGCTGGCGCCGCACGGCGGCGTGGTGATGTGGCGCGCGTTCGTCTATTCGCACGAGCAGCCGGACGACCGCGCCAAGCAGGCGTATAGCGAGTTTGTCCCGCTCGACGGCGCCTTCCGCGACAACGTGATCGTGCAGGTCAAAAATGGCGCGATCGACTTTCAACCGCGCGAGCCGTTTCATCCGTTGTTCGGCGCGATGCGCAAGACACCGCTGATGCCGGAGTTTCAGATCACCAAGGAGTATCTGGGCTTTTCCACCCATCTGGCATATCTGGGCACGCTGTTTGCCGAGACCCTGCAGGCCGATACATATGCGCGCGGCAAGGGCTCGACCGTGGCAAAAACGGTGGACGGCACGCTGTTCAACGCTGGCAAGCGTCCGCGCCTCACCGGCATTGCCGGCGTGGCCAATATCGGGGCGGATCGCAACTGGAGCGGCTCGGTGTTCGATCAGGCCAACTGGTACGCCTACGGGCGGCTGGCGTGGGATCCGGCGTTATCGCCAGAGGCCATCGCGCAGGACTGGGTGCGCATGACCCTGTCCAACGATCCTGCGGTGGTAACGCCGGTGGTCGGCATGATGCTGCGCTCGCGCGAGGCGGTGGTGGATTACATGACCCCGCTCGGGCTGCACCACCTGATGGGGCGCGGCCATCACTACGGGCCGGCGCCGTGGGATGCGGGCAGCGAGCGACCGGATTGGGACCCGGTGTATTACCACCGCGCCGACCGCAACGGCATTGGCTTCGATCGCAGCGCCAGCGGCAGCAACGCGGTGGCGCAATACGCCGCCCCGGTGGCGCGTGTGTTCGGCGATGTGCAGCGCGTACCCGAGCAGTCCCTGCTGTGGTTCCACCACGTGCCGTGGGACCTGCGCATGGCCTCCGGGCGGCCGCTGTGGGATGAGCTGGTGTGGCATTACGACCATGGCGTGGACGAAGTGCGTGCGATGCGTGCGACCTGGCAAGGCCTGGCAGGCAAGATCGATGCGCCGCGCTACCAGCAGGTGGGCAATTTTTTAGCCATCCAGCAGAACGAGGCGCAGTGGTGGCGCGATGCCAGCATTGCCTATTTTCAGAGCGTCTCCGGGCGCGCATTGCCGGCCGGCGTGGTACCGCCTGCGCATCCGCTGGCGTATTACCAGGCATTGAAATTTCCCTACGCACCAGGAAATCCGAAATGAGCGCGCGCGTGATGACGACCCTGGCGGTGCTGCTGTCTGCGGCGATGCTGTCCAACGCTGCGCAAGCTGCCGATGCACCATTGCTGCATGCGCTCTTTCAAGATCATGTGGTGTTGCAGCGCGATGCACCGATCAAGGTCTGGGGCGATGCGGCGCCCGGCGCACGCGTCACCGTGCAGCTGGATGCGCAGCAGGTGCAGGCACGCGCCGACCGTGATGGCCATTGGCAGGTGCGCCTGCCTGCACACCCGGCCGGTGGTCCGTACCGCTTGCAGGCGAGCACGCCCAACGGCGCGACGCAGCAGGTGAGTGATGTATTGATTGGCGATGTGTGGCTGTGTTCGGGCCAATCCAACATGGAATTGCAGGTACATCGCTCGCTGGATGCGCGCAGCGAAATTGCCGATGCCGATCACCCCAGCATCCGCATGTTCAAGGTGCCGGCGCAATCCAGCCCCACGCCACAGACACGCTTCGGTGACAACGCGGCGTGGCAACTCACCACGCCGGAAACGGTGAAGGACTTTTCTGCGGCGTGTTACTACTTCGCACGCGAATTGCAGAAGACCGTCGCGGTGCCGATGGGCTTGATCAACGCCTCGTGGGGCGGCTCGCAGATGCAGGCCTGGATCGGCGACAAGGCATTGCGCGCGGCAGGCGACGATGGTCCCGCGTTAGACGTGCTGGCGCGTTACGCCACCAGCCCGACCGATGCCGCGCCGCGCTGGGGCACGTTGTGGGAAACCTGGTGGCGTGCGCATGGCGACGGCACGCCATGGCAGCCGGATGCGCCGGGCGCGTGGCAACCCGCACCTGCGGCGCTGGGCGCATGGGACGACTGGGGCGTGCCGCAGCTGGTCGGCTTCAACGGCATGGTCTGGTACCGCACCAGCATTGAGCTGACCGCAGCGCAGGCCGCGCAGGAAGCGACCCTGTTGCTGGGGCCGGTGGACGAGCTGGACCAAACCTGGGTCAATGGCACGGGCGTAGGCAGCAGCTACGGCGCCGATCAGCCGCGCCGTTACACGCTGCCGCGCGGCCACCTGCATGCCGGGCGCAACAGCATCGTGCTCAACGTGCTCAACACCTATCGCCGTGGTGGATTGCTGGGCGATGCGTCATCGCGTGCACTGCAGTTTGCCGATGGCAGCACGTTGCCGCTGGATGCGCCCTGGCAGTACCAGATCGTGTCGCCGCAACTGGGCACACCGCCACGCGCGCCGTGGTCGTCGGCGGCCGGGCTGACCACCTTGTACAACGGCATGATCGCTCCGCTCGGCCAGCTCGGGCTGCGTGGCGTGCTGTGGTACCAGGGCGAATCCAATGCCGGCGACGCGGTGCATTACCCGGCGCTGCTGCAGGCGTGGCAGCGCGACTGGCGTGCACGCTTCGGTGCGCAGCTGCCGCTGCTGGTTGTGCAGCTGGCCAATTACGGCCCGCCGCCCACCCAACCGGTGGAAAGCGGTTGGGCGCAGTTGCGCGAGGCGCAGCGCCGCTTCGTCGCCGACGATGCGCATGCCGGCCTGGCGGTGGCCATCGACATCGGCGACCGCTACGACATCCACCCAGCCAACAAGCAGGAACTGGGGCGGCGCCTGGCGCGTGCAGCGCGGCATGTGGTGTATGGCGAGGCGATTGCGCCATCCGGCCCGGTATCGCGCAGCGCACGGCGCGATGGCGACAGTATCCGCATCGCTTTCGACGACGTTGATGCTGCGTTGTTGAGTTATGGCAACGACGCACCGATCGGCTTTGAAGTCTGCGCCGCGGCAGCCAACAGTTGCCGCTACACCAGCGCCACGCTGCAGGGCCGCGAGGTCAGCCTGCGCATTCCTTCCGGCATTACCGCGACGCGCGTGCGCTACTGCTGGGCCGACAGCCCGGTGTGCACGCTGTACGACCGCAGCGGCCTGCCCGCCGGCCCGTTCGAACTCCCCATCACTACCGCCTCTTCCCCATGAGCGAGACCACGATGTCACAGACCCCCGACTCCCCTGCTCCGCTGCAAGGCTCGGCCCGCGATCGCGAGATCGTCGAGGCGCGCGTCATCGTCACCTGCCCGGGCCGCAACTTCGTCACCTTGAAGATCCGCACCCGCTCGGGCATCACCGGGCTGGGCGATGCCACGCTCAATGGCCGCGAACTGGCGGTGGCGGCGTATCTGCAAGAACACCTGGTGCCCAACCTGATCGGCCGCGACGCCGGCCGCATCGAAGACATCTGGCAGTTCTTCTATCGCGGCGCGTATTGGCGCCGTGGCCCGGTGACGATGAGCGCGATTGCCGCGGTGGACGTGGCGCTGTGGGACATCCTGGGCAAGATGGCCGGCATGCCGCTATACCAGCTGCTTGGGGGGCGCTCGCGCGAAGGTGCGTTGGTCTATGGCCACGCCAACGGCCGCGATATCGCCGAAACCAGCGACGAAGTGGGCCGCTTCCGCGAGATGGGCTTTATCGCCATCCGCGCGCAATGCGGCGTGCCAGGCATCAAGAAGACCTATGGCATTTCCAGCGGCGGCAAGCCCTACGAGCCGGCCGAGAGCGAACTGCCCACCGAAACCGTGTGGTCCACGCCGCGCTATCTCGGCGTGGTGCCGAAACTGTTCGAGCAACTGCGCAACGATCACGGCGATGAAATCGAATTGCTGCACGATGCGCATCACCGGCTCACCCCGATCGAAGCCGCGCGCCTGGGCCGCGATCTGGAGCCATACCGGCTGTTCTGGCTGGAAGATGCCACGCCGGCGGAAAACCAGCGCGCGTTCGAGATCATTCGCCAGCACACGGTGACGCCGCTGGCGGTGGGCGAGGTGTTCAATTCAATTTGGGACTGCAAGCACCTGATCGAGCAGCAACTGATCGACTACATCCGCACCACGATTGTCCACGCCGGCGGCATCACCCATGTGCGGCGGCTGGCGGATCTTGCCGCCCTGCATCAGGTACGTACCGGCTTCCACGGCGCCACCGATCTGTCGCCGGTGTGCATGGGCGCGGCGTTGCACTTTGACACCTGGGTGCCCAACTTCGGCATCCAGGAATACATGTTCCATTCCGACGAAGCCAATGCGGTGTTCCCGCACGACTACGTGTTCCGCGACGGGCGGCTGCATTGCGGCGAAACCCCAGGGCATGGCGTGGACATCGACGAAGAACTCGCTGCCAAGTATCCCTATGTGCCCAAGCAGTTGCCGATTGCACGCCTGGAAGACGGCGCGATGTGGGACTGGTGATGCGCCTGTTGCCGGCAGCGCTGAGCTTGCTGATGGCAGCGCTTGCGCCTGGTGTGGCGCATGCGCAGGCGCAGGCCAGCGCCACTATCACTGCCGATGTCGCCTTCGATTGGTTCGATTATCGCGGCGACGATGCGGTGTTCGCCACGCCGCTGGCAGCTGGCCAGTACCGCAACCCGATCCTGGCCGGCTTCTATCCGGACCCCAGCATCACCCGCGTGGGCGAGCGCTATTACCTGATCAATTCCACGTTTGCGTATTTTCCGGCGATTCCGGTGTTCGAGAGCCGCGATCTGGTGCACTGGACGCAGATCGGCAATGTGGTCGAACGTGCCGACCAGCTCGACTACGACGGCCTGGGCGTATCGCGCGGCATGTTCGCCGCCAGCATTCGGCATCACGACGGGCGCTTCTACGTGGTGGGCACGTCGGTGGACAGCGGCGGCAATTTCATCGCCAGCGCCGAGCATGCATCCGGCCCCTGGTCGGCGCTCACATGGCTGCCGAGCATCGATGGCATCGACCCGTCGTTGTTCTTCGACACCGACGGCAGCGCGTATTTGCTCAACAACGGCCCACCACAAGGCACACCGTTGTACGAAGGCCACCGCGCGATCTGGATGCAGCGCTTCGACATCGCCACCAATCAGCCCACCGGCCCGCGCAAGGTGCTGCTCAACGGCGGCGTAGACCTGGCCAGCAAGCCGATCTGGATCGAAGGCCCGCACCTGTATCAACGCGACGGCTGGTACTACCTGTCGTGCGCCGAAGGCGGCACCGGGCCGCAACATTCGCAGGTGGTGCTGCGCAGCCGCAACGTATGGGGGCCGTATGCGCCCTCGCCGCACAATCCCATCCTCACCCAGCGCGACCTGCCGGCCGAGCGTGCGCATCCGATCAGCAATGCCGGTCATGCCGATTTTGTCGAAGCACCCGACGGACAATGGTGGGCGGTGTTTCTGGCCAGCCGGCCGTACTCCGGCGAGCGCTACAACACCGGGCGCGAAACGTTCTTGTTGCCGGTGCAGTGGCGCGATGGCTGGCCGTCGATCCTGCCCGCCGGCACACCGATTCCTTCCATCGCCAACGCACCTGCAGGGGCAAAGTCGCCTGTCGACCAGGCGCCGCTGTCGGGCAACTTCACCTGGCACGACGACTTCACTGCCGCCACCTTGCAGCGCGAATGGCTCAGCTTGCGCGTACCCAAACGCGCGGTGGCCGATACACAGGCACGCGTCGGTTGGTTGACCCTGCATGCGACCGCGCAAGGCCTGGAGGGCAGCGGCACGCCCGCGTTTGTTGCGCGTCGCCAGCAACACACGCGCTTTCATGCCAGCACCGCGTTGGCGGTGCCCACGCAGGCCGGCGTGCAGGCCGGGCTGGCCGCGTTCCAGAACGCCAACGCGTGGTATGCGCTGGGCGTGCGCCGCGACGGCGCTGCACTGGAAGTGTTTGTCGACAAGCGCGACGGCGCCACCACCACCACGCTGGCGCGTACCCGCATCCCGGCCACCACCACGCAGCTGCGTCTGCAGATCAGTGGCGATGGTGGCGCGTACAGCTTCGACTACGACGCCACCGGCGCCGGCTGGCAATCGCTGCGCCGCAACGACGACGCCGGCATGCTCAGCACCGCACGGGCCGGCGGCTTCGTCGGCAGCATGATCGGGCCCTTCGCCCGGTTGGATTTGGAACAGGACCGCACCAAGGAGGACTGACCATGCTTTCGCACTCTGCCCGTTTCACCACCGGCCCGCGCCGCGCCCTGGCCGCCGGCCTGCTGCTGGCGATTGCCGTCACCAGCGGCACCGCACAGGCGGCCATACCGCCGCCGTATCTGGACACCCAACTGCCGTTCGAGACGCGCGCCGCCGACCTGGTGTCGCGCATGACGCTGGACGAAAAGGCCGCGCAGATGCAGAACGCCGCGCCGGCCATCCCGCGCCTGCAGGTGCCCGCCTACGATTGGTGGAACGAAGCGCTGCACGGCGTGGCGCGCGCCGGTGGCGCCACGGTGTTTCCGCAGGCGATCGGGCTGGCAGCCACCTTCGACACCCCGCTGATGGCCGAGGTCGCCACCGCGATCAGCGACGAAGCGCGCGCCAAACATCACGCCTTTCTGGCGCGCGGCGAACACAAGCGCTACCAAGGGCTCACGTTCTGGTCGCCCAACATCAATATCTTCCGCGACCCACGCTGGGGCCGCGGCCAGGAAACCTACGGCGAAGACCCGTTTCTCACCGCGCGCATGGGCGTGACTTTCGTGCAAGGCCTGCAGGCGCAGCAGGGCGCGTATCGCAAGCTCGATGCCACCGCCAAGCACTACGCAGTGCATAGCGGCCCGGAAGCCGACCGCCACCACTTCGATGTGCATCCCAGCGAACGCGATCTGTATGAAACCTACCTGCCGGCCTTTCAGGCCTTGGTGCAGGAAGGCCATGTGGCCGCGGTGATGGGCGCCTATAACCGCGTCAACGGCGAGTCCGCCTCGGCCAGCACGCGGCTGGAAGGCATCCTGCGCAACGACTGGGGCTTCGATGGCTATATCGTCAGCGACTGCGCGGCGATCCGCGACATCTGGCAGAACCACAAGATCGTGCCCACGCCAGAGGCTGCTGCCGCATTGGGCGTCAAACACGGCACCGACCTGGATTGCGGCGACACCTATGCGGCATTGCCCAAGGCAGTGCGCGCCGGGTTGATCGACGAAGCCACCATCGATACCTCGCTCAAGCGCTTGATGATCACGCGCATGCGCTTGGGGATGTTCGACCCACCGGCCAAGGTGCCCTGGGCGCAGATTCCCGCATCGGCCAATCAATCGCCGCAGCACGATGCACTGGCACGCCGCACCGCGCGCGAATCGCTGGTACTGCTGAAAAACAATGGCCTGCTGCCGCTCAAATCCACGCTCAAACGCATCGCCGTGGTCGGCCCCACCGCCGATGACCCGATGTCGCTGCTGGGCAATTACTACGGCACGCCTGCCGCGCCGGTCACCATCCTGCAGGGTATTCGCCATGCGGCGCCACAGGCGCAGGTGGTGTATGCGCGCGGCAGCGATCTGGTGGAAGGACGCGAAGACCCCAATGCCGCCGCGCCAATCGACGCACGCTATCTGCGTCCAGCCGCCGATGCCAAACAAAACGGATTGACCGGTGAATACTTCAAGGGACGCAGCTTGGCCGGGCAACCGGTGCTGACCCGCATCGACCCGCGTATTGCGTTCCGCTGGGACCGCAATGCGCCGACCGACGATGCGCTGGGCCGTGGCGAACTGCAGCCCGGGCAGGCCTTGGAGAAAGACGATTTCAGCGTGCGTTGGCACGGCCAGCTGTTGCCGCCGGTCACCGGCGATTACGAACTGCAGATCGCCGCCGATGATGGCGTGCGGCTATCGCTGGATGGCAAGTTGCTGATCGACCAGTGGAGCGATGCACCGCGCATGCGCAGCGGCAACGCCAGCGTGCACCTGGAAGCAGGCAAGGCCTACGACCTGCGCGTGGAGTATTACGAAGCCACCCGCGATGCCGGGGTGCGTCTGGCCTGGCGCATGCCCGGCGCCAAGCCACCGTTGCAGGAAGCCGTAGACGCAGCGCGCAATGCGGAGGTGGTGGTCTTCGTCGGCGGGCTCACTGGCGATGTCGAAGGCGAAGAGATGGACGTCAACTACCCCGGCTTTGCCGGTGGCGACCGCACCGACACGCGCCTGCCCAAACCGCAACGTGACTTACTGCAGGCATTGCAGGCCACCGGCACCCCGGTGGTGATGGTGCTGACCACCGGCTCGGCACTGGCCATCGATTGGGCGCAGCAGCACATCCCCGCAATTCTGCTGGCCTGGTATCCCGGCCAGCGCGGCGGCAGCGCGGTGGGCGATGTGTTGTTTGGTCAAGCCAATCCCGGCGGTCGCCTGCCGATCACGTTCTACAAGGAAAACGAGCGCTTGCCGGCCTTCGATGATTACGCCATGCGCGGCCGCACCTATCGCTATTTCAACGGCACACCGCTGTACCCGTTCGGCCATGGCCTGTCGTACACGCAATTTGCGTATTCGAACCTGCGCCTGGATCGCAACACCGTCGCAGCCGATGGCACGCTACGCGCCAGCATGACCCTGAAAAACACCGGTCAACGTGCGGGCGACGAAGTGGTGCAGCTCTACCTGCACCCACTCGCACCGCAACGCGAACGTGCCGGCAAGGAGCTGCGTGGCTTCCAGCGCATCACCCTGCAACCGGGCGAACACCGCGAGGTGAGCTTCACCATCACCCCACAGACCGACCTGCGTATCTACGACGAGCAGCGCAAGTCGTACGCCGTGGATCCGGGCGCGTATGAAGTGCAGATTGGTGCCTCCAGCAGCGACATCCGCGCCAAAAAAGCCTTCAATATCGACAAAAAGTAATGCATTCGCCCCTCTCCCACCGGGAGAGGGGTTGGGGTGAGGGTACGGCCCCAAGCACCCTCTCCAGGCAACACTTTTCGCAGAAACCCATATGCCAACGTCACGCTTGTCACGCAGTACACTCGCCGCCCTGCCACCCACCGTGATCACGCCCGGCTACGACACTGCAGCCACCACCATCGGTATCGTGCATCTGGGCGCCGGCGCTTTTTTTCGCGCGCATCAGGCGGTCTACATCGATGACCTGCTTGCCACCGACCCAAGTTGGGCGATCAGCGCCGTCTCGCTGCACAGCCCGCAGGTGCGCGACGCCCTGCGTCCGCAGGATGGTCTCTACACACTCGCCCTGCTCGACGAGACGCCGCAGCTGCGCGTCATCGGCTCCATTTGCGAAGTGCTATGCGCTGCAGACGAACACGCCGCCGTGCTCGCACGCCTCGCCGACCCAGCGGTGCGCCTGGTCACGCTCACCATCACAGAGAAAGGCTACTGCCTGGCCGGCGACACGTTGGATCTGAGCCACCCCGACATCGTGCACGACATCGCCAGCCCCGCCACACCCTGCAGCGCCATCGGCTATCTGGTGGCCGGCCTGCAGCAGCGCATGCAGCGCGGCATCGCACCGTTCACCGCATTGAGTTGCGACAACCTGGCAGACAACGGCAGCCTGCTGCGTCGCGCGGTGGTGACGCTTGCAGGCCAGCACGATCCCACGCTTGCGGCCTGGATCGACCAGCACGTCAGCTTTCCGCGCTCGATGGTCGACAGCATCACGCCTGCCACCGACGATGCGGTGCGCCAGCAGGTACAAGCACAACTCGGTCAGTCCGACGCGTGGCCTATCCAGCGCGAGCGTTACACCCAGTGGGTTGTCGAAGATCGCTTTTGCAATGGACGTCCTGCGCTGGAGCGCGCCGGTGTCGTGCTGAGCGACGACATCGCCGGTTACGCGCGCGCCAAGCTGCGCCTGCTCAATGCACCTCACTCCGCACTGGCCTACCTGGGCAGTCTGCTGGGGCGCGACACCGTGGCCGACGCCATGCGTCAGCCGCCACTGGCAGCTTTTGTGGAAGCACTGATGCGCGAGGACATCGCCCCCACCCTGCAGCCTATGCCGGGCTTCGACGCGCAGCGCTACAGCGATGCCATCCTTGCGCGGTTCCGCAATCCCGCCATTCGCCATCTATTGGCACAGATCGCCTGGGACGGCTCGCAAAAACTTCCCGTGCGGCTGCTCTCTACGATCAGCGACGCGCTCGCTGCAGACCAACCGATCGATCGCCTCTGCCTGCCGCTGGCCGCGTGGCTGCAGTTCGTTCGCAGGCAGGCGCACACCGGTATCGCGCTGATCGATCCCTTGAGCGAGGTGCTCAGCGCGCTGGGACGCGACGCAACCGGCGATGCCGGCCATGACATCGCCTTGTTTCTCAAGCTGGATTCCGTGTTCGCACCGTTGTCTGCAGATGTGCGGTTTTCTTCAGCGCTGACTACCGCATATGCAGCGCTGGGTGCCGCGACACCGCACGCCGTGGAGAAAGCGCTTGTCGCGATGCGTATTGCCTAGCGGATGCGCTGGGTGCCATTTCGGCCAGCGATAAGTCGGCCGTGGATTTGAAAGCGCTGCTTTGAAAGCGCTGCGATGCGCAATGCGCCACGGCCTGACGCGATGGCAGATCAGCGGGCATGCAATCTGACGCGGCACCAGCGTCAGCATTGCCGTCGAGCGCTGTCGACGGGAGTCGAATCCGCTGCTCCAGCGTCGTCAGCCCCTGCCCGGTTACCCGGCTGCAATGACCTGACCAATCCGCAGCAGATTGCCGCTCTCATCCACAATCGCAAACTCGCGCATCCCCCAAGGCTTGTCGCCCACCGGGTCGATCCGCGGAATGCCGCGCTGCGGAAGTGCCGCTGACTGCATCGCCGCGTAGATCTCATCCACATCACCCACCCGCAGATAGCACCCCGCATAACAAGCGGCCGGGTCGAGATCCGTATGCGCAAAGAAATGCAGCTCCACCGCGCCACGCCGCATAATCGCGTATCCCGCATCATGCGGATGCGCATCGCCCTCAAACCCGAGCTGCCGATAGAACGCCAGCGTCTGCGCAATCGAGCGGCTGGGCAGGATTGGGATGGTTTGGTCAACTACGTTGCTCTGGGTGCTCATCGTGGACTCCTGCCTGCAGATGATCGGCGTTCAAACGCCAGTGGTGGCTTTAACTTACTGCGACCTGACGCCTGGATTCTGAAAGACGTATCAGTACCAGCGCAAGTAGCGCCAGGAAGCTCAACTCCCACACATAGAACGCCACACCGATGTGATCGATCAGCACCTCGTGCCCGGCTTCGTTCTTTGCAAACTTCGTGGCACGAAAGGTGTCCAGCCCGATGAGGCAAGCCGACAGCATCAAAGCCGACGCCATCCGGTACAGCTTGAGGAAATAGCACAGCAAGGCGATGAAAAACAGCGGATTGCTCATCCAGGCAATGCATTGACCGTCGAAGACCTGCATCCAGCCGAACAGCAGGATGACCAGACCGCCGATGTAATCTCCGCCCCCATGCAGCACGGGAAGGCATAGCGCGACGAGGTAGAGAAGCGCCGACGACACGAGCAGGAATAGCTTCACACACGTCCCTATCTTGAAATGATGCACAGCTGCGGTGTTGTGCGGCAGCATCTGCGCTGGAAGATTGGCCTGCACTATATCAAGGCAGGTGATCTTGGATTTCGGACCGACACGTCCGCGATGAATCTGCGGCACGCCAGGCGAGACACATCACGTATGGGTTTCGGCGCTGCGTGTCGCTGTGACATGCTTGACCTCCGTGTTCACGACCACATGCGTTACCACCATAGACATGGCGATGCGCAAAAAGCAGGATCTGCCGGAGAAGGTCTGCATTCAATGCGGGCGGCCATTCCGTTGGCGCAAGAAGTGGGAGAAGGTCTGGGACGAGGTGAAGTACTGCTCGGATCGATGCCGCGGCGATAGCAAGCGGCACCGACCCGTCCCCTAGCGAAGCTGGCCTAGCGCTAGCGTCGTCGGCGAACAGGCAGGGTCGGTGCTCGGATCGGTATGCCGCATACGGCCGCTGAAGGTGCGCCGTGCCGTACCCGCCACTAATGCCAGATGAAGAATGCTGGCAACGTTTGCCGGCTGCTTGGCTTGATAAGGTCGCTGCTCTGTTGCGGCCAGGCGTCTGACGCTGACGCAGCGCAACCCGATGACGGGTATCCACTGACAACCGCTAACGCTTTGTTGCCGCCTTCTTCGTCGTACTCGACTTGCTTGCACGCTTGGTGCTGCTGCGCTTGCTGGTGACTGCCATATTGTCGACCAGGTTCGGATACGGCCGGCCAGCTGCCTTGGCGCGCTTTTTGGCTTTGGCTTTCTGGGTAGGAGACAGCGACGTTGAGGCCGACTTTTTGACCGGATTGGGCTTGGTCCAAGGCGCGGCCTGTTTCGTGCCGCTCGTCTTTGCACTACGCGCAGTACCACGTTTCTTTGCAGCGCCGTTGCGAGTGTCAGCCTTCTTGGTAGCCACCTTCTTGGCTGCTGTCTTCTTGGCTGCGGCTTTCTTGGCTGTGTTCTTGCTGGCTTTCCTTGCAACCTTCTTCACGACAGAATCCGCGTCGCTCTTTTTTCCAGCTGCTTTTTTACTTGCCGTCGTTTTAGTGGCGGCCTTCTTCGCTACGGCCTTCTTGCCGGTCTTTTTAGGTGCGCCTTTCTTGGCTGCGCTTGTCTTGGTCGCTGCCTTCTTGCCTGCGGCAGCGGTACCGCTGGTTCTCCGCTTCGATGGGGTGGCCGTCTTGGTGGTGGCTTGCGCGTCCAGCTGTCGCAACACCCGCTCTGCCCAGCGTTGCCCGGCATCGCCGCCCCACAATAGCCAGGCGATGTAGCCGGCCGAAGGTGCCTTGGCATCTGCCCACCCCTTGCCCTGCTTGTCCACGCTGTGACGTGCGAAGTAAGAATGCATGCGCCGTATCGTCTGTGCAGATAGCGACTTCTGCGCGGACAGATCGCGCGCCCGCGCCACACCAATCGCGGTGCCGCCACGCCCATGCTGCTCGCGTAGCTTCAGGCCGCGTGCGGCCGCCTGCGCGACATTCTTTGGCGGTGAGAGATCAACCGTGTGCGTCGTAGCGGTGCGCGCCATGCGAAGAGTCCTGACAGGAAGCGTGACCGGTAGTGTTCGCATCCGCGATGCAGCCTACGTGAAGACGTGCAGCGGTCGAGTATCGTTGGCCTGTCTGTGCTACATGCGCTGCAGCGACTGCCCGCGCAACGCCAATCAGCTAATCGCCGAAGAATGACGCGTACTCCCTGGTGCCATGCGTCGGTGCTGCGCGATGACCCAGCAGATCAGCCGAGGATTGCCGCAAGCCTGCGGTGCACCGCGTATGTCGTCGATTGAATGGCAGCCGCCTGAAGCGGCGACGCGAACCCGCGCTGCTGCATGCTCGTGAAAGGCTTGCCACGTCGAATTGCCCATCAAACCGCGATTGATCATCTATGGATCAGTCTGCTCGCAGCGAAGACGTGGCATCGTCGTGCCGATACACTCGATCACACGTTGTCATCGGAGGGAACATGCCTTGAAACTGTCAGCACTCGCCGTCATCACCGCCGTCGCGTTCGCCGCGCCGCTCCTTGCACTGCCGGTCGAGGACGCGCGTGCTGTAGAGCGGGCATCGCACGATCAGATAGTTGCAGGCGAGAGCTGGAAACAGATCCACGCCGACAGCACACCGCATGCACGTCACGAGAACAGCATGGTGGCCATCGGCGAGCGGTTGTATCTGATCGGCGGGCGCGACCAGCGGCCCTTGGATATCTTCGACACCCGAACGCGTCGCTGGTCGCAAGGCAGTGCGCCACCACTGATGGTGAGCCACGCGCAGGCAGTGGTGGTAGCGGGCAAGCTGTATTTTGTAGGCGGATTTACCGGCGATTACCCGGAGGAAGCCTCGCTGACCCACCTGCTGATCTACGATCCGCAGACCGACACCTGGCAGGTGGGGCCGGAAATCCCCGCGCACCGTCGGCGTGGCGCGTCAGGCGCAGTTGTGCATGAGGGCATGCTGTATCTGGTGGGCGGCAACACGCGCGGACACATGAGTGGCTATGTGCCGTGGCTGGACGCCTTCGACACCAAGACCCAGCAGTGGACGCAGCTGGCCGACGCCCCGCACGCACGCGACCATTTTCATGCGGCAGTGATCGACGGCAAGCTGTACGCCGCCGGTGGGCGCAGGTCTGCGCATGAAAGCGGCAACACCCTGGCGCAGACGATTCCGGAAGTGGACATTTACGATATTCAACGCGGCACATGGTCAGTCGCGCCGGCGGCCTTGCCGACACAGCGTGCGGGCACCGCCGCCATCGTGCGCAATGGCCAGCTGCTGATCATCGGTGGCGAGAGCATGCGTCAGGTCAAAGCGCATGACGAGGTAGAAGCCTACGACCCGGCTAAATCTACTTGGACAGCGCTGGCCGCACTCCCGCAAGGGCGTCACGGCACCCAGGCCGCAGCAGTCGGCGACGATCTCTACATCGTTGCAGGCAGCGGCAACCGGGGTGGTGGGCCGGAGTTGGATGATGTGTTGATGTTGGGTGACGCGGAAGCCATGCGCTAAGCAGCGTGGGCGACAGCCGAGTCGAATCGCAGGAGTGGCTTGAAGGAAAAGCGACGTGTCATGCAGGGCTACTTGTCATGCAGGGATATCGCTAACGCTCCATCGCGGCCAGGGCCGCTCCTACAAGAGCGGCGACTGGATGGGCCAAGGTTTGATCGCCCGATAGGTGCTACCGCGCAAACTGCAACCCCAGCGCCTTGACCCGTACGCGTGTCAGCATCGCGTGCGAGGTCATGTAGAGCGTGTGACCGTCGTTGCCGAAGGCGCAGTTGGAGATGGCTTCGCCGGTTTCGATACGGCCCAGGCGTTGGCCGGCCGGGTTGAAGACGATGACGCCGCCGGGGCCGGTGGCAAACAAGTGACCGTCGGCGGACACCGCCATGCCGTCCGGCAGTCCTGGCGAGTCCTTGCCCACCAGATCCGAGGCATCGGCGAACACACGCTTGCTGGTGACCGCGCCACGCGCGTCGAGCGCGTACGCCATCCAGATCGGCCGTTCCGGATCGGAATTGGAAACGTACAAGGTGCGCGCATCGGGCGAGAGCGCAATGCCATTGGGAAAGCTCAGGCTGTCGTCCAGCAGATGCACGCTGCCATCGGTGTCCAGCCGATAGACGCCGTTGAAACGCAGCTCCTTGACCGGCGAGTCGTTCAGATCCTTCAAGCCGTACGGCGGGTCGGTGAAGAACACCACGCCGTCAGTGCGACGGACCACATCGTTGGGGCTATTGAAACGTTTGCCATCGAAGCTGGTAGCCAGCGGTGTTTTCTTGCGTGTGGCCGGGTCGAGCCTGGCGACGATGCGGGTACCGGAGTCCGCGAGTAACACGGTGCCATCGGGCTCGGCATACAGCCCGTTGGCACCGGCTTCGCGTAGCGTGGCCTGCTCCGGGCCGACATAGCCCGAGGGCGACAGCAACACCGACAGGCCGGCCTCTTCGGACCAGCGATACAGCTTGTTTTCCGGCACATCGGTAAACAACAGATAGCCGCCATTGCGCACCCATGCCGGGCCTTCGGACCAGGTGAAGCCTTCGGTGAGCTTCTCGATCCGCGCGTCTGCAGCAACCACCTCGCCGAAGCTGCGATCGAACGTTTCCACATGCCCGATGGCTGGGAAGCGCGGCGGCGGCGGATCCTTCTTGGTGCAGGCAGCGACAATCGCCAACAACGGAACGGCCAACAACAGATAGGACGGCAAGCGCATCGGGAAGTCCGGAAATCCAGGTGAGTGCATCATGCCATCATGCGGCGGCAGGGTCCCTGCGCATGTTGGCGAACGCGACTATCGACCAGCACTCGCAGGCACCGCCAACACCGCATCCAGCGCCGGTTTTGGCTGGTGATTGCGGTCGAATAGCAGCGGGTAATTGGTGCGGCCTGGCACCGGGTAATCGTTCTTCCACGACATGCCGTCGCTGACGCCCCACACGCTCACGCGCGCAAGCTTGTCGCGCTTGCGCCAGAACAGTGCGAACAGCTCCGCGTAGCGGTCGCGCAATTGTGCCTGCACAGCAGGCGGCAGCCCATCGCGGTAGGGGTCCAGAAAGCGCTTGAACTCCGGTAGTTGGAACTGTTTGTGTGCCATCCCGGTGCCGATGACCTGGCCTTCCTTGGTGAGCGGCAGCACGTCCACATCGAGTTCGGTGATCATGACCTTGATGCCGAGTGCGGCGTAGGCGTCGATGGCGTCTTCGATATCGCGCAGGCTGGGATAGTCAAGCCCCCAGTGTCCTTGCATGCCGACACCGTCGATACGGATGCCGGATTGCTGCAGCATCTTGACCATGCGCACGATGCCGTCGCGCTTGGCCGGTCGCCATGCATTGAAATCGTTGTAGTAGAGCTCTGCATCCGGTGCATACCGCTGCGCAAAGGTAAACGCATTGCGCACCACGGTGTCGCCATCGCCCACGCGTTGTACCCAGTTGGTGGAACGGTAACTGCCGTCTTCGTCGATGATCTCGTTGACCACATCCCAGGCCTGCACCTTGCCGACGTAGCGCCCGGCCACGCCTGCGATGTGCGCGCGCATGCGCTCGATCTGCGCGGCCGAGCTGTTGGGCTTGCCCTGGGCATCCACAAAGAACCAGTCCGGGGTCTGGTTGTGCCAGACCAGCGTATGCCCCACCACAAACAGGTGATTGCGTTGCGCGTAGTCCGCGAACGCATCTGCAGCACGAAAGTCGAAGACGCCCGGGCGCGGCGCAACGACCTCGGCCTTCATCACGTTCTCCGGGGTGACCGCGTTGAAGTGGCAGGCCACCAATGCGGCGGCCGCGGCGTCCTTGCCGGAGACGATGTCGGCATTGACCGCAGTGCCGAGCAAAAACCCGTCGGCATACGCGTGCTTGAGCGATGTGGCGGCGGTGTCGCAACGCGCGGCTGCGGGCAGGGCGGCGATCGCGCTGATGCCCACAACGGTAATGCGCAACAGGGTTGCAAGAGTGGGCAGGTGCGTGTGCATGGCAGGTTCCAAGGTGAGGTGCTGCAGGCGACAGGTCATGCGCAATCCCATCATTGCGCCACGATCTGCGCCTGCGCGGCGTCCAGGCTGTCCGATTCGACATGCAGCGTGATGGTGCCGCGTGCGCCTGCCTTCGCCCGCACGATCGCCAGGCACAGCCCGTTAAAGGCGTTGCGTTGCGGCGAAGCGAACGACTCCAGATTGGTGGGGTCGCCGTTGTCGGTGGCGACCAGTTCGCCCGGGCCATCGATCCGAAACCGCAGGCGGTCGCCGGCGGTGGGCGCAGGCCGTCCGTCGCGATCCAGCAATTGCACGGTGACGAAGCTCAGATCCCGGCCGTCGCCGTCGATGCGGCTGCGGTCGGGCGTGATCTGCAGGCGCGCCGCGCGGCCGGCGGTCTGCACGCGGTCGCTGGCCCACGGCTTGCCGTCCTTGTAGGCCTGCACACGCAGCTCGCCGGGCTGGTACACCACATCGTCCCAGCGCAGCCGGTAGTGCAGCGCGCGCTTGCGCTTGCGCCCCTGCGAGACACCATTGACGAACAGCTCGGCCTCATCGCCAGAGGTAAACACATGCACCGGCGTCACCTGGCCCTCGCGGCCGGGCCAGCTCCAGTGAGGCAGCAGATGCGCCATGGGCAGCTGCGGGCGCCAGCGCGCCTGATACAACCAGTAGCGATCCTTGGGAAACCCCGCCAGATCGAAGATGCCCGAATACGCACTGCGCGAGCTGTAATACGGCGTGGGTTCGCCCAGATAGTCGAAGCCGGTCCAGACGAATTCGCCGGCGACATACGGGTGCCGGTCCAGCGCTGCAAACACCTTGTCGGCACTGGAGCCGAAGTCCACCGCATGCAGTTCGTAGGCGCTGACCTGATGCGCCACCGAGTCGCCGCCGCGCCCGTCGCGCACCGGCGCGCTGATGTCCGGGCTCACCGGAAACAGATACACGCCGCGGCTGCTCAGGGCCGATGCGGTTTCGCTGCTGACAATGGCCTTGTGCGGAAATGCGGTATGAAATGCCGGGTATTGCGGCGGTTTGCGGATGCGCTCGGTGCCTGCGAATTCGGGGGCATCGCGGATGCCCTCGCCCTGGTAGTTGAGGCTGATGACATCCAGCGCGGCCGGCAATGGCATGTCCGGCGAAGCGTAGTTCATCGCGACCGTGGCCGGCCGCGACGGATCTTCGTCATGCACGATGGCGTGCAGCGTGCGCGCGATGGCGGCGCCCTGTTGCCCGGTGTACTGCTCGCCGACTTCATTGCCGACACTCCACAGCATCACCGACGGATGGTTGCGGTCGCGTCGCAACATCGCGCGCAGATCCGGCTCATGCCATTGCCCAAATACCAGATGGAAATCCAGCGGCGTCTTCTTCATCTCCCAACTGTCGAACACCTCGTCCACCGCCAACAGGCCCATGCGATCGGTGAGTTCCAGCAGCTCCGGTGCGGGTGGGTTGTGGCTCATGCGGATGGCGTTGGCACCCATCTGTTGCAGCAACTGCAACTGCCGCTCGGCGGCGCGCACATTGAACGCGGCACCGAGCGCGCCGAGATCGTGATGGTTGTTCACCCCGCGAATCGGCACATGCTCGCCGTTGACCAGCAGGCCCTTGTCCGCATCGAACACGATGCTGCGGATGCCGAACGGGGTTTCGTAGCGATCCACCACCTGCCCCCGCTGGCGCACCTCGGTCACCGCCACGTAGCGATGCGGTTGCTGGGTCGGCGGTGGGCCCCACAGGCGTGGTGCGTCGATCTGCACGCTGCCCTGCACGCGGGTGCTACCGCCGGCAGGCACGGCAATCTGCGCTACGGGAATCTGCGCCACCGCATCGCCACTGCGTGTGCCCGTTGCCGCGTCGAGTACGTAGATGGCGGTGCTGACCTGCGCCTGCGCCGCAGTGCGCGCAGCATTATCCAGCGTCACGGCCAGCTGGATCTGTGCCGATGCCGCCGACACCTGGGGGGTGGTCAGCTGCGTGCCCCACTGCGCGATATGCAGCGGCGCGGTCTTGGTCAGCCACACATTGCGATACAGCCCGCCACCGGGATACCAGCGCGCCGAGTCGGGTGGATTGTCCAGACGGATCGCCAGCTGGTTGCGCGCGCCGGGAATCGCATACGGTGTCAGGTCCACACGCCAGGAGCTATAGCCGTAAGGCCAGCCGCCGACCAGCCTGCCGTTGAGCCAGACCGTGGCATAGGACATCGCGCCATCGAGATCGAGAAACAGCGAGCGACCGCGATCGCTGGCCGGAATGTCCAGGGTTTTGCGATACCAGCCGATGCCCCAACTCGGCAGACGCCCCATGCCGCCGTATGGACCATCGACCAGAAACGGCCCGGCGATGGCCCAGTCGTGTGGCAGATCCACGGTTTGCCAGCGGCTATCGTCGAACTGCGGCTGCACATACGCGACGTCGTTGCCGGGATTGCCGGGCGGGCGTCGATGCCGTTGCGCCGGGTCGGCGATCAGGGCGTTGGCGGTTGGCAGAATCCACGGCTTGAGCACGTCCTTGGCCGCTGCACGCAGCTGCTGCGCCTGATCCGGGCGCGCATCGGCCACCTTGCCGTCTTCGCTGCGGATCACCTGCGGGCGCGCGTCGTAATCGAGCACCACCCTATTACCCGGCGGGTCGTCACGCTGAAAGCGCCATTGCGCGTTGAGCGACACCCGCTCGCGCGGTGCGCTGGTTTGTGCGATGGCGTCGAGGGTGGGCAGTGCAAACCCGGCGCAGATCATGACGGTGCAGATCATGTTGGTGCAGCTAACGCGCATGGCATTGCGCCACGTTGCAGCGCGTGGCGACTGTCCGCTGGTCATGACCTCATCCCCCTGCATTGCGTATGACGCGACCTTGCACGCCGCTGCTGCGTCGTATCACTGCCGCACACGCAGCGCTGCGGTTGCGTCACAGCTTGTAAGCCTGCTTGGGCAGCCGATACGCTAGATCCATCGCCACCTCCACCGCTTCGTCTTCCTCCAACCGATGCTCGGCGACTAGTTTGGCCAGGAACGCGCTGTCTACGCGCCGCGCGACATCGTGGCGGGCCGGGATCGACAGGAATGCACGCGTGTCGTCGTTGAAACCCACCGTGTTGTAGAAACCCGCGCTGGCCAGGGTCTGCTCGCGGAAGCGCCACATGCCCTCCGGCGCATCGTGAAACCACCATGCCGGGCCCAGCAGCAGCGAGGGGTAATGGCCGGCCAAAGGTGCCAGTTCGCGGCTGTAGCTGGTTTCGTCCAGCGTGAACACGATCAGGCGCAGGCGCGGATCATTGCCGTAGCGATCCAGCAATGGCTTGAGTGCATGCACATAGTCGGTGCGCATCGGAATATCGGCGCCCTTGTCGCGCCCGTAGCGCTCAAACAACGGCCGGTTGTGATTGCGAAAGCACCCCGGATGCAGCTGCATCACCAAGCCATCGTCCAGGCTCATCGCCGCCATTTCGGTCAGCACTTGTGCACGGAACAACTCGGCCTGTTGCGGCGTTGCAGCGCCGCGTACCACGGTGTCGAACAGGCGTTGCGCCTCGCCCGGCGACAGATCGGCGGTGGCGGCACTGGGATGCCCATGATCGGTGGAGGTCGCGCCGTGCGCGGCGAAGAATGCGCGGCGTTGCCGATGCGCGCGCAGATAGCCTGGCCAGGTCAGCACGTCCTCGCCGGTAAGCGCGCCGAACTGCTGCAGCGCACCGGCAAACTGCTCATGCTCCGGGTCCACCACCGGGTCCGGGCGGTACGCGGTCACCACACGGCCGGCCCAGCCGCTGTCGCGAATGGTCGCGTGATGCTGCAGCGTGTCCAGCGGCGATTCGGTGGTGGCGATCACCTCGATGTTGAAACGCTCGAACAGCGCACGCGGACGAAAGCCCGGCGTCTGCAGCGCGGCGGTGATGTGGTCGTAGTAATGATCGGCAGTACCGGCATCCAGGCGGATGCGCAGATCGAAGACGGTGTGGAAGACATGATTGAGCCACACCGCCGACGGCGTGCCGCGCAGCAGCGTGTAGTGCGCAGCAAACACGCGCCAGGCCACGCGTGGGTCCACCGGCGCGCGCGTGCCATCGGCGTGCGGGATGCCCAACGCATCCAGATCGATGCCCTGGCTGTACAACATGCGGAACACGTAGTGATCGGGCACCAGCAACAGTTCGGTGGCATTGGCGAACGCGGTATTGGTCGCGAACCAGGCCGGGTCGGTATGGCCGTGCGGGCTGATGATGGGGAGCGTGGCGATCTGCGCATAAAACCGGCGCGCAATCGCCCGCGTGCCGGGGTCGGCTGGCAACAGGCGGTCGTCGTGCAAGGTCAGCGGCAAGGAGGTGGGCATGGGGTCGGGGCACCGAACAGTTGAGATGGGTCGTGCAACGCACGCGTCAGGGCGCAGGTGTGCCGGGATGGGCAGCCACGTAATCGCGTAACCAGGTCATCGCCGGGCGCTCGCTGCCATCGCCACGCACCAGATAGGCGGCTTCCTTGTCGCGCCACAGGCCAGGGCGGAATCCCCACAGCGTGATGCCGCGCACCGCCGGGTGCTCCCAGAAGATCGGAAACACGCGCTGGTAATCGGCCAGCTGCTGCGCATCGCTTGGCCCATCGAGGTCGAATTCGGTGATGTAGATCGGCAAGCCGGTGGCGGCCAATGCATCCAGATTGGTGCGATGCACCGACATCGCCACGTTTGGCGTGGTCTCGAACGCATGCTCCTGGATGCCGATGGCATCGACCAATTGTTCGCGCTGCAGCAACCGCACGATCTGCAGATATTTCTGCGTGGCCTGCGTGTTGTTGGTGATGCTGTAGTCGTTGATCATCAGCTTGGTATGCGGAAAGTGCTGGCGCGCGAGCCGAAACGACTGCAGCACCCACTCCCAGCCGCTGGCGCCGTCACCGCCGAGCGCCTGCAGATAATTGCCGCCGCCGGTATCGGCCTTGCTGGGCGGGTCGTTGAGCGGCTCGTTGACCACTTCCAGCAGGTCGATGTCCGGGTAGCGCTGGGCCACGGCGGCAAACCACTGCTCGATCTCGCGGCGCTGCTCGGCCGGGGGCAAGGTCTTGATCCATTCCGGCTGCTGATTGCCCCACACCATCACATGCATCTGGAACGGCATGCCGTTGGCTTTTGCGAACCGGTAAGCGGTATCCAATGTGCGCCAGTCCATCTGGTCGCGTACCGCCTCTACCGTGCCCCACTTGCCGCCGTTTTCCGGGGTGAGCTTGTTCCAGTACTGCGCAAAGCCCTGCGCCTGTTGCGGGCTGTAGGCGCTACCCAGAAACTTGGACGCGCCCGCTGCCAGGGGCGCGGCTTGCGCCACCGATGCGATGCTTGCTGCCAGCAACAGTGCGATTCTCGCGGTGTGCAGGGACATGGTGATTCCTCAGGAAGATGGAGGCGTTGCGGTGGCCGCAGGCAGCTGCGCCGGCTGCAGCCGCGGCACCAGAGCATGCACGACCGCCAATGCCAGCAGGTAGGCCGAACCGGCCATCAGAAACACCGGCACGTAGCTGCCGGTCGCCTGCAGTAGAAACCCGATGAACGTGGCGATCAACATGCCGCCCACTGCGCCGGCAAATCCGCCGATGCCCACCACGGTGGCCACCGCATGCCGCGGAAACATGTCCGAGGGCAGCGTAAACAGATTGGCCGACCAGCCCTGGTGTGCAGCGGTGGCCAGGCCGATCAGACCCACCGCGAGCCACAGATTGTCTGCGCGTGCGGCAAACACGATCGGCACCACCGAGATGGCACAGATCAGCATCGCGGTCTTGCGCGCACGGTTGACGCTCCAGCCGCGCGCGATGAAGCGCCCGGCAACCCAGCCACCGGCGATGCTGCCGATATCGGCCAGCACAAAGATCACGATCAATGGCGCACCCAACTGCAGCAGACTCAGGCCGTACTCGGCATGCAGGAATTTCGGCAACCAGAACAGGAAGAACCACCAGATCGGGTCGGTGATGAACTTGCCCAGCACGAACGCCCAGGCCTGGCGATGCCGCAGCACCTGCAGCCACGACAACCGCGCTTGCACCGGCTCATGCGCATCGCTGCGGATGTGCGCAAGTTCTGCGCTCGACAGACCGGGTTGCTGCTCGGGCGCGTGGTAACTGCACCACCACACCACCAGCCAGGTGGCGCTCAGTATCCCGGTAAACAAAAATGCCGCCTGCCAGCCCCAGGCAGTGGCGATCACCGGCACCAGCAAGGGCGCGACGATGGCACCGATGTTCGAGCCGGAATTGAAGATGCCGGTGGCCAGCGCGCGCTCGCGTCGCGGGAACCATTCGGCCACGGTCTTGAGCGCGGCGGGAAAGTTGCCGGATTCGCCCAGCCCCAGGAAAAACCGCGCAATCGCAAAGCCCACCACGCTGGTCGCCAACGCGTGGCCCATCGCCGCCAGACTCCACACCCCGATCGCCAACGCATAGCCCAGCCGCGTCCCGAAGCGGTCGATCACCGCACCGCTGCACAACAGGCCCAGCGCATAGGCCGCCTGAAACGCAGTGACGATGTAACCGTACTGGATCTCGTTCCAGCCGATCTGCGTCTGCAAGAACGGCGCAAGCACGCCCAGCACCTGGCGGTCCACGTAGTTGATGGTGGTCGCTGCCAGCAGCAGCGCGCAGACGCGCCAGCGCACCCGGCCCAGGCGCGCTCCGGGGCTAGCAGCATCGGCCGCAGGCGCGTCGCTCATGGGCACAGCTCCTGCAAGCGCGCAACCGTGTCGCCTGCGTTGTCGCGATACCTGCTGCGCATCGCGGCAAGCAAGGGCGCAAGCAGCATGTCGCTTGCGCGTTGTCCGATTCGATTCATCGACCACTGCACCTGCACGAAGGTGGCCTTGCGCCACGGGTGATAGCGCTACCATTACCACGCTGCACGCAGGAATCCATCGCGCACTGCAGCACGCGGCGACCGTCCGTCGGCGTTGCGTGCTTGCGGTGCAGCGTGATGGCAGCGCCGCTTCGCTATGCCCCAGCAACTATGCTGCCCTGCAGCGTGATGTTCTGAATTTGGTAGCGCTAACATCCAGCGCCACTGATCGCCCGTCTCCCCCATCGCATCATCGTCGCGCCGATTCCGGGCAGCGGCACTCCCTACGCAGGGGCGATGCGTGGGACATCTGCTCACCTGTTAGGGAAGGGAATACGGTGAAGAACAGCTACGCACGAACCGCGTTGTCCTGCGCGTTGGGGTCCATCCTGCTGGGCATGACCAGCACTTCCGCCTGGGCACAGTCCACCGACGCCGACAGCGCCGCGCAAACGCCACCGGCCACAGCCGGCAACAACGATGCAGTGACCCAGCTCGACACCGTCACCGTCTCCGGCTACCGACGCAGCATCCAGTTTTCCACCGATGCCAAGCGCGACTCGGTCGGCTTTGCCGACACCGTGTTTGCCGAGGACATCGGCAAATTTCCGGACATGAATATCGCCGAGTCGCTCAACCGCATCCCGGGTGTGCAGCTCTCGCGCGACGTCAATGGCGAAGGCCTCAACATCGCCATCCGCGGCCTGGGCACCAGCTTCACCAAGACCACGCTCAACGGCGCCAGCATCGCCACCGCCTCGATCGGTCTGAATGCGCAGAACCAGAATCGCGAAGTCGATCTGAACCTGTTTCCCACCGAATTCTTCACCCAGCTCACCGTGAGCAAAACGCCCACCGCCAGCATGCTCGAAGGCGGCGTCTCCGGTGTGGTGGACATGCGCAGCGCGCGTCCATTCGATCGCCCCGGCGTGCACTTCACCTACCAGGCGCAGGCCGACTGGAACAGCACCAGCGAAAAGACCACCCCGCGCGGTGCCTTCATGGGCAGCTGGACCAACGAAGCAGGCACGCTCGGCGCGTTGTTCGGCGTGGCCTCGGTGCGCAGCAAGCTGGGCGTGCGCGGCTTCGAAAGCGTGGGCTGGACCAACCCCGGCCTGACCTATACCCAATGCGGGCTCACCCCGCCTGCAGGCACGCCGGCGACCAATCAACCGGCGGCCTGCAACGTCAACGGCGGCGGCAACTGGCGCATTCCCGACCGCGTGCCGGCCACCGCCGGCAGCGGCTTGACCACCGGCGAGACCATCGACGCGGCATGGCTGCTGGCACGCAACCCGGGCTTGAGCATCGACCAGATCAGCGATGCGTTGATCCCGCGCCTGGGCCGCAGCGTGTACATGAATGGCGATCGCGACCGCGATGCGTCGGTGATGTCGCTGGAATGGCGGCCCTCCGACAGCATGCATTTCTACCTGGACACGCTGTACTCCGAAGCCAAGCGCACCACCGAGCGGATCAGCATGAATCTGATCGGCCGCAACGGCAACATGATCCCGCTGGGCATGCAGCTGGATCAGAACAACGTGGTCACCAGCGCCACTTTCGCCAACGCGCAGTATTTCCTGGAAGCGCGCCCGTACCGCGAAGAGGTCAAGTTCTGGAGCGTCAATCCCGGTGCCGAACTGCTGTTCGGTGCCGAGCAGGACATCAAGCTCAACGTGCAGGCCAATGCCACGCGTAGCTGGCTGGATCGCGAGTCGCCCAGCATCCTGGTCACCTCGCCGTTCACCACGGTCGATTACCGCAACCAAGGCGGCGACCGCCCGTCGATCAGCAGCCCGCTCGATCTCAACGACCCGAACCTGGGCTGGGGCTGGAGCGGCGGACGGGTCAATATCCAGAACGAAAAACGCGTCACCCAGACCCGTGGTGGACGTGCCGATCTGCAGTTCGGCGAAGACAAGCGCAACATCAAGATCGGCGCTGCCTACGACCAGGCCGAGCGCACCATTCGCGGCTTCGACAACAGCATTGCCTGGGAGCAGGTGGTGTGCCGCGGCGGTGGCGGCAACGTGTGCAACGGCGGCCCCGGCTCCGCAGTCCCGAATGCGGCCCTGGCTAGTTACTTGCGGCCCGGCCCGGGCGGCTTCATCACTGCCGATTTCAACCGTTTCCTGGGCGACACCAACTATTACGCGCTACGCGATTCCGCCCCGGAAACCAACTCCGCCAACACCGGTGCCTCGGCCGGCGGCATCCGCGAAAAGAACCTGGGTTTCTATATCGAAACCAACGCCGAAACCGAAGTGTGGAACCGCACGCTGCGCTTCAACGCCGGTGTGCGTTACGTCACCACCGACCAGACCATCACCGGCCCGGTCACCATCAACGGCATCCGCCGCGTGCAGGTGCTCGATTCCGATTACGCCGAAACCCTGCCCTCGTTCAACGCGGCCTGGGATGTGGCCGACAACGTGGTGCTGCGCCTGTCCAGCTCGCGCACGCTCACGCGCCCGGACCCGAGCGCGATGTTGCCCAACACCAATTTCAGCGACCCGTCTGCACAGACCGCGACCCAGGGCAATCCAAACCTGGCGCCGTATCTGTCCACCAATGTCGACTTCGGCGGCGAGTGGTACACCGGCGGCGAAGGCTATGTGGGCCTGACGCTTTTCAACAAGCGCATCAGCGGCTTCACCGTCAATGGCGTGCGGCGCATTCCCTTCAACGATCTTGGTGTGCCCTACGAGAGCCTGCTGCCGATCCAGCAAGCCGGCCTGGACCAGCGCGGTGGCCCCAATGCCGCCACGGTGGACGTGCAGACCCAGGTCAACGCCGATGGAGTGCTCAACATCCGCGGCACCGAAGCGATCTGGGTGCAGCCGTTGGACAAGCTGGTCGACGGCATGGGCTTCAGCGTGAACTACACCCATGTCACCCAATCTTCGGAAGGCGAAGGCATCCCGGCGGTGGCCGTCGGTGTGGCGCCCAATCTGTGGAACGGCACCGTGTACTGGGAAAAGAACGCCGCCTCGGTACGCCTGTCCTACACCTGGAACGACGACATGGTGATCTCCGGCGCCAATCAGAACGGCATCCCGTACGCACGCCTGAATGCCGATGCACGCGGCCAGCTCGATCTGTCGGCCAGCTACGCGCTGGACTGGTTGCCTTCCAAGCCGCAACTCACGCTCAACGTCACCAACATCACCGACGAGCCGTTGCGCACCACCTATGCGTGGCCCAACGCCACCTACGACCTGTACGAGCCCGGGCGCACCGTCATGCTCGGCATCCGCGGCACGTTTTGACAGTGTCCATCGAGACGCGCTCGCCGTTGGTTGCCGGGTGTAGCGGGTGTTCGGACTGCACGCGTGATTCGCGTGCAGTCCGTCTGCCGCGCGCCGTCCAACGTGCCTGCACGACGGCGCACGATGTTTTGCCCGACACTTCAGGCACTGCGCCTGCAACCGCGATCCAGAGGGATCGCGGCCAGCGGCGTAGCGCGCGCCGCGGCGTTTTCCGCAGCACTCTCCGAGCCCGCCTCACCTCATGAACGATCGATCACAGCAGCTCTCCGTGCGCGAAAAGATCGGCTACAGCCTGGGCGACCTGGCCGCCAATCTAATCTTCCAGACGCTGGTGACGTTTTTGGCGTTCTTCTACACCGACGTATTCCGCATCCCGGCGAGCGCGGCAGCCACGTTGATCTTCGTGGTCGGGCTGCTGGGCGCATTCGTGTTTACGCCCATCATCGGCATCCTGGCCGATCGCACCCGCACCCGCTGGGGCAAATTCCGCCCATGGATCCTGTGGACCGCACTGCCATTCGGCGCACTGTCGCTAGCGGCCTTCAACACACCTGCGCTGGGCGAGCACGGCAAGATCACCTACGCATTTGCCACCTACACCTTGCTGATGCTGGTCTACGTGGCCAACAACCTGCCGTATTCGGCGCTGAGCGGCGTACTCACCGGCAGCATGGAGCAGCGCAACAGCCTGTCGGCGTATCGCTTTCTGGCGGTGACGTTTGCGCAATTCATCATCCAGGTCCTGCTGTTGCCGCTGGTGCTGATCCTGGGTAATGGCGACAAGGCACAAGGCTTTCGCAACACCATGGGGTTGTTCGCCGCGGTCGGTACGCTGTGCTTTCTGATCACCTTTTTCACCACCCGCGAGCGCGTGCTGCCGATCGCCGAACAACGCAGCAGCGTCCGACAGGACCTCACCGACCTGGTGCGCAACAAACCCTGGTTGGTGATGCTGGCACTGACCATTCTGGTCTTCATCAATCTCGCCATGAAGGGCGGGATGTACATCTACTACTTCAAATACACCCTCGACGCGGGCGCGCTGACTCACTTTCTCGATGCCGCTGGATTCAACCGGTTTATTGCCGCAATCAACAGCGTGCTGACCGGCGCCGGCATGAGCGCCTTGCAGTGGCCGCAAGACGCGCCAACCTCGGCGTTTAGCGTGTTCAGTGCCGGCGGCATCCTGGCCATGATCGTGGGTATCGGGTTTTCCAAACGCCTGGCCGACCGCTACGGCAAGCGCAATGTGTTTGGTGGGGCGCTGCTGATTTCCACGCTGTTTCTGCTGGCGTTCTATGTCTATCCGGCAACTGCCATCGTCTGGGTATTTGGCTCCTATGTGCTGCACGGCTTCTTCTACGGCATCACCATCCCGTTGCTGTGGGCGATGATTGCCGACGTGGCCGATTACTCGGAGTGGAAGAACCACCGCCGTGCAACCGCCATCATTTTTTCGGCGATGTTGTGCGGCCTGAAAATCGGCCTGAGCGTCGGCGGCGCACTGGTCGCCGGCCTGCTCGCCTTCTATGGCTACGACGCTGCGCTGCCGCAGCAAAGCGGCGCGGTCACCGACGGCATTCGATTAGCCATCAGCGTGTATGCATCCATCCCGTTCCTGCTCGGCACCGCACTGCTGGTGTTTTACGAGATCGACAAACCGCTGGAATCCCGTATCGAACGCGAACTGGGCGTGCGCCGTCAGGCCGCTCCGCTCGCGTCGCCCTAACCCCTTCCTTCCACCTCATGCACAGGTCCGCGCATGTCCGATGAACTGCAAGCCGCCACACTGCAGGCGCTGGCGCGCACCGCCATTTCCGCACCGCTGGTCACCCACATCTACACCGCCGACCCGTCCGCACACGTCTTCGATGGCGCGCTGTACATCTATCCCTCGCACGACATCGATGCCGGCGTGGCCTTCAGCGACGACGGCTCGCATTTCGGCATGGAGGATTACCACGTCTTTCGCATGGCGCATCCCAACGCGCCGGTCGAAGACTTGGGCGAAGTGCTGCACGTGCGCGACGTGCCGTGGGCACAGCGCCAGATGTGGGCACCGGATGCAGCGCAACGCAATGGCAAGACCTATTTGTATTTCCCGGCCAAGCGCGCCGACGGCATCTTCCAGATCGGCGTGGCGGTCGGCGACCAACCCCAAGGCCCCTTCATCGCCGAAGCCGAACCGATCGCCGGCACCTACTCGATCGACCCGGCCGTCTTCGCCGACGACGATGGCGCGCATTACCTGTACTTCGGCGGCATCTGGGGTGGTCAGCTGCAGCACTATCGCGACAACGTCTACGCGCAGACCAACCAGGAACCGATGGGCGATGCGCCCGCACTGGGCCCGCGCGTAGCGCGCCTGCACGAGAGCATGACCGCACTGGCCGAACCCACACGCGAGATCGTCATCCTCGACGAACACGGCACCCCGCTACGCGCCGACGACCTCGACCGTCGCTTCTTCGAAGGCCCCTGGCTGCATCGCCATGCCGGTCGTTATTACCTGTCGTATTCCACCGGCGATACGCACCTGATCTGCTACGCCACCAGCGACTCACCGTATGGCCCATTTCACTACCAGGGCGTGCTGATGCAGCCGGTGATCGGCTGGACCACCCACCACTCCATCTGCGCGTTCGACGGCCAGTGGTATCTGTTCTATCACGACGCCGTGGTATCGGGCGGCCAGACCCATCTGCGCAACATCAAGATGGCACCGCTGGAGCATCTGGCGGATGGAACGATTGCGACGATTTATCCGTACGGGAAGGATGCTGTCTCGCCTTGGTGAGATGGCGGCAATGATGCCCCTACCCTTCAAAGTTCATAACACCTCTAGAAAAGGTGGATTGCTTGTTGCAGATCACACTCGGCAGATTGCGACTGTATGCATCCCAATCCAGTCAGCGCCGTACCACGTGATCCGAGATCACGCGGTCAACGGCGATTGCGACTCCTCATACGTCCCGTCGTCAGCGACTACTAGCTATTTGGTCACATAGCTCTTGGTGGCATGGTCCAAAACAACATCCATCGACCACGTAGCTGTTGTGCTTGCAAGTGGTGTTGCTTGTCTCGAAAGAAGTGGCATGATTGCCGAGCCAAATTGGGGGCACGCCTCAAGAAGATCCGCTCATACGCAAGGCGCGGCGCACGCCTGCTTTGTGGTGGGCGTTTTACATCGTGCGCCCCCATTTGGGCCTAAATAATCAATCAACCCAGTGGAGCAATAATGAAAGGAATAGTCAGCATCGCCTGTGCAGCACTTGCTGCGGTATCGTTTCAAGCCTCGGCACTTGGCTCGCGGTTTTCGAATTATGAAACAACCACCACAGTTACGTCTTCAAACCTCTTCCCTTCCGCTAGTGAGACGGTAACGATAAATGTCAAGGTGGCTGCACCTGCACTTGGCGTGACCTCTGGCAATCCCGCTGCAGGCGACGATATTGGTGGACGTGTCAATTTTTTTGCAAATGGTGTGTCGATCGGTCAGTTCCGTATCGGTCGTGCGAATACCCCTGTCGTAAATCGGGTCGTCGAGGTGGATCAGGGATGTCTGTTTGCTACCGGGGGAGACTATGCGCGTTGCACATATAACTTTTTCTATGCGCGTGAAGCAAATTTTTCTGTTCGCTATACGGTCCCTAGCCAGTACAGCAACGTCACGATTACAGCCTCTTTTACTGGAGACTCAAACTTTTCTAAGGCTTCATCCTCCGCACCTATCACTTTGAAGCCGCTGCCTGCTTTTGGGCTAATTAAGGGAATAGGCGATAAATGTCTTGATGCCGTAGGCGGCGGCTCGGTCAACGGGACCGAGATTCAGCAGTATTCTTGCAACGAGAATGTGCAACAAATGTGGAGCGTTGTGTCTGGCTCTGGCTATATCCGCAGCGTACCCAGCGGCTTGGTGCTCGACTCCAAGGGCCTCGGGACTTCCAATGGCACCACGCTTCAGCTCTGGAACGGGCTGGGTGCATCAAATCAGCAGTGGTGGTTCACGGGCGCCTCTATCGTTGGCGTCGGCGGAAAAGTTCTTGATGCAATCGGTCAATCAAGCAATAACGGTACAAAGCTGCAGATTTTTTCGGCACAGGCGAATGCCGGTCAGACTTGGAACTACGATCCAATCTCTGGGCGTATTACGGGCATCGGTGGTAAATGCCTAGACGTCGAGGGTGGCTCCACAGCAAACGGAACCCTGGTTCAGCTTTGGGATTGCAGTGGTGCGGCCCAGCAGCGCTGGGAAGTGGGCGAGCGAGGAAGCCTGCGCTATGCCGGGAAATGTTTGGAATCAGCGAACGGCGGCACGCAAGACGGAAATGCGGTACGCATTTGGGACTGCAACGGCGGCGCTCATCAGGCCTGGCATTTCCTTGGCGAAATCCGCAATGTTGGTAGTAATCGTTGCTTGGCCGATCCTGGCCGTGGCGCCACAAACGGTGCGCGCACCTACATTTGGGACTGCACTGGCGATGTAAATCAGAAGTGGGACTTTTCTTCCTACTAAGTAGATGAACAAGGCCCGGATAATCCGGGCCTTGTTCTTTAAAGCCTTTCTTCTTCTGCCAATATGAGCAGAATCCCGACATAGTATTGGTCCACGGCCCTTTGTGCCTGGATCAGATTTCCGAGAGTCTTATCGCAAGCTACTTGGGCCCCAACTTAAGGCTTTTCAGCTGCTCTAAGACTGCTTCCGACCCTGCGCCGGAATCGCTTGGTCGTAACTCCGGTACGCCGGTTGTCCCGCCGATAGGCGAGATTCTGCGAAGGCGCCTGCTCCCGCCCGTGTACATCACAGCAATCGCATTCCTCAAGTGGTCCGCCAAGAGTCGCGACGGTAGCGCCCGCCAACGGCCGAGAGGCCATCATGCCTTTCGATAGGCAGTGCATTGCACGCTGCATCCACACGCATCGTCGCAACGTATGCCCCTGCACTGAGCTTTTTTGAGAGAGGTTGCCATGCGCCAGGCGTCGTTGCTGTTCTTACTCACCCTTGCGGTCTACGGCAATGCAAGCGGCAGCGAGCCGCGCGCCGCACTGCCCCGCGCAGACAGCGTTGACGTGCCGCGCTTCATGGGCGACTGGTATGTCATCGCACATATTCCAACCCGTCCAGAACGCAAAGCCTACGACGCAGTAGAGAGTTATGCGCAGCGACCGGATGGCCGTATCCAGACCACCTTCACCTTCCGCAAAGGCAGCTTCCAGGCCCCGCTCAAGTCCATGCATCCGATCGGACAGGTCGCAGAGAATGGCAACGGCGCGCTATGGAGCATGCAATTTCTTTGGCCGTTCAAGGCCGAATATGTCATCGCCTGGCGCGATGCCGACTACACCCAGACCATCGTGGCGCGCAGCAAGCGCGATTACGTCTGGTACATGGCACGAACCCCGCAGGTCTCCGACGCCGACTATCAGCAGGCGCTCGCGCGCATTGCGGCGATGGGCTACGACGTGTCACAGCTGCGCCGCGTCCCGCAATCATCGCGTTGATGTGGCCTGACCTGTTGGAGAGCCCGCACGACGCGCTCTCCAACGCACCTGCCGCGCACATCAGACGTCTTTGGTGTCTACAGAAAATTCCCATCCATCGTTCAACCCACCCAAGGGCTTGGCCTCTGTCGCCAACTCCTCCTCGAACGCGCAAATCACCTTGTGTGTCGGCACCATGGTCGGATACACCGTGACATCCATCGGAAACGCCGTGTTTTCCGGGTAATGGCAACAACGCACCTTCTGCTCGAAGCGCAGCAACGTCACCGAAAATTCCAGTGCCGACTCTTTGCTCGGGAACACCACTGAAAACGCAATCTCGCGCGGCTTGGAAAGATCCACGCCCTGCTGCGCAATGTGCCACAGGGTGTCGCCGTTATCGTCTTTGGGATATAGATCCAGATTTCGCTGCATGGTTGATTCGCTATGTGGCGCCTGGTTGGCCGATACAGAAGCTTAGCGCCTTGGCGGTCAGCGATCTGTGTCTTCTAACATCCGGGCATCCCGCCAAGTCGTGTAGCCAGAGCCTGCCCTGAGAGTTCAGCGTAAGGCAGTCTTGGTCGGGTATTGCCCACTGCTGAAAAATGCACAGCGCCGCTTTCTGAAGGGGTGAGCTCACCTCCGCTTTCTTGCAACGCGTGCACATCCCAGCCATACCACGAGGGACCGCCAATAGTCATCTGAGGCGATTCATACCTGGCGCCGGCGGCTCCAGACGGCGCACAGGCCCAGACGATAAAGCATCCTGCGCCGCTACTTTTTTGGAGCCGAGACCTTCAGCTCGTTCTTCAACGCCGCCATGAAATCATCGAGCCGATGGCGCCCGCTTAGATGCTCCTGCACATTCGGAAACTGCGCTGCAACATAACGCATCAAATACGTCACCTTATCGTCGGACTTAGCATGTAGCACAAGGTTGAGCCGCTGAATTTCGGCGCTATTGGGGAAGTCGCGTGCGGCCTGCGCAAGCGCAGCGGGGTACCCGGCGTTTGCCTCGGTCAGGCCTTTCAGATAGCTCAGCGCATAGGCCTCGATCTTCAGTGTCTTCCAGCCGTACAGGTCTATCGGTTGGAGTTGCTTGCTTCGCCCTGTCGCGCTGTACAGAAACGCCAGCAGATCCAGCGTCGAACGATCGGAGGGCATCCGCTTGTAGCGCTGCTCCAGCGCCGCGCCGTAACGCTGGAAGATCTCGTCCGCCGTCGCCATCTTTCGTTTCTGCAACTGACTGATCAACGTATAGCTCGCTATCGGATCTTCCGGCAACCGGGCACCCTCTTTCCAATAACCCGCCGAGGCGATAAGGCGTCTGAATTTATCGTCATCGAGGTCCACCGCGTCGATACACAGCCCCGCAACTTGCTGAATCTTCTTGTCGTTCCTGGACAATGACCTGACAAGTGCAATGTCATACGCAAGGTACTCGGGCTGCTTTTTCGCATTCCACCAGTCGATTTCCCAATTCTTGTCGAGTTTGATCAACGTGCAAACGTCACCTGCTGCCCCTGCACGGATGGACGTGATCAAGCGCTCTCTTTCGGCGTCCGGATCTGTTGTCGAGAAGATGTCATACATCGATTTCTCGATCGCCGTGTGTTTCTCCTTGAAGTCCACATGTGTCCAGGCGGCGACAGCTCCGCGTGCATCCTCAAGCACGAGGCGGCAGTGCGTGATGTAGGCCCACAGGCGATCCGGCACTTGCGACCTTGGCAGCAGTTTCGCGGCTTTTTCGTACAGAGGCAGCGCGATATCACAGTGCCCCGCGCGGTGTTCCCGCATACCGCGCTCGAATATGATGAATGGATTGCCAGGCAGCTTTTCGTCAGCGAGCTTCATGTAGGCGTCACTGGCAGCGACATCGGCCCGGTAGAGGATGTTGGACAGGACAAACGCGTCATACGCGCTTTTGCTTGTCTCCGGCACCAGTCGCTTCAACCTTGCATTGACCTCGCTCTTCCTACCTTCATCGATAAGGCGCTCTGACTCGGCAGAGTTGGCTAGACGCTCGTATACCGGCGACACTTTCCCGACTTCGGACATGAAGGTGGACGAGCTCGACGCCTGCACCGCCGGCAGCCAAGTTGCCATAACGAAGACGACCACCGCCACGCACCGCAGTTTCACGGAGCCCCCTCGGTGAATGCTTGACCCGCTATGCATGCTGCGCCTCGACGACGACTGCGGTGCCATAGCACAGGACTTCGGTCAGGCCGGCCATCAACTCGGTAGCGTCGTAGCGCACCGCAATGATGGCGTTGGCGCCAAGTTGCCTGGCATGCTGCACCATGTCGCGATAGGTCTCCGAGCGTGCCTGTTCGCACAGTTCGGTGTAGATGGTGATGTTGCCGCCGAACAAGCTCTGCAGACTGCCGAAGAAGTTGCCGACGATCGAGCGTGACCTCACTGTGATACCGCGCACCAGGCCCAGATTACGGATGATTCGCTGTCCAGGAAGCTCCAGTGCGGTGGTCACCATGGTGTCGTTGAGGGAGGAAATCGCTGAGTGGATCGGCGAAGAGTCGTATGGGTTTGTCATTAACTTATTCTCTTCTCATGAGGGCGAAAGCCACCGATCGTCTTATATCGGAGGATAGATAAACGACTGCAGCCGGAAGATACCTGTTTATTACTAAGAGAACTCAAACCATCGTGATATCCAACCCAAGCGCTTTGCTTACAACGCCAGGCCCTTCTCAAAGACAACGCTGGCAGATCAGAACCATGCCCAGATATACGATGACATCCGCAAGCAAGGCTTCGGCCTGTTCGCAATACCGACAACATGCTTTCTGTTCGCAACTCAGCATGGTCATGCCCAATTCCATCGCCAATTCCTTGCTAGGAAGCACAACTAGAAAACGATCTCTCTGGACTCGGCGAGATCCACTCATCACTCAGCAATGTTAAAGAAAGTGTTTTCACTATCGTTTTCAGGATAGAAAACTGGCAAAAAATTGCGGTAATCAACTCCAAAAAAGGATGCGCGCCTTGTTGGGACGCACTGCGTGATGCTGACAGCGATCAACAGATCAGCTCACCTAACTAGTGGCTACCAACGCCAACCATACCGACGCTTGCGCTCTGCATGCACGCTCTTGTCCTCATTCCAGTCATAGCGTTTATACCCCGCGCCGTACAAACCCAGGTGCAAGAAGATATAGCCGAAAGGCAGCAGCCCGGCGCACCACCACAACAGCGATGGCGAGGCAGCTCTGGTGAGCACCAGATAGCCCATGTAAGCGGCACCTCCCCAAAACAGCAGTGCCATCGAAAAGCATAACAGTCGCCGGATCACCAGCCACAGCATCGCCAAACCGCGCTCCACCTTGCTCGGTGGGAGGTGCCGTCTGGAATGAAAGTACGCATGCACGCCGAGCATTGCAGCAACGAAGAGGAATGCTATGAGGATGTCCAACGTCGGACCAATTGCCTTCGAAAATTCTCGTGCGAAATTTTTTTACAAGGATGACCAACGCACGGACTCTGCGTTGCAGCCGTCGCGCATCGACATCTGCTGACCTATGTATCGACTGCAAGACTCAGCAAGTTTGGACGGTGCGCTGTCTCTGCAGTGACCACTGGCAGATGCAGCGCACTACGCCAAGCCGGCGTCGTTACGGCACCCAGACCAGATTCATCAGCTGCGGATCGGCGGTCACCTTGACCAGCTTGCCGCTGGGGCCGAACTGCACCTGGTACTCGGCGAAGCTGTCGCGCCAGTAGCGCCACAACGAGGCTTCCAGATTCGGGTTCTCGCTGCTGATCGGGTAGCCGACCGCCATGAGCACCTGTTCGCGGGTCATGCCACCGGTGAGCTTGCCGTCCACGATGGCCTGGCGGATCTTCGGCGGGAAGGTGGCGAGCTTGAGCTTGGGGTCGGCGGTCACCACGTAGCGGGCGGCGAAGGCGGTGTTGTCCAGGTCGCGGCTGTAATCGTTGCCGATGGACTGCTTTTCGCCGGCGATCTTGAGGTTGACGCGGTTACGGCCAAAGCCGGTGACGCTGACCGGGGTGCCGACGGGGAGCACGCGCTTGCCGTCTTCGGCGTAGTTGCTGTCGCTGATCCAGCTGCCGTCGGTGCGCAGGTTGCAGCACAGAAAGCCGTCGTACTTGGCCACATCGGCGGCCGAGGCCAGGTTGGCGGCGGTGAGCAGGCTCAGGGCCAGCAGGGAAGAACGCAAACGCATCGTAAAGACTCCTTTCTCGACGGCCGTAGCCGCGCGGCAATGATGGGGTGAGGCGCGCCGCCGTTTCCCCAACGGCGCGCACGCATTGTCGCAGCCTGCGGCCGCTTGGCAAGCGCGGGTGACGCGGGTTGCCCGGGGTTGTGTATGCTCGGGGCGTGGAAACCCTCTCACCCGCCGAGATCGTCGAACAGATCGCCGAGTTGCGACGCACGCACCGTGCGTTGGACGACGAAATCCAGCGCATGCCCGCGAACCTGGAAGACGAGCTGCAGATGAAGCGCCTGAAGAAGCGCAAATTGCAGATCAAGGACTGCATCATCCGGCTGGAAATGGAGCTGGTGCCCGACGAGCCCGCTTGAGGCGTTGGGGGCTTTGCCCGGACCTGGACCTTCGTTGCGAGGGCAGGTGCGCTTGGACCTGCGCTTCGGTGTCAGGTGTCCGACGATCCTTTACAGGCGCTGGTCTGGCGTGACCTAGGCTGATCGGTTTTGTAGCAGTGCTGAAGCAGCACGCGGGGTGGACACACCGTGCCTCGCAAGCCGTCCCCTCACCCCAACCCCTCTCCCGCAGGCGGGAGAGGGGCTTCACAGCAGCGATCGGCGGACTGCCTTCTCCCGCCTGCGGGAGAAAGTGCCGCGCAGGGGCGGATGAGGGGACGGGCGCGATTCGAATCGGCTTACAGGTTTGAATTTGCCTACGGACATGGGGCCCGATTTCGGTCCTTCTGCTGCCCTGCCCTGCTCCTGCCCTGCTCCGGATTTGAGTGCAGATGCAGTTGGGTGTGGATTCGGATTGGAGTACAAAAGCGAGTGCGGCGTCGGTCGTGGGCGCCACAGATTCCTACCCTGGCCGCATTGCTCCATCTGGCCGTAGTTGCTCAACTTCGGCCGCACACGGACTGCTCCGATCGCGACCAGCCCCGAACCTCCTGACACCCTTTTTGCTAAGCCACGCGCGTGTCAGCCAGCGCGCAACAGGATCTTGCCGCGGCGGCCTGGCTCGTCGCTTGCAGCCGCTGCCTTGGCCGCATCTTTCAGGTCGAACACCGCTTCCACCGGCAAGGCCAGGCTGCCATCGACGGCGGCCTTCAACAGCTCGCCGATCATGCGGCGCTTGTCCTCTGATTTTGTGGCCTGCATCACCTTGCTGCCCCAGAAGCCGCGTACGGTCGCCTGCTTGAAAATCACATCGCCGCTGGAGATCTGCAGCGGCTCGCCGGTCATCGACCCGAACGACACCAGCTCGCCGCCTTCGGCCAGCAGCCCCATCAAGTCTCCGGCAGCACTGCCGGCGACCGAATCGACGGCGCGGATGATCGGCGCATCGCCGGCCAGCGCGCGCACGGCGTCCTGCCAGCCGTCCTGCGCAGTGGAAACTGCATTGCCGATACCCAGCGCCTTGAGTTCGTCCACGCCTGCATCGCGACGGACCAGGTTGATCACGTTGATGCCGCGTGCGGCGGCAAGCATGGCCACGGTCTTGCCGACGGCGCCGTTGGCGGTGTTCTGCACGATCCAGTCGCCTTTTTCCACGCGCAGGAATTCGATCAGCATCAGGGCGCTCAGGGGCATGGCGATCAACTGGCAACCGCGGTCGTCGTCCAGTGCGTCGGGCAGCGGGACCACGCCAGCTGCATCGGCCAGGAAATACTCCGCCCAGCTTTCGTGGACGCCGGCCGCGACCACGCGCTGCCCGGTCTGCAGGCCTTCCACGCCCTCGCCCAGGGCGTCGATGACGCCTGCACCTTCGCTGCCGCCGATCGCTGGCAGTTCCGGCTTGTAGCCGTAGTTGCCGCGCACGGTCCACAGGTCGTGGTTGTGGATGGGTGAGCGGCGCATGGCGATGCGCACCTGCCCCTTGCCGGGCTGCGGCACGGGCCGTTCGCCGAGTTCAAGCACCTTGGCGGGATCGCCGAATTGGGTATGGATGGCTGCGCGCATGGAATCTCCTGCCAAGCGCATCCGCATTGCGATGCGCTCGATCACTGTGAAAGGTGGTTCGATGCTATCGACATGCGCGCAAGCGGCTGATGAAACGAACGCAACTGTTGTGTGAAATTCTGCAGTGCAGCGGATCGATGTGTGGTGAGGGGTGATGTGCTGCATGACTGCCTGCAGCCGTACCCTCATCCGGCGCTGCGCGCCACCTTCTCCCGATGGGAGAAGGAGTCATCGGTTCGTTGAATTATGCTGCGGATCGATGTGTGATGAGGGGCAATGCGCTGCATGGCTGCATGGCTGCACGGTTACCTGCAGCCGCACCCTCATCCGGCGCTATGCGCCACCTTCTCCCGGTGGGAGAAGGAGTCACCGGGTCGTTGCTGCAGGTGGGGTGCCTTGATGCCGCGCTGGTGTTTTGTCTATGCCGCGCGCGTGTTGCGTCTCTGGCGCGCTATCCCGCTTCAGCGGCAACACCGCGTTCGATTTACTGCGGCCGCACTGCAGCGCGCGATGTCGCACCATTTCCAACTCGACCGAACGGGAACACTCCGTCATCGCCAAGCATTGCCGCGCGCTTTGCCACGTGCGCGGCTCTTACCGCCAAGACCGCCGCCTCACTCCGGCGGCAACACCACATCCGGTTTCACTGCCTCCGGGCTCACCCGCTCGATGGTGTGACGCAGTTCGCGGCCGAGGATGAACTTGGCATCCTTGGCCCATGCATCCAGCCGCTCATCGAACAGCAGCTTGCTGTTCTCGTCCGGCCAGACCAGGCGCAGTTCGCGCAGTTTCTGGATGAAGCTGCGGAACAGGGTCTTGTCGAAAAACTCCGGCGCGGCAGGTGCGTACAGCAGGCTCAAACGCTGCGCTGCCTGTTGGCACAGGCTTTCCAGTTCGCCGGCGCCGAGCACGCCGGGGCCGTTTTTCACCAGCACCGAGATGGCGATGTAATAGCGCTCGAATGCCTGTTGCAGCGAGTGGCCAATCGCGCGCAGACGGAACACTTCATCGGTCTGCCCGGTGTTGCGGGTCAGGATGCCGCCGTCGTCTTCGGTGACATTGAGCAGCAAGCCTTCGCGCACGAACATGTCGATGGTCTGTTCGATGCGTTCGGCAAAACGGTCTTCGCTCCACGGCAGGAACAGCTCGGCCTGCAGGAACGGGTACACCGTGCGACCCAGCCGGATCAGACCGGCGCGGCTCATGCGGCGGTTGTTCTGGAAGCAGCACGCAACCCACGACGATGCGGTGAACAAATGCAGCACGTTGTTGCGGAAGTAGCTCAGCAGCACCGCGGTATCGCCGCTGACGCTGAGCACATCGCCCAGCGGGTGCGACACGCGCGTGAGCACGTTGATCTCTTCGGCGTGAGTGATGATGCGTGCCGGGGTATGCGGAGTCACCGTGACGCGGTCCGAATACGGCATCTCCGCCAGCAGTTTCTTGCACAACTCGATCTGCGCGATCAGATCGGCCTCGCCCATCGCGTGCTTGGGCGTGGACAGCAGCGCCAGCGCCAGCAGGTTGATCGGGTTGACGTCGGCAGCGCAGTTGATGCGGGTCTGGATCTGCGTGGACAAGGTATCCACCGCCGGCGCCAGCCAGCTGGGTTTGGCATCTTCCGGCAGCGGCTGGCCGTCCCAGTCCGGGGCGTGCTTGGCCAGCACGTCGTTGAGCGCGATCGGCTCGCCGAAGTTCACCACCACCTGGCCGTAGTTCTGCTTGAGCACCTTGGGAATCGACCACAGCAGGCCCCAGATGGATTCTTTTTCCTTGGGCCGGCCGGTGAGCTCGTCCAGATAGCTGTTGCCTTCCATCAGCTTCTCGTAGCCGATGTAGACCGGCTGGAACAGCACCGGCTTGCGCGGCTGACGCAGATAAGCGCGCAGCGTCATCGCGATCATGCCGCCCTTGGGCTGCAGCAGACGCCCGGTGCGCGAACGTCCACCTTCGACGAAATATTCGATCGAATAGCCGCCGGCCACCAGCTGCGCGACGTATTCGCTCAGCACCGCCGAATACAGTGCATTGCCACGGATGCTGCGGCGGATGAAAAAGGCGCCGCCCTTGCGCAGCAGCGTGCCCACCACCGGCAGATTGAGGTTGATGCCGGCCACGATGTGCGGCGGTACGATGCCGCGTTCGTACAGCAGGTAGCTCAGCAGCAGGTAATCCATGTGGCTGCGATGGCTGGGCACGTACACCACTTCGTGTCCGGGCGCGGCCTGCTTGAGCTTGTCCAGGTGATGCACCAGCACGCCGGCATAGATGCGGTTCCACACATGGGTGAGCAGGAAGCTGGCCGAACGCACCACCGGGCTGGAATAGTCGGCGGCGATTTCCCACGCGTAAGCATGCGCCTTGCGCCAGGCATCCACCGGCTTGGAGTTATCGCGCTTGGCCTGGGTGGCGATGGCTTCGCGTACCGAGTCGGCGGCCAGCACCTGGTCCACCAGCAGGCGGCGGGTGGACAGATCCGGCCCGATCACGGCCTCGCGGATCCGGCGGAAATGCGTACGCAACACGCGCTGCAACTTGCGCAAGGTGCGCTCGGGCGGCAGACCTTCGGCCATGGTCTGGCGCAGCGAGATCGGCGGGGCGAAGCGCACGATGGTGGTGCGGCCATTGAGCAGCACCGCCAGCAGGCGGCGGAAGCGGCCGACCAGAGCCCAGTTTTCCGAAAACAGCACCGCGAACCAGCCGCTCTGCTTGTCCGGTGCGCGCCCGACGAAGATCGACACCGGCACCAGATGCACGTCCAGATCGGCACGCACCCGATGCGCCTGCAGCAGCTTGGCCAGCGAGTCGGAATGGGTCTTGCCGCCGCGCTGTTCGGGAATCAACGAATTGCTGCTGCTACGCCGCGACAGCGCCAGATAGGCGCGCTTGCGCTGCAGCGGGTCGCCCGGCAGTGGTACCAGGGGCGATGGCAGGCCGGCTTCGCGGCAGGCCTTGTCCAGGATCAGGGCGCTGGACAGACCGTAGTCCTCCAGCACGTAAACCACCTGGGTGCCGTCGTCGTAGCGAGCAAGTGGTTCCGGCTCGATGGTCAGGCTCAGCCACGGGTCGGCCAGGCGCCCGAGCAGGCGCGCCCACCACGGGCGCTTGGCCTGACGTGCAGTGGCCAGCAGCGGCGCTGTCGACGCCGATGCTTCCGGCGGCACCGGGGCGGCGGTGGGCAACGGCAGGGCGGCCGCGCTCGCGCCGGGGTCGGCAGCGACCGGGGTGGTCGGGGCAGGCTGGCCGTCCGGAAACGGCAGGGGGTTCTGTTCTGGCATCGCGGTCATTATCGCCCAGCCGGGCGTTGCCCGGCGTCTGGGGCCGGTGCAGGCGTTAGCAGCGCCGTATCGGGGCCTGCCGCAGCATCGGGTAAGGGCTTGGCCGGCATGGCGTCGAGCAGCGCCTGTATCTCGTTCTGGGTCTGTTGCTGGTACCAGTGCCCATCGCGCTTGATCAGCGCCACGGTCAGGTCGATCGCGTGCGCCGCCAGCGGATAGCGCAGCCGTACCTGGGCGCTATCGCCGTCCTGCTTGATCAAGCCGGTGCGCAGCGCGTCCAGGCTGGTGTCGATCGACAGGTCGTAGCGCTCCAGCACCTTCTTGCACGCCGCCCAGAACGGCCCCAGCCGGCGCAGGCTTTCTTCCATGCCCAGCCGTTGCAGATCGGCATCGGAGGTGATGCCGGTGGCGCGGGCCGCGGCCACCAGGTCGGCGATGCTGGCCTTGGCGCGCGGGCGATCGGCCAGCGGCGCGGTGGCCGCCCAGGCGCTCAGCGCGTCGACCAATTGCACGTAATGGGCGCGCTGCTCGGGCTGGTAATCGCTACGGCTGCGCAGGTACTGCACGCCGAACTGGCCCAGCGACTGCGCGGCCTGGGCGATGCCGCGCGACTGCCCGGCCAGCTGCGCGTCGAACGCCTGCTGCAGGCGGCGCTCGGCATCGGGTGCCGACAACGACCCCAGCAGCGCACCGACTTCGTTGGGCAGCGGCAGCTCGGTCAGCGGCCAGCGACTGGCACCGCTGCGCCAGGCCGCTTCCAACTGGGTGTATTGCGCAGGCGTCACCCGGATCCGCGCATAGGCGACCAGATCGTTGCGGCGCAACGGCAGGGTCATCGACTGCATCGCGGCGGCCGGCTCGGCATTTGCACCGGGCAAAGGGGCGGCAGTGTCGTTGCGCTGGCAGCCGCCAACGCACAGCGCAGCCAGCAGCACCCACGCAATGGACTGACACCGGCCGGCGCGGACGGTAAATGGCGACATGCGCACGATGTTCCCCTGATCGATCGGCGCATCTTGCTGTCTGAATGCACTGGCGGCAAGGCGCGACGCTGCCGTACGCAAAGGTATGGACCAAAGATGTTAGGTTTTCGTGGTTTCCTGCACGATGTCAGCCGGTGTCCGACATTGGCTGCTGTTGTCTTATTCGGACAACTTTGTCCACCCACCAGGTCGCAGCCCTTGTCCCAGCTATGTTTGACCCAATGGTGCGGCGCATCATGTAAGCGCTTGCAGTTCCTGCTAGCGTGCGCGCCATCTCGCTTCGAGGTCGCCATCGGATGGGGCCGATGACATTCATGAGCCTGTGCGACACGAACGTTCTGCGCCAGCAGACCGTGCGCCCTGTGCTGGCGTACGGTCGCCACCGCCTTGTTTTGGAGAAAGCGCCATGAGTCGGCCCCGTTCGGAAGGCGGCAGCGTCACCATCAAGGATGTGGCGCGCGAGGCGCAGGTGTCGGTGGCCACGGTGTCGCGCACCATGAACGGGCATCAGCACGTGGCCGAGTCGGTCCGCGAGCGCGTGCTGCAGGTGGCGCGGGCGCTGAATTACATCCCCCATCACGCTGCGCGTAGCCTGAGCAGCCGTCGCACCCACACCATCGGGGTGGTGCTGCCGGATCTGCATGGCGAGTTCTTTTCCGAATTAATCCGTGGCATCGACCAGGTGGCGCGCGACCAGGGCTACCACTTGTTGGTATCCAGTTCGCACGGCGACCCGCAAGCGCAGCGGCGCGCCCTCGAACGCCTGCCCGGGCGCGTGGATGGCGTGGTGGTGATGTCGCCATCGCTGGGCGATTCGGGCGTGCACGAAGACGCATTGCCCGGCGGCCTGCCGGCGGTGCTGCTCAACTGCGCCGGCCGCGCCAGCCAGCGCCCGGTGCTCAATGTCGACAACTACGGCGGCGCGCGGGTGATGACGCGCCACCTGCGCGACAGCGGCCACCGCCGCATTGCCTTCATCGCCGGCCCCGCCGACAACTTCGACGCGCACGAGCGCCTGCGCGGCTATCGCGACGAGCTGGCGCTGGATGCGGATGCGCAGCCGTGGGTGCTGCCGGGCAACTTCGATGAAGAATCCGGCTACCGCGCCGGCCAGGCGCTGGCGCAGGACGTGCATCCGGATGCGGTGTTCGCCGCCAACGACATGATGGCGCTGGGCTGCCTGTTTGCGCTCGGCCATGCCGGGTTGAAAGTGCCGCAGGACATCGCGCTGGCCGGCTTCGACGATGTGCCGATGGCGCGTTACGTGTTGCCTGCGCTGACCACCATGCGGGTGGATATCGCCGGGCTGGGCGCGCGTGCGCTGCGCCTGCTGCTGGGCCAGCAGTTGGTGGATGCCCCCGCGCCGCCGGCCGATGCTGCGCCGCCGGCGTTTTCGGAAATGGTGCCTGAGCTGATCGTGCGTGCGTCCAGCGCGCCGCGCGCCTCGCCTGGCGGCTGACACCATGCGCCACGTCGCATCTTCACGAATTCTTTGCAGTTTCTTATGCTTTTTATAACGCCTGTCGTTTGTTTGTTGCCGTTCTGCTGTCTTTGAAACAACGCACTACCCGCGCCACGCCGACCACTTTGCCGGTACGCGCCTGACCCCTGGGAGGGGGAAAGTCATGAAGACCTACCGCACCGTGTCCACCCTGCCGGCACGCAGCCTGTTGTGCTGCGCCCTCGCCGCTTCGTTGTTGTCCGCCGCTCCGGCGATGGCCCAGTCCAGCAATGCCACATTGCGCGGACAGGTGACCACGTCCCAGGCGGGCACCACCGTGACCGCGACCAATGTCGCCAGCGGCGCGGTGCGACGAGTGACCACCGGTACGGACGGGACCTATGCGCTGGTCGGCCTGCCGCCGGGCACCTACAAAGTAGATGCCGGCCCGGGCACCGAAAAGACCGTGACCCTGTCGGTGGCCTCCTCGGTCAGCCTGGACCTGGGCGGCGGCGGCGATGCGACGGCCACGGCGCCGGCCGGCGACGCCACCACGCTGGACGCGGTGCAGGTCACCGCCACCACGCTGCAGGAGGTCAAGACCTCCGAGGTGGGCACCAACATCTCGTTGAAGCAGATCAACACGGTGCCGCAGCTGACGCGCAACTTCCTGGAATTTGCCGACACCGTGCCGGGCATGCAGTTCGAAACCGATGCCAACGGCAACAGCCGCATCCGCGGCGGTGCGCAGGCCAGCTCGGCGGTCAACGTGTACATCGATGGTGTGGGCCAGAAGAGCTATCTGTTCGGCGGCGTCTCCGGCCAGCAGCAGAGCGCAGGCAACCCGTTCCCGCAGTTGGCGATCGGCGAGTACAAGGTCATCACCTCCAACTACAAGGCCGAGTTCGACCAGGTCGGGTCGGCGGCGATCGTGGCGTCCACCAAGTCCGGCGGTAACGAATTCCACGGCGAGATCTTCGGGCGCACCACCAATACCGATTTCCGCGCCCGCCAGGCCGACGAGCGCGCCGGCGCGCCCAACGCCGACGGTGAAAAGCGCAAGACGCACCAGGACGAATACGGCTTTGCGCTGAGCGGGCCGATCGTCCAGGACAAGGCGCACTTCTTCTTCAGCTACGAAGGCAAGGGCTTTGAAGTCTCGGCCAACCCGGTTGCGGTGCCGGATGCCTTCAGCGCACTGCGCGACGATTTGCCGGCCGGCGTGCAGAGCCGGCTGGGCTCGGTCACCCGTCCGTTCAACGAAGACCTGTACTTCGGCAAGATCGATTGGGACATCGGCGACAACGACCGCCTGGAGCTCACCGCCAAGGTGCGCGACGAAGAAAGCCGCGACAGCGTGGGCGACCAGAACACCGCCATCGCCGCCAAGACCAATCTCAATTCCGAAGAACGCTACGACCTGCGCTGGCAGCATTTCGGCGAGAACTACGTCAACGAAGCACGGGTGTCGTATGAAGACGTGCTGTTCAACCCGACCGCCTACACCATCGGCAGCCAGACCGTGTACACGCGCGGCATCGCCGAAGACGATGTGCTGCTTAACGACGATGCCACCAGCGGCCTGGCGATTCAGCGCAAGGGACAAAAAGGCCCCAGCTTCCAGAACGACCTGACCTTCAACAACATCGAGTGGCACGGCAGCCACGTCATCAAGATGGGCGTTAAGTACAAGGAAGTGGAGTTGACCCAGAGCGAAAACTCCGCGGCCAACCCGTCGTTCTACTACGCGGTGACCGATGGCGCGGGCACTGCGCCCATTCCCTACCAGGTGCGCTTCAATCTGCCGTTTGCCGGCGCCGCGCCGTCGGTGACCACCACCAGCAAACAGCTGGGCCTGTACCTGCAGGACGATTGGGACGTCAACGACAAGTTGCAGTTGAACATCGGTGTGCGCTGGGATGGCGAAAAGATTCCGTCCTACCTGGACAACGTGACCCCGCCGGAAGTGATCGCCGCATTGAACGGCCCCGGCACCAACCCGGCGGTCAGCGCCACCTATGCCGAACAACTGGCCAAGGGTGGCGTGAACATCAACGACTACATCAGCAACGGCCGTAATCGCAAACAGGACAACAACAATTTCGCGCCGCGCCTGGGCTTTTCCTACGACTTCCGTGGCGACGAATCGCTGGTGCTGTTCGGTGGCGCCGGGCGCAGCTACGACCGCAATCTGTTCGACATCATGGGTTTGGAGCAGGTCAAGTCGGCGCTGTCGCAGTACACCGTCCGCTTTGTCGAATCCTCCGGTTGCACCCCGGCTGCCGGCACCTGCACCAACTTCAATCCATCCTTTGTCAGCAACCCGGACAGCCTGGGCGGCCTGGTCAATGCACGTGTGCGCAACGGCGAGATCGACCTGCTCAACAACGATCTGAAAACGCCGTATTCGGACCAGTACTCGCTCGGCCTGCGCACGCGCGTGGGCGAGTGGAGCAACTCGGCGACGGTGTCGTACATCCACAGCAAGGACGGTTTGATCTTGACCTTGGGCAATCGCTTTCCCAATGGCGATTTCTTCCAGGCCGGTGCGCAGCCGTGGACCCAGCCGCCGCAGGGCTTCGGCAACCTGATCATCGGCAACAACGGTGTCGAAACCAAGACCGCGCAGCTGCTGTTGTCCACCGACAAGGCCTACACCAAGGAAAGCGGCTGGGGCCTGACCGCCGCCTACACGTTCTCGCACGCACGCGGTAACCGCGGCAACGACGATCAGTACGGCTTCGATGCGGCGACGATCGCCAACTACCCGTTCCTGGATCTGAACTCGGTGCCGCGCCACCGGCTGGTGCTCACCGGCATCTACGATCTGTTCTGGGGCATCAGCGCCTCGGCCAAGCTGACCCTGGCCACGGTGGCGCCGCGCAACGAGGCGGTGTCGTTCGACCAGTACGGCGGCCCGACATCGGACAACATCCGCATCGTGTCGGTGGATGCACCGGGCGGCAAGTTCCTGGCCGGCGGCGACATCTTCGGCACGCGCCAGTTGGATCTGTCGTTGTCCAAGGACATGCATGTCACCGATGCACTCACCGTGCAGGTGCGTGGCGATCTGATCAATGCGCTGAACTTCCGCAACTACGACCAGTACGCCATCGACTGGGGCAATGCCGGCGTGTATAGCCCGCGCGTGAGCATTAACCAGTACGGCGCGATCTCCACGCCGCCCCGTACCTTGTTCATGAGCGCCCGCATCATCTGGTAAGCCGGCCCCGCGGTCTGCACCACCGACTGGTGCAGATCGCAGGTGTCGCACGCTTCTGTTTTCCGCGCACGGAGATCGCGCCGTTCTGGACTGGTAACGCTTACTGGTTCGGTGCGGCGCATGCCGCGACGCATGCCGTATAGCGCACTGACTGCGCGCTGCGCCCCGCAACGTTCGCGCCTTTGCCGTTTTTGTTTGCAGTTGCTGTTGTTTGTTGCGTTGCCCGTTGTCCCGTATCACTCACATCAAAGTACCAACCTCGACGCGCCAGTCACTCCACTGGTTCGCGCTTTACCCCTGGGAGGGGGAAAGTCATGAAGAAGCACCGCACCGTCTCCACCCTGCCGGCACGCAGCCTGTTGTGCTGCGCCCTGGCCGCCTCGTTGTTCGCCACCACCCCGGCCATGGCCCAGTCCAGCAACGCCACGTTGCGCGGCCAGGTCGCCTCCGCGCAGAGCGGCAGCGAAGTCGTCGTCACCAATATCGCCACCGGCTCGGTGCGTCGTGCGCCGGTCAATGCGAACGGCAACTACACCATCGTCGGGTTGCAGCCGGGTACCTACAAGGTCGAGTCCAACGGCGTCAGCCGCACGGTGACCTTGTCGGTGGCCTCCAGCGCCACTGTCGACCTGGGCGCCGAGACGGCTGCACCGGCCGGCGATGCGACCACGCTGGAGACGGTGACGGTCAGCGCGCCGATGATTCGCGATGTCAAGACGTCCGAGGTGGGGAACACGGTGTCGCTGCGCCAGATTCAGCAGTTGCCGCAAGCCACGCGCAACTTCCTGGAGTTTGCAGACACAGTGCCAGGCATGGTGTTCACCATAGACCAGGATGGCAATACCAAACTGCGCGGCGGCGCGTCCAATGCCAGTTCCAGCAATCTGTATATCGATGGCGTGAGCCAGAAGAGCTACGTTTCCGGCGGCGGCATTGCCGGTCAGGACGAGACGCAGGGCAATCCGTTCCCGCAACTCGCCATCGGCGAGTACAAGGTGATCACCTCCAACTACAAAGCCGAATACGGCCAGATCAGTGGCGCAGCCATCACTGCGGCTACCAAGTCCGGCACCAACGAGTTCCATGGCGAGGCGTTCTATCGCTTCACCAACCAAGATCTGCGCGAGAAACGCCCCGACGAGGAAAACGGCAAAGTCGATTCGCAGACTAAGGAATACGGCTTTGCGATCGGCGGCCCGCTGATCCAGGACCGCATGCATTTCTTCTTTGCCTACGAAGGTAAGGACAACGTGGCGCCCAAGAGCGTGCAGCCAAGTGCGGAGGCATCCCCGTTCATCGGCCTGCTGCCGTCCAATCTTCGCGATCAGTACGGCGCGTCCAACATGCCGTTCACCGAAGACCTGTACTTCGGCAAGATCGACTTCGAACCGACCGATAACGATCGCATCGAGCTAGCAACGCAATACCGCGACGAAACCCAGGTCAGTAACGTCGGCGGTCAGAACGCGCCCGACCGCGCGGTGGACAAGATCAACAAGGACAAGCGCACCAGTCTGCGCTGGCAGCATAGTGCCGACAGCTGGTTCAACGAAGCCATCCTCACCACCGAGGATTCGCGCAACGTGCCAACCCCGCGCGGCACCGGCAACGGGTCCATCTACACCTACATCGACCGTACCGAGGCAGATCCGCGCCAATGGGTGTTTCTCAATACCGGGGCTGCCAGCGGCGAGGACTTCAAACTACGTAGCCAGAAAGGCTGGTCGTTCCAGAACGATCTGACCTTCAATGCGCTGCAGTGGCATGGCGAGCACACCATCAAGACCGGTGTGACCTATCGCGACATCAAGCTGACATCGCGCGAGTCCAGTTCGCTCAACCCGCAGTTCAGCTATGAAGTCGGCCAAAATGGCATCGCACCGGTGCCGTTCCAGGTGCGCTATATCCGCGCGTTCGACAATCCCGGCCAGTTGCCGGTGGTGGAGTCGCCGTCCAAGCAGTACGGCATCTACCTGCAGGACGATTGGGCGGTAAACGACAAGCTGATGCTCAACATCGGCGTACGTTACGACTACGAAGACACACCTGCGTACACCGACTTCGTGACCTCGCAGCCGTTTGTGGACGCGTTGTATTCGGACGATCCGGCCAACCCGGGTCAGCCCTGGGCCAACCGCCTGCTGCCCAGCGGCATCAACGTGGCCGACTACATCAGCACCGGCAACAACCGCAAGAACTTCAAGGACGCCTGGGCGCCGCGCTTCGGCTTCTCGTATGACTTCTTCGGCGACGAGAGCGCGGTACTGCATGGCGGTGCCGGTCGCTCGTACGATCGTAACCTGTTCGAGCAGCTCGCACTGGAATCGGTCAAGGCAGCGTTGTCGCCGGTGGTGGTCTACTTCAGTGATGCGGCCAGCGGGCAGCCCTGCTTCCGCGACGACCGCGCCTGTGCGCCCTGGAATCCAGCGTTTCTCACTGGCATCGATCAACTCAACGCGATCCCGGGTACCAGCGACAGCTCCGAGCTTTTCATGTTCAAAAACAAGCTCAAGACGCCGTACAGCGATCAGTACAGCATCGGTATCAGCAACCAGGTGGGCGACTGGCTGACCGATGTCACCTTCCAACGCGTGCTGGCTTACGACGGCCTAGTGATGAGCCTGGTCAACCGCTACCCGAACGGTGCGTATTTCGACGCCAATGGCAGCGTGCCGTGGGGCGAGCCGGTACCGGGTTACCGCAACACCATCCTGGGCTACAACGGTCTTGAGCAACGCAGCAGCCAGGTGTTGCTGTCGGCCGAGAAGCCTTACACCAAGGAATCGGGCTGGGGCTTGAACCTGTCCTACACCCACACCAGCGCGCGCCAGAACCGCACCATCGACGAGCCCTTCGCATTCGACAAGGCCACCATCCGCGATTATCCGTTCGTGAAGTCCGATGCCGTGTCGGCACATCGCTTCGTCGCATCCGGCTCCATCGATGGCCCGTGGGGCGTGACCTTCGGTGCCAAACTCGTGCTGGCAACGCCAGAGCCCATCAACACGATCGCCTGCTACGGCTTCACCGATCCCGATGGTGGTACCTGCCAGGCAGTGGGCGTTACCCCGCCAGGCAATGGCAAGTTCCTGCTCGGTGGCAAGATCTGGGGCTACCGCACCGTGGACCTGCAGGCCAACAAGGAGTTCACGGTAGCGGGCGACTTCAAGCTCAACGCACGCATCAACGTGCTCAACGCCTTCAACTTCAAAAACTTCACCCAGTATCAGTACAACAGCTTCGGCAGCGATGGTCGCCTGCAGCCTGATATCACCGTGGTCGACAACGGCGAAATCAGCTACGTGCCACGCAGTATCGTGCTGGAAGTTGGCGCAAAGTTCTGATGCAGCCCAACGCCATGTGCCTGCGCTGTGCTGGCATATGATCCGAACGGGGCCAACTGGCCCCGTTCGCTTGTTGGCGGTTTCCACTTTCGTACAGGCTCGAACGCAACATGATCCCCGCTCCACTTCGCAACATCGTCATCGTCGGTGGCGGCACCGCCGGCTGGATGGCGGCCGCCGCCTTCGCGCGCGTGCTTGGCACCACCTTCAACGTGCAGCTGATCGAGTCCGAGCAGCTCGGCACCGTGGGTGTCGGCGAAGCCACCGTGCCGCACATCAAGGCCTTCAATAACCTGCTCGGTATCGATGAGGCCGAGTTCGTGCGCCAGACCCAGGGCAGCTTCAAACTGGGGATCGAATTCGTCGACTGGCAACGCCCGGGCAGCGCGTATATCCATGGTTTCGGCACGCAGATCGGCCATTCGCTCGGGCTGCTGCCATTCCATCAATACTGGATCAGGCAACAGCTGCGCGGCAAAGCGCAGCCGTTGGGCGCGTACACGCTCAATACCGTGGCCGCGGCGCGCGGCAAGTTCATGACCTCGGCCGGCGATGTGCCGGCCACTTCGCCGCTGGCCAACATCGCCTACGCGTATCACTTCGATGCCTCGCTGTACGCGCGCTTCTTGCGCAGGTTTGCCGAAGCGCGCGGTGTGCGCCGCATCGAAGGCATGGTGGAGCAGGTGCAACTGCATCCCGAGTCGGGCCATGTGGTGTCGTTGCAACTGGCGTCCGGCGAGGTCATCGCCGGCGATCTGTTTATCGATTGCTCGGGCTTTCGCGGCCTGTTGATCGAAGACGCGTTGCACACCGGCTACCACGACTTCACCCACTGGCTGCCGTGCGACCGCGCGCTGGCCGTGCCCTGCGAAAAGATCGGCCCGCCCACGCCGTACACGCGCTGCACCGCGCGCGCAGCAGGCTGGCAATGGCGTATCCCGCTGCAGCACCGCACCGGCAACGGCTACGTGTATTCCAGCGCGCACATCAGCGACGACGAAGCCGCGGCCAGCTTGCTCGCCAACCTGGATGGCACGCCCTTGGGCGACCCGCGCCCGCTGCGCTTCACCACCGGCCGGCGCAAGCAGTGCTGGAACCGCAATGTGGTCGCGCTGGGCCTGGCCAGCGGTTTTCTGGAACCGCTGGAATCGACCAGCATCCATCTGATCCAGTCCGGTATTTCCAAGTTACTGGAGCTGTTCCCGCGCGAGGGCATCAGCCCGGTGCTGGTGCAGCGCTACAACGACCGGCTGGCGTTCGAGTTCGACCGCATCCGCGATTTCCTGCTGCTGCATTACCACGCCACCGAGCGCGACGACAGCGCGTTCTGGCGGCACTGCCGCAGCATGCCGATTACCCCCGAGCTGCAGGCCACGCTGGACCTGTTCCGCGACAGCGGGCGGTTCTATCGCAATGCCGAAGAGATGTTCGCCGAGATCAGCTGGGTGCAGGTGATGGTGGGCCAAGGCATCCTGCCGACCGGCTACCACCCGCTGGTAGACCAGGTACCGGACACCGACGCCGAAGGCTTCCTGGCCAGCGTGGCGCAGACCATCAGCCACTGCGTGGATGTCATGCCGACCCACCAGCAGTTCATCGACCGCTATTGCAAGGCGGTTTCATAAGTGAGCAGTTAATCCAAGATTAAATAATGTTTCTGAAATTGGCAATAATTCGAATCTCATCGAGTGGGGGCAAGATGAGATATACCACTTGCTCTTCAGGAATTTCAGTCTGATTACAGGTGGCCGGCGTGTTGCAAATTTGGTTTGGTAGTCAACCTCAGATACACTTCATTCTGAGTGGGCGCTCGGCTTCAGCTCCGAGCGCCCTCCAACTTTAGACCATTCTTGTCAGTTAAAATTTTAAATAAAACCAATTTAATTCAAAAATTAATTTACAAAAATCCATAGGCTAGTCAACATTCACATAGACGCTTGCCGGTGGATTGAAGTTTTGCCCTGGTGATGTTGCGACTGCTGATATTCTATAAGTACCAGGAGTCTGAATAGTCACCTTACAATGCCTTATTGGAGTTGCGCTGTAAAATTCATCCCTTGTGTTGCAAAGGTATTGGTCGTTGGCATAAATTTTAAAGTTACTTGCGTAGTCGACAGTATTGCCGCCGGTAATGTAAATATCAGCCTGGACGCCTACGAATTTCGGTAACGTGCCAGGCTGCAATATTGCTTGGACCGTATTCGGTGCAGGGCACGGAACTACCAGCCCATCAGAATTGAGGCAAGTTGCAGCGTATGAAGATCCAGCAACGAAAATAAGAAAGAAAACGGGTGAGGCGCCGAGAATTCTTTTCATATTGCATTCCTTGACGGGTTAGAAGTATTCCTTACGAAGCCGCAAGAAAAGCGGCACTGTTTGTTTAACGGGATTTAAGTAAATTTGCAGTGTTTTTTTTGAGAATTTTCCGTGAATTCTCTAGGCTTAAGAAGATCCAAGACGCGATTGCTTGCTGCTGGGCTAGGACAGCCAATTGCGATGCAAATTTCTTCGACGGCAATAAGCCACTGCGTGGACGTTGAGCCGATCTACCAACAATCATCTACCGCTAATGCCACGAGCGGCTATGCCCTGAATGCCTGCTGGGCGACACACATGTCTAGAGACCATGCAGGGGTGATTTGCAGCGGCAGCAAGCCGAGAACGCCCGCGACAGCAAATTACGCGCAATCAGGCGGCGATGTAGTTACGGTAACCAACGAAAGCCAAAAAAAAGGATCGGGCACAAGGCCCGATCCCTTCGAAAACCGGGACAAGCCCGGTGGACAATGAGTGGCACAGCTTCCGACTGACATCGGACGCGGCATGCTAACCAGACTTTAACGTTAAAGCAACACTTTAATTCTACCGGGTTAACTTATTGATTTTGTTGGCACCACATGCGCTGGCGTACGGCACGCGTGTTGTCATTTCCGGTGCTGTCCGACCGCTACACGGATTTCGGCCTGGATAGCGGCGGCGGCCGCTGCCGGGTCGGCGGCCAGGCGGATCGGGCGGCCGACGACAATCGCATCGGCGCCATCGGTGAAGGCCTGCGCCACGCCCACGGTGCGCTGCTGGTCGTCGCCGACCGGGCCGCCGGGACGGATGCCGGGGCAGACGATCGAAAAGGCCGGGCCGGTGGCGCGGCGGATCGGGCCGGCTTCCTGGCCGGAAGCGATCACGCCGTCGATGCCGGCGGCCTGGGCGGCCAGCGCGCGCTCCACCACCACGTCCACCGGTTCGCGGTCGATGCCCATGGCGGCCAGGTCCGGGCGCCCCATCGAGGTCAGCACGGTCACTGCCAGCAGTTGCATGTCGCCCTGGTTGGCCTCGGCGGCGGCCTGCAGCATGCCGGCGTGCCAGCCGTGCACGGTGCAATAGCTCACCGGCCATTGCGACAGGCGGCGGATGGTGCCGGCCACGGTGGCGGGGATGTCGAAGAACTTCAGGTCGACGAACACGCGCTTGTCGCGCTTGGCCAAGGCATCGAGCACATGGAAGTACTCGCCCGACGCCAGCAGCTCCATGCCGATCTTGTAGAACGCCACAGAGTCGCCCAAGCGGTCGACCCAGGCGATCGCCTCGTCATGGCTGGGCACGTCCAGCGCGAAGATCAGCCGCTCGTGCGCGGCCAGCGGCAAGGGGGGACGGCTCATCGTGCAAGCTCCAGTGCGGCGCGCTTGGCGTCGTGGCGGGTCTGCCAGGGTTGGGAATAATCGTTGTTGAACTGCGCCGGCTCCCAGCCGCCATAGCTGGGATTGGGCAGCATCCACCAGCGCTCGCCGAACCAGTCGTGGTACTGCTGCAGCAACGCGCCGCGCGCCTGGCTGGTGTTGGCGGTCACCTGTACGAAGTCGCCCAGCTGGTCGCCGAACTGCATCAGCACGCGGTAGGTCTGCCCGGCCAATTGGCGGCGGCAGTTCTTCTCGCTGCCGTTCTGCTCGCAGCCTTGCACCACCGTGCCCAGGCCGAGAAACACGCTGTCGTCGGCCACCGGCAGGCCGGCGCTGCGCAGGTTGGCCAGCGTGGCGTCCTTGAGGTGCACGGCGCGGTTGGAGATGTAGATCAGGGTGATGCCGCGCGCATTGGCGGCCTTGGCGAAATCCACTACGCCGGGGATCGGCTTGGCCTTCTTCTCGGCCACCCACTGGTCCCAGCTCAATTCGTCGTACTCCTTGCCATCGCGCAGCAGGCGCGCCTGGTAGGGCGAGTTGTCCAGCACGGTCTCGTCCACGTCCAGCACAACTGCCGGCTTCAGGCCGGTAGCGGCATTGCCGCGTTCTTCCGGCACCAGCGCATCCCAATTGGGCTGCTTGAGCGCGGTATCGAGTTTGTCCGCCGCAGCGCGGTAGGTCTGCTCGGCCACCGCACGGTACTCCTCCGAGCGCTGCATCCACAGCACCGCGTTGAGGTTGTCGTCGCCGGCTGGTGCGGTGTTGGCAGTGGGCGCGGAGGCCTGTTTCGCCGCAGCGGCACTGGCTGCCGCGTTGGCCGACACGGCAGCGGCTTGCGCACGCTGGCCCATCTCCTCTTGGCCAGGCTTGCAGGCGCTCAAGGCCAGCGCGGTGCAGGCGAGCAAGGACAACGGTGCGTAAAGCGAGGGGCGCATGGCATCCACCAGAACAGGAGCGGTAATGAAGAGCGCGATTTTAGCGGGTTCGCGCCGCACCGCTCGCCGCTGCCGAAGGCGGTGCATTCGAGAGCCGCAGAGGCACACCGCCGCTGGCCTGGTCGATCCGGGTTTTCAGGACGACGGCCGGTGGCCGGATGGCGGCGCTGGTTACGTCCCCGCGCGCGCGCCATTGCGGCTCCGGCGCCGCAATGGCGCGTCCATACCGACGCGCCACGCTGCACGATCGCAGGAGCCGAAGAACGCCGATGCCGGATCGGCATATCCTTGCGGGCTGATCGCCCCTGGAGCCACCCATGACAGAGACCTCGCCACCGCCCGTCCTCGATGCCGCTCAGGCCCGCGTGCTTGGTTGCCTGATCGAAAAGGAAACGACCACCCCGGACGCTTATCCGCTCACCGTTAACGCTGCGCAGGTGGCCGCCAACCAGAAGACCGCGCGCGAGCCGGTGCTGAACCTGCAGACCGGCGTGGTGCATCACGCGCTGCGCCAGCTGGAAACGCTGGGACTGGTGCGCCAGCAGTTCTCCTCGCGTGCAGAACGTTACGAACACCGGCTGGGCAGCGTGCTGGATCTGACGCGCCAGCAAGTGGCCCTGATCGGCCTGCTGCTGTTACGCGGCCCGCAGACCCTGGGCGAGCTGTTCGCGCGCAGCGAGCGGCTGGCCCGCTTCAACGATACCGACGACGTGCGCCATCACCTGGACCGGCTGATCCAGCGCAGCCTGGCGGTACAACTGCCGCGCGCCAGCGGCCAGCGCGAAGAGCGCTATGCACACCTGCTCAGTGGCGAGCTGGATCTCGACGCGCTGCAGGCCGCCGCCGCAACGCGCGAAAGCACGCCACGCGGCGCCGACACCGCCGCTCTGGAAGCGCGGGTGCAGAGTCTGGAAGAGCAGCTGCAGGAACTGCGCGAGCAGGTGACCGAGCTGCGTACCCGCTTGGGCGAGTAAGCGCAGGGATTGAAGCGACTGCGCCGCCGCGTCGTGGGTGGCGTGCTGCTTCCAGAACAACCGCCGCATGAGCCGCGCCGGTCTGATCCGGCTGGGTCGCACGGTGTACCCGTTCCTGCAGGCCGAGCTGTTTCTGCCGTGGAGCGAAGACCGTTTTGCCGAACGCATCGAACAGACCATCGACATGTTCGTGCGCGAAGGCCAGGGCGCACGCCGCAATCTTCGGGGCGGCGTCACGTGCGCACTCCGCTTCCTTCGCGCATCCACTCCGTCGAAGAACGCGCGTCAGCGGCTATCAACCGCTCCGGGGCAAGTCATCGGTCTGCAGTGGCCGGCTCACGCCGTCGCCGGCACCCGTTCCAGCACGCCGCCTGCATAGTCTGCCTGGAACGGCAGGTCCGGCCGATGCGCATAGCCGATAAAGCAATCGCATCGTGCATTGGGGCAGCTGCGGGTACGTAGCTGCGTCGCGAAACTGCCGTCATAGAGATTGCCCAGCGGCGTATCGACGAAGTGGCAGCGCCGCACGGTGCCGTCGCCATCCACCGACAACACCGATTCGCCGGTCAGGCAGGGCGCGCCGAAGCTGGGCGGCGGGGCGAGGTTGTAGCCGAAATGCGGATCGATCCGGCTCAAGCGCTGCACCTGCTCGGGCGTGTAGTAGTCGGGCGGACGCGGATCGAAGGCGTTGAGCCACATCGGCGTGGTGTCGGGCAAGGCCGCACGCAGCGCTTCGATCTCGTCCATGTGCGCGTGCGCGGCGACCATGCCCACGCTGTGGCGCACGCCGCGTTCGCGCAACGCCTGGCAGCGCCGCAGGAAGGCCGCGCGCGTCACCTGGCTGGGATGGTAGGTGCACCACAACGCCAGGCGGTCGAGATTGGCCGCGTCGAGCCAGCGCATGCCCGTGCACAGGTTGGTCTGGATCGCCACGCGGCGCAGTTGCGGCAGCTGGCTCAGCTGCACCATCGCCTCGCGGTAATGCCGCCGCACCAGGCCCTCGCCCCAGGGCGTGAACAGGATCGACAACGGCCGCGTCTGCGCCTGTGCCCAGCCGACAAAGCGCGCCAGATCCTGCGCGTCGCGACGCAGCGCGGCGGGGCTGTCGTAGGTCTTGGCGAACGGGCAGTAATCGCAGGCGTAGTTGCAGCTGCTCAGCCGGCCGCGATAGAGCAATGACAGATGCATCGGCCGCCTACCCGACCTGGTACTGCTGCATGCGCTCGACAATAGGCGCCGAGGTCAGCCACGGGCCGATGGTGTCGGCCCGCTCCATGCCTGCGGCGGTGAGCGCCAGCAGCGCTCCGTGCCGTTGCGCCAGCCCTAACGTTAGCAACTCCTGCAGCTGCGGCAAGGCCTCCAGGCAATCGCGGCCAAAGCGCTGACGGAACTCATCGCAGTCCAGCCCCGGAAACACCAGCAGCGACTGGATCGCATGCCGCCGCATGGCATCGTCGGCATCCAGCGCAATGCCGTAGTCGGCGCAGGCGAAGCTGGCTGGATCGCGCGCCAGATAGTGCTCGAGAATCTCCGCCACCGAGCGCCGGCTGACCCCGTATTCGCTGGAGTAATGCAGGCCGGCGGTATACGAGCGCGCGCCGCAGCCGATGCCCACCATGCCATCGCTCTGGCAGCAGTACACCGGCGCGTCGCTATCGCGCGCATGCGGGGCGCGGAACATGCGCATCGACACCTGCGTGTAGCCGGCCGCCAGCAGATGGTCGCGGCCGGCGCGGTACAGCACCAGGCGCTCGTCCAGCGGCTCGGGTTGCAGCACAAAGCTGCGTCGCCCGCCGCTCTTGGCCTCGATCCGGCCCAGGCCGGTCATCGGACGCACGTACAGCGGATACAGATACAGTTCTTCGGGCGCATGCTGCAGTGCGCTGTCGATGGAGGCCAGGAAACTGTCCACGGTCTGCCCGGCGATGCCGTAGATCAGATCCAGATTGAGCGTTGGAATGTCCTGGGCGCGAATGATGGCGATCGCCCGCTCCACCGTGTCGCGCTGCTGCGGCCGCACCAGTGCGCTCACTTCGGCGGCGCTGAAACTCTGGATGCCCATGCTGACGCGATCGATGCCGGCCTGCCGGCAGACCCGCAGCCGCTCGGCATCGACGGTTTCCGGCGACACCTCGATGCCGGCCGGAATGGTGTCCAGCGCAATCGTCGCGTGGCGGTCCACCATGTCGAACACGCGCTGCAATTGCGCCGGATCCAGATAGCTCGGCGTGCCGCCGCCCATCGCAAAGCGCACGAAGCGGTGCGTGCCCAAGGCCTGCACGGTGGCGCGCAGTTGCTGCTCCATCTGCGCCAGATACGCCTCCACCTGCGCCGGCGCCGGCCGCGCCAATGCGAACAGATTGCAGAACCCGCAGCGGTACGAGCAGAACGGAATATGCAGGTACAGAAACAGCGCCTGCCGGGGCTCGTCGGCCCAGACCTGCGACAACGGCACGGCCGGCTGCAGCGGCCGGTAGCTGGTCTTGTGCGGATACGAGTACGAATAGGCCTGATACGGCGGCTGGCGCAGCAATTCGGCCAACGAAGGCAGGCTCATGGGGTCACCAGGAAATGGGCATAAGGCACGGTCATCACCACCTCGTGGGCCAGGCGATGGCCATGGTAGCCATCCTCGCCGTAGGCAGTGCCGTGATCGGAACAGACGATGGCAAACGCGCCGCCGCGCGCACGCAGTGCGGCAAACAACGGCGCCAGCGCGGCATCCACATAGCGCAGCGCGGCGCAGTGGCTATCGAGGTCGTCGCGCACCGCGCCGGGCAGGTAATGGCAATTGGGCTGATGCATGGCCGAGACGTTGATGAACAGAAAACAGCGGGTGTCGCGCAGCGCGGGGTCGCCCAGGCGTGCGCAGGCCAGCGCGACCTGGCGCTCGGTCGAATCGGCGGCGGTGACGCCAAACTCCGGCGACCAGTGGCTTTCGCGGAACAGGCCGGGCAACTGTGCGCCCAGCGCGTTGCGCTTGTTGAAGAAACCGGTGCCGCCGATGCACAGCGTGTGGTACCCGCAGCGCGCCAGGCCATCGACGATAGTGCCGCTGTCGGCGAACACCTGGGTCTGCGCAACGATGGTTTCGCTGCCATCGAAGGCCAGCGCGAACAGGCGCGGATGCGGTCCCTGGCACGCGGGAGTCGGCAAAAAGCCGGCGAAAAACGCCATGTGCGCCGCATACGTAAAGCTGCCCGGTGTGTGCCGCCGCTCCCAGCCGTCGGCCGGCAGATACGGCGCCAGCACCGGCAGTTCGCCCCGCGCAAAACAGCGCTGGGCGGCGTCGTAGCGCAGCGTATCCAAGGTGATCAGCACGATGTCGTGCGCACCGACAATGGCGCGCATGTCCGGCAGCATGTCAGCCATGCAGCAGACCCTTCTGGCGCGTGTCGGCGGTCATGCCAGGGGCGGCGGCAACGGCGCCGAGTGCCGCCTGATCTTCGTAGGTGGTACGCCCCTGCCAGCGCAGCTGCGGCAGCAGATCGCCAAAGCCGTTGGCCTCCAGCACATGGCAGCGCCCGGCGCGCTGGATCAGGTCGAAACCGATCATGCGAGAGTCGGCAAACGCGCTGGCCGCCTGCGCCACGGTGCTGGCTACCGCCGCATCCACGTCGGCGCTCTGCCAGGCCTGCGCTGGCAGGCGCCGGTTGCCCAGGTGCAGATTGGTCAACGGGCCGCGGCTGGCACGCGCCACGCGCTGCCGCGCCACGCCGTCGAACGCGACCACGCGCAAGTCGTAGTGATAACCGGGCAGGCCGGGCGCGCGCGGTTTGGGAATCCACTGTTCCAGGTAAGCGCCCTGCGCGGCGATCGCATCGACCAGCGGCGCGATCTCGTCGGTGCGGGTATAGCGGCGCTGGCGCAAGGCGTTGAACACGCGCACCTGGCCGTCCTGCACCACCAGCTCGGCCGAACCGCTGGCGATCTGGCGTCCATCGCGATGCCAGCGATACGCCAGCACGCCCGCACCGGAGGAGCCGTAGCGCGGCTTAAGAAATGCCTGGGTGCAGCCGCTGGCCTGCAGGCGTTCGCGCAGGCCGGCGTAGCTGTCGACCGTGCCCAGCAGGGCCGGCACGCTGACCGCTGCCGCGGCCAAGCGTTGCTGGCAGCCAAGTTTGTCGGTCATTGCCAGCAGGTCCGCCGGTGGATTGAGATAGCGCGCCGCCGGCAAGGTTGCGAGCAGGTCTGCAAACCCGGCATGCCACAGGTGCTGATGCGCCAGTTCGCCATGCGCCAATGACGCAGGTGCCGGCCCTGGCTGTCCAAGGCAATGCCAACCACGCACGATCAGCGCTTGATGCAACGCCGGCGCTTCGCCCGGCGATTCCAGCTTGACCAGCGCGGCCGGATGCCGCGCCAGCCAGTCTTGCAACGGCGCGGCGGTGTCCAGCAGCTGCAGATAGTCGAACACCGTCACCGCGGGCTGCCCCTGCGCCTGCAATGCCTGCTGTAGGGCGGCGACCCTGCGGCTGCCCCGCGGCCCCACCAACACCCAATGCGCACTCACGTCATTCGGAGACAGCGACGTAGCGCTCGTCTTCGTCTTCCTCTTCGTGCTCTTCCAGGATCACCGTGGCCGGCAGCGTCGCCAGACGGGCCTGCCAGTCGGCAGAAATGTAGTGGTGGCTCAGATCGATCCGCTGCAGCTGGCCCAGCTGCGTGCTTTCGACCAGCGCCCGCGCCCCGACATCGCCGATGGTACCCAGCGACAGGTCCAGCGTGTCCAGGCTGCCCAGCCACGGCTGGGTGGCCAGCCAGGTGGCCAGTTCGTCGGTGTTGGCGGCGTTGCGCAGCCCCAGATAGCGCAGACGCTCCGGGCCGATGGCTGCCAGCAGCCGCTGGTAGGTGCCCAGATCGCCGTCGTAACCGTAGTCCTCCACGCCCAGCCACAGCTCCAGGTGCTGCAGCGCCGGCAGCGTGGAGTCGGCGATCGCCTGCACGATGGCAGACGGCAGCCCACCGCATTCGATCGCCAGTTCCTGCAGCTGCATGTGCGTGAACGGGGTCAGCACCAATTTGGACGACCCGCGCACGCGCAGCGATTGCAGCGCCGGAAATGCGGCCAGCAGCGGGGTGTAGTCGGTCTGGATGATCCACGACACCTCGCAGTCCTCGCAGACCATGTCGCCGACGAACAGCGCGCGTAGCGCGGTCAGTTCGTCGCGGCGTTCGATCAGCCGCTGCAGATAGCCGCTGGGGCCTTCCTCGTAGGATTCGCGCCACGGGCCGATGATCAATGCCTGGATGCTGGCCGGGTCGACCTGCGCCAGCAGGCTGTCGAGCAGCTCCGCCTGGCTGCCTTCGCTTTCGTACTCCTGCCGCAGCCGGTACACCACGTCGCCGCCGCTGGCGGGCTGGTCCACACTGAAGTCCACCACGCGCTTGCCGCGATAGAATTCCGAATACTCGCCGATCGTCATTGCATTGCCTCCCTGGCTCGGTGAGGTCACAGGATAACCGCACGGTCATGGCAACCTCGTTAATGCCATGCGCCACCGTTCCATTGCCCGTTGCACAGGCGGTCACGGGTGCCTGCACCGCACCGCACGTTTTGTTCGAAGGACCGATCGCATGCATGCCCATCCCGCCGCCGCGCGCATTCGCGCCACCGTCCAGGCCGCCACCACCGGATTGATCGAGCGCGATCAGCTGGCCGAATTGATCGTGCTCGCTGCAGTGGCGCAGGAACATCTGCTGATCATCGGCCCGCCGGGCACCGCCAAGAGCGCAGTGGTGCGGCGCGTCGCCGCCGCACTGGGCGGCCGCTATTTCGAATATCTACTCGGCCGCTTCACCGAACCGGCTGAATTATTCGGCCCGGTGGACCTGCGCAAACTGCGCGAGGGCAGCGTGCAGATCGATGTGACCGGGATGTTGCCCGAAGCGGACATCGCCTTCCTCGACGAAGTCTTCCTGGGTTCCACCGCCATCCTCAACACCTTGCTCGGGCTGCTCAACGAACGCCGCTTCCGGCGTGGCCAGACCGACCTGCATTGCCCGTTGCGCCTGTGCGTGGGCGCGGCCAACGCGCTGCCGGAAGACGACGCGCTGGCAGCCTTCAGCGACCGCTTCCTGCTGCATCTGTTCGTCGACCCGGTGGCAGACCATCAACTCGAAGCGCTGCTGGCCGGCGGATGGCAGGCCGAGCGTGCGCCGCTGCAGCCTGTGGCCGGGCTGGCCGATCTGGACCTGCTGTGCGAACAGGCACGTGCAGTGGACATGGATGGCGCGCGCACGGCGCTCGCCGCAGCGATCCGGACATTGCGCGGCGCAGGCGTGCAGCTGTCGGACCGTCGCCTGGTCAAGACCCAGCGGCTGATCGCCGCCGCCTGCGTGCTGGCCGGACGCACCCAGGCCAGCGAGGCCGATCTGTGGCCGCTGTTCTACGTGCTGCCCACGCGCGCGCAGCAAGCCAGCGCACAGGACCTGCTGCGCGGCACCCTGGCCGCCGCGGCGAATCCCACCCTGCGCGCGGCCGTCGAACAAGCCGCCCTGCAACCGCTCTCGCGCACTGCGCGGCTGGTGGAGGCGGCCCAGTCTTGCCTGCAGGATCAGCACAATCCGGCCCTACGCACCATGGCCGAAGCCTTGCTGCGCGAGATCGATGCCAACTTCACGGCCACCTCGCTGCCGGCCGAGCTGGCCCACGAACGCACGCGCCTGATCGAGCAGATCGGCAGCGGCGCGTGACCTGGTCGTGGCAGGACGAGCCGCTGCCGGTCGCCCCGCAAGGAGTGATCGGCGTGGGCGAGGCCGCACGCGCGTTGCTGGCGGCATGGGCGCGCTTGCCCGACGGCGCGGGTTTGCTGGTCACCGCCACCGCGCAGGCGTTGCTGCTGACCGGCCCTGCGCCGCAGCTGCCCTGGGCCAACGGCGTGCAGTACGTGGCACCGCGCGCGGACGCCGCTGGCCTGTGGTTGCCCACCGCCGAACGCCCCGCGCTTCCGCTGGAACTGCTGGAGCGTGCGCTGCGCCGCCAACACGGGCCGCAGCCGCTGTTGCTGCTGCGATCACCTGCGCTGGTGCTGCCGCTGCATGGGTTGTTGCCGGCGCGTGCCGAGGTCGTGGCGCAGATCCGTCAGCGCTGGGAGGCCGCGTGAGCGCCGCGCTGCAGGTGCCCGCCCCGCTCCAGGCCTGGCGGCTGTGGCTGGACTGGTTCGACCCGGAAATCGCCTCCCAGCTCGGCACCTGGTTGTTGCGTCTGGACCCCTTGCTCGGCCGCGACAGCCTGCGCCGCCGCGATGGCGACAGCGAACCGGACGGCATCGACGACCTGCGTCGGCGCGGCAGCTACGACCACCTGCTGCTGAGCGAGTGGGCACTGGCCGACGCACTGCCGGAGGAATTCCTGCGCCGCGCCGCGCATGCCGAGCACCTGTTCCTGGTGCCCCGCATGCAGACCCGCGCGCGCGATGCGCGTCTGGTGGCGATCTTCGATGCCGGTCCGGCGCAATGGGGCGCGCCGCGTCTGGCACAGATCGCGTTGTGGATCCTGCTGGCACGCCGTGCGCAGGCCGCCAATGCGCGCTTTGTCTGGGGTCTGGCGCATCTGCCCGGCGACCTGCACGACGCCGACAGCCCTGCCCGGCTGCAACAGCTGCTGCAGGGCCGCACCTTCGAGGCGACCGGCCCGCAGCACGCGCAGGCCTGGGCCACGCAGTGGGCAAGCGCGACCCCGACCACCAGCGAGTGCTGGTGGATCGGCGCGCAACCGGTGCGCATGGCGCCGTTCCACCACCAGGTCAGCATCGTGCCTGCGGCCGATGCGCATCTGCAGGTGGTGCTGCAAACGCGCCACGGCACCCGCAGCAGCCTGTTGCCGGTGCCTGCCAGCATGGCCGCCAGGCAGCTGCTGCTTGGGCACTTCACCGACACGCAACGTCCCGCCCAAGCCGACACCGCAAACCACGTGGTCAAAGGCAAGTTTTCGCTGCGCCACGCGCCGCTGTTCAGCCCGGACGGCAGCCATGTGGCGCTGCTGCTGGCAGACGGCTACCGCAGCGCGATGGTGAAGGTGCAGCCCGCCGACATCCCCAAACGGGCGACGCCGCGCTACCACCAATGGGCGCAGGGCGGTCAGCCGCTGTGCCTGACGGCGCAGAACAAGCACGTGGGCGGCATCGTCGCTTTCGGGGAGCAGGCCGCGTTCTGGAATCTCGATGGCATGCACGGCTCCATCGAAGCCGGCGGGCAGAGCCTCTGCCCCGCGCCCGGCCAGGTGCGGCTGCGTCCATGCGTGTGGCTCAACAGCGGCGGCAAGCCACAGCGGTTCCTGCTGTGGGACCAACACGGCCGGCTGATGACCTGGACGCGCGATACCAACCAGCGGCAGCGGGTTGCGCAAGGCAGCGAGCTCGCCGGGCAGGTGGTGGCGCTGGCGCAAGGCGATGCCGAACACGCGGTCTACGCCACCCATGTCGCTGGCGAACTGCGGGTGCTGCGCCTGCATCGCAACGGCAAGCAGGACCTCATCCTGCAACTGGCGCTGGGGTCGCGCCCGCCGGTCGTGTTGCTGCGCAACCTGGTCCAGGAGGGCCAATGGCGTGGCGCCATCGCCCTCGAACTGGCAAGCCGTCAGGCCGGCGGCGACCGCTCGCTGGCTTACCGGGTGCTGCACGGGGGCCCGGCCGACGGCTTTCAGGAATTCGAGGCGATCGTGGCGTCCGGCGACCGACCGATCGGCCTGATCGGCGACCCGGATGCGCCGCAGCACAGCCTGCTGCTGGTGCTGCGCGCCGATCGTCGCGCGCTGCTCGCCATCGGGGCCAGCGGCCGGCGGACACTGCATCGCGCCGCCAGCGAGATCAGCGCCGCGGCAGTGTCCAGCGATGGCGCGCGGGTCGCACTGGTGACCCTGCAGGGGCAGGCGTGGATCTTGGGCGATGGCGGGCTGACCCCGTTGATGGTCGTGCAAGGCCAGGCCGAGCAACCCGGCCATGACTAGCCCCGCGCGCACGGACAATGCGGGCAGCAGCGTGCGCTACCCGCTGTGGCACGGCAGCCAGATGGTGTCGGCGTTGTGGTTCTCGGCAGCGTGGCTCAACCCGGAACAACGCCTGGCCAGGCTTGTCTGCGCCTGGCAACCGGGTAGCCGGGCACTGCGCTTTGCCGACGGCGATGTGCTGTGCTTCGCCGCGCCGCGTGCGTTGGTCTGCGAGCAGGCGCCCGGCCTGGCGCTGTGCCAGGTGCACGGCGGCCTGTTCTCGGGCGCGTTGACTGCCGCCGAGGCGGCGCAGTTGCCCCCCGCCGATATCGGCCTGGTCCATGGCGCCCAGGTGATCGCCTTGCAGTGGCAACACGCGGTGGCGCTGGATCCTTCCGAGGCGATCGACGTGTCTGGCTACCCGCTGCACATGCCCTACGACTGCAGCCCGAGCGAGCCACCGCTGCAGGTGGACCGGCTGCGCGGCAAACCGCTGCGGCAATTGCTGGGCAATGCCGTCCCGCCAGCCAGCGCCGAGCGCGATGCATTCCTGCACGCGCTGAAGACGCAGCGCCCCGGGGTGCAGAACACCACGCTGTGGCAACGCCTGCTGGCGCGCGCTCAGCGCAGCTTGAGCAGCGAGCACGCACCGGCATCGAACGGATCCGCAGCGTCTGGCGCAGCCAACGCCACCGTGCAGAACACCACCCTGCCGGCACGCCGGGGCGCTGCATCGGCATCGGCCTGGCGCACGCGGCTGGCCCGCGCACTGGTTGCCTCACGGATGGCCAGCCTGGTCGGACGTCATCAGGGCGCCTACATGCGCCGGATGCTGCGCCAGTTCGAAAACGGCAATCTGGACGAAGCCTTGCGCAACGCGCTGCCGCTCGATGGCCTGGGCGAATCCTTGGGGCAGGCGTTCGGGGTGCCACAGCGGCGCAGCGACCTGAGTCTGTCGCGCACGCGTGGCGCCGGCACCAGCATCGGCCTGGGCGAAGAGCTGCAGGCGCATCTGCGCGCGACCTATCGCAGCGCCTTCGCGCGCCTGGACCGCGAAGGCCAGATCGATCGTGCGGTGTTTGTGCTGGCCGAATTGCTCAATGCGCGCCAGGAAGCGCTCGACTATCTGGTCAAGCACGCCCGTTACAAACAGGCCGCGGAGCTGGCGCTGGGCTGGGACATGTCGGCGGCGATGATCATCCGGCTGCTGATGCTGGCCGGCGACCGCGCGCGTGCGGTGCAGGTCGCGCGCCGCGATGGCGCCTTTGCCGCCGCAATCCAGCTGCTGCACGGCACCGACCGCGCACTGGCCGACGCGTTGCGGCTGGACTGGGGCCAGGCGCTGGTGCAGGCCGGCGACTGGCTGGCCGCCGTGGACGCGGTGTGGCCGTTGCACACCGCGCGCCACCAGGCCGCGCAGTGGCTGCTGGCCGCAGAACAGGCCGGCAGCACGCTGCACGCACGCGCGCTGGTCAAACGCGCGCAGCTGTTGCCGGACACGCTGGAACACTATGCAGACCGCATCGCCGCGCTTGCAGACCCCAGCGCCGATCCCGCACCGCGCAGCGACATGGCAGCCGCGCTGCTGGTGGATGCTGCCCCCAACCGCTCGCTGCAACAGCTGGCGCGGCAACTGCTGCCGGCGATTGCCGCCGATCATGCGTTCGCCCGCAACAGCCTGTCCGTCGGCGATCTGACCACGCTGCTGAAACTGGCCAAGGACCCCCTGCTCAGCGCCGATATTCCAACCTTCAAACCACACGTCGCGGCCAGCCAATCCAAGCTCTGGGACGGCGCCACCCCGCTACGACTGCAGGCACCGCAGGCCGGCCTGGCGGCCATCCACGATGTGGCGGCACTCCCGGGTCGCCGCTATCTGCTGGCCCTGGGCGAAGCCGGCGCGGCGGTGGTGGACGCACACGGGCGCCTGCTGCGGCGCTACCCGGCGCCTGCCTTTGGCGTGGTCATCGCCGACAGCGGGCAGGTCGCCCTGGCAATCGCACCCCGCGAGCGCGTGTCCACCGTCCACCGCCTGGATTTGATCACCCATGCGGTGCGCGACCTTGGCCAGCTCGCACTGCAGTACGCCGCGCCCAGCTACAGCGGAATCGGCTGGAGCATCGTGGTCGACAACCGGCTGCTGGTGGTCGATACCGACAAGGATCTGCACAGCGTGCTGTGGCATGTCGGCGACCTGCCCGGGCCGGTGATTGCGGCGGGATTCTTCAGCGATTGCGAGGTGTATCTGGTGCAGGCCGGCGAGCACCTGGAGGACTGGACCTACAGCCTGCCCGCGCGACGCCTCAAAGCGCGCGATCCCCTGCGCGTGGACCCGCAAGCGCCGGTGCTCGCGCATCGGCTCGGCAGCGCACAGCAAACGGAGGTGCGCACCGATCCAAATGGCGACAGTTACCTGCACTACCAGCACATCGGCAGCGCCCGTCAGTGCCGATTGAACGAACACAGTGCCGCATTCGGCGCGCCGGATGGATCGAACGTGGTGGCGCTTGAAGCGGGATTCCTGGTTGGCCTGCATTGGCCGCACGGCTCGCGCTATCTGGTGGTGCGCCACCATGACGGCGGCATCGTTGCGTCGCTGGACTGGCCTGCGGGCAGCATGGTCAAGGTGCGCGAGCAGTCCGGCCATCTGCTGTTCCATGACGCGCACGGCCGCTTGCTGGATCTGCAGACCGACCGCTCGCTGACCCACGCCATGTCCTTCCTCGGCTAGGGAAGGTCCGAACAACGCGCGGCATGACGGGGAATCTGGGATGTCGCTCAAACGCGGCGGTCTTCCCTGCTGAACATCAAGCGCTTGCGCGTAGTGAAGATGGCCAGCGGTGTTGATCGAAGCCACACGGACGCGTTGTTCGGCGCTTGCCTGGCGCGCGTAAGAACCACACGCCATGGCAGGCGCGACGCCATAACGCCATGCGGATGCATCCCTTGAGGGACGCTTAGAGCAGCTAACAAAACTACTGTGCAGCCGCCAGGCGGGCGCGGCCGGTGCTCGGAATCCTCATGTACCACCCGTACACTCCGGTTCCTCCGCGCCGTCCACACCCACCTGACGACTGCTCGCTACGTTTTGTTAGCCGCTCTTAGCCCCGACGTGATCGGTGCTCGCTCCGCTCAGGTCGGCGTATCCACCTCGTCCCAGTCCGCATCTTCAAAGTGCAGCAGCCAGTTGAGCGCGTAATGGCGCTCGTACACCACGCCGGGCACGATGCCGGCCGGCGGTGCCTGCTGGGTGTGACCGGCCTGGCGCACGGCCCAGTGCAGGCGCAGATGCAGGTCCAACGCATCCAGCAGTTCGGGCAGCGGCCGCAGCGTGAGCAACGTGCGCGCAGGCGCCTGCGCATGCTCCAGCGCGCGCTGCGCGGCCAGCGGCACGTCGCACAGGGCGGTCGGCTGCGGCAAGCTGTCGGCCAGGCCCAGCGCCCACTGCAACACGGCCAGGCTTTCATAACGCCAGCCAAAATTGGCCAGCATCTGTGCTTCTGGGTGCGCCTCGGCGAAGAAAGCGTGCTCCTGCGGCGACAGCGCAGCCGTCACGCCGGGCAAGCGTGTCTCCACCTCCTCCAACGCCGGTGGCGCATCGCCGGCGGCCAGCATCTCCGCACGCAAGGCCACCGCAAACAACGCCAGCATCCGTTGCGTCACCGCCGTCGCCTCGCGCACCCGCGCTTCGCCCACACCGGCCACCGGCGGCAAGCTCGGCGGTACGCGGATGCCCTGTGCGCTCAGCTGCGCCAGATGATGCGCTCGCCGCTCGAGCGCGTCCGGCGGGTACGGCACCTGCGCTTGGTCATCGAGCGCCGGTTCGCCCTGGCTGATCAGCACCCGCCCCTGCGGGTCGCGCACGCTGCCGTCGGCCAGAAAACACACCGCATTGGCCTGCTCGGCCCACTGCGCCAGATCGCCAAACGCGCTGTCGTCGACCTCGAAGCTGAAGTGCTGCCGCACCCGCTGCACATGCCGCATCAGGTGATACCGCGACTGGGTCATTTGCCCGTCGCCCGCCTGATTCACGTAGCCGACAAAGCCATGCAGATGGTTGGCCAGCTCCGGGTCGGCATGGTCGCGATGCTGCACAGCGTCGTGCGGCAGAAAGTCCGGCCAGCGCGGTTCGCGCAACGTGGAATAGGCATTGACCAGCAGCGGCATGCGGGTGTCCTTATGCAGTCGGAGGCAGGCCGGCAGGGTGCCGCACACCTGGGGTGCTGTCCATGTCGGTGGAGGCGAGATCGATCATGTAATACGCCAGCGCGTCGGTGCCGGGACTCAACACCCGCAGGCCCTCGCGGTGCAGCCCCAGCGCTTCCAGCGCGCGAATGGAAGCGGCGTTGTCCGGCGACACGATCGCGCACAGCTGGGTCAGCCCCAGCCCATCGCGCGCGTAATCCAGCACCGCGCGCCCGGCTTCGCGCACATAGCCCTTGCCGCGATAGGCCGGCAACAGCGCAAAGCCGAGATGCGGCACCGGCAAGGTGTCGCGGCACAACAAACCCAACGTCCCCATGAAGGTGGACCCGTCGCGCGTCTCCAGCGCCCAATGCGCAAATCCATACGCGTCGTGATGCGCCTGCGCCCACTCGCGCAAATGCGCGCTCGCCTGCTCGCGGGTACGGATGCCGCGGTCGTTGATGCCGGCGATAAAGCCGGGGTCGTTGACCAGCGTCAATATCGCATCGGCATCGCGCTCGGGATCGAGCGTGCGCAAGCGCAAGCGCGGGGTTTCGATCACGACAGTCACGGCGCACTCCTGCAGCAGGGAAAACCAGACTGCCGTGCGGGTGTGGCGCTGGCAAGCCTCGGCGCGCTACAGCCAGGTGGGAACGGCAATCATCCAGCAGACGATCCGCGCCGTGCATGCACGCGCCGCCAACCTGGCACATCGAAGTAGATGTCGACGGTCACAATCCATTCCGCGCGCAGCAAACGCCAGGCTTTCGACAACTGGTTACTGCCGTGCCGCCCTTAGCAATGCGGCAGTGTGCGGATCCGTACAGCAGCTACTCTCACGCGTATTGAAGCGCATGACACGCCTGGAACGGTCGGCATACCACCGCCAATACGCTGGCGCGTGCCAGACCGCGGTGCCAAACGCTAACCACGCACCAGCCGCGCCCACCCGACGACAAGCGTGGTGGCTTGATCAGCCGCGGCTAATCGAACAACGCCTGGATCGCTGCCAGCCCGGCACTGGCGCGCTCTTTTTTGCGCTCGGCATCGGCCACCGGGTCGGCACCATCGCGCTGCAGTTCTTCGGCAGGAATCTCATCGAAGAACCGGCTCGGCTTGAGCCGCACATGCTCGCCAAACTTGCGCGTCAGCTTGCTGTGACTCATCCACAGCTGCTCCTTGGCGCGGGTGATGCCCACATACAGCAGCCGGCGCTCTTCCTGCAGATTGCCTTCCTCCAGGCTCACTTCGTGTGGCAGCACACCGTCTTCGCAGCCGACGATGAACACATAGCGGAACTCCAGACCCTTGGACGCATGCATGGTCATCATGCGCACCTGGTTGCCGCCGTCGTCCTTGTCGTTGCGCGACAACAGCGCCAGCTGCGCGGCCAGATCGCTGGCGCTCGCGCCACGTGGGCCGCCTTCGAACCACTCGGCCAACTCGTCCAGGTTGCGCTTGCGGCGTTGGAAGCCGGTTTCGTCCTTGGATTGATTGCGCAGGTCGTTAAGCAGGCCAGATTTGTCGGCCAGCGTCCGCACCAATTCGCCGGCCGGCATGCTCGCCGAGTGCTCGCGCATGTCGCGCAGAATATCGGTAAAGGCACTCAGGCCATTGGCCGCGCGCGGCGGCAGGTGCTGCAATGCGCCCATCGATTCGGCTGCGCGCGACATCGGCACCGACTTCGCACTGGCCAGCTCGGCCAACCGCGCCAGCGAGGTCGCCCCCACTTCGCGCTTGGGCGATTGCACCGCGCGCAAAAACGCCGCGTCATCCTCGGGGTTGACGATCAGGCGCAGCCACGACAGCACGTCCTTGACCTCCTGCCGCTCCAGAAACGCGGTGCCGCCGGTGAGGTGATACGGCACCCGCAGCAGCTGCATGGCTTTTTCCAGCGGACGCGACTGGAAATTACCGCGAAACAGAATGCAGAAATCGCTCCACGGCACCTGCTTGGCGGTGCCCAGAAACGAGATCTCGGCCGCGACCTTTTCGGCCTCGTGCTCGCTGTCGCGGCATTCCCACACGCGGATACGTTCGCCGTCGGCCTGGTCGCTCCACAGCGTCTTCAAATGCTCGTGCGGGTTGTGCGCGATCAGCGCATTGGCCGCGCGCAACACGCGATTGGAGCAGCGATAATTCTGCTCCAGCTTGATGATTTCCAGCGCCGGGTAATCGCGCGCCATCTGCTGCAGGTTTTCCGGGTTGGCACCACGCCAGGCGTAGATGCTCTGGTCGTCGTCGCCCACGCAGGTGAAGTTGCCGCGCGGCCCGGCCAGCATTTTCAGCAGGCGATATTGCGCATCGTTGGTGTCCTGGCACTCGTCCACCAGCAGGTAGCCGATGCGCTCGCGCCAGCCCATCACGATCTCTTCGTTGGCTTCCAGGATCTGCACCGGCAGGCGGATCAGATCGTCGAAGTCCACCGCATTGAAGGTGGTCAGTCGCGCCTGGTAGCGCTCGTACAGGCTGGCGGCTTCCTTCTCGCGGTTGCTGCGCGCCGCGGCCATCGCCTGTTCCGGCGACAGGCCGGCATTCTTGGCGCGCGAGATCAGGTTCTTGGCATCTTCGATCGCATCGGGCTTGGCGCCATGCATCAGGTCCTTGATCTGCGCGGCGGCATCGTCGGAATCGAAGATCGAAAAACCGCGCTTCAAGCCGGCAGCGGCATGTTCGATCTGCAGGAATTTAAGCCCTAGCGCATGGAAGGTGCAGATGGTCAGGCCATCGGCGCCATCGCCGCGGATGCGCTTGGCCACACGCTCGCGCATTTCCTTGGCCGACTTGTTGGTGAAGGTGATCGCGGCGATGCGCTTGGCCGGATAGCGGCCGATCGCGATCAGATGCGCGATCTTTTCCACGATCACGCGCGTCTTGCCGCTGCCGGCACCGGCCAGCACCAACAAGGGACCTTCGCAGTGCAGCACCGCGGCGCTTTGCGGGGGATTGAGACCGTGCATAGAGGCTTCCGACAGAGCGCGCCATTGTACCGGGGCGGCCCCGGGCTGGCCGGCGCGATGGATTCAGGTCGGCAGGGGAATGGTCCCGTCGCACCAGGTCTGCAGGTACGGCGGCACGGCATCAGCGCCCGCCCGCGCTGGCCCGCGCGGCAGTACTCACCAATAACGCGCGCTGCATGCAGCCGCCCGGCCCGGTAAAATCGCCCGATGGCCAAGCTCTATTTCTATTATTCGGCGATGAATGCCGGCAAGACCACCACCTTGCTGCAGTCGGCGCACAACTACCGCGAACGCGGCATGCGAACGCTGATCCTGACGCCCAAACTCGACCACCGCGCCGGCAGCGGCGTGGTCGCATCGCGGATTGGCTTGCGCGCAGACGGGCGCGCGTTTGATCGCGACACCGAACTGCAGCAACTGGTCGAACGCGACATCGCCACCCAGGGCGCCCTGCATTGCGTGCTGGTCGATGAGGCGCAGTTCCTCAGCCGTGCACAGGTCTGGCAGTTGAGCGAGGTGGTCGACCGGCTGCGCATCCCGGTGCTGTGCTATGGCCTGCGGACGGATTTTCGCGGCGAGCTGTTCGAAGGCAGCCAGTTCCTGCTGGCCTGGGCCGACGAGCTGGAGGAGATCAAGACCATCTGCCACAGCGGCAGCAAGGCCACCATGACCGTGCGCGTGGACGCACAGGGGCATGCGGTGCAGGACGGCCCGCAAGTGGAGATCGGCGGCAACGAGCGCTACGTGTCGGTCAGCCGCCCCGAGTTCAAGAAGATCATGCGCGGCGAAGGTCGCATCGACCCACTGCAGATCGCCTTGCCGCTGCCGTCTGCCGACGCCTGAGTAACCGGCATCCTGCCGACTGGCGACACCGCAGCGTCGGTCCGTCCGGCCTGCGCCGGGTAGTGCCCGCTCATTCCGCCACACGTCGCGTGGCGTCGCCGTAAGCGGTAGATGGCGGGGGGCACGAACACACGAATCACCCGTCGCCTTGGTCAGCGCAGCGGAGTCACAGCGCCGTTGGGCAGCTGCGGTAGCGCCGCCACCATCCGTGGCCGCATCCCTGATCGCCAGCGCGCATTGGCGTCCAGCTATACGCTACGAACGCATCGCTAAACCTACGCAGGCATGCATTCGCAGCGGCATCGCCGGCACCGGCCGACAAGGCGTATCGTTGGCATCGATTGCAGTGGCTTGGCACGTCACCAGGCCCAACTGCAGTCCTGTAAACTGGCGATCATCCACTTGTCGGGAGGCACACATGGGTACGCTTCCTCCCGAGTTACGCGCCGATATCGCGCGTGTTGGCCGGCTATCGTCGGTTCCCGATGTGCTGAACATCCTCACCCGCCTCACCGGCATGGGCTTTGCCGCCGTCGCGCGGGTGACCGAGGCGCGCTGGATCACCTGCCAGGTGCGCGACGAGTTGTCCTTCGGTCTGATGCCGGGCGACGAGCTGCCGCTGGCCACCACCTTCTGCGACAGCGTGCGGGTGAAGGGCAACGCGGTGTGGTTCGGGCATGCCTCCGACGACCCGGTCTATCGCGACCACCCATCGCCGCGGTTGTATGGCTTCGAAAGCTACGTCTCGGTGCCGATCCGTTTCGACGATGGCAGCGTGTTCGGCACCTTGTGCGCGCTGGATCCGTTACCGCGGGTCATGGACCAGCAGCTGGTGGAGAAGGTCGAGCTGCTCGCGCAGTTGCTGGCCGCGCAGATCCAGGCCGAACAGCGCGCCGAAGAGAGCGCGCAGGAATCGCGGCGCGCACGCAGCGAACTGGGCCGCGCCGGCGCCTCGGCGCGGTTGCGCGAAGAGTTCATCGGCATCCTCGGGCACGACCTGCGCAACCCGCTGCAGTCCATGCATGCGGTGGTGGACATGCTCGCCATCGACCCGCTCAACCAGCGCCAGGGCGGCGCCATCCGCTGCCTGCAACGCAGCCTGCAGCGCATGGAAGAACTGATCGATTTCGCCTCCGATTTCGCGCGCGGCATCGAGCGCGACTGGCTGCAGCTGGATTACGGCAGCGGCAGCGACCTGCTCGATGCGCTGTCGCAGGTGGTCGACGAAACCCGCGCCGCCTATCCCAACCAGGTGCTGTCCACGCACGTGGCCATCGACGAACCCGTGCATGGCGATGCGGTGCGTCTGGCGCAGATGTTCGGCAGCATGATGATCAACGCGGTGGTGCAGGGACAGCAGAGTTCACTGATCAAGGCGGTCGCGGTCACCGAACAGGGCCGCCTGCGCATCGAGGTCTGCAATCTGGATGGCATCGATCCACGCCGGCTTGATGTGTTGCACGCCTCCACCCACGTACACACCGCCGGCCGCCCCGTGCCGGAAGTGGATCTGGGCCTGCACATGGCCGCGCAGATCGCACAGGCGCATCAGGGCGAGCTGCGCATCACCAGCGGCAAGAACGGCACCTGCTTCCGCGTGGAGCTGGCCTGCGCACGACCACGTGCGCGCATGCACCTGGTCAGCGGCACCACCTCGGCCTGAGTGCTTAAACCCGGCGATACCGCCCCACCGCGGCGATCGCGTCCTGCAGCAGTGCGGTTGCGCTCCAGAAGCGCGTCCACGCATAGGCACTTTTGGCGACACGCACGTTCTCGTGCGGCGATCACTCCAGGACGCGGCGTGCATGGGTGCGTTGGCGGACGCAGCATGTCCGAAATCGCATGTCGGTCATTGGCGTCATCCCAGCCTGATCGGCGCGCTGTGCAACGGTGCACCGCCGGATGCCGAGATCGCATGTCGGTCGCTGGTGTCAGCCAGGCCTGATCAGCGAGATGTACGGCAGGCGCAGGCATTGTTCGCCTCCGCCGCACAACACGTAAGGACGCGGCGTGCATGGGCGCATTGGCAGACACGGCATGCCCGAAATCGCATTTCGGTCGCTGGTGTCAGCACAGGCCTGATCGGCGAGATGTGCGGCAGGCGCAGACATTGTTCGCCTGCGCCGCACAACACGTACGCATGGCTGGGAGAGCGACGGTCCGTCGCCGTCGCGGCAGACGCACGCATGTCGGCGATCCACTCACCGCGCCGAGATCACTGCAGCATCCTTGCTTCTAGCTTCGATCGCCCGGGATCGCTCTACAAAGACGTCGCGCTGCAGACGAAACCGCGCGATACGCACTCGCGTGCGCACCGCCACACTCTCAATAGATCTTGCGCTCGCTCACCGGCGGCGGCGTCCATTGATAGAGCCAGGTTTCGGTCAGCGGCTTGCCGTTGGCGCGCAGGTACAGGCGGATATCGATCTGCTGCATGCTGTCATCCGGCGGCACCAGGTCGAACATGGCCCGATAGCCCTTGAGCTCATGCAACGGCCGCGCCGAGACAATCTCGGTGGTGCCGCGCGACACCTGGATCACCGCTTCGACCTTGGTCTTGGCATCCTTCACCAACCCAGGCAAGTCACCGCCGGCAAAGTCCACCGCAAAGCGCCATGAAAAATGGCTGCGCTTCTGTCCGACGATGCCGCCCAATCCGGTGCGGGTGGCCACGCAATGCGCCAAGTGCGAACTGGCCGGCGGTTGGGCGCCCCAATACAACCGGTAGCCCATCAACAGCTCCTGTCCTGGCTGCGGCTTGGCCTGCGGGTTCCAGAACGCCACGATGTTGTCGAAGGTCTCGTCCACGGTCGGGATCTCGACCAACTGCACCGAACCCTTGCCCCAGCCGCTCTTGGGCTCCACCCACAGGCACGGGCGCTTCTCGTAGAACACGCCGTCGTCCTGGTAATGGTCGAAATTGCGGTCGCGCTGCAGCAGCCCGAACCCACGCGGGTTTTCATCGACAAACATGTTGAAGCGCAGATGCGGCGGGTTGCACAGCGGCCGCCAGATCCATTCGCCACCGCCGGTCCACATCGCCAGACCATCGGTATCGTGGATCTCCGGGCGCCAGTCCCAATCCATCCGGCTGTCGTTTTCGCCGACCTGGTACATGCTGGTGCACGGGCCGATGCCGAGCCGTTCGATGGCCTTGCGCGGGTATAGCGCGCTGTCGATATCCATCACCAGCACGTCGCCATTGGTGATGGCAAAGCGGTAGGCGCCGGCGACACTGGGCGAATCCAGCAGGCCGTAGACCACTACGGTGTCGGAGTCGTCGGCCGGTTGCTCCAGGTAGTAGGCGATGAAGTCCGGAAACTCTTCCGGTCCACCGGTGCCGGTATCGATCGCCAGCCCGCGCGCCGACTGCCCGTACTGGCCTTCCTTGCCCACCGCACGGAAATAGCTCGCGCCCAGAAACGCCGAGAAGTCGCGATCGGTGTCCTTGCGCGTGTTGAGCCGGAAGCCGGCAAAGCCCAGATCCTTCGGCAACTGCTTGCCGCCTAGCCCGCTGCTGCCGTAATCGAACGCAGCCGGGTCGTAGGCCAGCTGCTGGGCCTTGCCATCGACGATGTCGTAGATGTGCACGGGGGTGTGGAAGTACAGCCCCAGGTGGAAGAACTTCGCCTGAAACTTGCCATTGCCGTCGGCCCACAACGCGTGGTCCTGCCGATAGCGGATCGACTGATACTGATCCCAGTTCAACGCTTCCAGCGGCCCCGGCAGCACCTGCTTGTGGCTTTTGTACGGCGCCTTGGCCAGCGCACGCGCCTGCCCCTTGAGCCACGCATAGTCGAATGGTTGCGGCTGCCCGAGCCGACGCAGCCCCACGGCCTTGGCAGCCAACGCCCACTGCGGCAATGCCGGTAAACCGAGCGCGGCCAAGGCGGCAGCGGCATTCTTCAGGAAGTGGCGTCGTTGCATGCGCATCGATCTGATCGGGAATTGGGCGACATCATAGCCACAAGCCCGGCGTGGACGCGCGTGCGTGCGTCAAGGCGCCGCAGCTGCGGCGTCGCACGCATTGTCCAAAGCCAGCTCTGTCGCCTTGCTGCACAGGAAGCGCCGCTGCGCCTGCACATCGTCCGGCCCGCTGTACTGCAGCAACGTCCACTGCTCCTGCGCCTGCATCTGCGCACCTGGCGCGAGCTGGCGATACGGTGCATGCACCTCCATTTCCAGCAAGCCCTGGTCGGGATGCAGGGGCGGGGCTTCCAGGTACAGTTCCACCTGTCCTTGTTCCGGATGGATCGCGGCCAACGGCTGATGTACAAAGCGGATCACCAGCACCTGCGCACCGGCAAAGCCGGCCATCCAGCCCGCCGATGGCTGCAGCAACACCTTGCCGCGCTGGACCATGCCGTCATCGCGTACGTCGGCACGCAACGCCAGAACTCCCGCATGGTGACCGAACACGGGCGGCACCGTCCCTGGCTCGCTCGGCGGTTGCACCCGAATATCGCCAGCATCGGCCACCGGTACGAAGACCCGCGTATTCGCCGCAACGCGGGTGTTGAACCACAGATCCCAGGCGATCGCATCCTTGCGGATATTGCGCGCCGTGGCTTGCACCTCAACCGTGTCGGCGCGCGCTGTAGACAGGGCAATGCGCTTGCTCAGTTGCACGCCCGTCACCGGGCTGGGCTCGCCCTGCAGGCTCACCTCGGTCGGTCCACGTACCACGGCCCGCGTACTGGCCAACGAGAGATACGGATCCGGCGGCCACACCGCGGCGGCGGCCTTGCGCTCAAGGTTGACCTGCTGATGCAACCACCAATGACTCTGCGGCCCCACCCACACATCGTGACCGAGATACGCAACATCGCCTGCGCCGGCAGACACCGTAGGCGCAGGCTGGCGATCCACTGCTGCTCCGATCTTCAACACACTAGGGTGCCCGCGCAGGCTGAAGGACAGCACACGGCCACCGAATGCCGGCGTGACGCTCAGCTCCACTGCATCGTTGTGCAACTGGATACGTTCTACTGGCGCGAGGCCAGCTTTCGCGGGCTCATCCGCATGCGCCTTGCCAGGAAGCAATAGCGCCAGTGCCCCGCCGGCCAACAAGGGAATGAAAAGAGGCGGTGACATGGGCATAACGCAGTTCCAAATGCAGGACGTATCGATTGTGGCGTGGTGCACGTGTGGAAACTAGCCGTTTGCATCTTGTTACTGCGAAGGTGGAGCCATTGATCGCCCGGCCGGCTGGTTATGCGTTGAGGCTGCACATCGATCGCGAAGATCGATCTGATCCGGGAGGCAGCAGGAACTGCTTAAAAGGTGCTGCCATACCTCAACGCTGGCAACTGCTGCACCACACCGTCGCGCGTTGTCCAATCGTTGCGTGTTTCAAGGCCCGACCGCACTGTTTGCAGGGCTCACCCTCGCGGCCGTAGACCGTCAGTTCCTGCTCGAAATAGCCAGGCGCCCCGTCCGGGCTGATGAAGTCGCGCAACGTCGTGCCGCCGCGCTGGATGGCGTATCCCAGAATATCCTTCACCGCAGTAGCCAGATGCCGGTATCGATCAAGCGACACCTTTCCAGCCTCGCGCAATGGGCTGATTCCCGCACGATGCAGGCTCTCAGCGGCATAGATGTTTCCCACGCCGACAACCACCGCTTGATCCATCAGAAAAGTTTTGACTGCAGCGCGACGACCGCGCGATAGCGCATAGAGATAATCGCCAGTAAATGCCTCCGATAATGGCTCCGGACCTAGCGCAGCAAGCAGCTCATGCACCTGCGTGTCGGATTGCCACAGCAGGCAACCAAACCGACGCGGGTCGTTGAAGCGCAGCACACGCCCGTTCTGCAGGCTGATATCCACATGATCATGTGCGCGCGGCAGCGTATCGCCAGGCAATACACGCAAGCTCCCGGACATGCCCAGATGCAGCAACGCACTCCCACCGGCATCGGTATCCATCAATAGATACTTGGCACGTCGACGGACTTGCGTGATGGTAGCTCCAGGGAGCAAGCGCTCGATCTGCTCGGCAATGGGCCAACGCAGATCTGGCCGACGCAGGATCACCCCATGGATGCGCTGCCCGACCAGATGCGGCGCTAGGCCGCGCACCGTAGTTTCGACTTCAGGCAATTCCGGCATCAGCGCATCCAGCAACAGCCGGTCACGCACCGGCACGGCACGATATGGAGGTCGGCATGCAGAAAAGCAATCAAGCGGCGGTCAGCCAGCCACCAGATAGAGGTGTCCAGAAGCGCAGGCGAGGGTTTGTGAGCGACGCATATGATGTGCGTCGTCGCCTGGCTGCGGCAGTTTCGCGACCAATACTGCCGTTACATCAACCGCGCTTGTAGCGCGCTGGCTCCAGCGGTTCGCCGCGCCGGGCAGGCGTACGCGTGTCGTACGCCTGTCGTTTGTGACGAGGCACGCGGCCCGGCGTTGGTTTGACTGGGTTGCGGGGTTTTTCCTAACGACCAGGCAAAAAGAAACCCTCAGTCCTA
>NZ_JAVTIK010000014.1:0-119152 GCF_031843525.1 Xanthomonas sp. WCS2018Noco2-27 | reverse complement strand
GTCCCGCGAGCGGCGAGGGCACCGCGCCCTCTACTCACCAAGGCTGTTGCCCTAAACATCCGGCTGCATCTAAGCGACGCAACGCGTTGCCCCCATCGAGGCAGCGTTTAAAAATTTTTATTAGCAGTTCTTATCTACAGGACTGCGCGTTCGCCAGACAATCGCCGCCGTTACCCGATCGATCAACGGCGCTGTTGTAGCTGATCCTATGCAGCCGGGTCGGACGCAGTGGTTTCCGTATGCGATGCAGCGTTGTCTTTGTTCTCGCCACGCACCGCGTTGCCCGACGTACTGTCGATCAAGATCACCGGTACCTGCGAGCGGCGGCGCTGCTCCACACGATGCGGCAGCGGGCCGAGTGCGTCGCGCAACGCGCTGAGTGCAGGGTCCACGCCGCGTAATGGGTACCACAGGCCGATCAGGCTGAAGTGGCGGCTGTAGCGCAAGGTCTGCGTGCTGCCTACCCACAGCGGTTGTGCGCTGGGCTGCAGTCGCGCGGCTGCAGGCCACAGACGCAACACATGCACGTGCCCGGGCGCGGCGTGACGCACCATCAGCAGGGCTTCCACTTGTGTGTCCAGCGTGGCCGGCAGAATCGGCACTTCGTCCGGGCGGCCGCTGACATCCAGCAGGTGCAATGCCTGTTCCCAGCCGGCCTGCGGTTGTGTCCGCCAGCCGCGTGCTTCGAGCTGGCGTTGCAGCGGCGCGAGCGGGCCGGCCACTTGCACGTCCAGCGGCCAGCGCTGGTCGTCGTCGAATTCATTGCGACGTGCCGGCAGTAGCCGCCATTGCCCCTCCCACCAGTCGCTGGCGGGCAGGTCCATCAGCAGCGGCGGTGGCGGTTCGAACTTGGCCAGCTTGGTGCCGAGATTACGTGGCGCAAAGAAGATCGCGCAGCTCACGAACACGCCGTAGAAGATCCACGACACCGGCTTGACCCAGAACGCGCGCGTGGCGCGGCGGCGATACGCAATGCCCAGCACCAGTAGCCAGAAGATGCCGAACAACATGCCGCCGACCACGTCGCTGAGCCAATGCGCGCCCAGGTACAGGCGCGCAAAGCCGATCAGCGAGACGATGGCGCCACTGACCAGATACGGCCACACGCGGCGGCGGCCGGGCAGTTCGCGTGCGATCAGCAGCGCGAAAAACCCGAACCCGATCGTGGCCATGGTGACCGCTACCGACGGGAATCCGAACCCGCTGCTGGCGGCCGGCGGGCGCACCACCTGCACGGTGGCGCCCAGCAACTGCGTCAGGGCCAGGCCAAACGCCAGTGCGATCACCCAATGCGCCACCGCCATCCAGCGCCGACGCCAGGCCAGGTAACCCATCGCTGCGGCGATCGCCGGCAACAACACCTGCCAATCGCCCAGCGAGGCCAGCGCCACCATCGGGTAGTCGGCCAGCGGGTTGCGCAGCGCCAGCATCAAATCGTGCACGGCCAGGTCCACGCGCAGCGGTTCGCCATGCGCCAGCACCACCATCAGCAACACGAACCAACCCCAGCCCAGCAGCAACAGCATCAGCGCCATCATTGCCAGCGGGACCGATTCGCGCCGGCGCGGGTCGAACACGCTGACCGACCAGTTGCCCAGCACCGGGTGCCGATGCGACCACTCCAGCAATCGCGCCAGCAGTGCATCCAGATGGCCTGCCGACCAGCGGTACGAATACAGCACCACCGCCCAGGCCAGGCCGATCACCGCAGCCAGCAGGGTGACCACTACGAACAGGCGCCCAGCGACTGCAGCGACCGCGTCGTAAGCGGTGCCCAACACCCAGCCCGGCACCAGAAACAGCAGCGCCCACGACACGCAGGCCAGCCCGCTGGCGAACAGATAGCGCTTGAACGGCATGTGCGACATGCCGGCGATGGCGGGCACGAACGGCCGCACCGCGCCGACATAGCGCGCGATCAGAATGCTCTTGAAGGCGTTGCGTCGGAACAGCAGCTCACCGCGTTCCAGCAACTGGGGATAGCGCCGAAACGGCCAATACGTGTGCAGCTGGTGGCCCCAGCGATGGCCCACCCAGAAGCTCAACGCATCGCCGATAAACGCCCCCAGGGTGGCGCACACCACTGCATACGGGCCGTTGATCTGGCCGAGCCCGATCAGCACGCCGATGGCGAACAGCAACGGCAGCGCGGGCACGATGGCACCGAGCACGATCACCGCATCACAGAATGCGATGGCAAAGATCACCACGCCAGCCAAGGTGGGGTGGTGTCCGATCCACTCCAGCGTGGCGTCGATCCATGAGTTCATTCCCGAATTATAAGTGGGCAGGGCGACGACTGACTTGCGCCATGCTCACATCGGCCTGTTGGCTTCACCTGAGGTTGCAACCAGGCCACGGTGCGGGCGTGTGTCATCGGCACGCTCTGCAACGGCAGTACGGCGATGCGGGCTGCCCGCCTACAATGGGGAATGAGTCACGAGCCCGCCGACAATCTCCCGCTGAAGTCCGATACGTTCGGGCGCATTTTGTTGATCCGCGACGCTGGCCGGGTGTTTGTGCGGCGCGACCTGAGCGTGGCGCCATGGCTTCTGCGTGGGGTGGCCTGGTGGCTGGCACGTCGCGAAGCGCTGGCGCTGCGGCAGCTGGATGGCCTGCCGCACACGCCACGCTTGTTGCATTGGGATGGGCGCCATCTGGACCGCAGCTATCTGGCCGGCGATGCGATGTACCAGCGCCCGCCACGCGGTGATCTGGCGTATTTCAGGCAGGCGCGCAGGCTGTTGCAGCAGCTGCATCGGTGTGGCGTGGCCCACAACGATCTGGCCAAGGAAGCCAACTGGCTGGTGCAGGACGATGGCAGCCCGGCGGTGATCGATTTCCAGCTGGCGGTGCGCGGCCACCCGCGCGCGCGCTGGATGCGTCTGCTTGCACGCGAGGACCTGCGTCACCTGCTCAAGCACAAACGCATGTATTGCCCGGCCGCGATCACGCCGGTGGAACGTCGTGTGCTCAAGCGCAGGTCATGGGTGCGCGAGCTGTGGTTCGCCACCGGCAAACCGGTCTACCGCTTTGTGACCCGGCGCATCCTGCACTGGGAAGACAACGAAGGGCAGGGGCCGAAGCCCTGAGGGGCCGGGACTGGGCATTAGGGATTGGGGACTCGCAAAAGCGTATCGCGTGAGTTGATTGTTGGTCGGCTGCTGGACGTTCAAGGCGCTAAGCTCTTGCGATTGCCGATTGCCGATTGCCGATTGCCGATTGCCGATTGCCGATTGCCGATCCCCGAGTCCCGAGTCCCGAGTCCCGATTCCCATGACGCTAAAAGACAAAACGCTCTTCATCACTGGTGCCTCGCGTGGGATTGGTTTGGCGATCGCGTTGCGGGCGGCGCGCGATGGGGCGAATGTGGTGATCGCGGCCAAATCGGCGGTGGCCAATCCCAAGTTGCCCGGCACCATTCACAGCGCTGCCTCAGCAGTCGTTGCGGCAGGTGGAAAGGCGCTGGCGCTCAAATGCGATATCCGCGACGAAGCGCAGGTGCACGCCGCCGTTGCCGCCACCGTGGAGGCGTTTGGCGGCGTCGATATCCTGGTCAACAACGCCAGCGCGATCTGGTTGCGCGGCACCTTGGACACACCGATGAAGCGCTTCGACCTGATGCAACAGGTCAACGCGCGCGGCAGTTTTGTGTGCGCGCAAGCCTGCCTGCCGCATCTGTTGAAGGCGCCCAATCCGCACATCCTCAGCCTTGCCCCACCGCCATCGTTGAACCCGGCGTGGTGGGGTGCGCATACCGGCTACACGCTGGCCAAGATGGGGATGAGTCTGGTGACACTGGGGCTGGCCGCTGAGTTCGGCCCGCAGGGCGTGGCGGTCAATGCGTTGTGGCCGCGCACGGTGATTGCCACCGATGCGGTCAACATGCTGCCGGGCGTGGACGCCGCTGCCTGCCGTCGCCCGGAGATCGTGGCCGATGCGGCGCATGCGGTGCTGACCCGCACTGCGGCCGGTTTCCACGGGCAGTTTCTGATCGACGAAGAGGTGCTGACGCAGGCCGGTGTCACCGACTTCAGCGGTTATGCGGTCGATCCGTCACGGGCCTTGCTGCCGGATCTGTTTCTCGACTGAGCGGCTGACAGAACGACTGCGTAGCCGACAGGCGGGCGCGGCCGGTGCTCGGCGCGGCGTGTACGGCTCATCCGTTGCGGTGCCGGGTGCGCCGTCCACATTTGCCCGACGACTGCTCGCTCTGGTTTTTATAGCTCCAAGCGCGGTGCAGGTGGCCGTGCGCCGATCCATCGATACAGACGCTGCGAATCATTCGTCCACGAAAAAACGGATTGACCTTGTGCGCATCACCGCCTGCCGCGCAGACGAACGCCGCCGTCCGCTTCGCTGCTGAGCACGATGATTTCACGCCGCAGTTTGCTATCGTGCGCGGCTGAAATCGTTTCCAACAAGGACGTTTGCCCGTGTTCCTGAAGCCCGGCGCGTTTGCGCCCGCCCTGTTCGTGCTTGCGCTCTGCGCCGGCTGCAGCAAACAGACCACGCCGACCGGCAACGCGGCGGCAAGCAAGAGCGCCGATGCGCCGAGCGATGCGCAGCATGCGCTCAACGCCAAACTCGGTGCGTATATCGATTGCTTCAACCGCGTCGATCTGCCGGTGCATACCGGTGCCAAGCATTACATCGGTTCGATGGACGATGCAGCCGCCGGCCCCAGCGGGCGCGAAACGCGTGTGGCCGGCCCCTACGACATCAGCGACTTCGACATGAAGGAGTGCGATGCGCCTGTTAGCGCGGCGGCTGCGGCGCAACCGTCGCTGCCGGCACTGGATACTGCGGCTCGGGAGTATCACGCGGCCTTGCAGGCGCTGCGGCCGATCAGTCACCAGGTGGCCGATTACTACGCGCGCCAGGATGATGAAGGCGACCAGTTCGCCAAGGGCAAGCAACTGCACGCGCCGTTGATGGCGGCGCTGGAGCGTTATGCCGAGGCCAGCAGCGCATTCGGTGCCGAGCTGGAAGCGCAGAATGATGCAGCGCATCGCGAAACGCTCAAGACGCTGGAGCGCGAGGAGGGACGCACGCGCGAGTATTACCGGCTGTCGATGATGCTCGATGCCAAGCAACTGACCGACGTACTGCAGGAAGATCAGTTCGACACCGCGCGTGCAAACACGCTGCTTGACGGCTTCAACCGCCTCTCCGACGAGGCGCATGCCAAGGTGGCGGACCAGGAGCCGGACAAACTCAAATGGAACAGCTTCGAAACCGCTGCGGAAGACTTCCGCAGGCAGGCCAAGGCGCGGGTAAAACGCGTGGTCGACAAGACGCCCTACAGCCGCATCGAAGAGGGCTGGCTCGATAGCCCCTCGCTGGCGCCGGAAGGATCGCCGCGCAAGTTGCTCAATACCTACAACGCGTTGGTGTCCGAGAGCAATCGACAGTAGTTGCCAGCGTCATCGCACGATGCAGCGCGTGCGGCCATATGCCGGGCGCTGACGACAACGCACGCGATCGACCGTTGCTCACCTCACCTCATTTCTTCACCACTGCACAGGAACCACCGCATGCGCCATCCACTTCGTTACGCACCGCTCAGCGCAGCGGTTGCACTTGCCGCACTGCTCGCCGGCTGCCAGAAAGATGCGCCGGTTGCGGCTGCGCCCGATGCCGACAAGATCAATGCCTACATCGCCTGCTTCAACGGTGTCCAGCAGCCGCTGCATGAGAGTTACCAGACCTACACCGGCTGGATGAAGGACCCGCAGGCTGGGCCAACGGGCAAGGAAGAAAATATCCGTGCACCGGGAACGGTGCTGTCGCATCGGGTCGAGGCTTGCGGCGCACCGATGACTGCCGCACTGGCGCAGCAACCGGCCAACGCCGAACTCGACCCGGTAGCAAAGACCTATCAGCAGCGGTTTGCCACGCTCAATGAGCGCATCGGCGAAGCAGCGCGGTATTACGATCGCGAGGATTATCTGCGCGACGACGGCAAGGGCATGCGTGCGCTGCATGCGCCGTTGATGCAGGCCTACGCAGCGTTCTTCGATGCGGGCGACGCGATGAATGCGGCGCTGGACCGCAACGAAGACACTCGGCGTCAGGCGCGGATCGATGCGATCGAAAAGGAAGAAGGCCGCAGCGCGTCGTGGTATCACTTGAAGATCACCGGTGAAGGCAAGCATCTGGTGCAGGTGTTGGATAGCAATGCACCGGATCTTGCGGCAGCGCAAAGCCAGCTCGCGCGTTACCAGAGCATTCTGGAAGAGGCGCAGAAAGCCAAGGTGGGCCAGGGTGATGCGATGTGGGGACACATGGAACGCGCTGCCGATAAGCTGGCGCGCGAGTCCGGACGTCTGGTCGAGCGCATTCGTACCAACACACCGCTGAGCAAGAGCGAGCAGATGCTGCTGGAAAGCGGCTCGATCCCGCCGGGCGGAACGCGCCAGGCAGTGCTGGCCAGCTACAACGATCTGATCGACATGAGTAACCGCATGTCGCAGTAAGCGCGACCTGCAGCGGCTGCGCTCAGCACCTGGCGCGCTCTTTCGGGTGCCAGGGCTGCGTTGGCAGGACGTGGGTTGCTTCGGTCATGCGGTCCGCAACGTGCCGGCGATCGCGCGCCGGTTGTTGGTTGGCCACTGTGCTGCGAGACGGATGCGCCAACCTCGTGCTGCGGCAGTGTGAGCGGCGATTGCCTGCGCACCGGTCACACAGCTTACGGTGGTGATGCCCACCACCTGATTTGCCTCCCGTCGATGCCTGTGCGCTGCCGCCTTGCATCAGCCGTTGGCGATATCCGGCAGCGGCTCGGCGCATTGCCGGCAATAGCGCGCGTCCGATGCGTGGCCTTCCAGCCCGCAGCGGGCGCAGTTGCGAACGTCGCGCCGACCGGTGTGGTCACCTTCGCGCAGCGTGGTGGCAAGTTCGGCGGTGTAGATGCCGGTGGGCACGGCGATGATGCTATAGCCGATCAGGATCAGTGCCGAGGTGACGAAGCGGCCCAGCGTGGTTTGCGGCACCAGATCGCCAAAGCCCACCGTAGCCATGGTGACGATGGCCCAGTACATGCTGGTCGGGATGCTGGTGAAACCGTGTTGCGGGCCTTCGATGACATACATCGTGGCACCGGCGATCACGGTGATGGTGAGCACGGTGAACAGGAACACCAGCACCTTGCGGCGGCTGCGCCATAACGCGTCCACCAATTGCCCGCTTTCCTGGATATAGCGAGTGAGTTTGAGGATGCGGAACAGGCGCAGGATGCGCAGCACGCGCACGACCAGCAAGGTCTGTGCGCCCGGCACGAAGAACGACAGATAGCTGGGCAGGATCGACAGCAGGTCGATCACGCCCCACACGCTGAGCGCGTAGTGCAGCGGGCGCCGCACCACCGCCAGGCGCGCCACGTACTCGATGGTGAACAGGACCGTGAATGCCCATTCCAGCGGCACCAGCCAGTGCGCCGAATGCGCATGGATGCGCGGCACGCTGTCGATCATGATCACCACCACGCTGGTCAGGATCGCCACCACCAGCATCAGGTCGAAATTGCGCGATGGGCGCGTGTCGTGGCGGTAGATGATGTCGAACCACTGCCGGCGCCGGCCGTCGGCGGTGGCGGGAGTGAGCTGAGGATCGGAGAAAGGGCGCATGCGCACATTGTGCCGCAGGCCGGCGAATGCGCGAGAATGCAGGTTCTCCCTCCGCTTCTGCGACCCACCATCATGAGCACCGCTGCCGATTCGCCCCTGTCCCTCGCGCACTACTACCTGCCGGTGTATCGCCCGCGCCAGGTGGTGCTGGAGCGCGGTCAGGGCAGTCGCGTATGGGATGACGCGGGGCGCGAATATCTGGATCTGTCCTCCGGCATCGCGGTGAGCGGGCTGGGCCATAACGATGCGGATCTGGTCGCCGCGCTCACCGAGCAGGCGGGCAAGCTGTGGCACACCAGCAACATCTTCTACAGCGAGCCGCCGCTGCGGCTGGCCGAGGAACTGGTCGGCGCGTCGCGTTTTGCCGAAAAAGTCTTTCTGTGCAACTCCGGCACCGAAGCCAACGAGGCGGCCATCAAGCTGGTACGCAAATGGGCCAGCAATCAGGGCCGCCCAGCCGACAAGCGCGTCATCGTGACGTTCCGTGGCAGCTTCCATGGCCGCACGCTGGCCTCGGTCACCGCCACCGCGCAGCCGAAATATCAGGAAGGCTACGAGCCGCTGCCGGGCGGATTCCGCTATGTGGATTTCAACGATGTGGCGGCGCTGGAAGCGGCGATGGCCAGCGGCGACGTAGCTGCGGTGATGCTGGAGCCGATCCAGGGCGAGGGCGGGGTGATGCCGGCGGCGCCGGGCTTCCTGGCGCAGGTGCGCGCATTGTGCGATCGACACGATGCCTTGTTGGTGCTGGACGAAATTCAATGCGGCATGGGCCGCACCGGAACGTTGTTCGCGCATTGGCAGGAGCAGGTGACGCCGGACATCGTGACGCTGGCCAAGGCGCTGGGTGGCGGGTTCCCAATCGGCGCGATGCTGGCCGGCCCCAAGGTCGCCGAGACCATGCAGTTCGGCGCGCACGGCACCACCTTCGGCGGCAATCCGCTGGCTGCCGCGGTGGCGCGCGTGGCGCTGCGCAAGCTCGCCTCGCCGCAGATTGCCGAAAATGTGGAGCGGCAGTCGGCGGCGTTGCGTGCGGGCCTGGAAGCGCTCAATGCCGAGTTTGGCCTGTTTGCACAGGTGCGCGGGCGTGGGTTGATGCTCGGCGCGGTGTTGGCACCGGCGCATGCCGGCCAGGCCGGTGCGCTGCTGGATCTGGCAGCCAAGCATGGTTTGCTGCTGCTGCAGGCCGGCCCGGATGTGCTGCGTTTTGTGCCGGCACTCAATCTGACCGACGCCGAGCTGGCCGACGGCCTGGCGCGTCTGCGCCGGGCGATTGCCGAGTACGCCGCGCAGCGGTGATGGGTTGCTTGATCGGCTGCGTGTTGGCGGCTGGTAGGGCGCTGATTGGTAAGGCGTGTGACGCGTGAGCCGGTGCGTTTGTGGATTGCGTAAGGCGGTGTCTAGGTGACGGCCCTGTATCGCAACACCGTACCCTCACCCCAACCCCTCTCCCGACGGGAGAGGGGCTAGTTGGTGCAGTTGGGTTTTACTGCGACTGGTCTGGTTGCGTATTTGTGCACGATTGACGGTATTCCCAGTCTCACCCCAACCCATACCGCTTCAACACACGCCGCAATGCACGGGCATCGCGCACGGTATCGGCATGCAATCCGGCGGCGCGGGCGCCGCGGACGTTGACGAATAGGTCATCGACGAACAAGGTGCGTGCCGGTTCCGCACCCAGCTGCGCAAGCGCGCGCTGATACACCTCCAGCTGCGGTTTTCTGCCGCCTAACGCACCGCTGCACAGTACGCGGCCCTGCAGTAACGGAAACAGCGACGGCACGAGTTGCGCGATCGCCTCCGCCATCAACGGGCCGTTGTTGGTGAGCACCGCCACCGCGGTCGTCGCCGACACCGCCAGCACCTGCGCTACCACCGCGGGATCTGCGCGGCACGCTGCAACGCGTGCCGCGATCCAGGTGGCGCGGTCGATCGGATGTCCCAGCCCGTCGCTCAATTGGGTCAGATAGACCTGCGTGTCGAGCTCACCGGCATCGTAGGCACGCTCCAGTCCCTGTTCGAACAGGACCTGCTGCACGCGCTGCGGCGTACATGTAGCTGCAGTCGCCAGTGCGGCCAGCCGGCGCGGGCGCGAATAGCTGGCCAACACGCCATCGAAATCCAGCAGCAGCAAGGACGGGCGTACAGGCGACATGGGGCGTGCTCATGAGGTGGGCACGCAGCGTTGTCGATCTGCCGCTGCATCGCAAGCATGCGGGATCTTCTATGCCCTGATACGCGCGAACGGGTAGGCGCGTGGCGCGCGACGTCTCACACCCGCGTACGGCGGTCGCGTACGCCTTGTCGCGGAAGCCCTGCGCGTCCACGGGCACGCCAACCTGAGTGTCTGCGCTACGGATTCAAAGGTTCTAGCTCGGTAAGAACCTACCCGCACGCGCAGACCCTACCCTCCGCACCGCGTCTGCGGCGCAACCTCGCTGGGTATGGTCGATCCATGCCGCATCTGCGGTATCAGCCGGTCTTGGGGAGCGGGTCCGGTCACTCAGCACGCAGTACATTCCAGGGGTCGATTGCATGCCTAAGCGCTTGAACACCGATCAGTTGGCGACCGCGATGGCCGCCATTCTCACCGCCGCCACGCGTCGCCACACGCTCGCCTCGATGACCCTGCTGATGTCCGGCGCGCACAGCCTGCCGGCACTGGCGCAGGAGGCGCGCACTCTGGACGCGGTCAGCGTGGTCGGCACCGGCTCCACGCGTACCACTGCCTCCATTTCGATGGACGAGATCCAGGCCCAGGTACCAGGCGTGGCACCCCAACAGCTGCTGGCCAGTCTGCCCGGCGTCAACGTGCAGACCACCGACCCGTTCGGGCTGTACGAGTTCGGCGATTCGATGACCATCCGCGGATTTTCCGCCAACCAGATCGGCGTGACACTGGACGGCATTCCGATCGAAACCTTCGACACCCGCGAAGGCGGGCCGATCACCCGCTACGTCTCCAGCGAAAACCTGCTCGATGTCACGGTGTCCGCCGGCTCGGGCGATGTCACCCAGCCCTCCTATCACGCACTCGGTGGTGCGATCCGCTACACCAGTCTGCCACCCAAGGGCGGCGATAGCTGGAGCGGCAATCTCACCCAGACCATCGGCTCGGACGATCTGGTACGCAGTTTTGTGCGTCTGGATACGCCGGAGTGGTGGGACGGCGGGCCGAGTGCCTACCTCTCCGCATCGCGCACGCAGGGCGGGGTGTGGGACATGGAGCCGGCCACGCAGAAGAGCGATCACTTCGAAGCCAAGGTGCGCCAGGCCTGGGATGCCGGCAGCCTGACGTTGGGCTGGATCTACAACAACCGCAAGGATTACGACGTGCAGTCGTACAACTCCGACGGTTCGGTGTCGTGGGATCTGCACGAACGCATCACCGGCAATCCGGAAGTGGATGCCGAGCATTACAGCGAATGGCAGAACGGCCGCCGCGATTCGCTGCTCAGCCTGCACGGCGATTTCATGTTCAAAGACGCCATCGGCGTCACCTTCACCGGCTACTACGAAAACAAGCATGGCTACGGTGTCGGCGGCACGCCGCCGAGTACCGCTACCGGGTTGTACAACGATGCGATTGCCGGCACCCCAGGGCGCACCGATATCGCCATCAACGACCCGCAGATTGTCGATGCCACTGGCAATGTCACCCGCGTCGGTGCGATGACGCGGCGCGAAGAAATCATGGGCGGCGATCGCTACGGTTTGACCACGGCCGTGGCGTGGGAGACCGAGCACAACAAGCTGGAAGTGGGCGCCTGGTACGAGAGTTACGACTTCGATCAGGTGCGCCCGCTGTACAACCTGGACCCGGCCACCGGCGCTTTGCTCAAGAGCGCCTTGCCGATCGTGATCTATTACGACAACCACTTCTCCACCGAGGTGAAGCAGCTCTACGTCAAGGACACGCTGCGCCTGCTGGATGACCGGTTGACGATGGAGTTCGGTGCCAAGGGGCTGGATGTCAAACGCGACTACAACGGGATCGCCAATCTGGACGACTTCAATGTCGGTGTGCGTCGCGCGGTGACCATCAAGAACAGCGACTGGTTTCAGCCGCAGGTCGGTGCAAGCTTCCAGCTGGCCGAGGGCGTGCAGGTGTTTGCCAACTACGCGGAAAACTTCAGTTCCGCGCCGCGGCTGGCGCTGACCTCCGGTGCGTTCAATCCGGATATCGCGCCGGAAGAATCCACCAACATCGATATCGGCATCCGTGCCGAATCCACGCAGTGGAGCGGTTATCTAGCCGCCTACAAGATCGATTATTCCAACCGCATCATCGCGCTGACCGACCCGGACCCGCTGGTGGTGGCGCCCACCGTGTACGCCAACGTCGGCGACGTGCAGACCTATGGTGCGGAGCTGTCCGGCATGTGGAAGCCGGCGCCGGGCTGGCGGCTCGGTGCATCGCTGACCTGGAACACCTCCGAGTTCCAGGACAACTATTTCGGCCCGGTCAGCGGCGCGCTGGTGCAGGTGGAAGGCAATGACGTACCGGATGCGCCCAAGCTGATGTTCAGCGTCAACGGCGGTTGGGAAGGCGAGCACTTCTTCGCCAACCTCGACACCAAATACACCGGCAAGCGCTACGGCGACACGCTCAATACCGACCAGGTGGATGCCACCTTCATCGTCAACGGAAGTGTTGGGTATCAAGGCGGCGATGCCGGGTTTCTTGCCGGTGGCCGCTTGCAATTGTCGGCCTACAACCTGTTCGACAAGGACAATGCGATCGGTGCGGTGTTTCCCAACGAAAGTTCCGGCTCATACCAGCTGATCGCACCACGCCAGCTATTCGCAAGCCTGTCTTACCGATTTTGAGTGATCGACGCGGCCGGCATTGCGGCCGGCCGCGCGACTGTCCATGACATGCAGGGGATGTGCGTTGATGCAAGGCAATCACACTGGGGCGATGACGCGGCGGCAACTGCTGGCGCGCATCGGCATGACCGCTGGCGGCGCGATGATGTATCAGGCGATGAGCAGCCTGGGCATGGCGGCCGAATCGCGCTTTACCGGCCCAATGCAGCTGGATGGCGACCCGAAGGGCGCATCGGTGCTGATTCTGGGCGCGGGCCTGGCGGGGATGACCGCGGCCTTCGAACTGCGCAAGGCCGGCTATCGCGTGCAGGTGCTGGAATACAACGGCCGCCCCGGTGGCCGTAACTGGACGTTGCGTGGCGGCGATCGTTACACCGAACTCGGTGGCGCAACCCAGCACTGCCAGTTCGACGATGGGTTGTATCTCAATCCGGGGCCGTGGCGCATTCCGCATCACCACAAGGCGGTGTTGAGTTACTGCAAGCAGTTCGGTGTGGCGTTGGAAGCGTTCAACCAGGTCAACTACAACGCGCTGCTGCATAGCCAGAACGGCTTCGATGGCACACCGCAGCGGTTCCGCGCGATCGATGCCGATTACAAGGGCCATGTCTCCGAGTTGCTGGCCAAGTGCACGCAGCAGCACGCACTAGATACCGCAGTCAGCCGCGAGGATCAGGAAGTGCTGTTGGAATCGCTACGTACCTGGGGGGCGCTCGATCGCAACTTCGGCTACGTCAAAGGCAAAGACAGCAGCGAGCGGCGTGGCTTTGCGCGCTACCCCGGTGGCGGCTTGTCGGGCAAGCCGGAATTTTCAGACCCCTTCAGCGTGCAGGACGTGCTGCGTTCGCGGCTATGGACCACGCTGGCGGCCGGCAACAACTACGAAATGCAGACCACCATGTTTCAGCCGGTGGGCGGCATGGACCAGATCGGCAAGGCGTTCGCGCGCCAGCTCGGCGATGCCATCACCTACAACGCCAAGGTCACCAAGATCGATCAGGACGGCAGCGGCGTGCGCGTGTCCTGGCAGGATGCCACCCGCGGCGGCGAAGAGCGCGTGGCCAGTGCGGACTGGTGCATCTGCACGATTCCGTTGTCGGTGCTCAGCCGGATTCCTACCACCGCCAGCGACGCGATGACCACCGCGATCGGCAAGGTGCCGTATGCCGCGTCGGTCAAGGTGGGCCTGCAATTCAAACGACGTTTCTGGGAAGAGGACGAGGCCATCTACGGCGGCATCAGCTATACCGATCTGCCGATCACCTTGATCAGCTATCCCAGCACCGGTTATCACAGCGCCGGCAAGGGGGTGCTGCTCGGTGCCTACGTGTGGGGGCTGGATGCCTATCAATTCACTTCGATGAGTCCCGAGCAGCGGGTGCGCAAGGCCGTCGAATACGGCACGCAATTGCACCCGCAATATCCGCGCGAATTCGAAAACGGCATTGCAGTCGGTTGGCACCGCGTGCCGTTTACCCACGGCTGCTTTGGCATGTGGAGCGAGCAGGCGCGTGCCGAACATTACGAGCCGCTCTGTCAGATCGACGGCCGCCTGGCGCTGGCGGGCGAGCATGTGTCCTATATCCCGGCCTGGCAGGAGGGCGCGATCCTGTCGGCACACGATGTCGTCGGCCGCCTGCATCGCAAGGTCATTGCCGGCGGAGGTCGCGCATGAGTCTGTTGCCACGTGTGTGTGTTGCGGCCGTTGCGCTGGTCATCGGCGCTGCGCTGCTTCCGCCCGGTCTGCGCGATGCGCAGGCGCAAAGTTCCGACGCCACCGCGCTGTATCCACAAAAGGGGTTCGCCACCGCCTCCGGCGAGCATGTCTACCGCGCGGTCTGCCAGGGCTGCCACATGCCGGCCGGCAGCGGTGCGCAAGGCGCCGGTGAATACCCGGCGCTTGCGGGAAATCCCAAGCTGGCGGCTGCGCCCTACGTCACCATGATGGTGCTCGACGGCAACGCCGGCATGCCGGGATTTGGCGACATGCTCACAGATCGTCAGGTGGCCGAAGTGGTGAGCTATGTGCGCACCCATTTCGGCAACGACCATGCCGAGCGTGTCACCGCCGACGACGTCAAGCTGCTGCGTCACTGATTCTCTCTTCCAAGGAGTTGCCATGTTCCGTCCCGCCGTCAATGCCCTCGTTGCCACCGTCGTGTTGTCTGCAGGCCTCAGCGCTGCAACTGCTGCCGAGGTGATCCGCCACAAGATTCCCAATAGCGATTTCCCCATTGCCGCCGCAGTGGAAGTTCCGGCCGGCAAGGCCACCGTGTATGTCAGCGGCAAGGTGCCGGCAGTGGTGGATACCAGCGTGCCGAAGGATTCTGCGGCCGCCTACGGCGACACCAAGGCGCAGACGGTGAGCGTGTTGAAGCAGATCCAGGACCAGCTCAAATCGCTCGGCCTGGGCATGGGCGATGTGGTGAAGATGCAGGTGTTTCTGGTCGGCGACCCGGCGATGGGCGGCAAGATGGATTTCAACGGATTCATGGAAGGCTACCGCCAGTTTTTCGGCACCAAGGAACAGCCCAATCTGCCGGCACGCTCGGCCTTCCAGATCGCTGCGCTGGGCAATCCGCTGTATCGGGTGGAGATCGAAGTGGTCGCCGTGCGTCCTTGAATTTGCGTCGCTGCCTTGCTGGAGATGGCTATGAAAACCCCGCTGTCGCGCCGCAGATTTCTGCGTGATTCCGCCCTGTTTGCAGGTGCCGCCGGGACCGGCGGATTGCCGCTGTTTGCCAGCGCCGCCGAACGCACCGCTGCCGTTGTGTCAACCACCGCCAGCGCGCTGTCGCCGGTGATGATCGGCTCCAACGAGTTCCCGGATGGCCCGTCTGCAGCAGCGGTCAGAGCCATTGCGCAGATTGCACCGCAGGGCGGGCGCTATCTGCGCGAGGTCCAGATGGAACTGATGACCACGCTGGCGGCCGAGCTCAAGTTGCCGGTGAACCATCTGATGGCTTATGCCGGCTCCACCGAGCCGCTGGACTACACGATGCTGGCCTTCACCTCGCCCAGTGCTGCGCTGGTCACTGCCGACCCGACCTACGAATCGGGCTGGCGCGCTGCCACGCGCAATGGCGCCACGTTGATCAAGGTGCCGTTGCGCAAGGATTTTTCGCACGACGTGCAGGCGATGTGCGCCGCCGATGCCAATGCCGGCGTGATCTACATCTGCAACCCCAACAATCCCACCGGCTCGGTCACCGCACGCAAGGATCTGGACTACGCATTGGCGCACAAGCCCAAGGGCAGCGTGCTGGTGGTGGATGAGGCCTATATCCACTTCGCGCATAGCACCCGCAGCGTGGTGGACATGGTCGCTGCCGGCGAGGACGTGGTGGTGTTGCGCACCTTCTCCAAGCTCTACGGCATGGCCGGCATCCGGTTGGGGTACGCGGCCGCGCGCCCGGAGCTGCTTGCCAAGCTGATGTTCTACAGCGTCAACAGCTTGCCGGTGACGGCGGCCGCTGCAGGTCTGGCCAGCTTGCGCGATCCCGATCTGGTGCCACAGCGCCGTGCACGCACTGCAGCCACGCGGCAGGACGTCATCGACTTCCTCAGTCAGCAGGGCTACGCGTGCACGGCATCGGAGAGCAACTGCTTCATGGTCGATGTGAAGCGGCCCGCAGCAGGTTTCAAGGACGACATGGCGACCTTTGGCGTGTTCATCGGCCGCAGTTGGCCGGTGTGGCCCACCTGGTCGCGGATCACCGTGGGCACCCCCGAAGAGATGGCACGCTTCAAGCAGGCGTTCGTGCAGGTGATGGCCGGCAAGCGCGGCCCGCTGCCGCTGCCTCAGGCCACAGCCGATGTGCACGACCCAATGCGGGACTTCTTCCGCTATGCGTAGCGTTGTCTGTGCGACTGCCGCGCGGTGATCCTGCAGCTGTGGCTGTGGCTGTCGCTTGATGCGCTGGATGTCTAGAGCAGCTAATAAAACTACTGTGCAGCCGCCAGGCGGGCGCGGCCGGTGCCCGGTGCAGCATGTACCACCCGTACACTCCGGTTCTGAGCGCACCGTCCACACCCACCTGACGACTGCTCGCTACGTTTTGTTAGCCGCTCTTAGCGTCGGCGCATCTCGATCGCCGCGCGCAGTGCATTGTGCGGCGGCGCAGCACTGCATTGGCAACGTCAAGGCGGTACTCTGACCGCACTGGCGCAGGCGCGAGCGTCGGTCGCTTGCACACACCGCGCTTTCTTATTGCAGGAGGACTGCCTTGAAGCTGTTTTCGACGATTGCTGTGCTTGGCTTGATAGCGATGGCGCCCTCGGCCTGGGCGCGGACCTGCGCGGTGACCATCACCGGCAACGACCAGATGAAGTTCGATCAGAGCGCCATCACGATTGCACCCGATTGCACCCAAGTGGATGTAACGCTCAAGCACGCCGGCAAGATGGCCGCCACGGTGATGGGGCACAACTGGGTGCTGACCAAGTCCGCCGATTTCCAGGCGGTGGCCAATGACGGCATGCGCTCGACCATTGCCGACAGTTACTTGCCCAAGGCCGATGCGCGTGTGATCGCGCATACCAAGGTGGTCGGTGGCGGCGAAAGCACCACGGTCAGCTTTGCAACCAGCAAACTCACCAAGGGCGGCGCCTATACGTTCTTTTGCTCGTTCCCCGGGCACTGGGCGATGATGAAAGGCACGTTGAAGTTTGGGTGATGCTGGGGCGCTTGGAGTCTGTCTCCAGCGCCCTTCGCCGCGTTGACGCAGCCGCATCGATCAGGCGACAGCCACCGCATCGCCACGCATGCGCAAGTGTCTTCGCGGTCACAGGCGTGCGCATCCGCGATGCATGATGATGTGCACGCCGCTCAGCGCGGCGGCGTATCCGATGTCTGCTGCGTGTCCTCGCCGCGCAACACTCCGCGCTGCAGCGCCTGCGCCAATGCACTCTCGCGGCTGCGTGCGTCGAGCTTGCGGTAAAGATTCTTCAGATGGAATTTGACCGTGTTTTCCGACAAATGCAGGTGGCGGGCGATCTGCTTGTTGGAATAACCGCGCGCCAGTTGCGCCAGCACTTCCAGTTCGCGTTCGCTGAACACATCGCTGGCGGGATCGTCGTCACCACTGAGGCGTTCGAGCAGCGCCTGGATGGTCAATGCACGCGTGGTGCCGCCAACCGTTTGCGGGTCGTGTTGGCGCAGCGAGCGCAACATCGCCTTTGCCGGCAATCCAAGCTCCATGATCGCTTGCCAGCTCTGCGTCAGCGCCACGTGGTCCAGCGCACTGTACAAATGCGGCAGGGCAGCGAGCAGTTCGCCGCGCTGCTGCAGCACCAGTGCGATGCGGGCGCGGGTGCGCGCGAGATGGCAGGCGTTATCGCTGCTCAGACAGGCCTGCTCGATCTGGCCGAGAATGGTCAGCGCCGCATGGCTACGCCCGGCCAGGCGATGCCAACGTGCCAACGCAAAGCCCATCGCCGCACGATCGCGCCAGCGATGCGCCGAGCGCAGGGTGTGCGCCAGCCCGGACTCGCCGCCAGTGCGCGCGATCACCACATCGATGGCTGCGTTGCCGGGGTGCTCCAGCAGCAACATCAAGCGCCATGCCGACGCCAGCTCGGACAGTCGCGCCAGCTTGCGCCCATGCGCGATCTGCTCGACATGCTCAAGCAACACCAGCGCACTACGCCCGCTGTGATCGCGCACGCGTTCCAGACCCAGCGCGGTGTCGTACGCGGCCGCCAGCACGTCCACGCCGCCATCGTGCTGCTCCAGCAGTTCCAATGCCGGATGCAGCAGGTCGGCGGCATCGTCGTGGTGGCCGCGCTCGTAGTGCACTTGCGCGAGCAGACAGTTGCCGGCCGCTTCCAGCACACGGTCCAGTTGCGGCGTGCGTGCGCACCAGCTCAGCGCTTGCCGATAACAGGCTTCGGCGTCGCCGAGCCGCCCGCGGTAGAAAAAGCTCTGGCCGAGCGAGAGCAACGCCTGACTGGCGCCCAGATCGCTGCCGCCGCGGTGCATCGCATCGCGCGCAGCCAGGGCATAGCGCTCGGCCACGGCAAACCCGCCCTGTGCCAGCGCGGTCGTGGCACAGATGCACAGCAAGGTGCCGCGGCCCAGATGATCGTCTTCGTCCAATGCGCTCGCCTGCGCGGCAATCTGGGTCAGGCCATGCGGATTGCCGCAGATCTCGTCCAGGCGGTCGCGCAGCAATGCCACCACCACGGTGTAGTCGCGCTGTAGCGGCTCGCGCACGGCGGCCGGGAAATCGCGGAAGCGTTCCAGCAACAGGCGCGCATGACTGAACTCGCCCAGTTTCAGATGCAGATATGCCTGGGTGAGATTCAGTGCAGGCGTGTCGCGGATGCTGCGGTGCTCGAAATGGCGCAGCAACGCGCGCACTTCATGCATGCCGTGGGTCAGCAGTAATTGCCAGGTACCGGCGCGCGCGATGTAACTGGCGGCCAGGTCGCCGCACTCGCCACGTGCGGCATGGCGCACGGCGTCGGCCAGATGCTGGTGCTCGCCGAACCAGCGCGCCGCGCGCTGATGCAGTTGCACGGCCTGGCCGGGATGGTCGCGATCGAGTAATTGCTGCAGGAAGTCGGCAAACAACGGGTGATAGCGGAACCATTCGCGCTCGCCATCCAGCGGCACCAGCAGGCCATGAAAATGGTCCAGCCGCGCCAACAGCCGGCCGCTGTCGTCGCGTTGGCGCACCGCATCGGCGAGAGCGGCGTTGACGCGATCGAGTAGGCTGGTGCGCAACAGCAGATCGCGCGTGTCGGCATCGAGATCGTTGACGACCTGTTCGGCCAGATACGCGGCAATCTGCGTGCTGCGCCCGGAAAAACGTGCGGCGACTTCCTGCTGACGTTGCGCATTGCCTTCCAGCCACAGTCGCGCCAGATGCAAGGCGACCGGCCAGCCCTCGGTGTAGCGCAATAGCTCGTCGACCACCGGTGCCGGGATGTGCGGTCCCAGCAGTGCGCGCGCTTCGTCGTTGTCCAGCGCCAGTTGCACGCTGCCAAGGCGGCTGAGGTGCGCCTGCAGATCCAGCCGCGCCAGCGGCAATGCCGGCACGCGACGCGTGGCCAGCAACAGATGCAGGCGCCCGCCACTGTGTTCGACCAGGCGCAACACCAGCTCATCGACCGGGCCATTCCCGAGCCGGTCGTAGTCGTCGAGGATCACGCTGATGCGCCGCGGTGCGCTGCGCAGCGCGCGGATCAACACGGTGGCCGCATCGCGCGGGTCCTGGTCGCGGTTATGCATCACGCCGGCACACAGCGCCGGATCTGCACCCGCGCCCTGCAGCGCCAACGCGAGATGGCCAAGAAAACGTGCCGCATCGGCATCTTCTTCATCCAGCGACAGCCACGCCACCGCATCGTCGTGCGCGCGTCTGCGCGCATGCCATTGCGCAAGCAAGGTGGTCTTGCCAAACCCCGGCGGGGCCAGCAGCAGCGTGAGTGGCCGCAGCTGCGCCTGATCCAGTGCCGTCAGCAAGACCTCGCGTACCACCGCACCCGGGCGCGGCAATGGCGGCTCCAGCTTGCTGGCAAGCAGCCAATCGGGAAGCGCATGGTCGCGCGACGGCGACGGGCGTGGGGTGAGCAACGCAACAGGCTTGAACATGAGGCGAGGGCGGCCCTGACAAGCGTCAGCAGCGCGCCGGCTCGACACGCTGCACAACCAGAGTGAAACAGCGGCGACGGCCAGCCTGTCACCACAACGGCGACAACGACAGATCGGCTGCTTCGAGGGTCCCCACCCATGCCCGTCCGTGAGCACCTTTCAGAAAGGTATGACAGCCGTAAGACAAAAGCAAAGTGTGCTGGGGCTAACTGCGGTGGCCGTCGCAGGCGACCGTGCAGGCTGTGCGCTGGGTCAGGCACTGTTCGCCCCCTTGGGCTGTTCAGTGCGGAGGGGCGGGAGAGTGGCAGCGCCTATTCATCGCAGCCGGCGTACGTCGGCTGCTCCGCGAGCGCAGGCCGGTCACTGCGATTCGCATCGCCGTGCGGGCGCTGCGGAGCCTTGTCAGTTGCCTCCGGTGACATTAGGCAAACAGGCACGTTCGCGTAAAGCGGCTGAAGCGAACGGGCAGTACAGGCTCACCGCGTGCAGACGCATCGCTTGCCGCGCAGGCACTGCCTGGCCTGCAGCGGCGCCTCAACGCTTGCAACTGCCCGTGTGGCGTCGATGCCCTGGTCGATCGCCGGCGTGGGCTGGCCACGGCCGGCGATCATGCTGGCAACGCGTGTCGGCGAGGGCGCGCTTAGCGCGCCACGTCCGCAAACGCCTCGCGTGCCGCTGCAAGCGTGGCGTCGATCACCGCCGCATCGTGCGCGCTGGACATGAAGCCCGCTTCGTACGCCGACGGCGCCAGATACACGCCCCGCTGCAGCATCGCGTGGAAGAAGCGATTGAAGCTGGTGGTGTCGCACGCAATGGCCTGCGCGTAGCTGTCCACGATTTCGTCGGTGAAGAACAGCCCGAACATGCCGCCGACCTGATTGGTGGTGACTGCGATTCCGGCGGCGTGGGCGGCATCTTCCAGGCCTTCGCACAGCGCGCTGGTGGCCTCGCTCAGACGTGCATGGAAGCCCGGCTCCTGCACCAGCTCCAGCATCGCCAGGCCCGCCGCCATCGCCACCGGATTGCCCGACAAGGTGCCGGCCTGATAGATCGGCCCGGAGGGCGCGATCTGCTCCATCAGGTCGCGACGGCCGCCATACGCGCCCACCGGCATGCCGCCGCCGATGATCTTGCCGAAGGTGGTCAGGTCCGGCGTCACCCCGTACAGCGCCTGCGCGCCCCCCAGTGCGACGCGGAAGCCGGTCATCACTTCATCGAAGATCAGCAGCGCGCCATGCCGCGTGCACAGCGTACGCAGATGCTGCAGGTAGCCGGCCAGCGGCGGAATGCAGTTGGCGTTGCCCACCACCGGTTCGATGATCACTGCCGCCACGTCTGCGCCGATCTCGTCGAACAGCGCAGTGGCGCCTTCGAAGTCGTTGAAGCTGAGCGTGGCGGTCAGCTCGCTCAAGCCCGCCGGCACGCCTGGCGAGGTGGGCACGCCTAGGGTCAGCATGCCGCTGCCGGCTTTGACCAGGAACGAGTCGCCGTGGCCGTGATAGCAGCCTTCGAACTTGATGATGCGATTGCGCCCGGTGGCGCCGCGCGCCAGCCGCACCGCCGACAGCGTGGCTTCGGTGCCGGAGTTGACCATGCGCACCATCTCGCACGACGGCACCAGCCGGGTGATGGTTTCGGCCATGGTGACCTCGGCCGCGCAGGGCGCACCGAACGACAGCCCATCGCGGATCGCCCGTTCCACCGCGTCGCGCACGGCAGGGTGGTTGTGGCCGGCGATCATCGGCCCCCACGAGCCTACGTAATCGATGTAGCGGTTGTCGTCGACGTCATAGAGATACGGGCCATCGGCGCGCGCCACGAAGAACGGCTCACCGCCGACCGACTTGAACGCCCGCACGGGTGAATTGACGCCCCCGGGCAACAGGGTCTGCGCCTGGGCGAACAGGGCGTGGGAGCGGGTGTGATTCATGCGCGCAGATCCTTGAGGAATACCGATGGGGGCATCGACGCCCGGCAACGGGCATCGCGTCCGCCATTGTCAGGCCTGCGGCCTCGCGCGCCTACCCGGCAGAGGCCCGCCTACCCGTCGGAGCCGCCGGGTAGGGGAACTTGGCTGCCTATGATCGAACGCGACGGTATCGACAGTTTGGGTATGAGCTGATGGCGTGCGGTCATTGGCGCCCCGCTGCCGAGGTTCAGAAAGTGTGATTGCGGTGGCCGTTGGCCCCGTTCATTTAGCCGCGTTGCCGGCAGTTTCCATCTTGGGGAGAACGCATGAACCGTAGTATCCAGAAGCGTGCTTTGGCGTTGGCGCTGGTTGTGGCCATCGGCAGTGCACACGCGCAGTCGACCACCGGCAGCATCGTCGGCAGCGTGGGGCAGGGCAATGGCACCAGCGTGGTGGTGGAAAACAACAGCGGCCTCAGTCGCGAAGTGCCGGTGGATGCGCGCGGCCGCTACACCGCCGGCAACCTGCCGCTGGGCACCTACAAGGTAACGGTCAAGCGCGATGGCGCGGTGGTGGAAACTCGCGAGAACGTCAGCATCACCGTCGGCGCCAACACCGATGTGTCGTTTGCCGCCGCCAACGCCGCGGGGAGCGGCGTGCAGACCATGGACAGCGTCACCGTCACCGCAGCCGGCCTGACCACCATCGACGTCAGCAGCGTGGACACGCGCACCGTGATCACCGCCGAACAGCTGCAGCAACTTCCGCTGGGCCGCACCGCCGAAGCGATCGCGCTGCTGGCGCCGGGCGTGGTGGTCAACAGCGGTGGCTTCGACAACGGCCCGCTCGGTGGTTCGCTGCCCAGCTTCGGCGGCTCGGCCGCCAGCGAAAACGCGTATTACCTCAACGGCTTCAACACCACCACCATCAGCAACAACCTGGGTGGTCTGACCCTGCCGTACGGCGCCATCGATCAGCAGGAAATCTTCACCGGCGGCTATGGCGCGCAATACGGTCGCGCCAATGGTGGCGTGATCAACCAGATCGGCAAGCGCGGCACCAACGAATGGAAGTTCGGCGCAGCGGTCATCTGGGAGCCGAACGGCTTGCGCGCCAATCAGCGCGATATCTACTGGCGCCCGGATAGCCAGGGCAGCACCGTCAACAACGCCGCTTACCGCTACGCGCGAGCAGCCAACGGCCTGTACCAGCCGGCCAGCGAGGCGGAAGCCAACCAGACCACCTATAGCGCCTACGTCGGCGGGCCAATCATCCAGGACAAATTGTTCTTCTTCCTGGCCGCCGAGCAGGTGGATTCGGACGGCGTGCGCGTGGGCACCAATCGCGACACCGACAACGGTCGCACCGGTGGCCTCACCGACTACGATTACAAGCAAAAGCGCTGGTACGCCAAGGTGGACTGGAACATCACCGACAACCACCTGATCGAGGTGACCGGTGCCAGCGACAAGGCAGAGACCAACGGCTCGATCTATCGTTACAACTATGTCGACCGCCAGCGCGGCAGTTACTTCACCGACGAATCCACCTGGAAAACCGGCCCCACGCTGTTCACCGGCAAGTACACCGGCTACCTCGGCGACAACCTCACCGTGACCGCGCTGTACGGCAAGATGACAACGCCCGACGAACTGACCCCGTTCAACTACGACGCGGCTGGTGGCCCTGTCATCAACAGCGCCGCACTGCAGAATCCGGCGTATACCGGCGGCACGCCGCGCATCGGCAATCAGCTGGTGACCTCGGTCAGTTCGCCCGATCGCGAGTACAAAAAAGACAATCAGCGCCTGAATCTGGAATGGCGTCTCGGCCACCACACGCTCAACTTCGGTATCGACAACCAGAAGTCCGAAGGCATCGATGTCGGCTCGGTGCTGTCCGGCCCCGGCTTTGCGTGGACCTACGGCCAGACCAACGATCCCAACGGACTGGCCACCGGCGGATTGGTCAGCCAGTCGGCCAACGAAGCCGGCGGCATCGGCGCACCAAGCCCCGGCCTGGTCGACCCGGTCAACGGCTCCAGCGGCTATTACGCGGTGCGCAACATCAACACCAGCCTGTACTCGTACGAAGCCAAGCAACGCGCGTATTACATCGAAGACAAGTGGCAGGTCACCGACAACCTGCTGTTGAGCATCGGCCTGCGCAAGGACGAGTTCACCAACTACACCCCGTTCGGCGACCCCTATATCGAAGTGGACAATGCCTGGGCACCGCGATTGGGCTTCAGCTGGGACGTCAATGGCGATTCCAGCCTGAAGGTGTTCGGTAACCTCGGCCGTTACTACCTCGGTCTGCCGCTGTCGGCGGTGAGCCTGTTCACCCCGGCCACCACCACCGACACTTACTTCACCTACAGCGGCATCAATGCCGATGGCACGCCGGTGCTGGCGCAGCAACTGGGTTCTGCGGTGTCGGCCAACTCGCGTTTCGGCCGCATTGCCGATGTGCGCACTGCGGTGGCCAAGGATATCGAAGGCGAGAATCAGGACGAGGTCATTCTCGGCTTTACCAAGCAACTCGAAAGTGGCTGGGTGCTGGGCGTGCGCGGCACGCATCGTCGTCTCAATGCCGGCATCGACGATCAGAACTACGACGTCTCCAACACGGCGCTGATCAACGCCGCGGCGGCGCAAGGCGTCACCATCGACTTCTCGCAAGTTGCCGGTGCATCGCTGATCAATCCTGGCCAGACCAATACCTGGGGCGTGATCGGTACCGACGGCCAGTTCCACGAGGTATCGGTGAGCCGTGAGGCGGCGGGCTTCCCGAAGTTCAAGCGCAACTATTCGGCGGTGGAATTCAACCTGGAGCGTCCGTTCGACGGTCAGTGGTACGCCAAGGTCAACTATGTCTGGTCGCATAGCTACGGCACCACCGAAGGCCAGGTGCGTTCGGATCTGTGGCGCACCGGCGGCGCGTTGGGCAGTTACCAGGGCCAGGCGTCGGTGTCGACCACGCAGAGCTGGGACCATGCGGCGTTGATGGAGCACTTCAATGGTGATCAATCCAACGACCACCGTCATCAGCTCAAGCTGTTCGGCTTCTACCAGTTCAATCCGCAGTGGGGCGCTTCGGCCAATTTCAGCCTGATCTCCGGCGCGCCGCATAACTGCCTGGGTAACTACTACGGCACCGAGTACAGCGGCCGCGATCCGGCCGGCTATGGCGGCAGTGCGATCACTGGCGGGCCGTACCACTACTGCTACAACCCGGAAACCGGCACCGGCAGTGCATCGCCTCCCGGTTCGCAGGGCCGCCTGGGCTGGATCGCCCAGCTCGACATGGGCGTGACCTACAAGCCGGCGTTCGCCGACGGCAAGCTGGCGCTGCGCTTCGATGTGTTCAACATCACCAACGAGCAGACCGCAACCAACATCTACCCGTTCTCGCAATTGCCCGACAACACCACCAACCCGCTGTGGAATCAGGTGGTGGCTTACCAGGCGCCGCGCTCGGGCCGGGTGACATTGAGCTACGACTTCTAAGCGCGGCTAAAAAACGTAGCAAGCAGTTGCCAGGCGGGTGTGGACGGCGCACTCAGATGCGGCGCGTACGCGCAGTACATACCGATCCGAGTACCGGCTGCACCCGCCTGGCAGCGACGTAGTAGCGTTGTTAGCGGCTCGTAGCGATAGCTTCGAAGAACTGTGTTCTGGCAGCGACGCGTTTTGTACGCGTCGCTGTTTTTCGTTGGGGCGATAGGGTGTTCAGTTGGTTCGATCTTCCGGGTTGACTAGCGACTCGCCGCAGCAACTCGACACGGTCTGCACAACAACTCGCCTTCCAACCCATCCCGATCAACTGCACGGTGCGGTGTCCTCGACGCTTGCAGAACCCTGTGGTGGCATGGATGCGGCTACGGAGACTCCACGGATACAGCACTGCGTGTCCGGTAAGCGGCGAGGCGCCGCACGCTCGACTTGCTGCATTGTTGATTCGGCGATGGATTGCATCTGAAGGACGCACGATGCGAAGTGCGATTGTCTTGGCAGTGCGTGGCTTGGTCGCGCAGACAGATCAATAGCAGAGCGGCAGGTCTGCGGCTTGGCTGCAGGGTCCTTGCCCGCCCGCCCTCGCGGGACACGCCGCAAGTACGTCCCTGTAGGCTCTTTGGCGGCATCCATGCCGCCAAAGGTCCCGCGAGGGCGGGCGGGCAAGGACCTGTCGAGAGGGGCGGTGTGCGTGGTGCGAGCGGTGCACGGCGTTGCTATGCGTATGCGATGGGTGCCAGCTTCAGGCCTCTCTGCGCCAGCGTCTGTTGAATGCGATGACGATGCGACCCACAGGGGGCAGCCGGCGCGAGGTGCTGCAATCAGCTTTCTATCCAGGCACCGACCATCGTCCTGGCGAGGGCACCGTGCCCTCGATCCCGCGATATTACCCCCTACATTCGATCGCATTCCGACAGACATTGCGGTCTTACGCATCTAGCTTCGGTCTGGAATGGCGAGGGCAGCGTGCCCTGGATCCTGCAGTGTTGCCCTGGCATTCGATCGCCTTCAGACAAAGCGACGCTTTGACATCGCGGTCTTACGCATACTCCCGACCCTAGCTTCTGTCTGGAATGGCGAGGGCACTGTGCCTTCGATCCTGCGGTGTTGCCCTGGCATTCGATCGCCTTCAGATAAAGTGACACTTGGACATCGCGGTCTTACGCATACTCCCGACCCTAGCTTCTGTCTGGAATGGCGAGGGCACCGTATCCTCGACACTGCAGTGTTGCGCTGGCATTCGATCGCCTCCAGACAAAGCAACGCTTCGCAAGCGCGGTCGCACGCGTGTTCCAGACGTTCTTCTGTCTGGAGTGGCGCGGGCCGCCCGTAACGCTGTCATCCGCCAGCGATGCTATTGCGCAAACCCGGCTCGATACGCCTGCAATGCAGCAACCGGGTCGGGTGCGGCATAGATGCCGCTGACCACGGCAATCAACTCGGCGCCTGCAGCGACCAGCTCACCGACCTGCGGCGGCGCGATCCCGCCGATGGCCACCCGCGGCACGCCGAGGTTGGCCGCCTGTTGCAGCAGCGCGGGCGTGGCGCGACGGGTCGTTTGTTTGGTAGTGGTGGGGAAAAACGCGCCGAACGCGACGTAGCTGGCGCCTGCGGCGGCCGCGACGCGCGCGCGATCGATCTCGTCGTAGCACGACACACCGATGATTGCCCGCGCCCCCAGCAGCACGCGTGCCGCCGCCACATCGCCATCGTCTTCGCCCAGGTGCACGCCGTGCGCGCCGACCTGCGCTGCCAGCGGCGCATCGTCGTTGATGATCAGCGGCACGCCATGGGCGGCGCAGGCCTCGCGCAGGGCGCTGGCCTGCTGCAGCCGTAGTGCCGCGTCCGCCTGCTTGTTGCGGTACTGCAGCCAGGTGATGCCCGACAACAGCGGCGCTGTACGCGCAAGCAGGCGCGGCGTATCGGCGTCATCGGGGGTGATCAGGTAGACGCCGCGGGCGTCTTGCAGCTGGGGCATGGCAGCGCTTCCGAAAGCGATAGGTGGGATGGGACAATGCAGGTCCCACCGTTGCGTGACCGCGATTATCCAATGAGCGACACATCCACCACCACCTACCGCACCTGGATGTGCGTCGTCTGCGGATTTCTCTATCACGAGGCCGACGGCATCCCCGAAGAAGGCATCGCCCCCGGCACGGCCTGGCAAGACGTGCCCGACACCTGGACCTGCCCAGATTGCGGCGTGACCAAGGAAGACTTCGAGATGGTGGAGATCGATTGAAGAGACGCTGACAGATAAATCTTATTGATCTTATCTTTGGAGACTAATGGAATGATCTCGCTGGATAAGAGCTGTGCGGAATTGGAAATCCGAATTTCACAAGAGTAGCCTTGCTGGGTAGCCAGCAGTCGCTGCAATAACCTCCGTTGCTTTTCGGCTGGTACCTGTGCTGGGCAAGGTTCCGAAATCGCTTCAATACTAAAAAGGATTTTTATGTTGAAGATATCGCCGCGTACGATGTTCTTGGCCTTGGCCCTTGCAGCTCCATTCGGGGCGAGTGCGTCCACGGCCGACCAACCGTCCCTGATTCAGGGCTTGGGTGAGCGGTTGCCGGCGGGTAAGGCGAATCTGAGCCTGTCACCGCGCTTCAAAGCCTACGTTTTCGAAAAGGCTGGGCTTAAATTTCTTCAGATCAACGCGCTGAATGACGATGTGCTGGCGGTGCTATCGCTTGTGCCAGGCGCAGCATCCCGACTGCCCATAGCAACGAGTGCGCAAGACGCCACTCTGCAATCGAATGGAACGCTGACAGCCCAGGCAAACTGTCCTTGCCATGCGCACATGGTTTACAGTGATGCCAATTATAATAATATCGTTATATATGGCGCGAACGGCGAGTATATAACCGCGTATCAGCTGCCACGGTCGGCTCAAGGTAAGCCCCACTAGTGGGTGGGGCTGTTTCCCGACGGCAATAGTCAGTGCGAGCGAGCGCGCTGGCTGTTCAATTCCACCAGATGTTCGTGCAGGTTTGCAGCATCCTGCGCGCTGGGGTTGAGCAGCAGATAACGCGTCAGGTCATGCCGCGCACCGTTGCGGTGGCCCAGGTGCAGGTAGGCCATGCCGCGGTCGCGCAGCGCTTCGGGTTGGTCTGGTACCAGCTTCAGGATGCGGTCGGCGCTGCGTGCGGCGCGGTCCCAGTGTTCGGCATCGGCGTAGACGCCGTGCAGATTGCGCAGGATGCGGATCAGGATCGCCCGGTGTGGGGCGGGATCGAGAATCTGCGCCAAAGCGCGGTCGTCGGGAATTTCGCCCCCCAGGTGCGGGCGCGCGCGTTCGCGTAGCTCGTCCACGCCCAACGGGCGACCGCCATTGAACGGGTCCATCACCAGTACGCCGTCGTCCACCGGCAGCCGCACCAGGAAATGTCCCGGGAACGACACGCCCGCCAACGGGATGCCCAGGCGCCGGGCCACTTCGATCTGCACCATCGCCAGCGAGATCGGATTGCCCAGCCGGCGCTCGAATACCTGGTTGAGATAGCTGTTGCGCGGGTCGTAGTACTCGTCGTGATTGCCCGAGTAGCCCAGCTCATCGAACAGGTAGCGATTGACCGCGGCCATCTTCAACGGCCACAGATCGATCGCATCCACTTCGCGGCGCAGATGCTCGACGTGGCTCTGCACCAGCGTGTCGTATAGCTCGGCGTCCAGCTGCGGATACTCGTCGCGCGCGATCAGCAGCGCGGTGGACATCAACGGCACCGCATCGTCGTCCAGGCTGGCGAGCGCGGTCCAATGGGGAAGTGGGAGCATGTCGACCATGTCGACAAGAGTGTCGGCAAGCGGCGCGGGGTTCAAGTCCGGTACTTCCTGACAGGAGACACCGCATCGCTGTGAATCACTTCAGCTTGGGAATATCCGCACTGAAACCAAGTTCCGCCCCGTCCTGCAGGTTGAGCTTGGCCGCCTGGCCGGCATTGAGCTCCAGCACATAGCGAGCCGGCGCCTTGCTGGGGTAAGGCGGGCAGGCATCGCCGGCCGAACAGGGCGGCACATTGCGCTGCTGCGACACCAGCCGGCGCTGATCGTCGAAATACAGGATGTCCAGCGCGATCTTGGTGTTCTTCATCCAGTACGCCATCGGCTCCTGGCGGTCGTGGATGAACAGCATGCCGCGATCTTCATCCATGGCATCGCGGAACATCAGCCCCTTGGTGCGGTCGGCATCGTTCTGCGCCAGCTCCACCTGATAGCGGGCGCCGGCCAGTTCCACCCAGGGACCGCTGCTGGCGCAGCCGCCGAGCAGGATCAGACACGCAAGAACGAGGAAGCGGACAGGGCGCATGCGGCATACCGACGGGGCGAGGGATGGCGCACCTTCTGCCATGCACCGGCGTGCGTCAAGCCGGCGCATGGGTACGTGCGTGTTGGTCGCGCACGCGTCGAGATCGATTCGGCGGTTGATCTGCGGCTTGGCTGCTGCGCCGCTGCCCGCCTACCGGCAGGGGACACGCCGTGAATCCATCCAGGAAGGCGCGTAGGCGGCATCCATGCCGCACAAGGTCCCGTGCGGTAGGCGGGCAACGGCCAGCCGCGTTAGAGCACGCGCGGCGGCTCGCCGCCGACGATCACCACATCGGCCGGGCGGCGCGCGAACAAACCCACGCAGACCACGCCGGGAATCTGGTTCACGCTGCGCTCCAGCGCCACCGGGTCGGTGATCTGCAGGTTGTGCACGTCCAGCACCACGTTGCCGTTGTCGGTGACCACGCCATCGCGCCACACCGGCTGGCCGCCGGTGAGCGCCAGAATCTGGCGGGCCACCAGGCTACGCGCCATCGGAATCACTTCCACCGGCAGCGGAAATTTGCCCAGCACCGGAACTTGCTTGCTGGGGTCGACGATGCAGATGAAGCGTTCGCTGGCTTCGGCAATGATCTTCTCGCGCGTCAGCGCCGCACCGCCGCCCTTGATCAGGCAGCGGTTCGGGTCGCACTCGTCGGCGCCGTCCACATACAGCGACAGCGTGCCGGTGTGGTTGAGATCCAGCACCTCGATGCCGTGCTGGCGCAGGCGCGCGGTGCTTTGTTCGGAGCTGGACACTGCCCCCTTGATGCGATGGCCGATACGCCCCAGCGCATCGATGAAGTAGGCCACCGTCGAACCGGTGCCGACACCGACGATCATGCCGTCTTCCACGTAATCGATTGCCTTCTCGGCGGCCAGGCGTTTTGCTTCGGACATGTTGGGGCTCGGGATTAGGAAGTCGGGAATCGGGAATCGGGAATCGGGAATCGGGAATCGGGAATCGCAAGAGCGGCTGGGCTGGGCCGGGATTTGCAAATCGCAACTCCCGAATCCCTACTCCCGGCTACTCCATCGCCAGCAACAATTTCCACTGCGCGGCAGTCACCGGCAGGATCGATAGGCGGTTGCCGCGCGCAATCAGCGGAAAGCCTTCGCCCAGCGCATCGGCGTGCTGCTTGATCTCGTCCAGCGAAATCGTGCGTTTGAGTTTGCGCTCGAACGCCACGTCCACCAGCATCCAGCGCGGGTCTTCGCGGCTGGCCTTGGGGTCGTGGTAATCGGACGTGGGGTCGAACTGGGTGTCGTCCGGGTACGCCGCGCTCGCCACCTTGGCGATGCCGACGATGCCGGGCACCTTGCAGTTGGAGTGATAAAACAACACGCCATCGCCGACCTGCATGCCGTCGCGCATGAAATTGCGCGCCTGGTAATTGCGTACGCCGTTCCACGGCTCGGTGCCCACACGCTCCAGATCATCGATGGAAAACGTGTCCGGCTCGGACTTCATCAACCAATAGCGCTTGCGGGCAGTCATACAGAGAGTGTGTCGTCTTTCAGGAAAGTGGCGTGTTCGGTACAGATGGCATCCATCGCCACGTCCCAGGATTCGGTCGGCAAGGCAGGCACCTGTTGCGCAGCGAAGCCGACGCCGACCAGCCAGGGCGGTGGCGCCTGGCGATGCCGGAACGCGAAGCTGCGATCATACCAGCCACCCCCCATGCCCAGCCGCCGACACGCGGCGTCGAAACCGGTGAGCGGGGTCACTACCAGCGCCATCTCTTCGGGTGCAAGCAGCTCGGTGCGCTCCACGTCCGGCTCGGGAATGCCGTAGCGATTGCTGACCAGGCCCTGGCCCGGCCGCCACGGCGCAAAGCGCAACACGCGGCCGTCCAGCACCGGTAGGCAATACTGCACGCCGTCCGGCAGGGTCAGTTGCCAGCGATGCAAGGCGATCTCGCCATCCATCGCCCAGTAGCCGGCCACCGCGCCGGTCTGCGGCGCAAACGGCAGCGCCAGCAACTGCTCGGCCAGTGCATCGGCAGCGGCCAGACGCTGCGTGGCCGGCAGGCTGCGCCGCTGCGCGCGTAGCTGCTGGCGCAACGCCTCTCGGTCCTCGGTCATTGGGGTCTCGCGGCGGTGAGGGAGACACATTGTCGGCGGCAGGCGTCCACCTGCCTAGCGGTGTGTCCGGAGGGGCGTGCCGGCAGTCCGTCGAGTTTCATGCGAGCCGATCTTTTTGGCGATGTCGTCGTATGGATCACTCTCATGACAGGCCACCTGATTGCATCGCGTGCGCGACGTCATGCGTGGGTGGTCATGCACGCGGCCGCGCCATCGGCACGTGGACCATCCTCGCAGGAGCGCGTGGCGCGATGGGTTGGACTGCTGCGCGCGGCAAGGATCTGGCTTCGTCACTGGAAGCGCAGGCGCTGCGGAACCACCAACTGGGCTTTATTGGAAATCGAACCGACGAAAGGAGATGAGTTCAGGTGCGACCAGGCCTAAGTGCAGCGGTGCAAGGCGCACGCATCGCCTTCGGTGCCGATTCGGCGGTGTTGGGTTCGGGTTCGCGCACCGGCGATCCCAGCACGGAGTCGGTGGGCAGTGGCATGGTCGCGGCATCCGGCGACGCGTCGCACCAGTGCGGTGTCAATCGGCGTACGGTGCCGATTCGGCGGTGTTGGGTTCGGGTTCGCGTACCTGCGATCCCAGCACGGAGTCGGTGGGCAGTGGCATGGCCGCGGCAATCCGGCGACGCGTCGCATCAGTGCGGTGTCAATCGGCGTAAACGCGCCAGGGCATAGCTGCGCGAGCACAGATAGCGTGCAAACGCACATGGCATCACTGCCGCAAGCTCATGCTCAGACCTTAGTTGCAAGCGGTGGATGCACAAACAGACAGGCTTCGAGCGCACAAAAAGACGAACGCACAAAAAGAAACGACGCCCGAAGGCGCCGTTTCAGATTTGCATTCTCCGCCGTGACGATGCGGGCGAAACGACCTTGAACCCGGGGTTCAAGTGGGGACGTTGTGAGGCCATCGGGCTTCCCGCTACAAGGCGGACTTGCACACCCGGCTTCGTCGCGCCCCCATGGTCGTAATTAAGGGACAAGGCGAATGTTTTGCACGCTGTCGTTTACAGCAGAGAACGCAATCGAATTATAGACCTCTGCTGCGCGATGGCTAGCCCATTCGTCGGCGCGCGCCCTGCAAAGTTCATCTTTGCGACGACACTGCGACGTAGGCCTCAACGCGGCGTGTCGGCAACGCTGTCCAGACGACGATTCAAGGTGTCGAGCGTGTTGGCCAGTTCGCGATCGTAGATCGCCTGCTGATCGCGCACCTGCTGCAGTTCGTGCGCAAGATTGAGTGCGGCCAGCACCGCGACGCGATCCACCGCCGCCATACGGTTGCTGCCGCGAATCTCGCGCATGCGCAGATCCAGCAGCCGCGCTGCGGCGGTGAGACTCTCGCGCTCTTCTGCGGTCACGCCAACCGTGTATTCACGATCCAGAATACGCACGCTGACCGGCTCGGTGGTACTCACGTGTGCTGCTCCAATGACTTCAACCGTACGATCATGGCTTCCACCCGCGAACGGGCCTGCTCGTTCTTGGTCAGCAGCTGCGAGCGCTCGCCGATCAGCTGTTCCTGTTGGTGCCGCAGGCTGCGGTTTTCGTCGGTCAGCCGTTGAGTTCGCTCGACCAACGCCTCCACGCGGGCGGTAAGTGCGCGGAGTTGAGCGAGGGCGGCAGCGTTATCCATGCGCTCACGATAGGGGCGCGTGCGCGCGGCGGTCAAGCGCCGGACGACCGGTGGCTTACGTGCCGTCAGGCCAAGCCCGCCAAGGCCTTGGGCCAGATCGCGCCAGTCCGGCGTAGCGCGCGTGGAACGCTGCATGGAACGTCGCGGTAGCAGCCGATACGGGGTGCCTTGATACACTGGGAAGTCTGATCGCCCGCGCATGCGTGGGCGCCTTCTGCCCTTAGCCTGGATGAGTCGATGGATCTGCCTGACGTAACCGCTGTGCAAACTGAAAGTCGTCAGCTCGCGCTGGCGTCCTCTGCGGCGGAGTTGCATGGCGGGCTATGTGGATGGCTGTCCGGCGGTGGTGCCGACAGCGGCGACTGGCTAGCGCGCATCCTGGCCGACACCGCGCAGGTGTCGCCCAAACAGGGGGGCGCTCTGGATCAGATGCGCCAGGTCACGGTGGCGCAGCTGGAAGATCGCGATTTCGCGTTCGAGCTGCTGCTGGTCGAAGACGGCGCCCCGCTGCCGGCGCGCACCGATGCCTTGTTCGACTGGTGCCGCGCGTTTCTGGGCGGTTTCGGGCTGGCCGCGCAGCAGCGCCCGGCGCTGAGCGAAGAGGGCGAGGAAGCGTTGCAGGATCTGGCGCGTCTGGCGCAGGCCTCCAGCGACGACTTCGATGCCGGCGAAGAAGACGACACCGCACTGGCCGAGATCGAAGAGTTCGTGCGCGTGGCAGTGCTGTTGCTGCATGGCGACTGCGTAATGGGGCCGCGTTTCCGTCAACGCTTGAACTGATCGCCGCACCGATATGAAAAAGCTCACCGGGATCGGCGCGGCCGAATACGCGCGCCGGCGCAAGCAGCTCATGCAGATGGCCGGCGAGCAGGCCATCCTGATCCTGCCGGCTGCGCCCGAGCGCATCCGCAGCCACGACACCCATTACCCGTATCGGCAGGATTCGGACTTCTTGTATCTGAGCGGGTTTCCCGAGCCGGAAGCAGTGCTGGTGTTGGTGCCCGGGCGCAAGCATGGCGAAGCGATCCTGTTCTGCCGCGAGCGCGATGCCGAGCGCGAAGCCTGGGATGGCCCGCGCGAGGGCCAGGAAGGGGCGGTGGAACGCTACGGCATGGACGATGCGTACCCCATCGACGACGTGGACGAGATCCTGCCCGGATTGCTGGAAGGCCGCACCCGGGTCTATTATCACTTCGGGCGCGATGTCGATTTCGATCTCAAGTTGATCGGCTGGCTCAAGCGGGTGCGCGAGCAGGTGCGTCATGGCGCGCAGCCGCCGCACGAATTTCTGGAGCTTGGGCATCTGCTGCACGAGCAGCGCCTGTTCAAATCGCGCGACGAAATCGCCTTGATGCAGCAGGCCGCTGACATAAGCGTGCGTGCGCACCGTGCGGCGATGCGGCTGGCGCGCCCGGGCGTGCACGAGTACGAACTGCAGGCCGAGGTGGAGCGCGAATTCCGCGCTGCCGATGCATGGCCTGCGTACGGCAGCATCGTCGGCACCGGCAGCAACGCGTGTGTGCTGCATTACCGCGCCAACAATGCGCGCAGCCGCGAAGGCGAGCTGGTGCTGATCGATGCCGGTGCCGAATACCGCGGTTATGCAGCCGATATCACCCGTACCTTCCCGGTCAACGGCCGCTTCACGCCCGCGCAGCGCGCGCTGCACGCGCTGGTCGATGCGGCGCAGGCGGCTGCGCTCGCACAGGCGCGTCCTGGCGTGGCGTACGAGGCCGGCCATCTGGCTGCAGTGGAAACCCTGACCGAGGGGCTGCTGCGCCTGGGCCTGCTCAAGGGCAAGTTGGAGCGCAACATTGCCGAGGAGCAGTACAAGCGGTTCTATCGGCACAAGACCGGGCATTGGCTGGGTCTGGATGTGCACGATGTCGGCGATTACCGCTTGGCCGGCGACTCGCGCCTGCTGGAGCCCGGCATGGTGTTCACCATCGAGCCAGGGCTGTATGTCTCGACTGACGATACGAGCGTGGACGCCAAGTGGCGCGGCATCGGCATCCGCACCGAAGACAATGTGCTGATCACCGCCGATGGGCACCGCGTGCTCACCGATGCGCTTGCGCGCAGCGCCGATGAGATCGAAGCGGAGATGGCCGGCGTCCGGGTGTAGTTGCTGACAGGTCGAGCGTCTGGATCGCCAGCCGCGTTGCCGTCAGCACCTTCCACACAGACGCTGGACGCTTGGCGTTGCGATGCGTCACCGCAATCGGCTGATCAGCCGGCGCAACCGCACACGCAACTCAAGATGTGGGATGGACTCGGAGCAGCTAACAAGACGACTGTGCAGTCGCCAGGCAGGCTTGGCTGGTGCTCGGCACGGCATGTACCGCGCGTGCACTTCGTTTCTGAGTGCGTCGTCCTCATCCACCTGACGACGACTCGCTGCGTTGTGTGAGCCGATCTTAATGATTCGCGCCGAGCGTGCTTCCAACCAGCGCGTGCGCCATCGATGTGCCCTTGCCTGACGCGCCGTAAGCACAACGCGCCGGCAGTGTCACTAGCCCAGCTGCGGTGTCTGCGTGCGCTCTGGCTGTTGCAGCGCCTCGCCAGGTGCGGCGATCTGCCGCGCACGCTCGAATGACTGTTCTTCGGGCGTTGCCAGTGCCTGCTCGGTTTTCATGTGCGCGCGCAGATGTGTCGGATTAGCGGGATCGCCCTGCACCACGAACACGTTTTCGCCGCCGTGCACGCCGGTCTTGTTCGCTTCGCTCATCAGCACGTGATCCACGCGCGACAGCCCGCCTTCCTTCGCCAATGGCAGCAAGGCGGCAGTGAGTCGCGCGCTGGTCTGGTCTGGGTCGCGCCCATGCGCGGCGTCGATCGCATGCACGCCGCGTTCGATCTGCTGATACATCGGGTGGTCGGGGTGCGAGGTCTGGCGTGGATCGTTCATGGCGATGCTCCGTGCTGTGCTGTGCAGTGTAAGAGTGGCTAACAAAACGTAGCTAGCGGTCGTCAGGTGGGTGTGGACGGCGCGGAGGAACCTAAGTGTACGAGTGGACCATGCCGCACCGAGCACCGAGCACCGGCCGCGCCCGCCTTGCGGCTGCGCAGTCGGTTTGTGAGCCGCTCTAAATCAAGGTGCGGCAAACACCGGCCGTGTCAGGTTTTCCGGTGCGTCATCGGTGCACACCACTTCGTCTTCGATGCGAATGCCGCCGTAGGGCTTGAACTGCTCCACGCGCTGCCAGTCGACGCTGGCGGCGTGGCCGTTCTTTTTCACTTCGTCCAACAACATGTCGATGAAGTACACGCCGGGTTCGATGGTCACCACCATGCCGGGTTCCAGGACGCGGGTCAGACGCAGAGCCGGATGGCCTGCCGGGCGTTCGATGCGGCCGCCGCGGTCGCTGGCGGCGAAGCCGGCCACATCGTGCACCTGCAGGCCGATCAGGTGGCCCAGGCCGTGCGGGAAGAACGCGGCGCTGAGGCCGGTGGCCAGTGCGGCTTCGGCCGACACGGTGAGGATGCCGAAATCCTTGAGGATGCCCATCAGGGCTAGATGCGCGTCCACATGCAGTTGCTTGTAATCCACCCCGGCGCGCACGCTCTGGCCCATGCGCACCTGTGCGGCATCGACGGCGTCGATCAGCGCCTGAAACTCGCTGCCGGGGTCGGCGGCGTAGGTACGGGTGATGTCGCTTGCGTAACCGTCTGCCGACGCACCGGCGTCGATCAGAAAGCTGCGCAGCGGTTGCGGCGCGTGTTGGCCCAGCTCGGTGTAATGCAGCACTGCGCCATGTTCGTTGAGCGCGATGATGTTGCCGTACGGCAGAGTGTTGGCGTCCTGGCCCACTGCTGCGCAGTAGGCCATATGGATGCCGAATTCGCTCTGGCCAGCGCGAAACGCCGCTTCGGCCGCGCGATGCCCAGGCACCGCCAGTTGCTGGGCGATGCGCATCAGCGCCAGTTCGTACGGCGTCTTGAAGGCGCGCTGATAGTCCAGGTAATCGATGACCGGCTGCGGGTTGTTCGGCACATAGGCGCCCAGTGCGCTCTGCGCTTCACCGAGGATGGCGCAGCGTGCGCTGCGCGCGGGCAGCAGCTTCAAGGCCTCGTCCGGGGTGCGGATGATGTGGATGTCGCAATGCTCCACCCACCAGCCGCTGGGGGCGTCGGGCACTACATGCCAGTAGTCGAACGGCTGATAGAAGAGCACCGTCGGGCGCTGGCCCGGGGTGTAGATCAGCCAGCTGTTGGGGATGCGCGTCAGCGGCACCCAGGTCTTGAACTGCGGGTTCACCGCGAACGGGTAATCGCGGTCGTCGAACAGCTGGTAGTGCGTGGTGCCGCTGGGCACCACCAGGTGATCGAAGCCGCCGCGCTGCAGCGCTTCATCCGTGCGCGCGGTGAGCGTGCGCAGGTGGTCGGAATACAGGCGGCTCATAGAAGGCTGGGTCATGCGGAACTCGGTCGCGATGCAAGGCAGGGCACAAGTTTGCCGCAAAGCCTGTGAATCGGTCAGCCGACCATGTGTTCTTCGGCGATCCAGGCGCGCAGACGCAGGCGATGTGGCTCGGACATGCTCAGGAAACGAAAGCCGGCCCAGGCCTGCCCCGGCGCATGTGCGGCCTCGGACCACAGCAAGTGCACGCCGACATCGATTTCGGTGGCGCGGCCGATGCGCTCGGGCAGGCTGAAACGCAGCTGATACAGCGCGTCGTCGTGCAATGGAACCGAGGCCAGCAGCAGCATGCCGGTTTCGGAGACATTGCCGACCCGGCCGATCTGCGCGTCGCTGAGCATGTCGACCACCGGCACCATGTCGCTGGGCTGGCGGCGCGGGGCGCGGCGGGTGTCCTGGATCATGCGGAGGCCTCGGTGGGGGAGTGGCCAGCCAGACTGCGTAGCGTGCGCACGGTGGCATGCCAGGCGCGATCGATCAGCCGCGATTTTTCTTCCACCAGCAAGCGCGCCTGGCCGCTGGCCATCAGCCGCGCCAGCCCATCCAGCGATTGCTCGCCGAGCTTTTGCCCGCGCTGATTGACGAACAGCGCGTTGCCGGTCATCGGGCTGTACCAGGACAGGCGCTGCCGACGCAGGTCGCCTTGTTGATTGATCACGAATTCGAACCAGGTGCCGAAAGGCAGGCTGCGCAGCTGCACGTAGCAGGCTTCCTCGTCCGGCGTTCGCGGCGTGATGGCCGGCTTGCGCGCGGCGGTGTCGCCCTTGTCGCCCAGCCGCGCGCGCGCCTTGAGTTTGGCGGTGAGCTCGGTGCGCGAGGTGAGCGCATCGTCGCCACCGGGCGTGGACAGGCGCCGCGCGATCGCAGCCGCTTCATCGTGGTGATAGCCGACCTGCAGCAACGCGGTTTCGACGTCGGTGCCCAGCGCAATGTCGGTCGGCAGGCCCTTGTTGCGGCAGGTGACTTCGGCGATGCGCGCGGTCAGGGCCTGGCGCTCGTCCCATTCGGGCGATTGCTCGCCTTGCCGCAGCAGGGTGAGCGTGAGGACGTCAGACCACGCCTGGCGCAGCAGCGATTGCACGAAGCGCGGCGGCGCGCTGTCTTCGCAGAGTTGCTCGATGCGCGCCTGCGCCTGCTGCTTGGCCGATTCCAGCCGTTCCTTGCCGCGTGCGGCATCCACATGCCGGCGTTCGGCCACTTCGGCCTTGCGCGCCAGGTTGCGCAGATGCGTCTGGATATCGTCGTTGGCGGTTGCAAACACCGCCTCGTCGCCCTGGTAGTTGTTGACGATTGTGTCGACTGCGCTGCCCAGCTTGTGCAACAGCTGCGGGTCGACGTCGTCGTCCCCTAACCACACCGCGCCGGACTCGGCCACGGTATTGAGCAACTCGCGCACCGGGTGCTGGTCGCGCACGAAGAAATGCGTGTCGGCCAACGCGGCGCGCACCACCGGCACCTGCAGCTTGGCGAGCAGGGCCTGCGCGGGCGTGTGCTCGCGCACTTCGCGTTGCATCTGCGCGTAGAGCAGACCGAGCAGGTCGAAGGTGTCGTTGTCCTGCGGCGAGAGCGCGGCATCTGCGCCGTGCTCGGCGCGTAACAGCGCCAGCACCTGACGTTGCACCGCATCGATACCGGACCCCTGCGATGCTGCAGCCGGCTGCGCGCCCAGCGCGCCTTGCAGGCTGGCCAGCGCCTCGCCGAGCGCGGCCTTGGGCACGCTGACCGGGGCAGGGCCGGAGGGCTGCGCAGAGGACTGTACAGACGGTTGTGCAGCGGCGGCCTGCACCAGGCTGCCCGGCGCGCCGCGCTGATGCATGCCAGCGCTGGCTGCTGCCTGCGACTGGCGGGCCGAGGACATCAGGCTGTCCAGCGCGTGTGCGGCGTCGTCCAGCGCGGGTGAGGTCGCTTGCGCAGTTGTTGCTGCGGGGGGCGCAATCGCGGACGTGCCGTGCGCATCGAGCAGCGCGCTCTGCCATGCGGTTGGCGCGGATTGGCCGGCCCATGCGGTGGCCGGGCGCGCGCCCGGGTGCGCGGCGCCGGGCGCGCCGGAGGTTGCAGCGTTCCTGGGCGCGCCTGCGCTGTCCGGCAAGGTGCGGCGTGTCTGCACCTGCGTGGGCCTGACCAGATACGGGTGGTAGATCAGCCCCGGCAGAATGCCTTCCTGCGCCAGCGTGGCGTTGGCGCTCTCGTACAGGTCGCCCAAGCGGTCCATCACCTGGTGCTCGAACACCTTGTACAGCGCCAGTTGACCATCCAGGTTGAGGCCCAGCAGCTGGCCGCACTCGCGCAGGATCCGGCAGAGCGTGTAGGGGCCAAGCGGCAAGGCGTCCAGCTCGAACTCCGGCACCGCGCCGATCACCGCCAGCCGCTGCGCCAGCAATTGCAGCGCATCGGCACGGCGTGCCGTTTCGCGGCGGGCGATCTCGCTGAGCACGATATCGCGGTCGATATCGGTGTCTTCCACCAGGGTCAGCATCTGCGGCTGGGCCGTTGTCTCGGCGGGCGGCATCAGCGTGTGGCGTTCGCGCAGCAGGGCCAGATCCTGCGCCAGGTGCTGCAGGAACAGCTGCGGGAATTGGTCGATGTGATCGCGTAGCCCACGCATCTGCGCGTAGGTATCGGCCTGAATCTGGCTGTTGCGCGCATGTTCGGCCCGGTGCAGCAGTTCGCGCTCCAGCTCGACGATGGTCAACCGCAGTGAGCCGTTGAGCGCCTGCACGCAGTGCGCATGCAGCATGCCCAGCAGGCGACGGCCACGCGCGGACACGGGTGCCTCGGCGATCGGGCCGCTGAGTGTGGGCTGCAGGGAAGAAACGGGCGTGGACATCCGGGAGGGTGGGCTCGATGCGAAGCGTGAGCTATGTAGCATGTTTTCCCACTGCCCAGCGACCCTGTGGGCGCTGGCAGTCGATGCGTCGCTGTCTGTGCGTGTACGTCGGCAGGAGCGTGCGCCAGTAGCTGCAGAGTTGCCAGCCGTCTTATCAGCGTTTTGCCGACAACGCCTGCAGAGCGACGTGCGCGGTCAGCTCAGGAACAGTTCGACCACATCGTTGGTAAAGCGGCGGCCCAGTTCGGTGGGCACCACACGTCCTTGCTGCTCGATCAGCCACCCCTGTGCCACCGCACGCGCCACCGGCGCAGCGATGGTCGCGGCAGCCAGGCCGGTCGATGCCTCGAAATCGCTCAGGCGAAACCCTTCGTGCAGCCGCAACAGATTGAGCATGTATTCGAACGGCAAGCGCTCGCGCGGCACGACTTCATCGCCGCCGATCGACGCGGCGGTGCCGGCGCTGGCCAGATAGGTTTGCGGGTGCTTGTGCTTCCAGCGACGCAGCACGTGCTGCTCGGCGCCGGAACTGATCTTGCCGTGCGCGCCGGCGCCGATGCCCAGGTAATCGCCAAAGCGCCAGTAATTGAGGTTGTGCGCGCACTGCCGCCCGGGTTTGGCGTAGGCGCTGACTTCGTACTGCGCGTAGCCGGCGTCGGCGAGCAACGCTTGGCAATGTTCCTGGATATCCCAGGCCGCATCGTCGTCGGGAATGCCCTTGGGCGGCCGCGCAAAGAACACCGTGTTCGGTTCCAGCGTGAGCTGGTAATGCGACATGTGCGTGGGCTGCAGCGCGAAAGCGCGCTCAAGATCGTGCTCGGCCTGCAGTAGCGTCTGCTCGGGCAACGCATACATCAGGTCGATGTTGAAATTGTCGTAGCCGGCATCCTGCGCCAGCTTGATCGCACGCTCGGCGTCGGCGCTGTCATGGATGCGACCCAGCCGCTGCAATGCCACATCATCGAAGGTCTGCACCCCGAAGCTCAGCCGGTTCACGCCGGCCGCGCGGTAGTGCTCGAAGCGGCCATGTTCGGCCGTGCCCGGGTTGGTTTCCAGGGTGATTTCAAGGTTCGGCGCAAACCGCAGCCGCGCCGCTGCGGCCTGCAAAAAGCGGTCGATCGCCTCGGCCGGAAACAGGCTGGGCGTGCCCCCACCGAAGAACACCGAATGCACCACGCGTCCCCATACCAGCGGCAGATCCGCATCCAGGTCGCGGATCAATGCATCCACGTAGTCCTCGAACGGCAATACGCCCTTGGCCGCATGCGAGTTGAAATCGCAGTACGGGCATTTGCGCACGCACCAGGGCAGGTGCACGTAGAGCGAGAGCGGGGGCGGGATCAGGTCGGGCACTGCGTGAGGTCGTCCGTTACAGCGCGAGCGCGTGCAGTTTGTGCTGCAGCGTGGCCAGCGCCACTGCGCGGTGGCTGAGGCGGTTCTTCAGCTCGCTGTCCATTTCCGCCGCGGTCAGGCCGTAGACGGGGTCCAAAAACACCGGGTTGTAACCAAAGCCGCCATCGCCGCGCGGTTGCGTGGTGATCACGCCTTCCCAGCTGCCTTCGGCGATCAGCGGCTGCGGATCTTCCGGGTGACGCAGCAGCACGATCACCGCGTAAAAACGCGCGCTGCGGCGTTCGGCGGGTATATCGCGCATGGCATCGAGCAACTTGGCGTTGTTGGCCTGCGCATTGGTCGGGCTGCCGGCATAGCGCGCGCTGTACAAACCGGGCGCACCGCCAAGCGCATCGACGATCAGGCCGGAGTCATCGGCCAGAGCGGGCAGGCCGGTGACGGCGCTGGCATGACGTGCCTTGATCAGCGCGTTCTCGACGAAGGTCAGGCCGGTTTCCGGCACGTCCTCCACTCCGAGTTCGCCTTGCGCGACGATGCGCAGCGGCAGTGCGGCCAGCATCGCGCGCAGTTCTTCCAGCTTGCCGGCGTTGCCGCTGGCCAGGACCAGTTGTTTCATTGCTTGGGCTCCAGCAAATCCCACTTGGTGCCGTACAGATCGCGGAACACCACGACCGTGCCATACGGTTCTTCGCGCGGGGCTTCCAGAAATTCCACGCCAAACGCCTGCATCGCCGCGTGGTCGCGCCAGAAGTCGTCGGTGTAGAGAAAATGATCCACCCGCCCACCGGTCTGGTCGCCGATGCGCGCCTGCTGCGCGGCGTCGGCCGGCTGCGCAAGCAGCAAGCCGGCGTCCTGCGTGCTGCCCGGGCCGATCACCACCCAGCGTTTGCCGTCGCCCAACGCGCGATCTTCCAGCACCTGGAAGCCCAGCGCTCCGGTGTACCAGGCAATGGCCGCATCGTAATCGGCGACCAGCAGCGTGGTCAGGGCAATGCGCCGGCTCATCCGGCCAGCGCAGCGCGTTGCAGTGCGAACAGTTCGCCCATGCCCTTTTCGGCCAGAGCGAGCAGCGCGTTGAGTTCTTCGCGGCGGAACGCGTGACCTTCGGCGGTGCCCTGCAGCTCGATGAAGCCGCCGCCATCGTTCATCACCACATTCATGTCGGTGTCGCAGTCGCTGTCTTCCGGGTAATCCAGATCCAGCACCGGCTCGCCGCGATAGATGCCCACCGACACCGCAGCGACGGCGCCGATCAACGGATGCTTCTTGATGTCGCCGCGCTTGAGCAGCAGGTTCACCGCATCGGCCAGCGCCACGTAGGCGCCGGTGATCGCCGCGGTACGGGTGCCGCCGTCGGCCTGCAGCACGTCGCAGTCCAGGGTGATGGTGCGCTCGCCCAGTGCGTTGCGATCCACGCAGGCGCGCAAGGCGCGGCCGATCAGTCGCTGGATTTCCAGCGTGCGCCCGCCCTGCTTGCCGCGTGCGGCTTCGCGGTCGGAGCGGGTGTGGGTGGAGCGCGGCAACATGCCGTATTCGGCGGTGACCCAGCCTTCGCCCTTGCCGCGCAGGAAGTTCGGCACGCGGTTTTCCACGCTGGCGGTGCACAGCACGCGGGTGTCGCCGAAGCTCACCAGCACCGAGCCTTCGGCATGGCGGGTGAAGGAGCGTTCGATGCGCACCGGGCGCAGCTGATCGGCCATGCGGCCGCTGGGACGGGAAAAGGTCATGCGATGAGTCCGGAAGTCGGGAGGTGGGTCTTGGCGCCAATGCACGGCGGGCAGCAGCCGGCCGGTGTGGGCGGCTAGGGTACCATTCGCGCTTTGACGGCACGGGATTCACGATGATCCGAAGCATGACCGCGTTTGCTGGCGGCGAACGCATCACGCCCTGGGGCACGCTTGGTTGCGAGCTGCGCTCGGTCAACCACCGCTTTCTGGAAGTGGGCGTGCGCCTGCCCGAAGAATTGCGTGCGCTGGAGCCGCTGCTGCGCGAACGCGTGGCAGCCAAGAACAGCCGCGGCAAGCTGGACCTGACGCTGCGCTTGCGCGCGCCGGACAACGCACAGACGCTGGCGGTCAACGAATCGCTGCTGCAGGAGCTAGGTGCGCTGGCCACGCGGCTGGACGGGCTGTTTCCCAAGTTGCAGGTGGGCTTTACCGATCTGCTGCAGCTGCCCGGCGTGTTGCAGGTGCAGGACGTGGATGCGCCCGCGCTGCAGGCCCAGGCGCTGGCCTTGCTCGACGAAGTGGTCGACAGTTTTGTGGTTGCGCGCGAGCGCGAAGGCGGCAAGCTGGCCGAGGCGATCAGCGAGCGTGTGGATGCGATCGAACGCATCGCCGCCGAGGTGCGCGTTTTGATCCCGGCGATTCGCGAGGGGCAGCGCGCCAAGCTGGCTGCACGCCTGGCCGATCTGCCGCATCCGGTGGACCCGGGCCGCGCCGAGCAGGAACTGGTGCTGTGGCTGCAGAAGCTCGATGTGGACGAGGAACTGGACCGTCTGTCCAGCCACATTTCCGAAATCCGCCGCGTGCTCAAGCAGCGCGAACCGGTCGGCCGCCGGCTGGACTTTCTGCTGCAGGAGTTCAATCGCGAAGCCAATACGCTGGGCTCCAAGTCGGTGGACAGCCGCACCTCCAACGCCGCGGTGGATCTGAAGGTGCTGATCGACCAGATCCGCGAGCAGGTGCAGAACATCGAATAGCCGGGATTTGGGGATTCGGGATTCGGGATGGGGCAACTGCACGCCCCTCTCATCTGCGGGCTGGGTCCAATCCCGGTAGCATGTCGACCCCGGTGGTACCGGTCCGCATCCCGTTCGCGAATCCCGACTCTCCAATCACGAATCCCTGACCTATGCGCGGCACCCTCTATATCGTTGCGGCCCCCTCGGGCGCCGGCAAGAGCAGCATCGTCAACGCCACCTTGGCGCGAGACCCGAAGATCGCCTTGTCGATCTCGTTCACCTCGCGCGCGCCGCGGCCGGGCGAGCGGCATGCCGAGCACTACCATTTTGTGTCGGCAGACGAGTTCCAGGGCATGATCGAAGCGGGCGACTTTTTCGAATATGCGCGGGTGCATGGCGACTGGAAGGGCACTGCGCGGCAGTCGGTGGAGCCGCAGTTGGCCGCCGGCCACGATGTGCTGCTGGAGATCGATTGGCAGGGCGCACGCCAGGTCCGCCAGAAAGTGCCCGATGCGGTGAGCGTGTTCATCCTGCCGCCGTCGCGCCAGGCGCTGGACGAGCGCATGCGCAAGCGCGGGCAGGACAGCGAAGATGTGATGGCGCAGCGGCTGGCCGCCGCACGCGAGGAAATGCTGCATTTCGAAGAGTTCGATTACGTGATCATCAACGAGACCTTCGACACCGCGGTCTCGGAGATGTGCGCCATCTTCACCGCCAGCCGGCTGCGTCGGCAGGCGCAGCAGCAGCGGCATGCCGGCTTGATCCAGGCATTGCTGGACTGAGCCCGCCGGGTGGCCGCTTGCACGCGCGTGATGCACGCTGCCCGCAGCGGTTGCTCCGACGCCAAACGCGGCAGGTCGACGACTGGCATGTGTGCAGGTGTGAATGACCTGGGATGGCGGCTGACCGGCCGGACCTGCAGGGGCGTTCTGCGCACCGGGGCGCCGGTGTGGGTTGGTCGATGTGGTCCAAGTGGCTGATTTCAAAGCAAACTGAATGGCCGCCGGTTGCCCGCCCAGCGACGCCGGCGTACACTCCGCCCCCTTTCCCTCATTCGATGCGCGGCCGTTGCTGGTCGCCGGGAGCCCGCATGGCCCGCATTACCGTAGAAGATTGCCTGGAAGTCGTGAACAACCGTTTCGAGCTGGTCATGATGGCCTCCAAGCGCGCCCGTCAGCTCGCCAACGGCGTACAGCCGTTGATCGAAAACGCAGACGCCAGCGACAAGCCCACCGTGATGGCGCTGCGCGAGATCGCTGCCCGCCGGATCGACAACGCCCTGATCGATGAAGTCGAGAAGGCCGAACGCGAGCGTGCCGAGCGCGAAGCGCTGGAATGGGCCGCCGCCGAAGTGGTCGCCGACGAAGACATGTCGAAGAACGACGACTGATCGTCACCCGCCACTGCGGTGGCCAACGATGACGATGTCCAAACAGCCCGCCTTGTGCGGGCTGTTTGCGTTTTGAGGCCTGTGGCGCGATCAGCAGAATCACGACGCTTCGATGACGCGTGTCTGGCCGTCATGCGTTGCATCGCCGTGTGGCGCGCATGCCCTCCGGTTCCCGCGCGTCGCAGGCGCTGCCCGACGGCTGCTCGCGACAGTGCGTCGGCAGTTTTCATCGACGTCGGTGCGCTGCATATGCTTACTGATTGCGTGACGCGTGCTTCAGGCGTCGTCGCCCGGCAGCGGCGCCATCCCAGCAGCGCAGCTACCGGTCCAGTGCGCTCAATCGGCGCGCTGGTCGCCATGCCTTCGCCTACCGCTGCACGCTTCGCCGATCACGCGATGCACGCTTCAGGAGTTGTCTGCCAACACCTGCGCTATCGCGCGTCGCGGGCATCAGTCGTCGTCCGCCGGCAGCTGTGCCATCTCATCACGCAGGCTCCGATCCAGTGCCTGCATGGCCTGGTAGCCACGTCGTTTTGCGACATGCAGGTGCGCGATGGGCACCGGCGTCGCGGTGGTGCTCGCGCCCAGGCCGCTCATCGCCGACATCGCTGCCGGCAGATCGGCAAAGCCGCCACTGGCCACCGCGGCCAGCATTGCGCTGCCCAGCAGCACCGGTTCGGCGGTGGCCGCGACCTGCACCGGCACGCCGCAGGCATCGGCCATCAACTGGCGGACCAGGCGGCTGTGGCTGGCGCCGCCACTCATGATCACGCTGTCGAACCTCACCCCCTGCGCGCGCAGCGCATCGATGATGTCGGCCAGCCCGTAGCCCAGGCCGCAGACGCCGGCCACGTACAGCGCTTCCAGACCTTGCAGATCGTGGTCGATGGTCAGCCCGGCGATCATGGCGCGGGCGTTGGGGTCGGCATCGGGCGAGCGGTTGCCCAGATAGTCCGGCAGCACATGCAGACCGCGCGCCAGCACAGCGGCCTGGGACGCGCTGCCGACGCGCGCCAGCACGCGTTCTTCCAGCCACTGCAGCACATCCTGGCCTGCCGCAGTTGCCTGTGCGTTGGCGTCGGCATAGCCCGGATGCGAGCGCACCAGGGTGTCGATTGCCACGCCGGCGGCGGATTGGCCACCTTCGTTGAGCCATAGCCCCGGGACCAGTGCGGAGCCGTAAGGCCCCCAGACCCCGGGCGTGAAGCAGGGCGTCTGGGTGCTGGCCAGCACGCAGGCCGAGGTGCCGAAGATATAGGCCAACCGCGCGGTGAGCGGCATCGGCTGGCCAGCTGCGGACGGGCTGGCGAGCGTGCCGATGGCACCGGCATGCGCGTCGATCAACGCCGCGCCTACCGCGATGCCGGCACGCAGGCCCAATTCGTCGGCAGCCTGCGCCGAAAGCCCCTGGCCCAGCGCGGTGCCGGGCGGCACCACCTCGCTGCCGATCCGCGCGGCCGCATTGTCCAGCAGGTCGGCCAGGCCGATACGTTCGAAATAACGTCGGCTCCAGCCGCCTTCGTGCTGCACGTAGGTCCACTTGCAGGTCACCGTGCAGAGCGAGCGTGCGGTGCTACCGGTGGCACGCCAGCTCAGCCAGTCGGCCAGGTCGAAGAAATGCGCCGCGCGTGCGTAGCTGTCGGGCAGGTGCTGCTTGAGCCATAGCAGCTTGGGGGTCTGCATTTCCGGCGAGATCTGCCCGCCGACATAGCGCAGCACCGGCTCGTCGGTGGCGTTGATGTGCGCGGCCTGGGCGATGGCGCGGTGGTCCATCCACACGATCACATCGCGGTCGGCCTGGCCGCTGGGGCTGATGCACACCGGCCCGCCGTCGGCGGCCACCGCCACCAGCGAGCAGGTGGCATCGAAGCCGATGCCCGCTACCCGCGCGACGTCAACGCCGGTGTGTGCCAGCGCGGCGCGGATCGCCTGCACGCAGGCCTGCCAGATGTCTGCGGAAGATTGCTCGACCATCTCGCCGGGCAGGTACCAGGTCTGGATGGCATGGCGCGCGGTGCCGAGCAACTGGCCGCGCGCGTCGAACAGCCCGGCGCGGGCGCTGCCGGTGCCCACGTCCACGCCGATATAGATCGCCTCGTTGGTCGGTTGCATGGCTTACCAGCAGGTATAGCCGCCGTCGGCCAGCACGATACTGCCGGTCATCAGGCTGGCGGCAGGAGAGGCCAGAAACAGCGCCACCGAGGCGATTTCTTCCACTTCGCCCAGCCGTCCCATCGGCGTACCGCCGATCCAGGCGTCGTACATCGCCGGGTCTTCCTTGACGAAGGCATTGAGTGGCGTGGCGATATAGGTCGGCGCGACGGCATTGACGCGCACGCCGCGTGCGCCCCACTCGGCGGCCAGCGATTTGGTCAGGTGATGCACCGCCGCCTTGGAGGCGTTGTAGTAGGCCTGCGCCTGAGGTTTGTTGACGATGAAGCCGGACATCGAGCCGACGTTGACGATCACGCCATCGCCACTTTGCAGCATGTGCTTACCGAACGCACGGCAGCACCAGAACGTGCCATTGAGGTTGACGTCGATGACGTTGAGCCAGTGCTCGTCGGTGACCGTTTCGGCCGGGGTCTGGCTACGGGCGATGCCGGCGTTGTTGACCAGGATGTCCACCTTGCCGAACTGCGCGTTCAATGTATCGGCAACGCTGGTGACGCGTGCCGAATCGGTGACGTCCATCTGCACGAACTCTGCATCCAGGCCCTTGCTGCGCAGGGTCGCCAGGCCTTGCTCGGCCACTGCGCCATCGTGATCGGCAATGACCACCTTGGCGCCGGCTTCGGCCAGCGCCTCGCAAATCGCCAGGCCGATCGCGCGGCCGCCGCCGGTGACGACCGCCACGCGGCCATCGAGTTTGAACTTGTCCAGATACATCGGCATGTCTCCTGCTGGTCTTGATCGTGGGGGAGGAACGAAAACGGGGGAGGAACGAGGGGGGAGGGAGGTTTGGATGGAGCGCGCTCAGCGCATGGCCTGTTGCTGCGCGTCGAAGCGGTGCAGGTGCTGCGGGTCGGGGACCAGGGTCACCGTCTCGCCGACGTGCACGCGCAGATCGCCGGTGCAACGCGCATCGACCGTGCCCACGCCGGGGATCTCCACGTACACGAAGGTGTCGCTGCCCAGATGCTCGGCCTGGATCACGCTGCCTTGCCAGGCATCGCCGGTGCCGGTTGCGGGGCTGCCGCGCTGCACGGCGATGTGCTCCGGGCGCACCCCGAGCGTGACCGCACCATGGCGCGCGGCTACCTCGCCCTGCAGCAGATTCATGCGCGGCGAGCCGATGAAGCCGGCCACGAATACATTGGCAGGGCGCTCGTACAACTCCAGCGGCGTGCCGACCTGTTCGATGCGTCCGGCCTGCAGCACCACGATCTCGTCGGCCATGGTCATCGCCTCGACCTGGTCGTGGGTCACATACACCGCGGTGGTCTTGAGCTGCTTCTGCAGGCGGGTGACTTCCAGGCGCATCTGCACGCGCAAGGCCGCGTCCAGATTGGAGAGCGGCTCGTCGAACAGAAAGCCCTTGGGCTCGCGCACGATGGCGCGGCCGATCGCCACGCGCTGGCGCTGACCGCCGGACAACTGCCCAGGCTTGCGGTCGAGATAATCGGTGAGGTTGAGCACGGTGGCGGCCTGCGCCACGCGGCGCTCGATCTCGGCACTGGGAACGCGCGCCATTTTCAGGCCGAAGGCGATGTTCTTGCGCACGCTCATGTGCGGATACAGCGCATACGACTGAAACACCATCGACAAGCCACGTTTGGCCGGCGCCAGACCAGTCACGTCCTGGCCGTCGATGAGGATGCGCCCACCGCTCACATCTTCCAGCCCGGCGATCAGGCGCAATAGCGTGGTCTTGCCGCAGCCGGAGGGGCCGACGAAGACCACGAATTTGCCGTCGTCGATCTCCAGATCCGCGCCGTGGATGACCTGTGTGTCGTCGAAGGATTTGCTGACACCTTGCAGTGTGATGCGTCCCATGAACCACCTATCAAAGTTGAGTGAGCTACTTCACCGCGCCGAAGGTGAGCCCGCGCACGAGCTGCTTCTGGCAGAACCAGCCCAGCACCAGGATCGGCGCGATGGCCATCGTCGAGGCGGCCGACAACTTGGCCCAGAACAGGCCTTCCGGGCTCGAATACGAGGCAATGAACGCGGTCAATGGCGAGGCCTGCGAGGAGGACAGATTCAACGACCAGAACGCCTCGTTCCAGGCCAGGATCACGTTGAGCAGCAGTGAAGATGCGATGCCGGGGATGGCCATCGGCGCCAGGATGTAGAGGATTTCCTTGCCGATGGTGGCGCCGTCCATGCGCGCCGCTTCCAGGATGTCCTTGGGGATGTCCTTGAAGTAGTTGAACAGCATCCAGACCATGATCGGCAGGTTGCTCAGGCACAGCACGATGATCAGGCCCAGTTGCGTATCCAGCAGCCCGGAGTCGCGGTACAGCAGGTAGATCGGCACCAGCACGCCCACCGGCGGCAGCATCTTGGTGGATAGCATCCACAGCAGAATCCCGCGTGTGCGCTTGGTGGGCGAGAACGCCATCGACCACGCGGCAGGGATGGCGATGACCAGCGCGATCAGGGTGGATCCCAGCGATACCGCCACCGAATTCCAGGCATGCGCGAAGTAGTCGCTGCGTCCCTGCACGGCGACGTAGTTTTCCAGTGTCCAATGGAAGAACACGAAGCTGGGCGGGCTGGAAAACGCATCGACCTCGGTCTTGAAGCTGGTCAGCAGCATCCACAGGATCGGGAAGAAGATCACGCCGCCGACCACCCATGCGGCAACCGTGGTGACGAGGATTTGCAACGTGGACGTACGACGTGCCATCTCAGGTCTCCAGGTTCTTGCCGACGATGCGCACCAGGAAGATGGCCGCGATATTGGCCAGCACCACGGCGATCAATCCGCCTGCCGATGCGGCGCCCACGTCGTACTGCAGCAGTGCCTGCGAATAGATCAGGTACGCCAGATTGGTGGTTTGCAGGCCGGGCCCGCCGCCGGTGGTGACGTAGATTTCCACGAACACGGTGAGCAGGAAGATGGTTTCGATCAGCACCACGATGGTCAGCGGGCGCGCCAGATGCGGCAGGGTCAGATGGAAGAAGCGGTCGAACGCACCGGCGCCATCCATCAGCGCGGCTTCCTGTTGTTCTTCATCCAGCGACTGCAGTGCTGTCAGCAGGATCAGTACCGCAAACGGCAACCATTGCCACGCCACGATGACGATGATGGAGAACATCGGGTACTGGGTGAACCAGTCGATCGGGGTCAGGCCAACGCTTTGCCATAGCCATGCCAACAGCCCGGACACCGGATGCATCAGCAGGTTCTTCCAGATCAGCGCGCTCACCGTCGGCATCACGAAGAACGGTGCGATCAGCATCAAGCGCACGATGCGGCGCCCCACGAACACCTGGTCCAGCAGCAGCGCGATCAGCACGCCGAAGACGGCCGTAATCGCCAGTACCGAGCCGACCAGCAACAAGGTATTGCCCAGCGAAGAGAGAAACGCCGGGTTGCTCAGGAAGTAGCGGTAATTGCCCAGCCCGACAAAGGTCTGTTCCGGGTTGAGCAGGTTGTAGTTCAACGTGGAAAACCACACCGTCATCGCCAGCGGCACGATCATCCAGGCCAGCAGCAGCACGATCGACGGGGCGATCAGGAACCGTGCGAGTTTTTGCGTTTGATGGGTGGCCATCGGCAAGGTCCAGGGTGGAGGCAGGCAGCGCGCCTGCAATGCATGGCAGCGGCCGGATGCGTCGACGCCGGGATAGGCGTCGAACGCAGGGCCGGGTGGGCGTCAGAAATTCAGGCTGACCTGCAGGCCGACAATGGTGGCGTTGTTGCCATCCAGTCCGCCCGGATGACGGATGTACTGCACGCTGGGCATGACTTCGATCCCGCGGCTGACGGCGATGTTGTAATTGAGCTCGATGGGGTATTCGTAGCGCTGCACGCCAATGGCCGCCGCGCCCGCGGGCAAGCGCTGGTTGTAGCGGGTTTGCGCCGTACGCAAACGATCGCTGAGCGCATTGCGGCCGACGGCCACGCCGATGCGGTCGTTCGGTCGCGCAGCGGAAAGTCCTTTCCAGAACCCGCCGATCGCCAGCACCTGACCCACGGTGCTGACCTCGTCGTCGGCGTCGATGACGCTTGCGAACAACCGCAAGCCGCCCCCGGCGCCATTGCTGGTGACCTGTTGTTCGAAATTGGCGTAGAACGCGCGATCGGTGTCCTGCAGCGCGGCCGGATCGGTGCCGAGGCTGGTCGGCACGCCCGAGCGGGTGTAGACGCGCAGTTGATCGTTGCTGTTGCGGGTCGCACCGATGCGGTAGTCGCCATCGATCCCATTGCCGTAGTCGGGCTTGTACTCCACTTCGGCCACCAACATGGTGCCGTGGTCGTCGCCGGAGGTGCCAAGCTTCAAGCCTTGGTCGGTGGATCGGTTTTGCGGGTTGGCGTCGTAGCCGCCCACGCGGAAAAACCAGCGTTTGTCCGGGCTGAAAGTGACCACGCCGCCCCAGGCGCTGAGCGGGTCGCCATACCAGTTGTTGCTGATGTAGTTGGACGAGCCGCCGCTGCAGAAGGTCAGGTGCTGGTAGTTGCAGTTGAGCGCGAAGAAATCGGCGCTGGGATACAGGCGGCCGGCTTTCAGCGTCAGTTTGTCGTCGAGCAGGCGCTGGGTCAGCGAGAACTGGGTCAGGCGCGTCACATCGCCGCGTCCAAAAATCTGCTGCGACTGCAACAGCGTGGGGATGCCGGCGGTGTTGTTGATCAACTCGCCGTTGCGATTGGTGATCTCCAGTTTGAAATCGGCGCCGGACCAGCCCCACAGCCGTTGCAGATCAAAGTACCCGCCCAGGAAGAATTGGTCGGCATAGGCGGTGCGCTCGCGGAGTCCGCCGGAGGTGTTGTGGGCGGTCTGGCTGAAGTGCGCCAGTTTGAACTGGATCCCGTCATCGGCCAGCTTGCTGCGCAGGCCGCCCCAGTCGCCGCCGATGTGTTTGTCCGGATCGAATGCCTGGGCGCTGGCCTGTGTGCAGGCCAGGCTAGCGAGCAACATCGTCAGCGCAGGTGTGGTGTGCCTGATCTTCATCGATTGCCTCGTGGGAAGGTGCGGCGCCGTAACGCCGGAGCATGGCTGTGGCCAGGGACGGGCCGGGCAGGGTGCCCGGCCCAGCGGACCTGTACTTGGAGCAGCTGATAAAACGTAGCGAGCGCTGCGCTTAGCGCTTGGGGTAGCCGGCCCGCTGCATCTCGCGCTCGGTGGCGGCCTGCGCATTCTTCAATGCCTCATCCACGCTGATCGAGCCGGTGAGCGCCGCGGAAAACTGCTGGCCCACCGTCGTGCCGATCGACTGGAACTCGGGGATGGCCGCGTACTGCACGCCGACATAAGGCACCGGCTTGACCGTGGGGTGATGGGTGTCGGCGCCCTGGATGGCGGCCAGCGTCTGCTTGGCGAAGGGGGCGGCCTTGAGATACTCGGCCGTGGCGTACAGCGACTGGCGCGTGCCCGGCGGCACATTGCCCCAGCCTTCCTTGCCGGCCACCAGTTCGGTGTAGTGCTTGCTGGTGGCCCAGGCGATGAATGCCTGCGCCTTGTCGGCCTTTTTCGAACTTGCCGGGATGGCCAGATTCCAGGCCCATAGCCAGCCGGTGGTCTTGCCCTTGCCGGCATCCGGCGCCGCGGCAAAACCGACCTTGTCCGACACCTTGGATTCGCTCGGGTTGCTGATGAACGATGCGGCCACCGTGGCATCGACCCACATCGCGCACTTGCCTGCGGTGAACAGCGCAAGGTTCTCGTTGAAGCCATTGGACGCAGCACCCGGCGGGCCGGCGTCTTTCATGACATCCACATAGGTCTGCAGCGCGGCCTTCCATTCCGGCTGGTCGAACTGCGGTTTCCATTGTTCGTCGAACCAGCGCGCACCGAAGGCATTGCCCATCGAACTGATCAAGGCCATGTTCTCACCCCAGCCGGCCTTGCCGCGCAGGCAGATGCCGTAGATGCCGGCCTGCTTGTCGGTCATCTTGCGGGCGGCGTCGGCCACGAAGCTCCACGAGGGCTGCGCCGGCATGCTCAGGCCGGCCTTTTGCAGCAGGTCGGTGCGGTACATCAGCATCGAGCCTTCGGCGTAGAACGGCGCTGCATACAGCTGGCCCTTGTGACTGACCGCATCGCGGATCTGCGGGATCAGATCGTCCACCTGATAGTCCGCATCGAACGTCAGCGGCTTGAGCCAGCCGCGCTCGGCCCAGATTGGCACCTCGTAGGTGCCGATGGTCAGCACATCGAACTGGCCGCCCTTGGTCGCGATGTCGGTGGTGACGCGCTGGCGCAGCACGTTCTCTTCCAGGGTGACCCACTCGAGCTTGATCTGCGGATGGGTGGCGGTGAAATCCGAGGTCAGCTTCTGCATGCGGATCATGTCGCCGTTGTTGACGGTGGCGATGACCAGGGTGTCCTGCTTGGACGCAGCGCCGCTGTTGTTCGCGCCTCCGCCGCATGCCGCCAGTGATGCGCTCAGTGCCGCGCAGATCAGGGTCTTGATCGAAGTGTTCATACCGGTGCCTCAGCTTGAGGTTGGTTGAGCAAATGCCCGTGTGATGCGCATATGCCCACGACGTCACCACGCTGTAAAGCACTTTCGATCTTGCAGCGCAGCATCGCGGCGCACGCCAAGGCGCCCGCGCATGCCGGGAAATTTCAGCAATGAACTGCCATTACGCCCGCTGCGATGCGCTCAGCTCAGCTGGCGAGCAAGGCCTTGGCGGTGTGCTCGTCGGTGATCAGACCGTTGAGGATGCGGCCCTTCAGCGCGGCCTTGATCGGGCCCACCTTGGCGTTGCCCACGGCCACGCCGATCGACAGGCTGGTGGCCGGCACCGGATGCGGCACGCTGGTCAAACGCAGGTTGGTGCCTGCATCGATGATGTCGCCGGCTGCGGTGAGCGCCCAGCCGATCACTTCGCCCACCGCGCCCAGCCGGATCAGGTCCAGCAGTTCGTTGCGGCTGATGAAGCCGTCCACATGCAGCGGCGCGGTCTGATCGAGCTGCCCAACACCGACCAGGCGCAGATCGGCCTTTGCAGCGATCGCGCGGACCCGGCGCACCGCTTCGATCCCCAGCAGCATTTCGCGTTCTTCCTGCGAGGACAGAAACACCGGTAGCGGCATCGGGTAGTGCTGCGCGCCGGTCAGATCGGCCAGGCGGGCCACTGCGTCGAACGGGCTGGCCGAGCCATCCGGGGAAATGTTGCCGACCAGCGAAACCAGCTGATGATTGCGCGTTTGCATCGCAGGAATGCGCTCCACTGCCGCGCGCATGGCACGGCCGGTGCCGATGCCGATGATGCTCGGACTATCGCTGCGCAAGGTGGATTCCAGCAGCGCTGCCGCGCGTTCGGCGACACCGGTGACCAGGTGCGGGTCGGCCGGATCGGTGGGCGCGACCTCGCAATAGCGCATGCCGAAGCGGTCCTGCAACTGCGCGGCCAGATCCATGCAGGCGGCGATCGGATGTTCCAGCCGAAAGGTGATCAACCGCTGGCTCAGGCACAACGACACCAGGCGCTGCGCGGTGGCGCGCGAGACTTTGAGCTTGCGCGCGATCTCGTCCTGGGTGTTGCCGGCGATGTAGTACAGCCAGCCCGCTCTGGCTGCGGCATCGAGTCGGCTGGTGTCGTTATCGGGGTTGGCCATCGTCACATCTGTCTGCGTGGAAGTCTCAGCCTAACGTAGTGCCCAGGCGCTTGGTGCCGATGGCGCCCAGTGCGGTGGCGATGGCCGGCATGTCTGCAAACACCTGCGATGCGCCTGCGGCAGCGAGCAGCGCGGCCGCCGCAGCGCTTGCGCGGTGATGGCCGCCGCCGGTGAATCCCCACACCTGCATCCCGGCCGCGCAGGCGGCTTGCACGCCGCTGGGGCTGTCTTCGATCACCAGGCAGCCCGCGGGCGCCACCTGCATGCGGTCGGCGGCGAACAGGAATAGGTCGGGCGCAGGCTTGCCGCGGGCGACCAGCTCGGCGGTGTAGATGTGCGCACCGACATGCCCCGCCAGGCCGGTGACCTGCAGGCACAGGCGCACCCGCTCAAGATGGCTGGACGAGGCCACGCACCGCGGTGTCTGCACTGCGTCCAGCAGCGCGGCCACGCCAGGGATCGGCTGCAATTCGGTGCCAAAGCGGGCCAGCAACGCGGCATTGAGGTCGCGCTCGAAGGTGTCCGGCAGCGTGCGCCCCAGCGTCTGCACATGAGCGCGCACGCTGCCCAGGCTGCGCCCGAGGAAGTGCTGCTGGACCCCGTCGATGTCGATGTCCACGCCGTGTTGTTGCAGTGCCTGGGCCAGTACCGCGCACGCCAACGGCTCGCTGTCGACCAGCACGCCGTCGCAGTCGAAGATCAGCAGGTCGGGCGGAGCGTGCATGAGTGAGGTCCCTGGATTAACGCGGGCCCGAGTGTAGCAGTCGGGCAAATGTCGCTTCGCTGGGTAAAGTTGCAGGAAGCGCGTCTGTGGCGGCTGTGGCTGGCGTGAAGCGGCCGCACAGCGACCGATCGCCGGCCGCCAGCGCGTGCGGCACGCATGCCGCGTTGCCGCAAACCGGCCACTGGCATAGTCTTCGCGCATGAACCCAGGCCCCACTGCCCAGGCGACCGTGGCGACGTCCCCGTCTTCCGACCCGGCTATCCCCGACTACGTCCTGCACCTCGAACGCGCTGCCAGCTACCTTCCCAAGGAGCAGCTGCCGATCCTGCGCCGTGCCTGGGAAGTCGGCGCCGTGGCGCATGCCGGCCAGACCCGCAAGTCCGGCGAGCCCTACATCACCCATCCGGTGGCCGTGGCCGGCGTGCTTGCCGAGCTGGGCCTGGACATGGAATCGCTGATCGCCGCGATCCTCCACGACACCATCGAAGACACGCCGCTGACGCGCGAAGAACTGGCGTCCGAATTCGGCGAAGCGGTGGCCGAGCTGGTCGATGGCGTCACCAAGCTGGACAAGCTCAAGTTCCGCGACCGCCAGGAAGCGGCGGCGGAAAGCTTCCGCAAGATGTTGCTGGCGATGTCGCGCGATCTGCGTGTGATCATGATCAAGCTGGCCGACCGGCTGCACAACATGCGCACGCTCGGCGCGCAGAGCACCGAGGCACGTGGCCGCATCGCGCGCGAAACCCTGGAAATCTACGCACCCATCGCCCAGCGCCTGGGCATGAGCCTGATCAAGTCCGAGTTGCAGAATCTGGGCTTCCGCGCGCTGTATCCGTGGCGTCACGCCATCATCGAAAAACATATCCGCAGCCAGCCGGTGGTGCGGCGCGAATCGATGGCGCAAGTGGAAGTGCAGCTGTCGCAGCGGTTGGCCAAGGAAGGGCTGGAACACCGGCTGGTCAGCCGCATCAAGACGCCCTGGAGCATCTATTCCAAGATGCACGAAGAGAACAAATCCTTCGACCAGGTGATGGACGTGTTCGGCTTCCGGCTGGTGGTACGCACCGTGGCCGATTGCTATCACGCGCTCGGCGCGGTGCATGCCACCTTCAAGCCGCTGGACGGGCGCTTCCGCGATTTCATCGCGATCCCCAAGGCCAACGGCTATCAGTCGCTGCACACGGTGCTGTTCGGTCCCTACGGCTCGCCGATCGAGGTACAGATCCGGACCGAAGAAATGGACCTGATCGCCGAGCGCGGCGTGGCTGCGCACTGGACCTACAAGGTGGGCTCGGCCTCGCCCAATAGTGCGCAGAGCCGCGCGCACGACTGGATCGTGGAGCTGATCGACTCGCAGCGCGCTGCCGGCTCGTCGCTGGAGTTCCTGGACAACGTCAAGGTGGACCTGTTCCCGGACGAGGTCTATCTGTTCACGCCCAAGGGCAAGATCCTTGCGCTGCCGCGCAATTCCACCGCGCTGGACTTCGCCTACGCAGTGCATACCGACGTGGGCAACCGCGCGGTGGCCTCGCGCGTGGACAAGAAGCTGGTGCCCTTGCGCACCAAGCTGGTCAGCGGGCAGGCAGTGGAAATCATCACCGCGCGTTCGGCCACGCCCAAGCCGCAGTGGCTGGAGTTTGTGGTCAGCAGCAAGGCGCGCACCGCGATCCGCCACCAGCTCAAGCAGCTCGAACACGAAGATGCCGTGCAGCTGGGCCATCGCATGCTCGATCGCGCGCTCGAAGCGATGGACTCTTCGCTGGAACGCCTGCCCAAGGGCCGGCTGGATGCCTTCCTCAACGAACACCGTTACCCGCGCCTGGAAGCCTTGCTCGCCGATGTCGCGTTGGGCAACTGGATGCCCACCCAGGCCGCACAGGCCTTGATGGCGTACGCGGAATTGCGCGGCGGCGGGCACTCCAAGCACTCGCACGAAAAGATCCTGATCGACGGCAGCGAGCGCGGCGTGATCAGTTTCGCCAACTGTTGTCAGCCGATTCCCGGCGACGAAATCATGGGCTACCACACCGCCGGCAAGGGCATCGTGGTGCACCGTCTGGATTGCCCCAACCTGGCCGAGCTGCGCAAATCGCCCGAGCGCTGGGTACCGATCGATTGGGACTCCAACGTCACCGGCGACTACGACACCGCGCTGGTGGTGGAAGTGGAAAACCGCACCGGCGTGCTGGCGCAGTTGGCCGCGGCGATTGCGCAAAGCAAATCCAATATCGAACGTGTGGACTACCTGGACCGCGACTTCAATGCGGCGGTGCTGCGCTTCAATATCCAGGTGCGCGACCGCCGCCATCTGGCCGAAGTGATGCGCCGGCTGCGGCGCCTGCATGTGGTGCAGAGCGTGGGTCGCCAGTAAGAGCATCTAACAAAAGGCCTGTGCTCACCGCCAGGCGGGCGGTGAGCGGTGCGGCATGTACCACGCCTCTGTTCCGGTTCTGAGCGCGCCGTCCACAACCACGTGACGACTGCTCGTTACGTGGTGTTAGCTGTTCGAAACCGGATCGTTGCGTTGGGCAGTGGCTGCGCTGCAGTGAGCGTGTGACAGCTCAATCGCGTTGCCCGGCTCAGGCGATCAAGCGACGCAGCGCAGGGTTGTCGTTGTCCTGCTTCCACACCAGATGCAGTTCCACCGGCGTGGCAGGGGTTTCATCGCGCAGCGGCAGGTACACGATGCCGGCGTAACGCAGGCCGCTCGCGCCTTCGGGCACCAGTGCCATGCCCATGCCGCCGCGCACCAGCGCCAACACCGAGTGGATCTGGCTGACGTACTGCACCGAGCGCGGCGCGATGCCGCGCGCACCGAACAACTGCGCCAGCAGATCGTAGAAATAGCGCGCTTCATCGGGTGCGTAATTGACCAGCGGCTGCCCGTCGAAATCCTGCAGGCGCAGGCTGTCGTGTTGCGCCAGTGGCGAGTCTTCCGGTAGCGCGGCGATCAGCGGTTCGCGTGCCACGCAGCGGCTGTGCAGACCCTGGCGCTGGATCGGTGGGCGCAGCAGGCCGATATCCAGCCGGCCGGCGTCCAGCGCATCCAGTTGCGCCAGGCTGACCATCTCCTTGAGCTGTAGATCCACATCCGGTGCTTGCCTGCGCCACCGCGCGATGGCCTCGGGCAGGAAGCGGTAACTGGCACCGGCGGTGAAGCCCACCGACACGCTGCCGGCATCGCCGGTGCCGATCCGGCGCGCACGTAGCCCGGCATTCTCGGCCATGCGCAAGATCGCGCGCGCTTCGGCCAGCAGGCTGCGGCCAGCCTGGGTCAGCCGCACATGCCGGCTGTTGCGCTCCAGCAGCGCGGTGCCGACGCTGTGCTCCAGCAGCTGAATCTGCCGGCTGAGCGGCGGCTGGGTCATGTTCAGGCGCTCGGCTGCGCGCCGGAAGTGCAGTTCGTCGGCGACGGCGACAAAGCAACGCAGTTGTTGCAGATCGAACATGGCGGGCGGGCCTCGCGTTGCAAAAACACACGAATCGGATGCTGCACCCGCAACATCCCGGCGCGGCCAGCACGAATGAATAGGCGACGCTCGGCCAGAAAGGACGCTGGCGGACGCAACAACCCATAATTACGTCGCGTCGAAAAAGCGTTGCAAAGCAGCCATTTGCGGCGCACTACGTCGGTCTGTGATGCGATTGATTCAACTTATGTATCAAACAATACGTCCTTTGGTTTGGACCAGCAACGATCTGCGTTTCTAGGATCAACCGCATCCCCCGCCCAGGAGCGTTTGTCCGATGAGCAGCAGATACACCCCGTCCGAAATGGCCCAAGCGCTTGGCGCCGGGCTGTTGTCGTTTCCGGTGACCCATTTCGATGCCGACCTGGCCTTCGACGAACCCGCCTATCGCAGCAATCTGGACTGGCTGTCCTCGCATCCGGCCGCCGGCCTGTTTGCGGCGGGCGGCACCGGCGAGCTGTTTTCGCTGACGCTGGACGAAGTGGACCGCGCCGTGCGCGCGGCCGTCACCGAGACTGCTGGCCGCATGCCGGTGATCGCCCCGGCCGGCTATGGGACTGCGATTGCGATCGAGATGGCGCAGGCCGCCGAGCGTAACGATGCCGACGGCATCCTGCTGTTTCCGCCGTACCTCACCGAGTGCGATGCCGACGGCGTGGCCGACCATGTCGAGCGCGTCTGCAAGGCCACCAGCCTGGGCGTGATCGTCTACGGCCGCGCCAATGCCAAGCTCGACGATGTGACGCTGGCGCGTGTGGCCGAGCGCTGCCCCAACCTGGTGGGCTACAAGGACGGCATCGGCGATGTGGACCGCATGACCCGCATCTATGCGCGGCTGGGCGACCGGCTGTTGTACGTGGGCGGCCTGCCCACCGCCGAAACCTTCGCGCTGCCGTATCTGGAAATGGGCGTGACCACGTATTCGTCGGCCATCTTCAATTTCCTGCCCGAGTGGGCGCTGGCGTTCTATGCGGCGGTGCGCGCGCGCGACCACGCCACCATCTACCGCGAGCTCAACGACTTCGTGTTGCCGTACACGGTGCTGCGCAATCGTCGCGCCGGTTATGCGGTGTCCATCGTCAAGGCCGGCATGCGCGCGGTCGGCCGCCCGGCCGGTCCGGTACGCACGCCATTGGCTGATCTCAACGAAGACGAATTCGCGCAGCTCAAGCAACTGATCGGAGGCCGCCGCTGATGCACACCCTCAAGGGCGAATCGCTGATCGGGCAGCGCGGCGTGCGCGGCGCCGGGGCGGAATTTCATGCGGTGGATGCGGCCAGCGGCGCGGTATTGCAGCCGGCGTTCGGCTCGGTGAGCGCACAGGATCTGCAGCAGGCCTGCGCGCTGGCGCAGGCGGCGTTCGACACCTATCGCGAAACGCCGCTGGAAGCGCGCGCGGTTTTTCTGGAAACCATCGCCGAGCAGATTCTGGCGCTGGGCGATGCATTGATTGAACGCGCCATATGCGAAAGCGGCCTGCCTCGCCCACGTCTGGAAGGTGAGCGCGGACGCACCGTGGGGCAACTACGTCTGTTCGCCAACGTGGTGCGCGAAGGCAGCTGGCTGCAGGCCCGCATCGACCCCGCGCTGCCGCAACGCACGCCGTTGCCGCGCGCGGATCTGCGCCAGCGGCATATCGCACTGGGGCCGGTGGCGGTGTTCGGCGCCAGTAATTTCCCGCTCGCATTCTCGGTGGCCGGTGGCGATACCGCGTCGGCATTGGCGGCCGGTTGCCCGGTGGTGGTCAAGGCGCACAGCGCGCATCCGGGCACGTCGGAATTGGTGGGCCGTGCGATCCAGGCGGCGGTGGCGCAGTGCGGGCTGCCCGAAGGCGTGTTCTCGCTGCTGTTCGACGCCGGCATCGAGATCGGCGCGCAGCTGGTGGCCGACGCGCGCATCAAGGCGGTGGGTTTCACCGGTTCGCGTGCTGGCGGCATGGCCTTGGTCAAGATCGCTTCCGCACGCCGCGAGCCGATTCCGGTGTATGCGGAGATGAGTGCGATCAATCCGGTATATCTGCTGCCGCAGGCGCTACAGGCGCGTGCATCCGATCTGGGCAAAGCGTTCGTCGGCTCGCTGACCTTGGGCGCGGGGCAGTTCTGCACCAACCCCGGCCTGCTGCTGGCGATCGATTCGCCGGCGCTGGATGCGTTTATCGCGTCGGCCACGCAAACGCTGCACGCGGTGTCGCCGGCAGCAATGCTCACCGCAGGCATTGGCCAGGCCTATGCGCAGGGTGTGCAGCGTCTGGCCGCGCATCCGCAGGTCAGCACGCTGGCACGTGGCGCCGCACCGGAAGCGGGTCGCTGCCCGGCCGCATTGTTCGGCACCGACGCCGATGCCTTTCTGGCCGATGAGGCGCTGCAGGCCGAAGTCTTCGGTGCCTCCTCGCTGCTGGTGCGTTGCAAGGACATCGCTCAACTGCGCGCGTTGAGCGAGCACCTGGAAGGCCAGCTCACCGCCACCTTGCACATGGATGCTGGCGATACCGACCTGGCCGCCGCGTTGCTGCCGGTGCTGGAACGCAAGGCCGGGCGCATCCTGGTCAACGACTGGCCCACCGGTGTGGAGGTCTGCCACGCGATGGTGCATGGCGGCCCGTTCCCGGCCACCTCCGACAGCCGCAGCACCTCGGTGGGCACGCTGGCGATCGATCGCTTCCTGCGCCCGGTCTGCTACCAGGATCTGCCTGCCGCGCTGTTGCCCGCTGCAGTGGCGCACAGCAACCCGCTCGGGCTGTGGCGACGCGTCGATGGCGCGCTGGGACACGACTGATAGCGGCGGAGGCAACGATGCCTGAGGCGTGCCGGAGGAGGGTCCGGTGCGCCATCTGCAGGCGCCACTTGGAGTACCGGAGCGCACTGCGCTTCCATCGTCATAGGTGAGGAACGATGATGGCTATCGATTCAAAGACAGTCGGTTCAACGACGGTTCCGCGCAGGCGCTACCTGATCTTGCTGATGTTGTTCGTGGTGACCACGATCAACTATGCAGATCGCGCCACCTTGTCCATCGCCGGTTCCGCGGTCCAGGATGCGCTGGGCATCGACGCGCTGCAGATGGGTTTCATTTTTTCTGCGTTCGGTTGGGCGTATGTGGCCGGGCAGATTCCCGGCGGCTGGTTGCTCGATCGCTTCGGCTCGCGGCGCGTGTACGGCCTGTCGCTGCTGATCTGGTCGCTGTTCACCGCCTTGCAGGGCTTTATCGATTGGGTGCCTGTGACCTGGGCGGTCACCACCTTGTTCGTGCTGCGCTTTCTGGTCGGCATTGCCGAAGCGCCGTCGTTCCCGGGCAATAGCCGCATCGTGGCGGCGTGGTTCCCTACCGCCGAGCGTGGCCTGGCGGCGTCGATCTTCAATTCCGCGCAGTACTTCGCCACCGTGGCCTTCGCGCCGCTGATGGGCTGGCTGGTGCACGCCTGGGGCTGGGAACACGTGTTTCTGGTGATGGGCGCGGTGGGTGTGTTGCTGGCGCTGGTATGGCGCAAGACCATCTATGCCCCGCGCGAACATCCGCGCTTGAGCGCGCAGGAGCTGGACTATATCCAGCGCAACGGCGCGCTGGTGGACATGGAGCAGGGCAACAAGCCCGGTAGCCAGCCCAAGGGCACGCAATGGCATTACGCCAAACAGCTGTTGTGCAACCGCATGTTGCTGGGCGTGTACATCGGCCAGTACTGCATCACCACGCTGACGTACTTCTTTCTGACCTGGTTTCCGGTGTATCTGGTCAAGGAACGCGGCATGTCGATCCTGGAAGCCGGCTTTGTGGCCTCGTTGCCGGCGGTGTGCGGCTTTATCGGCGGCGTGCTGGGCGGCTATGTGTCCGACCGCATGGTGCGGCGTGGCTATTCGCTCACCGTCTCGCGCAAGACGCCCATCGTGGTCGGCATGTTGATGTCGGTGACGATGATCGGCTGCAACTACGTGCAGGCCGAATGGATGGTGGTCGGGCTGATGGCGCTGGCCTTCTTCGGCAAGGGCATCGGCGCACTCGGCTGGGCGGTGGTGGCCGACACCTCGCCCAAGGAAATCGCCGGCTTGTCCGGTGGCCTGTTCAATACCTTCGGCAACATCGCCGGCATCACCACGCCGATCGTGATCGGCTACATCGTGTCCACCACCGGCACCTTCGAATGGGCGCTGGTGTTCGTCGGGCTCAATGCCTTGCTGGCGGTGGTGTCCTATCTGGTGGTGGTGGGTGAAATCAAGCGCGTGGAACTCAAGGCCCCGCCCGGCGGCCCGTCCATGCCCGTGCCCGCACCGCTGTGACCGTCTTCGGAGACTTTCGATGAATATCCACACCGCACCTGCAAGCATCGGCGCCACGCCGCGCATCACCGACATCCGCGTGGTGCCGGTCGCCGGCCAGGACAGCATGCTGCTGAACCTCAGTGGCGCGCACGCGCCGTACTTCACCCGCAATGTGCTGGTGCTGCGCGATTCGTCCGGCCGTACCGGCGTGGGCGAAGTGCCTGGCGGCGCAGCCATCGCCGGCTTGCTGCACGAGGCAGCGCCGCTCATTCGCGACCGCTCCATCGCCGAGTATCAACGCATCCTCAATCAGGTGCGCACCGCATTTGCAGACCGCGACAGCGCCGGACGTGGTCTGCAGACCTTCGATCTGCGCATCACCATCCACGCGGTAACCGCCATCGAATCGGCGTTGCTGGATCTGCTGGGGCAATTCCTCGATCAACCGGTCGCCGCCCTGCTCGGCGAAGGCCAGCAACGCGACGCGGTGGACGTGCTGGGCTACCTCTTTTTCATTGGCGACCGACGCAAGACCGGGTTCGACTATCGCGACGGTGGCGGTGCCCGCGATGACTGGGAGGCGGTGCGCGACCAGGAAGCCTTGACGCCGGCATCGGTCGTGCGCCTGGCCGAAGCGGCCTACGAAAAATACGGCTTTCGCGACTTCAAGCTCAAAGGCGGCGTATTGCGTGGCGAAGACGAAATCGAGGCCATTGTCGCGTTGCACGAACGTTTTCCGCAGGCGCGCATCACGCTGGACCCCAATGGCGCGTGGTCGCTGGATCAGGCCATTGCCCTGTGCCGCGACATGCACGGCGTGATGGCCTATGCCGAAGACCCTTGCGGTGCGCAGGAGGGGTATTCCGGCCGCGAGATCATGGCCGAGTTCCGTCGCGCCACCGGCTTGCCGACCGCCACCAACATGATCGCCACCGACTGGCGGCAGATGGGCCACGCCATCCAGTTGCAGTCGGTGGATATCCCGCTGGCCGACCCGCATTTCTGGACGTTGCAAGGCTCGGTGCGGGTGGCGCAACTGTGCCGCGACTGGGGCCTGACCTGGGGCTCGCATTCTAACAACCACTTCGATATTTCGCTGGCGATGTTCACCCACGTGGCCGCCGCAGCGCCGGGGCAGGTGACCGCGATCGACACGCACTGGATCTGGCAGGACGGCCAACGCCTGACCCATCACCCGTTGCAGATCGTCGGCGGCCAGATCCAGGTGCCGGCAAAGCCCGGTTTGGGTGTCGAACTCGATATGGATGCGCTGGAAGCGGCGCATCGCACTTACCAACGTCTGAGCCTGGGCGCGCGCGATGATGCTGCCGCGATGCAGGCCTTGATTCCCAACTGGACCTTCGACAACAAGCGGCCGTGCCTGGTGCGCTAACCGTGCGGTGGCTGCAGCCGAATGCACGGCATGCAGCGGCTGCGTCCAAGAGGTCTGGCAGGTGGAGAGCTGGTCGATGAAACATGTAATGGCACTCGGCAGCGCGGCGCTGCTGGCGGTCGGTGCGGGCGGACGTGCGCGTGCGCAGGAACCGGACGCAGGATTCTGGAATGGCGCAACGGCCGAGGTCACCGCGCTCAACTTCTATTACAACCGCGATTTCCGCAGCGGCGAAGGGCAGGGCAAGCGTGCCGAATGGGCGCAGGGCGTCGTGGTGGATGCCAAGAGCGGCTACACGCACGGCCCGATCGGAGTAGGGCTGGATCTGCTCGGCATCGGCGATTTGAAGCTCGATGGCGTGCGCGCCGAAGGCGGCACCGGCCTGCTGCCCAATAACGACGACGGCACTGCGCAACATGCGCTGGCGCGCGTGGCACCCACGCTCAAGCTGCGCGCCTCGCAAACCGAATTGAAGTGGGGCAGCTTCATCCCCAACGAGCCGCTGGTGCGCGCCAGCATCACCCGCATCATGCCGGAGACGTTTCAAGGCGTGACGCTGGAATCCAAGGACGTGCCCAAGCTCGATCTGCTGCTGGCCCGCTTCACCAGCGCCTGGTACCGCGACGGCGATTCGCGTGTGCCGATCACCTTGACCAACAAGAACCGTCGCTTTCTGGGCACGCCGGATTCGGATGCGTTGAATCTGGTCTCGGCTACCTACAGCGTCGCACCCGGCACGCAGCTGCGCTATCAGGGCGCGGTGATGGAAGACATCTACCGGCAGCAGCTCTACAACCTGATCCAGACGCATAAATTCGGCAAGGATCAGTTGCGTGTGGACCTGCGCTATTTCCGCACCGACGATGTCGGCCAATCGCGTGCCGGGTTGATCGACAACCGCATGTTCAGCAGCATGCTGTCCTGGCGCACGGGTGGGCAGGAATTCGGCGCCGGCTATCAACGCCTGTCCGGCCCCAGCGCCATGCCCTGGCCGGGCGGCACCGACGGAAATGTCTTCAACTGGACCTTCATCAACGACTTTCTCGAACGCGGCGAGCGCAGCTGGCAGCTGCGTTACAGCATCGATGGCAAGAGCATCGGCATCCCCGGGCTCAGCGTCATGGCGCGCTACATCAGCGGCGACCATGCACAGCCGGCAACCTATGCCGGCGAAGGCCGCGAGTGGGCCCGCGATGTCTTGACCACCTATCAATTCCAGAGCGAGCGCTTCAAGCATGTGAGCGTCATCTGGTTCAACGGCACCTTCCGCTCCAATTACCAGCGCAATGTCGATGAAAACCGCTTGATCCTGCAGTACCGCCGTCAGTTCGACAGCCCCGACCGGTAATGCACTCCACCCCACGCTTGCAAGGTAGCCCCACGATGTCCGCAACCCCGCAACCTACTCGTTGGCTCAGCATTCGCGCCCATGCGCGCGACAACGTCGCCATTGTCGTCAACGATGACGGCGCGCCGGCCGGTGCCACTTTTCCGGACGGGCTCACCGCCATCGAACACATTCCGCAGGGCCACAAGATGGCGCTGTTCGACCTGCCCGCCGGTGCGCCGGTGATCCGCCTGGGCGCAGTGATCGGCACCGCCAATGCCGACATCGCGCGCGGCGCCTGGGTGAGCGAGCACCTGCTGGACATGCCCGAAGCGCCCGATCTGGCTGCGCTGGATCTGTCGCTGCAAGCGGCGCCCGCACCCGAGCCCTTGGAGGGCTACACCTTCCAGGGTTATCGCAACCGCGATGGCAGCGTCGGCACGCGCAACATCCTGGGCATCATGACCAGCGTGCAATGCGTGGTGGGTGTGCTCGGTCACGCGGTGGACCGCATTCGCACCGAGTTGCTGCCCAAGTATCCCAATGTCGACGACGTGGTGGCGGTCAATCACGTCTACGGTTGTGGCGTGGCGATCACCGCGCCCGAAGCCATCATCCCCATCCGCACGTTGCGCAACATCGCGCGCAGCCCCAACTTCGGCGGGCAGGCGCTGATCGTGGGCCTGGGCTGCGAAAAACTCGCACCCGAGCGCCTGCTGCCGGACGATGCCAGCGCCGACGACAGCGCCGTCTACCGCCTGCAGGAAGCCAGTCTGGGGTTTGCCGACATGGTGGGCTCGATCATGGCCATGGCCGAAGAACGCCTACGCCATCTGGACCTGCGTCGCCGCGAAACCGTGCCGGCCAGCGAACTGGTGGTGGGCATGCAATGCGGCGGCAGCGATGCGTTTTCCGGCGTCACCGCCAACCCAGGTATGGGCGTGGCTGCCGACCTGTTGGTGCGCGCCGGTGCCACGGTGATGTTCTCGGAAAATACCGAAGTGCGCGACGGCATCCACCTGTTGGTGCCGCGCGCCGCCACTGCCGACGTGGCCAAGGCGCTGGTGCGCGAAATGGCCTGGTACGACGCCTACCTGGCGCGCGGCCAGGCCGACCGCAGCGCCAACACCACGCCCGGCAACAAGAAGGGCGGGCTGGCCAATATCGTCGAAAAGGCAATGGGCTCGATCGCCAAATCCGGCGCCTCGCCGATCAATGGCGTGGTGCCGCCTGGCGAGCGCGTCAAAGGACGCGGGCTGCAGTACTGCGCAACCCCAGCCAGCGATTTCGTTTGCGGCACGCTGCAGGTGGCGGCCGGCATGAATCTGCATGTCTTCACCACCGGGCGCGGCACGCCGTACGGCCTGGCCATGGTGCCAGTGATCAAGGTCGCCACCCGCAGCGAACTGGCGCAGCGCTGGTCCGACCTGATGGACATCGACGCCGGCGGCGTGGCGACCGGCGCCAAGACGCTGGAGCAATTGGGCTGGGAGTTGTTCCAACGCTATCTGGACGTAGCCAGCGGCCAGCGCACCTGGACCGAGCATCACCGCCTGCATAACGATCTGGCCTTGTTCAATCCGGCGCCGATTACCTAATCCTGCTGGTTTGCGCGTCTCTGCGGTCCCGAGCGGCGGCACGACACGACCCTTGGCGCGACTGTTCCGCTGTCGCGCAGGCGTGGTCGGTTTTTCAGAGTCGGTGTGGACTGTGCAGAGTCGGTGTGGACGGTGTGGGGCTGCGCGTCCTCGGTGTCGTGAACGAATCCGCGCGTCGTGACGACTGCGCGCCATCTCTCGCATCCCTGGAGCATCGCGGCGACGCAGCGCTTGCCGCGCCATGGCGCCACTCACTTGGCGTGGCTTCGCCCGGACCCTCACCCCAACCCCCTCCCGCAGAAGAGGGCCTAGCCGTTCCCAGCAACAAAGGGGCTCGCCACTTCCCTTCTCCAATCGGCAGAAGATGCCCTCGTGGCGGGTGAGGGCTCACTGTTCCCTTCTCCCGCCGGGAGAAGGTGCCCCGAAGGGGCGGATGAGGGTACGTGCGCAGCCTCATCCGCCACGTCACGCAGCCGCCAACAACGCACACGGACAGCCGCACCGAAACCATCGCGCGTAGGCGAAAACAAACAGCCACGGCCACCATCACCATTACCACCATCGCAAGATACCCAACCCACCACGCAACCCGCCGCTACGCCACCAGCCAACGCCCTCGCGCCGTCACCGCAGATCCTCCCATTCGCCCGTCAACGGCATGCGCCGATACAATGTGCGTTCGTTTTCAGTGTTGACGGAGTCACCATGTCCCAGATCATCCATACCGACCAGGCGCCTGCCGCCATCGGCCCTTACTCGCAGGCAGTGCGCGCCGGCAACACCGTGTATTTCTCCGGGCAGATCCCGCTGGATCCGGCCACCGGCGAGATCGTACCGGGCGACATCGGTGCGCAGGCGCGCCGCGCGTTCGACAACCTCAAGGCCGTGGCCGAAGCCGCCGGTGGCTCGCTCGACAAGATCGTGCGTCTGGGTCTGTATCTCACCGACCTGGGCCAGTTCGCCGCCGTCAATGCGGTGATGCAGGACTACTTCCAGGCCCCGTTCCCGGCGCGTTCCACCATCGAAGTCTCCGGCCTGCCCAAGGGCGCCGGTTTCGAAGTCGATGCGGTGATGGTGCTCGAGTGATGGTGCTCGAGTGATCCGGCGCGACTGATCCGACCCGCCGTGCCGCGAGCGCGCGTCGCCACGCCGAGCCTGGCCGTCGCCGGCCAGGCTCCGCTGTCCAGCCTGCCCGGCGTCGGCCCGAAAGTGGCCGACAAGTTCGCCGCGCGCGGCATCCTGAGCGTGCAGGACCTGTGGCTGCATCTGCCGCTGCGGTACGAAGACCGTACCCGGCTGACCACGATCGCGCAGTTGCAAAGCGGCGTGCCGGCGCAGATCGAGGGGCGCGTGGAGGCGGTGGAGCGCGGCTTCCGCTTCCGTCCGGTGCTGCGCGTGGCGATCTCGGACGCCTCGCACGGCAGCGTGGTGCTGCGTTTCTTTCATTTTCGCGCCGCGCAGGTCGCGCAGTTTGCGGTCGGCACGCGCGTGCGCGTGTTCGGCACGCCCAAGCCCGGCCAGAACGGTTGGGAAATTGTCCATCCCAGTTACCGCGTGCTGGCGGCGGATGAAGACGCGCAACTGGGCGACAGCCTGGACCCGGTCTATCCGGTGCTCGAAGGCGTCGGCCCGGCCACGCTGCGCAAATTCATCGGCCAGGCGCTCGAGCGGTTGCCGCCAGAAGCCGCACTGGAATTGCTGCCGCCGCATTGGCTGCAGGACGAACACCTGCCTTCGCTGCGCACTGCATTACTGACCATGCACCGCCCACCGGTGAACACCGACCCGCAGCAGCTGCTCGCCGGCGGGCACCCGGCACAACAGCGGTTGGCGCTCGAAGAACTGCTTGCGCACCAACTCAGCCTGCGTCGCCAACGCATCGCCCTGCAGCGGTTCCATGCGCCTGTGTTGCCCGGCAACGGCACGCTGGTGCAGCGGCTGCGCGCCGCATTGCCGTTCCAGCTCACCGGTGCGCAGCAACGCGTGTTCGAACAGATCGCGCACGACCTGGCGCAGCCCTCGCCGATGCTGCGGCTGGTGCAGGGCGATGTCGGCAGCGGCAAGACCGTGGTTGCGGCCCTGGCAGCGATGCTGGCGGTGGAGCAGGGCAAGCAGGTCGCACTGGCCGCGCCCACCGAACTGCTGGCCGAGCAACATCTCACCAACCTGCGCGGCTGGCTCGAGCCGCTAGGTGTGCGCATCGTCTGGCTGGCTGGCAAGGTCACCGGCAAGGCGCGCGCTGCGGCGATGGCCGAGGTCGCCTCCGGCCAGGCCCAGGTGGTGGTCGGCACGCATGCCTTGATGCAGGAAGCGGTGGTCTTCCACGACCTGGCGCTGGCCATCATCGACGAGCAGCACCGCTTCGGTGTGCATCAGCGTCTGGCACTGCGCGACAAGGGGGCGGGCGCCGGCAGCGTGCCGCATCAGCTGGTGATGACTGCCACGCCGATCCCGCGCACCCTGGCGATGTCCACCTACGCCGATCTGGACGTGTCGGCCATCGACGAACTGCCGCCCGGCCGTACGCCGGTGCAGACCATTGTCCTGAGCGCAGAACGGCGCCCCGATCTGGTCGAACGCATCCGCGCCGCCTGCGCCGAAGGACGGCAGGCATATTGGGTGTGCACGCTCATCGAAGAAAGCGAAGACCCCGGCAAGGCCGCACCGGCTGGCCCGCCGCGCATCGAAGCGCAGGCTGCCGAAGTCACCTTCGAGGCCTTATCGGCGCAGTTGCCCGGCGTGCGCGTCGCGCTCGTGCATGGCCGCATGAAGCCCGCCGAAAAGCAGAAGGCCATGCTCGATTTCAAGCAGCGCCGCAGCGATTTGCTGGTCGCCACCACGGTGATCGAAGTCGGCGTGGACGTGCCCAACGCCTCGCTGATGATCATCGAAAACGCCGAGCGTCTCGGCTTGGCGCAGCTGCATCAGCTGCGTGGCCGGGTTGGCCGCGGCGCCGCAGCGTCCAGTTGCGTGCTGTTGTATCAGGCGCCGCTGTCCATGATGGCGCGCCAACGCCTGGAAACCATGCGCCAGACCAACGATGGGTTTGTGATTGCAGAAAAGGATCTGGAATTGCGCGGTCCCGGCGAATTGCTCGGTACCCGGCAGACTGGTCTGGCCAGCTTCCGCATCGCCGACCTGGCCCGCGACGCCGGGTTGCTGCCGCGCGTGCAGGTGCTGGCCGAGCGGTTGCTGGCCGAAGCGCCGGAGATTGCCGACCGTGTCGTCGCACGCTGGATCGGCAGCGCAGTGCGGTATGCCGCCGCTTGAGTGGTGGGAATCGGGAATCGGGAATCGGGAATCGGGAATCGTAAAAGCAAGCGCTGCCGCCGCCTGTACATCCTGGGCGTTCGCGTGACCGGCCGATCCTTGCGAAGATGCTGCAACGAATCCCGAATGCCCAATCCCGACTCCCATGACAAAAAAGATACCGCTGCTGATCGACACCGACCCGGGCGTGGATGACGCGCTGGCGCTGCTGATGGCCTTCAACGACACCCGTCACGAGGTGGTTGGCCTGACCATCGCGGCCGGCAACGTGGGGCTGGAGCACACCGTGCGCAACGCCTTGAAGGTCTGCGAGGTCGCCGGCCGCGCGGATGTGCCGGTGTACGCCGGCTGCCCGCAGCCGCTGTTGCACCCCTCGGTCGATGCGGCGCACGTGCACGGCATCGATGGCTTCGGCGATGTCGGCCTGCCGGCGGCCAAGCGCAGCGCCGAGGCCGAGCATGCTGCGCTCGCCATCCTGCGCCTGTCGCACGACTACGCGGGCGAGCTGTTGCTGGTCGCCCTGGGCCCGCTGACCAATCTGGCCCTGGCGCTGACCCTGGACCCGAGCCTGCCGCAGCGCGTCGGCCGGCTGGTGGTGATGGGTGGGGCGTTGACCGGGCACGGCAACATCACGCCTGCCGCTGAATTCAACATCGGCTTCGACCCGGAGGCCGCACACATCGTGTTCCGTGGCTTCCCGCACTTCGACGTGGCCGACTGGGAAGCCACCATCGCGCACGGCCTGCTGCATCGCGATGTCGAGCAATGGCTGGCCGCCGATAGCGCTCGCGCCCGCTTCTACGAAGAAATCTCGCGCAAGACCCGCCTGTGGTCCGAAGACAGCCGCGGCGAGTACTGGTACGCCGCCGACGCACTGGCGATGGCGTTCGCCCTGCACCCGGACGGCGCCCAGCGTCTGGAGCAGCGCCCGGTGCATATCGAATTGTCCGGCACGCACACCCGCGGCATGACCCTGGTGGACTGGAACCGGCAGGGCGGCTCGCCCGACAATGCCAATCTGCTGCTGGAGTACGACCGCCAGCGGTTCTACGGCCTGGTCGGGGCGGCATTGGCGGGCGTCTAGGGCCAACTTGCGCCGGGCGGATGCAGGCCGCTATAATGACCGGCTTATCCAGGCAGCCCGGCGCCAAGTCCATGAAAGATAACGTGCATCCCAACTACAAAGACGTCGTCTTTCACGACGTGACGTCCGATTTCAAGATTCTGACCCGTTCCACCATGGGCTCGAAAGAGACCGTGAAGTGGGAAGACGGCCAGGAATATCCGCTGATCAAGGTGGAAATTTCCTCCGCGTCGCACCCGTTCTATACCGGCAAGCACAAGGTGATCGACACCGGCGGCCGTATCGACAAGTTCCAGAAGCGCTACGCGCGCTGAACTTGCAGGACGGGCTGTACCGACAACGGCCGCGCATTGCGCGGCCGTTGTTTTTTGGGGCGTGGGCGCTTCGTTTGCGTGGTCCCGACAGGTGCGTCTACGACTTCTGTCCAAGCGACGGCCAAAATGCTGCTGTGCGATAATGACGTGATCCGAGGCGATGCCTTGGACTTCCATCACGTGCCTGCCCATGTGGGATCAGGCGCCTTCCACTGAAGGAGCGTACACAGTGTCCGATCTTGATCAGGTCACGCTCAACGCCGGCGACAAGTCGGTTGTTCTGCCGGTTCTCAAGCCCACGTTGGGCAATGATTGCGTCGATATTTCCAAGCTGACCAAAGAAACCGGTCTGTTCACCTACGACTCGGGCTTTACCGCCACCGCCAGTTGCAAGTCGGCCATCACCTATATCGATGGCGACAACGGCGTGTTGTTGTACCGCGGCTATCCGATCGAACAGCTCGCCGAGAAGTCCAGCTTCCTGGAAGTTTCGTACCTGCTGATGAACGGCGAACTGCCCACGGCGGACGAATTCAAGAAGTTCGACCACGAAGTGACGCATCACACGATGATGCACGAGTCGCTGAAGAACTTCCTCGGCGGTTTCCGCCACGATGCGCACCCGATGGCCATGCTGGCCGGTTCGGTCGCCTCGCTGTCGGCGTTCTACCACGACACCCTGGACCTCAACGATCCGGAGCAGCGCCGTCAGGCCGCCATCCGTCTGATCGCCAAGGTGCCGACCCTGGCGGCTGCGGCGTATCGTTACTCGATCGGCTGGCCGATCCGCTATCCGCGCAACAACCTGAACTACGTCGACCGCTTCCTGCACATGATGTTCGAAGTGCCGAGCGAGCCGCTGGAGATCAACCCGGTTGTCGCCAAGGCGCTGGACCTGCTGTTCATTCTGCACGCCGATCACGAGCAGAATGCCTCGACCTCGACCGTGCGTCTGGTCGGTTCGACCGGTGCCAATCCGTACGCGTCGGTCGCTGCCGGCATCACCGCACTGTGGGGCCCGGCACACGGTGGCGCCAACGAAGCGGTGCTGAAGATGCTCGAAGAGATCGGCACTGCCGATAACGTCGAGTCGGCCGTGGCCAAGGCCAAGGACAAGAACTCCTCGTTCCGTCTGATGGGCTTCGGTCACCGCGTCTACAAGAACTTCGATCCGCGCGCCAAGATCATCCGCGAGATGACCCACAAGGTGCTGGGCGAGCTGGGCGTCAACGATCCGCTGCTGGAAGTGGCGTTGAAGCTGGAAGAAGCCGCGCTGAAGGACGATTACTTCGTGCAGCGTAAGCTGTATCCGAACGTCGACTTCTATTCGGGCCTGATCTACAAGGCGCTCAATATCCCGGTGGAAATGTTCACCGTGATGTTTGCCATCGCGCGCACCGCTGGTTGGGTGTCGCATTGGCTGGAGCAGCAGGTCGACCCGGAAATGAAGATCGGCCGTCCGCGCCAGATCTACACCGGCTATGACAAGCGCGATTACACCGACAGCGCCAAGCGTTAATCGGCTCAAAGTCGTCTGCGTAAACGAACGCCCCGCACTTGCGGGGCGTTTTCGTTGTGGCCTGGTGCGTTTAGTGGAGCAGGGCGCGCTTGCCAAGAGTGGCTGGTAAAACGTAGCGCAGTCGCCGGGTGAGTGCTGATGGCGCGCTCAGCAGTGGAGCGCTTGCGCGCGTGCGCTCACTCCCGCTGCTGGTAGGCGACACTCTCCTGGTCGGCAAGCAACTGCCGCAGCTGTGCAGCCGAGGCGCGAGGCATCGGTTTTTCGTCCAGCTGCGACAGCGGCGCCTGGCGCAGGGCGTCGTAGGGCAGCACGGTCAGGTCGAAGGTCAGTTCCTCGGCACTGAACAGCCAGACCGGGAAGTCGCCGTTACGCTCGCGGTCCAGTCGCAGACGGCGCGTGCGCGCCTCGGCAGGGATGCGGTGTTCTTCCAGAAATCGCTGCACCGCGTCCGGGTCGTCGCTATGCAGCTGCAGTTGTACCGGGGCGTTTGCATCGGCGGTGCCATCCAGGACCGGGCCGGTCAGCCGCGGCTGGAATGAGCGGAGAAAATCCAGCGCACGCAAGGCGGCTTCGCGGCGTTGACGCAATCGCGCTGCGTGGTCGGGCCCGGCGAACAGACGTTGGTATTCGCGCAGTGCGTCTTCGATCTCGCGATTGCGCGGCAGCGATGCGTCGTCATGGATGCCGAGCCGGCTGGCGGCCTTGAGCTTGGCCTGGTGGAAATCGCGGATACCGCCTTCTGCCATCAATCTGGCGGCCTCGTGGGCGAGCCGATGACGGCGTTCTCGGGTGCGCGTATCGGCGTGTTGGCGTGCGTGATGCATGACCGGGCTCCCCTGATGAACCTGAGCTCGACTCTACAACAGCCGCATGAAAACGTGGCGAATGCTTCCCGGCCACTCCGAGGAAGCGATCGCGTAGGAGCGCGATGCCGATACCTTGCGTGTCGGAGGGCACGGCCGCAGCTTCGGGAGGAGCGCATCAACCGGTGAGATGCAGGCGCTGCCGCGCCGGCAACCAGGTCAGCAGCGAGTGGCGATGGTGCGTGCTCAAACAGCTGCTGCGCTTGCCGGCTCGCGCAAAAGATCGGTCCGGGCAGTGCGTTGGCGACCGGGCTGGTGCGTAGCAAGGGACAGCGTGTAGCGTCGCCGGCTATGTCCGCCCAGCCAGGGCTGGTCAGTAAGCAGCGCGTCGCGCCCGGCTCCAGCGTCACTCATGGGTGACTCGTGCAGTTGCCAAAAACTCGCCCAAAAAAATGGGGAACCGGACAGCCGCGCCGTCACGATTCCCCACTCACGATTCCCGATTCCCGTCGTCAGAAGATATCGAAAGCCTTCTCGTCCTGCTGTTCCTGCAGGCCGTAGTCGTAATCCTGCAGACGATCCAGATCCTCGTTCTTGACCCATTCGACCGCGCCATTGATGGTGGCCTGGGTCATGCCCTCGGGCGGGTCGTTGGCGGCGATCGGCTTGTCCTTCAATGCCACGCGCATGTAGTCGATCCAGATCGGCAGTGCGGCCTTGCCGCCGTACTCGCGATAGCCCAACGAACGGAAGTCGTCGCGGCCGACCCACACGGTGGTGGCGTACGGGCCGCCGAAGCCGGAGAACCAGGCGTCGCGGTGATCGTTGGTCGAGCCGGTCTTGCCGCCCACGTCTTCGCGTCCCAGCACCTTGGCCGCCGTGCCGGTGCCGCGCTGGACTACGTCGCGCATCATCGACACCAGCTGGTAAGCGGTACGCGCATCGATGGCGCGCGGTGCGATCTTGGTTTCGGCAATCGCCGCAGGCGCGGTTTCTGCTGGCGTCGGCGCTGCATCGGCAGTCGGAGCCGCGGGCGGCGTGGCCGGCGCCTGGGCGCCGAAGTTGAACCCGTCCACTACCTGGCTCACCGGCGCGGCGGTGCCGCCCTGCAACGCGCAGGTGCGGCAGGCCACCGCGGGCACTTCCTTGAACACCACATTGCCGTCGCGGTCTTTCACCTCGTCCACGATCCAGGTGTCCACGCGCGAGCCGCCATTGGCGAACACCGCGTAGCCGCGCGCCACCGACAGCGGCGTCAGCGACGCGGTGCCCAGCGACATCGACAGGTTCGGCGGCAACTCGGCTTCCTGGAAACCGAACTGGCTGATGTATTTACGTGCAAAATCGACGCCGATCGCATCCAGCAGGCGCACCGACACCAGGTTACGCGATTGCACCAACGCCTCGCGCAGCCGCATCGGGCCGCGGAAGCCGCCGCCGTCGTTCTGCGGCGACCAGGTCTTGCCGCGACGATCGCGGAACACCACCGGCGCATCCAGCACGATCGAGGCCGGGTTGAAGCCCTTTTCGAACGCCGAGGCATACACGAACGGCTTGAAGCTGGAACCTGGCTGGCGGCGTGCCTGGGTGGCGCGATTGAACTTGTTGCCGGCAAAGCTGAAGCCGCCGACCAGGGCGCGCAGTGCGCCGCTGTTGGCATCCAGCGACACCAGCGCCGCCTGGCCGCGCGGCAGCTGGTCGATGATCCATTCGCCGTCCTTCTCGCCGGCACGGATGCGGGTCAGGTCGCCGCGCGTCAGCAACTTGGCCGGGGTCTTGTTGGTCCAGCGGCTGGCGCTGGCCGGCAGGGTCAGCTCGGTCTTGTCGCTCTGCACGACGGTGACGCCGCCGTCGGCATTGGTGCGCGCCACGATCACTGCGCGCAGGCCGCCCTGAGTAAACACGCCCGACAGATGCTTGGCCAATGCCGGCGCATCGGCATCGGCGGCAACATCGAAATGCTGCTCCACACCGTGCCAGCCGTGGCGGTGGTCGTACAGTCGCAGGCCTTCGCTGATCGCAGCATCGGCACCGGTCTGCAAGGTGGAATCGATGGTGGTGGTGACGTGGTAACCCTTGTTGAGCACATCGCCGCCGTATTTGGCGATCATCTCCTGGCGCACCAGCTCGGCCACGTACGGGGCGTACACCTCGACAGGCGGCTCGTGCGGCTTGGCGTGCATCGGCACCGCCTTGGCGGCGTCGGACTCGGCCTGGGTCACGAAGCCCAGGTCGGCCATGCGCTGCAGCACGTAGTAGTCGCGGCGTTCGCGCGCGCGCTCGGGGTTGCTGATCGGGTTGCCGCTGGACGGGAACTTGGGGATGCCGGCCAGCGAGGCCATCTCGTCCAGGCTCAACTCGCTCATCTTCTTGCCGTAGTAGTACTCGGCAGCGGCACCGACGCCGTAGGCGCGGTTGCCGAAGAAGCTCTTGTTGAGATACAGCTCGAAGATCTCGTCCTTGCTCAGTTCGCTCTCGATCTTGCGCGCCAGCAGGATCTCGGCCAGCTTGCGGGTGTAGCTGTATTCGGAGCTGAGGAAGAACTGCCGCGCCACCTGCTGGGTGATGGTCGAGCCGCCCGGCACGCGCTTGGCGTCGGTGCTGGCCAGCAGCCACACTGCGCGGGCGATGCCCTTGTAGTCCACGCCCCCGTGTTCGTAGAAGCGCGCATCCTCGGTCGCCAGGAAGGCCTGCTTCAAGCGCAGCGGCACGTCCTTCATCTGTATCGGGTAGCGCCGGGTCTCGCCATAGACGGCCATCAGCCGGCCATCGCTGGAATAGACGTACATCGGCTCCTGCAGCTCGACCCGCTTGAGCGACTGCACGTCCGGCAACTTCGAGGAAATGGCGTAATACAGGCCGCCGGCAGCAATAGCGCCGAGCAGTGCGAGCACAACGAGCGTGGCCAGGATCCAGCCCAGCCAACGGCGAATACGGGGCATGTAAGAGAGATTCCGATTGCAGATTTCTTGGCCACAGAGTATAGATGACGCCGAGTTTGGCTGGGGCCGAACTCTGGGGATCGCAGAAGACAGCACTGGGGTCACGTTCGCGAGGTCATTGCCTGGCGCGTGAAGGGCTTGTCAACTGTTAAAATTTGATTATTAATACGAGGGCGCAGACATGCGTCCAAGTGCCCGTCGGCAGGGGAGTTACCGTGGGGCTTTTACCCAAGAGTCAGTCGCCACTCATTGGTGTCGACATTAGTTCTACTGCCGTGAAGCTCTTGCAGCTGTCGCGCAGCGGGAACCGTTATCGCGTGGAACATTACGCGGTGGAACCATTGCCGCCGAATGCGGTGGTGGAAAAGAACATCGTCGAAGTGGAGGCGGTGGGCGAAGCCATTCGCCGCGCCATCAACCGCTCCGGCAGCAAGGCCAAGAATGCCGCTGCGGCCGTGGCCGGGTCGGCGGTGATCACCAAGTTGATCCCGATGCCGGCCGATCTGGACGACAGCGATCTGGAGGCCCAGGTCGAACTGGAAGCCACCAATTACATTCCGTACCCGATCGAGGAAGTGAATCTCGACTTCGAGGTGCTCGGCCCGATGCCCAACAGCCCGGACATGGTCCAGGTGCTGCTGGCCGCCTCGCGCTCGGAGAATGTGGAGCTGCGCCAATCGGCGCTGGAACTCGGTGGTCTCACCGCCAAGGTGATGGACGTGGAGGCCTTCGCGGTCGAAAACGCCTTTGCCCTGGTCGCCAGCGAACTGCCGGTGGCCGCCGATGCGGTGGTGGCCCTGGTCGACATCGGCGCCACCATGACCACGCTGAGCGTGCTGCGCTCCGGTCGTAGCCTGTACAGCCGCGAACAGGTGTTCGGCGGCAAGCAGCTCACCGACGAAGTGATGCGCCGCTATGGCCTGACCTACGAAGAAGCCGGCCTGGCCAAGCGTCAGGGCGGGTTGCCGGAGAGCTACGAGGTCGAAGTGCTGGAGCCGTTCAAGGAAGCGACGGTGCAGCAGATCAGCCGTTTGCTGCAGTTCTTCTATGCGGGCAGCGAGTTCAATCGCGTCGACTGCATCGTGCTGGCCGGCGGTTGCGCCGCGCTGTCGCGTCTGCCGGAGATGGTGGAAGAGCAGCTGGGCGTGACCACCGTGGTCGCCAACCCGCTTGCGCAGATGACGCTGGGTCCGAAGGTTCAGGCCCACGCGCTGGCGCTGGATGCGCCTGCATTGATGATCGCCACCGGCCTGGCCCTGAGGAGCTTTGACTGATGGCAAGAATCAATCTATTGCCCTGGCGCGCCGAGCGCCGGAAGGCGCGCGAGCGTGAGTTCTATTCCATGCTGGGCTTCGCCGCGTTGGGCGGCGTGTTGTTGTCGGCGCTGATCTGGTTCTACTACGACGGGCAGATCAGTGGGCAGACCGAGCGCAATGCGTTCCTGACCGCCGAGATCGACAAGGTCAAGGCGCAGAACGAAGAGATCAAGGAACTCGACAAGAAAAAGGACCGTCTGCTCGCCCGCAAGAAAGTCATCGAGGAACTGCAGGCCAACCGCTCGCAGATGGTGCACCTGTTCGATTCGCTGGTCCGCACCATTCCCGATGGCGTGGCGCTGACCAACATCAAGCAGGACGGCGACATCCTGACCCTGGAAGGTCGCTCGCAGTCCAATGCGCGCGTCAGTGCGTACATGCGCAATCTGGAAGGCTCGGGCTGGATGACCAATCCGGACCTGTCGATCATCGAGGCCAAGAGCCAGGACAAGGCGGCCGGCCAGCCTGCGGCTTCGTCGATGGACACCAAGGCGTTGCCGTACGTGTTCACGCTGAAGGTCAAGCTGGCCAACCCGAACGAGACTGACAAGAACGGCGCCGCGCCCGCGGTGGTGGATCCGGCTGCGCCGGGGACTGCCGCACCAGGTGCAACGCCGGCCGGTACGACGCCTGCTGCTCCTGCAGCGGCGTCTGCGCCAGCAACGCCGCCGAGCGCACCTGCAGCTGCACCGCAGGCAGCGCCGGCGCCTGCCAATCGGCCGCAGGAGGGGGCGGCGTCATGAGTAAGAAATCATTCAAGCTCAGCGATCTGGACTTCAACAACATCGGCGGTTGGCCGCAGCAGGCACGCATCGTGTTCTGCGTGGTGGTCGGCCTGTTCATCATGGTGCTGGCCTGGTTCCTGTTGATCAGCAGCAAACGCGACGAACTGGAAGCACTGGAAGGCACCGAATCCTCGCTGCGTACGGAGTTCGAGACCCAGCAGGGGCGTGCGGTGAATCTGGAACCACTCAAGCAGCAGCTCGCGCAGATGGAACAGGTGCTGCAGCAGATGCTGCGTCAGCTGCCCAGCAAGACCGAAATGCCGGATCTGATCATTGACATCTCGCAGACCGCGCTATCCAGCGGCTTGTCGAACGAGTTGTTCCAGCCTGGTCCGGAATCGCCGAAGGAGTTCTACGCCGAGAAGCCGATCGCTCTGCGCATGGTGGGCAGCTACCACCAGTTCGGTGCCTTCGTCAGCGGCGTGGCCTCGCTGCCGCGCGTGGTGATCCTGACCATGCACGACATCAACCTCAAGCCCAGGGATGCCAAGGCCGGCATCACGCCGCGCGGTGCACTGGAGCTGTCCGGCACGGTCAAGACCTATCGTTATCTGGACGATGAGGAAATGGCCGTACAGGAGAAGGCTGCGGCCGACGCTGCGAAGAAGGGCGGCCAATGATCATGAAATTGCTCAAGATATTGTCCTGCGTGGCGCTAATTGCAGTATTGCCGGCGTGTACGCGTGGCGTGACCAGCACGCCCGGCGATGCGCCGAATCTGGAGGCCTGGGTGGCCGAAGTGCGTGCGCGTCCTGCGCCACCGCTGGAGCCGCTGCCGGTGATGCAGCAGTTCGAGACATTCGAATACGCAGCACAAGTGATGCGCGACCCGTTCAGCGATGCGTGGGTGACTGCGGAAGGCAGCAATGGCACGCGGCCCGATCCGAACCGGCGCAAGGAACCGTTGGAAGCCTTCCCGCTCGACGCCCTCGACATGGTGGGGACCATTGGAGGCGGCTCGGGTCTGATCGCGCTGGTGATGGCACCGGACAAGGTGACGTACCGGGTGCGGCCGGGTGTGTATCTGGGACAGAGCGATGGCCGGGTAACCGGGGTCTACGAAGACCGCATCGAGCTGATTGAACTTGTGCCGGACGGTGCGGGTGGATGGCTTGAACGGCCGGCCGCACTCGCATTGGATGATCAATAAAGTGATAGGGGATAGCACGATGACGTTTTCCAATGCACAGCGGCTGCGTCCGGTTCGACGCCACGCGATGCTCCAGGCTTGCGCGTTGGGATTAGCGCTGGCGCTGGCCAGTGGCAGCTCGTTCGCAGCCGCCGCGTTGACCCAGCCTGCGCAGGACCCGGCCAAGGCCGCTCCGGCGAGCCTGACGGTGTCCAAGATCGATTTCAAACGCGGCGAAGATGGCGCTGGCCGTCTGATCCTGAAGTTCGACGGTCAGGGCGCCAGCCCGGACCTGCGCACCCAAGGCGACAGCGTGCTGGTGGATATCAGCAACGCCAAGCTTCCGCCGGAACTGCAGCGCCCGCTCAACGTCACCGACTTTGCAACGCCGGTACAGCGTGTGGAGGTCAAGCCTTCTGGCTCGGGTTCGCAATTGGTGCTGTCGACCAAGGGTGCGTTCGACTCGCTGGCCTATCAGACCGGCAACGAGTACGTGGTCGAGATCACTCCGCGCAAGGGCCAGCCGGCCGTCGGCGGCGTGAGCTCGGCAGCGGTGACCCAGGCCGCCGCGCAGATTGCAGCGCGCGGCTACAGCGGTCGCCCGGTGACGTTCAACTTCCAGGACGTGCCGGTGCGCACCGTGCTGCAGCTGATCGCCGAGGAATCCAATCTCAACATCGTCGCCTCCGACACCGTGCAGGGCAATGTCACGCTGCGCTTGATGAACGTGCCGTGGGATCAGGCGCTGGACATCGTGCTGCGGGCCAAGGGCCTGGACAAGCGCCGCGACGGTGGTGTGGTGTGGGTCGCCCCGCAGCCGGAGTTGGCCAAGTTCGAGCAGGACAAGGAAGACGCCCGCATCGCGATCGAAAACCGCGAGGATTTGATCACCGACTACGTGCAGATCAATTACCACAATGCTGCGGTGATCTTTAAAGCGCTGACCGAGGCGAAGGGCATTGGCGGTGGCGGTGGCGGTGGCGGTGGCGGTGGTGGCGGTCAGGGCGGACAAGGCGGTGCAGGTCAGCAGGACAACGGTTTCCTCTCGCCACGCGGCCGTTTGGTGGCCGATGAGCGCACCAATACCCTGATGATTAGCGATATTCCGAAGAAGGTCGCGCAGATGCGCGAGTTGATCTCGCATATTGATCGCCCGGTTGATCAGGTGTTGATCGAAAGCCGGATCGTGATCGCGACAGATACGTTCGCGCGGGATCTGGGTGCGAGATTCGGAATTTCAGGTGCAACTGGGCGTGGAATTCTAAGTGGCTCGCTTGAAAGTGCGAATAATTACCGAAATACGCTGGCTCAGCGAAATAATGAGATTAATAATACTCGGACGCCCACAACCCCTGGTACCAGTAGTACGCTGCCAGCATTTTTGTTCCCGTCGGGCTTAAATATTGATCTGGGTGCTGGTGGGTTTACCAATAGCAATGCGGCTGGGTTGGCATATACGTTGTTGGGTTCGAACTTTAATCTGGATATCGAGCTGTCAGCGATGCAGGAGGAAGGGCGTGGCGAAGTGGTCTCCAATCCGCGTATCGTGACTGCAAATCAACGTGAAGGCGTGATCAAGCAGGGTCGCGAAATTGGTTATGTAACCATTAGCGGGGCCGGTGCAGGTGCTGGGTCCCAGGCCAATGTGCAGTTCAAGGAAGTCCTGCTTGAACTGAAGGTCACGCCGACGATTACGAACGACAATCGCGTGTTCTTAAACATGAATGTCAAAAAGGATGAGGTTGCGCGATTTATCGACCTGCCGCAGTACGGTACCGTGCCGGAAATTAACCGTCGGGAAGTCAACACGGCAGTGTTGGTGGGTGATGGCGAGACGGTAGTGATCGGTGGTGTATACGAATTCACGGATCGTGAAAGCGTGTCGAAGGTGCCGTTTCTGGGCGATATCCCCTTCCTGGGCAATCTGTTCAAGAAGCGTGGGCGCAGCAAGGAAAAGGCCGAGTTGTTGGTCTTTGTCACCCCAAAGGTATTGCGAGTGGCAAGCGCAGCGCGCTGAACGCAATGCATGAAGGAGGCCGCGAAAGCGGCCTTCTTCTTTTTCAGGGTCTACTTTTTAGAGACTGCTTGAGTGCTGCCAAGCGCGCATCCGAGCGCGGTGTATGCATAGTCTGATGCTCGTCTGAGCATCTATCCAGATCTCTGCTTCTCAGGTTTGCCCTGCGCTGTTAACCGGTAAATGGTCACGCTCGCTAGGGCTTGGGTGGGAGCATGACCCCGGTCACTCACTGAACCTCTCGCCATCGGCAAGTGAACCAATTGCGTTCGAATCGGTCACACTGGTCCTATGAACGCACCGCCGCTATTGCCCCCCGAAGCCGCTGCCGCGCCCGCCGAGGACCGGCTGCATCGTCAATTCACTTCTCTGCGCGAGTCATTGGCGCAGCGCATCGTCGGTCAGTCTGCGCTGGTCGAGCGGCTGCTGATCGCCTTGCTGGCCGATGGCCATTTGCTGGTCGAGGGCGCGCCAGGGTTGGCCAAAACCACCGCGATCCGTGCGCTGGCCTCGCGACTGGAAGCCGACTTCGCGCGGGTGCAGTTCACCCCGGACCTGTTGCCCTCCGATCTGACAGGTACCGAGATCTGGCGTCCGCAGGACAGCCGTTTCGAGTTCATGCCAGGGCCGATCTTCCATCCCATCCTGCTGGCCGACGAGATAAATCGCGCGCCCGCCAAAGTGCAGTCTGCGTTGCTGGAAGCGATGGGGGAGCGACAGGTCACTGTCGGTCGTCATACCTATGCGCTGCCGCAGCTGTTCCTGGTGATGGCGACACAGAACCCGATCGAGCAGGAAGGCACGTTCCCGCTGCCCGAGGCGCAACTGGATCGGTTCCTGATGCATGTGCGTATCGGTTATCCGCAGGCCGATGCGGAGGCAGAAATTCTGCGTCTGGCACGCGAAGCGGCGCGCGACACGCTGGAAAAGCACGAGACCGTGCCGGACAAGATTCCGCTGGAAGACGTCTTCGCCGCACGACGTGTGGTGCTGGATGTGCATCTGGCGCCACAGCTCGAGCGCTATCTGATCGAAATCGTGCTGGCCTCGCGTGATCCGCAACGTTACGACCCTGCATTGGCGCGGCGAATTGCCTGGGGCGCGAGCCCGCGTGGCTCGATTGCGCTGGAGCGCTGTGCGCGTGCGCGTGCGTGGCTGGCCGGGCGCGACTACGTGACCCCGGACGACATTCGCGCCATTGCGCCGGACGTGCTGCGCCACCGCGTGTTGCCCAGTTACGAGGCCACGGCGGAAGGCTGGGATGGCGAACGCCTGGTCGCTGCGTTGCTGGACAAGATTCCGCTGCCCTGATCGGGCAGCGGGTTGCCGAGGGATGCCGCCCTCTCGCCCGACTCCGATGTCTTCGATGCCGTCTTCCTCCCCCGCCAATCCTGCCTCGTCCGTTGCCGGCGATGGCTTGCGCCCGAGCCTTGCCGAGTTGATCGCATTGCGCGGCACCGCGTTGCATCGCGGGCAGCCGGGGCGTGGCCGACATGGGTTGGTGGGGCCAGTGCCGGCCGCCACCCGCGGGCGTGGCATGGAGTACGCCGAGTCGCGCGAATATGTCGCCGGCGACGATGCGCGGCATATCGATTGGCGCGTCACCGCACGGACCGGGCGTGCGCATACCAAATTGTTTCAGGCCGAGCGCGAACGCTTGAGTCTGATCGTTGCCGATACCTCGCCTTCGCTCTTTTTCGGGACGCGGGTGCGCTACAAGTCGGTGCAGGCGGCGCGCGCTGGCGCGGTGGCAGCATGGCTGGCGCAGCGGCAGGGCGACCGGATTGCCGCGTTGCGCGGTACCGCCAGCGAAGCGCCGATTGCACCGCGGTCGGGTCAGCGCGGTGTGCTGCCGGTGCTGGATGCATTGGCGCGCTGGTATGCGCAACCGCCGTCTGGCGATGCCGGGCTGGAGGTTGCGTTGGACCATGCGGCGCGCCTGCTGCGTCCTGGTGCGCGCCTGACGGTGCTGGCCGATGCGCGAAGTGCGAGCAAGATTTCTGCGACGCGCTGGTCTGGTCTGGCGTTGCATCACGAGGTGGTGGTGATCGTGCTGGTCGATCCCCTGGAACTGTCGCCGCCGGCGCGGGCGCTGAGCTTTGATGTGCGAGGCGAGCGCATTGCGGTGGACCTCGGAAGCCAGGCCGCGCGTGCGCGCTGGCAGGCCGAGTTCGTCGCACCGCTGGAACAGCTGGCCACGACGCTGCGATCGCGTGGCGTGCGCTTGCATCGGCTGTCTACCGACGATGCCAGCGATGCGTGGTTGAGCAGCAGCACGCTGATGCGGGGCGCATGACGATGGCACCGCAGTCGCTTCCGCTGCGCGATGTCCATCTGCCGCCGTCGCCGTCGTGGTGGCCGTTGGCGCCGGGGTGGTGGCTGGTGATCGCTGCGCTCGTGCTGGTGCTGGCCAGTGCGTGGTTCTGGTGGTGGCGCCGTCGTCGGCAGCAACGCAGCTGGTTGGCTGCCTTTGATGCCGAACTGCAGCATGCGACAACGACTGCGCAGCGCCTGGCGACCTTGTCGATGCTGTTGCGCCGCGCGGCGCGCACGGTGGATGCGCAGGCCGACCGCTTGCAGGGCGAGGCGTGGTTGCAGTTTCTGGACGGGCGCAAGAGCAAGACCCCAGCGTTTTCGCAGGGGCCAGGGCGGGCCTTGCTCGAAGGTGGGTTTCAACGCGCACCGGCAGTGACCGATCTGGATGCCGTGCAGGCGTTGGCGCGGCAACGTTTCTTGCGGTTGATGCGGGGCCAGCGATGAACTGGCTGCAGTGGTCGCAATGGCAGGACGCGTTGGCGCATTGCGCGTGGCCGTGGGCGTGGTGGTTGATGCCGCTGCCGCTGCTGATGTGGTTCTGGCCGCAGCGCCGTGCCGACACGGCCGCGCTACGTGTGCCGTATGCCGATCAATTGCATGCAGTCGCCCAGGCGCGGCGCGTGCCTGCCTTGCGCATGCCGCGCTGGCTGGCGTGGCTGGGCTGGTTTCTGTTGTGCGCCGCGCTGGCGCGTCCGCAGCAATTGGGTGAAGTGATCCAGCCGCCGCGCGAGGCGCGGCAGATGATGCTGGCGGTGGATCTGTCCGGCAGCATGAGCGAGCCGGACATGGTGCTCGGCGGCAATGTGGTCGACCGCCTTACCGCCGCCAAGGCGGTATTGTCGGACTTTCTGGATCGGCGCGATGGCGACCGCGTCGGCCTGCTGGTCTTCGGCCAGCGCGCCTATGCGCTCACACCGCTCACTGCCGACCTGACCTCCGTACGCGACCAGCTGGCTGACAGCGTGGTGGGGCTGGCCGGGCGCGAGACCGCCATTGGCGATGCGATCGCGTTGTCGGTCAAACGGCTGCGCGAACAGAAACAGGGCCAGCGCGTGGTGGTGTTGCTCACCGATGGCGTCAATACCGCCGGTGTGCTCAATCCGTTGAAGGCGGCCGAATTGGCCAAGGCAGAGGGCGTGCGTGTACACACCATCGCTTTCGGCGGCAGCGGCGGTTATTCGTTGTTCGGTGTGCCGATTCCGGCAGGCGGCAACGACGATATCGATGAGGTGGGCTTGCGCAAGATTGCCGAGCAGACCGGCGGGCGCTTCTTCCGCGCCCGCGATACCGAAGAATTGGCTGGCATCTATGCCGAGCTGGATCGACTGGAGCCGGTCAAGGCGGTCGGCCCATCCGTGCAGCCGCGCGTGGAACGCTATCACTGGCCGTTGGGCGCAGCCATGCTGATTGCCTTGCTTGCTTACGTACTGCCGCGGAGATGGCGATGAACGCGCTGTCTGAAGGATTGGCCGCACTGCATTTGCTGCGCCCGGATTGGCTGTGGGCGCTGTTGCTGATCGTGCCGGCAGCACTGCTGTGGCACCTGCGTCGACGCAGCGCCAATGTGTGGCGCCACAGCGTGGACGCGCATCTGTTGCCGGCCTTGCTGGTTGCTGGTGGCCGGCGGGGCTGGTGGGGCTTCGTGCTGGCCGCGCTGACCTATGCGCTTGCGGTGGTGGCGATGAGCGGGCCGAGCTGGCGGCAGATCGAGCGCCCGGTGTTTCAATCGAGTATGCCGTTGGTGGTGGTGCTGGATCTGTCGTCCAGCAGCAATGCGACCGATCTGCCGCCATCGCGCCTGCTGCAGGCCCGCGCCAAACTGGCCACGCTGCTGCGCAAGCGCGCTGGCGGCGACGTGGCGCTGCTGGTCTACGCCGGCGAAAGCTTTACCGTTGCGCCATTGACCGAAGACGCGGCCAACGTGGCGCTGTTTCTGGATGCGCTGTCGCCATCGGTGATGCCGGTGGACGGCAAACGTGCCGACAGGGCCATCGATGCGGCCGCCCGGCTGTTGCAGCAGGCGGGCTTCAAACAGGGCGATATCCTGCTGGTCAGCGATAGTGCCGACGGCTCGGCGGAAAGCGCCGCACGCACCGCGCGCGCAGGTGGGTTCCATGTTTCCGCACTCGGCCTAGGCAGTCCACGTGGCGCCGCCTACCGCACCGGCAGCGGCGAGATCGCGCAGGCAAAACTGGACGAGGCAAGCCTGCGCGACCTGGCCGGGCAGGGCGGCGGGCGCTATGCGCGCATCGCGCCGGACGACGCCGATCTGCAAGCGCTGGGGGTGCTCGATCCCGCGCAGCAGCCGCTGGCCGATGAAACCTCAGAAGGCAACGGCGGCAAGACCTGGCTCGACGAAGGCTACTGGCTGGTGCTGCCGGTGATGCTGTTTTCGCTGTTGGCGTTTCGACGCCGCGCAGTCGTGGCGATGGTCGCGTTGATGTGCGTGTTGCCGCTGGCGCAGCCTGCACAGGCGGCCGACGGCACCTTGTGGCAGCGCGCTGATCAGGTGCAGCAGCAGCGCCTGGATGCCGGCGTGCAGGCGTACCGCAAGGGCGATTTTGCCGCTGCGCAAAAGGCATTCGAAAGCGTGCCGACCGACGAGGGCCGGTACAACCTGGGCAATGCGCTGGCGCGACAAGGCCAGTACGACGAGGCGATTGCGGCTTACGATCGTGCGCTCAAAGAACATCCCAAGCAGGCCGATGCGATCGCCAATCGCGCGGCGGTCGATGCAGCGCGCAAGCGCCAGCAGCAGAACGACAAGGATGGCAAAGGCCAGTCCAAGGATCAGAACCAGTCGGGCAAGAACAAGCCCGGTCAGGAGTCGTCCGGGCAAGACCAGCAGAACGCTAAAAACGCCGGCAAAGATGGACAGAACACCCCAGGTGAGCAAGGCAAGCAGGACGGCAAGGATCCACCGTCCGACGCGCAGACACCGCAGGACGGCAAGTCGCAGCAGCAACCGTCCAAGGACGGCAAGGGCGAGCAAAGCAAGCAAGACACGCCACCGCAATCGGCCGATGCAAAGGCGCAGCAGCAGGCCGACGAGGCGCAGCGTCGCAAGATGCAGCAAGCCATGGCGCAGGCCGGCGACAAAGGCGCCGATGCGAAAGGCAAGCCGGAGGCCGCGATGGCAAGCGAGACGCCGGAGCAGCGCGAGCAACGTCAGGCAGTGGATGCGTGGTTACGGCGGGTGCCGGACGATCCGGGCAGTCTGCTGCGCACCAAATTCAGGCTGGAATACGAACGCAGACAACGGGACGGACGATGATCGGCACACACCACTTGCGCCGCGGTGCGATCGGCATGCTGGCGAGCACGATGTTGTTCGTCTGCACACCGGTGGGGGCGGTCACGCGCGCCTGGCTGGACCGCGACAGCGCCAATGCCGGCGATGTGGTCATGCTGAATATCGAAACCGACCAGCGCGGCGTCGATCCGGATTACTCGCCGTTGCGCAACGATTTTGCGCTGGGCGCCAAGAGCGCCAATCAGCAGATGCAGGTGACCAATGGGTCGGTGACGGTGCGCGCGTTATTCGGCGTGGTGTTGACGCCGCGCAAGAGCGGCGAGTTGATCGTGCCTGCGATCCGGGTCGGCAACGAACGCACCGAGCCACTGCGACTGCAGGTGGTGGCCTCGGCGAACGATCCGGCAAGCAATAGCAATAGCAATGGAAATCGCAGTGGTGGCGGCAGCGCCGCTGCCAGCGGGCCAAGCGCAGCGCAGGGCAATGAAGAGGTGTTCGTCCAGACGCAGGTGGACGACCCGCAGCCCTACGTGCAGCAAAGTGTGGGCGTGGTGGTGCGGTTGTACTTCGCCAATCAGCTGGCCTCCGGCGAGCTCGATCTCGAAGCGCCCGATGGCGCATCGCTGCAACGCATCGGCGATGACGTCAGTTCGGTCAAGCTGGTCAACGGACGGCAGTACAACGTGGTGGAGCGGCGCTATCTGCTAGTGCCCGAGCGCAGCGGCCGCTTGCTATTGCCGTCGGCGCGCTTCAATGGCCGCTCGGTGGGCGGTTTCTTCGATGATTATTTCGGTCGTGGCAATGGCGAACTGAGTGCGCGCAGCGCCAGCATTCCGCTGCAGGTGCGTGCGCAGCCGGCCGCTGCGCCGCAGCCGTGGCTGCCTCTGCGTAGCCTGCAGCTGCGTTATACGGCCACGCCGCAACGCGCAACCGCCGGGGAAGCGACGCAGTTCGTGGTGGAAGCCAGCGCGCGTGGCGCCACCCAGGCACAGTTCCCCGAGTTGCCCACGCCGAGCGTGCCCGATGCGCAGGTGTTCGCCGAGCCGCCGCAATACGAAGAACGTTTTGTGGACGGCTCGCCGCAGCTGCGGCTGATCCGTCGCTATTCGATCGTGCCCAACCGCGCCGGCCCGTTGGTCGTGCCCGGTCTGCAGGTGGCGTGGTGGGACGTCGGCGCGGGCGCGGCGAAGACGGCTTCGGTGCCGGATCTGACCTTGGATGTGGCGGCGGGGAGTGGCGCTTTCGCGGCGCCTGCGCCTGCACCCGCCGCAAGCCCGTCGAGCACTGCTGCAGCGCCTGCGCCCACGGCTGGCACGCTGAGTTTGCAGCCACCACTGCCCGCGCAACGGCCATGGGGCTGGATCGCCGCGTCGGTGGGCTTTGCGTTGTTATGGGTCGTCACGCTGGTGTGGGCGTTGTTGCGTAAGCGCGGTGGCTTGCACAGTGCTCCCAGTGCCAACGGCGGCGATGCGCCCGTGCCTGGCCGGCGCGTGACGCATGGCGTGGCCGAGTTGCGCCGCGCGCTGGATAGCGGTGGCATGGACGATGTGGCCACCGTGCTGTGCGGCATGGCTGGCGTGGCCGATATCGACAGCGTGCTGGCGGCGCTGGCGGATCCTGCCCAACGCGCTGCGGTGGCACGCATGCAGCGCGCCCGTTGGGGCGGCGATGGCGATGTGGCGGGCGCGCGTGCGGCATTGCGCGAGGCCTTTGCCAAGGGGCCTCGCTGGCGGCACGCGAGCGCTGCAGAACCTGAGGTGCTGGCGCCGTTGTATCCGCCAGCGACTTGATCGCCTGCGCGGCATCGGCGCAGGCCGACAGGTCATGAGGCGGCGCCTTAGTTGTGCATCGCTGTGGCTCTCAGAGCAGTTAACAACGCGTGTGCAGTCGCCAGTCGGTGCGGCTGGCGCTCTGAACTCAGGTCTCATTCGGACACTTCGGTTCTAAGCGTGTCGTCGACTCATGCGCCTGAACATTGTTTTCTAGGTTGTGTTCGTAGCTTCTAGTTCCGGAGATCAGCTGCGTTGCCGAAAACACGGTATTGCGGCTGCGATTTGGCTGCGAGGCCCTTGCCCGCTCACCATCGCGGGACACGCTGCAAGTACGTCCTTGTAAGCTCTTACGCGGCATCCATGCCGCGTAAGGTCCCGCGACGGTGAGCGGGCAAGGACCAATCAATAGTGTCGGTGTGCATGGTGCAAGCAAGGCATGACGCCTGCGTTCGGATAACGGCGCGTTTTGTCATCCTTCCAACGCAGGCAGATCAACGGCCACTTCGCTGCAGGGCCCTTGCCCACCCACCATCGCGGGACACGCCGCAAGTACGTCCGTTTAGGCTCTTTGGCGGCATCCATGCCGCCAAAGGTCCCGCGACGGTAAGCGGGCAAGGGCCGGTCACGATGGTCGGTGTGCATGGGCGAGCAATGCGTAAGTTCGCTCTGCGATCCATGGCGCTCGCTAGCGCTACCTTTTTGCGCCTACGTTTGTTGAAGTCGATAACGCAGCCACTTGCATCGGCAAACTAGCGTGCCACGCGCTGCGATCAGCTTTTTCAGGCAAACACCGATCAACGTCATGGTGCGGTGTCCTCGCCGCTTGCGGGACCGTGTGGCGGCATGGATGCCGCCACCGAGCCTCCAAGGACGGATTTACGGCGTGTCCCGGAAGTGGTGAGGGCACCGCGCCCTCGACCGGCTTGGCTTTAGAAGATTCATCCGGCCTCAAAGCTCAAGGCCTCAGCCGCAGTGAAATGAGTTGATGCCAAGCCCAAAGTCCCAGGCGCCAACCACCAACCGCCAAGCGCCAAGCGCAATGGCAGCCTGCATCGACACGAGCATCCAAGCGCGAGCATTCGACAAAGCAACCCACGAGCGCGTGCTGCAGTACATGCGCGTGCTGCAGTAAGGGAATTGCTTCCTGATTCAAGCCGAGCCGGTCACTGGCCGGACCTGCCAGGCCTTGCGCGCGATGCGTGTGTTGCCGTCGCAACGCTCGCAGCAACTGCCGTTGAGAGGTACACCTACCCTCGGCCAGGTGCAGCGCGGCGTGGCTGCCTTGATGGCGTTTGTTAAGCTCCGGCCTTTGTGTCCAGATCAAGGCCCACCAGATGACTGCATCCCCAGCCGCACGCCGCCCGGGCCTGCCCCTGCATTGGAAGATGGGCATTGGCTTCGCCGTCGGCCTATTGCTGGGTCTGGCCGTCTACTATCTGGCCGGCAGCGATGCCGAGTGGGTGCGCCTGGCGACCAAGTACGTGACCACGCCGTTCTCGCAGATCTTCCTCAATCTGATCTTCATGCTGATCGTGCCGCTGTTGTTTTCGGCACTGGTGATGGGCATTTCCGAGATGGGCGACATCCGCGCGCTGGGCCGCGTGGGTTGGCGCACGTTGGGCTATACCGTCGTGCTGTCCGGCATCGCGGTGCTGCTCGGTCTGGTGCTGGTCAATGTGCTCAAGCCCGGTGCGGGCGTGGACCCGCAGCTGGCCAATCAGCTGATCCAGGAAAACGCCGAACGCACCCGCGAGATCATCTCCAGCTCCGGCACCCAGCCGCAGGGCATGGACATGCTGTTGTCGATCGTGCCCAACAACGTGGTCGCGGCGGCCTCGAGCAATGGCGCGATCCTGTCGCTGATGTTCTTTGCAGTGATGTTCGGCGTCGGCATGGTGCTGACCGCCGACGAAAAGGTCGCCACGCTCAAGCGCGGCATCGAAGGCATCTTCGAAATTTCGATGACCTTGATCGGGTTGGTGATCCGTCTGGCCCCGTATGCGGTGGCCTGCTTCATGTTCAACCTGGCTGCGCTGTTCGGGTTCGATCTGCTGATCCGCCTGGGCGCCTACGTGGGCGTGGTGGTGTTGGCGTTGGGCCTGCACATGGTGGTCAGCTACGGGCTGGCGGTGAAGTTTGCCGGGCGCTCGCCGCTGGGCTTCTTCAAGCAGACCCAGGAGGCCACGATGATGGCGTTCTCCACCGCCTCCAGTAACGCAACCCTGCCCACCGCCCTGCGCGTGGCCGATGAAATGGGTCTGCCGCCGCGCGTGTCGCGCTTTGTGCTCACCGTTGGCGCCACCGCAAACCAGAACGGCACCGCGCTGTTCGAGGGCGTCACGGTGATCTTCCTGGCGCAGTTCTTCAATGTCGACCTGAGCATCGGCCAGCAGTTCATGGTGATGCTGGTCTGCATCCTGGGCGGGATCGGCACCGCTGGCGTGCCGTCGGGCTCGCTGCCGGTGGTGGCGCTGATCTGCGCCATGGTTGGGGTTAATCCGGTCGGCATCGGCATGATCCTGGGTGTGAACCATTTCCTGGACATGTGCCGCACCGCACTCAATGTCACCGGCGATCTGGCGTTGACGACCCTGGTGGCCAAGGGCGAGGAATAGGGAATCGGGAATCGAGAATGGGTAAGAGCGGGCTGGTGCGATGGGTACGGGTGATGTGAGGTTCCGTCGCAGCGGTGACTGCGGTGCGAGCGGCGTTAGCTGCCAAGCTGCAACACTGCATCCGATTCCCCATTCTCAATTCTCCATTCCCGCACCCCCCAATCCCGGCCCCGCTAACACGCTCTGTGGGAGAATAGCGGTCTCCGCTTCCAGCGGTGTTCCCCTCCGCTTCCATAGACGCCCATGACCCAGCCCACCCGCCGCCAGCTGGCCAACGCCATCCGTTTTCTCGCCGCAGATGCGGTCGAAGCCGCCAAGTCTGGCCATCCCGGCATGCCCATGGGCATGGCCGATATCGCCGAAGTGCTGTGGAACGATTATTTCCGGCACAACCCGAACAACCCGCAGTGGTTCAACCGCGACCGCTTCGTGCTGTCCAACGGCCACGGCTCGATGCTGCAGTACGCGCTGTTGCACCTGACCGGTTACGACCTGCCGATCGAGCAGCTCAAGCAGTTCCGCCAGTTGCACAGCAAGACCGCCGGCCACCCCGAGCGCAGCGAAACGCCCGGCGTGGAAACCACCACCGGTCCGCTGGGGCAGGGTTTCGCCAATGCAGTGGGCTTTGCGCTGGCCGAGAAGTTGCTGGCGCAGCGCTACAACCGCCCGGAGCTGCAGATCGTCGACCACCGGACCTGGGTGTTCATGGGCGACGGTTGCCTGATGGAAGGCATCTCGCACGAAGCCGCCTCGCTGGCCGGTACCTGGGGCCTGGGCAAGCTGGTCGCGTTCTGGGACAACAACCATATCTCCATCGACGGCAACACCGATGGCTGGTTCAACGACAACACACCGGCGCGTTTCGAAGCGTACGGCTGGCACGTGATCCGCGATGTGGACGGGCATGATGCCGACAAGATCAAGGCGGCGATTGAAGCGGCGCTGGAAAACAGCGACAAGCCAACCCTGATTTGCTGCCGCACCAAAATTGGCTTCGGTGCGCCCACCAAGGCCGGCAAGGAATCCTCGCACGGCGCGCCGCTGGGTAAGGAAGAGCTGGAAGGTGCCCGCAAGGCGCTGGAATGGCCGTACGGTCCGTTCGAAATTCCCGAAGAAATCTACGCCGGCTGGCGCGCAGGTGGCACCGGCACGCTGCGTCAGGCCGAGTGGGAGCAGTTGTTCGACAAGTACGGCAAGCAGTACGCGGCCGAAGCTGCCGAACTGACCCGTCGCTCGCACGCCGAGCTGCCGGCCGACTTCATCGCCCAGGCCGATGCCTACATCGCCAAGGCGCAGGAAGACGGCCAGACCATCGCCTCGCGCAAGGCCTCGCAGCTGGCGATCGAAGCGTTTGCGCCGTTGCTGCCCGAGTTGATCGGCGGCTCGGCCGATCTGGCGCATTCCAACCTGACCCTGTGGAAGGCCAGCAAGTCGGTGGCTACCGACGACCCGGATGCCAACTACGTGTATTACGGCGTGCGCGAGTTCGGCATGACCGCCATTGCCAATGGTCTGGCGCTGCATGGCGGCTTCATTCCGTTCGACGCCACCTTCCTGGTGTTTAGCGACTACGCGCGTAATGGCGTGCGTATGAGCGCGTTGAATCCGGCGCATGCCATCCACGTGTACACGCACGACTCGATCGGCCTGGGCGAAGACGGCCCGACCCATCAGCCCGTGGAGCACCTGGCATCGCTGCGCTACATCCCCAACAACGATGTGTGGCGCCCGGGCGATGCGGTGGAATCGGCGGTGAGCTGGAAGGCCGCAATCACCCGCAAGGACGGCCCGAGCTGCCTGATCTTCAGCCGCCAGAATTTGCAGCACCAGCCGCGCAGCGCCGAGCAGATCAAGCTGATCGAACGCGGTGGCTACGTGCTGGCCGATGCCGACGGCGGCACGCCGGACGTGATCCTGATCGGCACCGGTTCGGAAGTGGGTCTGGCGGTGGAAGCCAAGAAGACACTGGATGCGGCCGGTTTGAAGACACGCGTGGTGTCGATGCCGTCCACCGATGTGTTCGATCGCCAGGATGCGGCGTATCGCGAATCGGTGTTGCCCAATGCAGTGCGCAAGCGCGTGGCGGTTGAAGCGGGCGTGACCGGCTTCTGGCGCAAGTACGTCGGCCTGGATGGCGATGTGGTTGGTATCGACACCTTCGGCGCCTCGGCCCCGGCCGATCAGCTGTACGCGTACTTCAAGATCACTGCCGAGCATGTGGTGCAGGCGGCGAAGGCGCTGTAAGCGCGCAGCGTTGCGGATAAGAAAAACGCCGGCCAATGCCGGCGTTTTTTGTTGTGGCTGCCAGTGACGTCATCGTTGGATGCGCACATTGCTGCGGAATCGGTTGCGGCTCCCGGCCCTTGTGATGGTGAGAGGGCGCAATGCTTAAGTGGCAGGTCTGAGTTGCAGAACACGTCTACGCGTGGGGCAAGCAGTCGCGGCATGCCGTTGATGCAAGAGTGCTGCACCACGCAGCATCAGGCCGCCGGGTGGCTGTGCAGTAGTGGCGTCCGCCGCTCCTAGCGCGCGTGCTTCGCCAGCGTCTCTGCACGAATCCGTTCCAGTACCTTCAACTGCGCGTCCATCATGGTCGGGTTGGGGTCGTGCCCGGTGCGCGGTAGCGGCAAAAACGCCTTGCTCGGGGCAGAAATCGCATCGAAATAGGCTTTGCTGACCTCTGCTGGCGTGACCAGGTCCTGGTCGCCCTGCAACAGATAGACCGGCATGGCGAAGCGGGTGCCCAGTGTGCGCAGATCGATGCCCGGGCCCATGCCGTCGCCGTGCAGACCGACAAACTGCAGGAACGAATAATCCTCTCCTGCCTCGTACGCGGCGCGGTATTCCGGCGTGTCGTAGTCCGGCGCGAAGGTGAACCAGCCCGCGGGCGCAGGCTCGGTCTGCAGCGCTTCGTAGGTGCGTGTCAGGCGCCGCAGGATGCCGAAGTTGCGCGGGTTGGTCCACGGCGGAGGGCCTATCTTTTCCAGTTTGCCGATGGCCTCGGTATCGCTGGCCGCGCGCGCCAGCTGCAGTGTCTTTGCGTAACTCGCCGCCATATCGTCCTGGTAGTTGGCCAGTTGCGCGGTGCCGACATAGGCCTGAAACAGGTCCGGTTGCGCCATTGCGATATTGACCGCCAGCGCCGACCCCCACGAGCCACCCATGAGGATCAAGGTGCGCTTGCCCAGCCGTTGCGTGGCATAGCGGGCGATCGCCACGCCATCGTCGGTCAGCCGTTGCAAGGTCAACGTTTCGCCATCGGCCGGCGTGCTGGCAGCGTAGGTCTTGCCTGCGCCGCGCTGATCCCATTGCACGATGGTGAAGTGCTGCGTCCAGCTGCCGAACAACTGTTGCGCAAAGGGCGTATTGGGGTTGCCCGGCCCGCCGTGCACGATCAGCACGACCGGGTTGCGGCAATCCTGCCCGTCGATGGTGACCCATTGCGCGATGCCGCCGATCTGCACAAGGCCGGATTCCGTAACACTGGTGCCCGGCTGCTGGCAGGCAGCGCTCACTGCGACTTCTTCCGCGTGTGCGTCGACGACAGCAAAGGCGCAAAGCAGCAACAGCGCGCCACTCTTCCAAGTCTTCTTCATGCGATCCCTCGTGGTGCTGCGTGTTTGCGCTACGCAAAGCCAGTCCTGCGGCGCTCATCCGAGTATCACCGCAGCGTGAGTCCGGCTGCAATGCAGATCGCAGCAGTGCGCGATCTATCGGTTGATCGCTGGTACTCGCTGATCCTCGCTGGTAACTACACGCCACTACGCTGATCAGTTTGCGAGTCGCGTGGGGCTGGGATCTGCGATGGCAAGGCGATGCGGCGCAGGTGTCAGCGGTGGCGATGGCCGTGCTGACCGGGCCGTTGTGATCGCGCTCCCTTCGTCGCCAGTGGGCACTGCTGTCGCGCGCTAGCGCTGCAGCCAGTTCAGTGCGCCGATGTGTCCGTGCTGCATGCGAGCGACGCCTCGATGTGCTGTCCGCTTGGCCGAGGAGCGTGTACCGGTCGAGGCCGCTGGCAGGCGCAAAACTTTGCTGTGGCGTTCGCTTGGGCCGGCCTTTCTGCCGGCCGACCCTGACGCCGCCTATTTAAAATGTGAATCATTCCCATTAAAATGTTGCACTGCCGCGGTTTCGCGGTGCGTCCTCCCCCTGTATACCGCCGCCTTCGCGTGGCGGCTTGCCCTCGACTGTCTGCGCCGGAGCTGTGATGAACCGTCTTACCGTAATGCGTCTTCTTCTCATTGGGCCGCGCCCGCGCGCGCTGTCGCATGCGGTGTTTGCCGCGCTGTGTACATTGTCGGCAGGTCAGGCCATGGCCGAAACGCCGGCCGGCGATGCCGAGGTCACCACGCTGGACCGGCTCAACGTGCAGGGCGAGCTGGTTAAGGGCTATACGGTGGAAAAGACCACCGCCGGCACGCGCATGAACCTGTCGCTGCGCGAGATTCCGCAGTCGGTCAGCGTGATCACGCGCGACCGCATGGACGACCAGAACCTGCAGAGCATCACCGATGTGCTCAACAACGTCTCCGGCATCTCGGTCGCCCAAAGCGATAGCGAGCGGCTGGAGTTCTACGCGCGCGGTTTCTACATCGACAACTACCAGTTCGATGGCATTCCGGCGTACATGGAGCAGGCCTGGAGCTATGGCGATTCGGCGTTGGACGTGGCGTTGTACGACCGGGTGGAAGTGGTGCGTGGCGCCACCGGCCTGCTGACCGGCTCGGGCAACCCGTCGGCGTCGATCAATCTGGTACGCAAGCATGCAGTGAGCCGCGACTTCACCGGTACCGTGTCGGTGGGCGGTGGCGACTTCAACAAGACCCGCAGCGTGGCCGATGTCACCGTGCCGCTGAGCCCTGAAGGCACCGTGCGCGCACGCGTGGTCGGCGTGTATCAGGACGGCGAATCCGATATGGATCGCTACAACCTGCGCAAGAAGATCGGCTCGGCGATCATCGATGCCGACCTCACCGACAGCACCTTACTGAGCGTGGGCTACGAATACCAGAAGAAGGAATCCGACGACGTTACCTGGGGCGGTTTTCCGCTTTTCTACAGCGATGGCACCCGCACCAATTACGATCGCTCATTCAATCCCGCCGCCGACTGGACGTTCTGGGACACGCGTCTGCAGCGTACCTTCGCCAGCCTGCAACAGAGCTTCGACAACGGTTGGATCCTCAAAGCCAATGTGAGCCACGAGAAGACCGAAGCGTCCAATCACCTGTTCTATCCGTTCTATACGATCTTCGGCTTCGACCGCGCCACCGGCGGTGGTGTGGTGCCGTATTCGGGCAACTACCAGACCGAGCGCAAGGCCGATGGCGCCGACGTCTACGCGGAAGGCCCGTTCCAGTTGTTCGGCCGCGAGCATCATCTGGTGGCCGGCGCCAGCTACAACCGCCGCGAGTACGTCAACAACGGCACCTTCGATTTCCCGGCGCCGCTGGACAGCTACCTCGGCTGGAACGGCGCGTATCCGGAACCCAACTGGAGCCCGCGCACGGTGCAGAGCGAAGGCACCATCAAGCAGAAGGCCGCCTACGTGGCCGCACGTTTTTCGCTGGCCGAGCCGCTGACGCTGCTGGTGGGCGCGCGCTATACCGATTGGCAAATCGATGGCGGCAACGCCGATGCGGCGCAGGGGCTGGTGCCGTTTTCCGATAGCCAGACCGAAGTCACCCCGTACGCCGGTCTGGTCTACGACATCGACGACGTATGGTCGACCTACGTCAGCTACACCGAGATCTTCAACCCGCAGACCTTGCGCGATGCCAACGGCGGCTACCTCGATCCGCTGAGCGGCAAGGGCTACGAAGCCGGCGTCAAAGCCGCCTGGTTCGACGACCAGCTCAACGCCTCGCTGGCGCTGTTCCGCATCGAGCAGGACAACCTGGGCGTGGCCACCGGCGGCTTTGTGCCAGGCAGCAGCGAGTCTGCTTTTGAGGCGGCCAATGGCGTGGTCAGCGAAGGCTTCGACTTCGAGCTGTCCGGCCGTCTGGCCACTGGCTGGAATGCGACCTTCGGTGCCTCGCACTACACCGCCCGCGATGACAGCGGCACGTCGATCAATACGCACCTGCCGCGCACCACCATCAAGTTGTTCAACAGCTACACCCCGCAAGGTGCGTGGAGCGACCTGACCGTGGGCGGCGGTATCAATTGGCAGAACCGTTCGTACTACGTGGACCCGGTGTACGGCACGTTCCAGCAGAGTGCCTACACCCTGGTCAGCGCATTCGCACGCTACCGTCTGTCGCCGCAGTTCTCGGTGCAGCTCAACGTCGATAACCTGCTCGACAAGCGCTATTACGCGCAATTCAATGGTGGCTACGGCGCATGGGGCGCATCGCGCAACGGCATGCTGACCTTCAACTACAACTTCTGATCGAGGGCGACGTCAGCTGGTTTGACGTTCGATCCTGCTGAAGTGACACAGGCACCTGCACCGGTGCCTGTGTTTTTTTGTGTGTCGGGTCGCTCTGTGCTGACGTATCGCGGAGCTTGCGGTGGCGGTGGCGTTGGAAAATTCGCGCCGCATGCCGCAACGCTGGTCGCAGCCGTTGCCAGGAATGCAGTGACAGCGCTGCAGGAGTGAGGCGCGAGTTTCACCGTTCGATCCAAACGCAGCATCTTCTCCACACGGTCGAAATCGCGATCGCAACTGCAATCGCACTCTCTCAAGGCAACAACGGCTGCAACTGCGGTGCCATCACTTCGGCTACCCAGTCCATGAAAGCGCGTACGCGCTGCGGCAGATGGCGGCGTTGCGCGTAGAGCAACGTGACCGGCATCGGCTCGGGTGCCAGATCGGCCAGCACTTCGATCAGTGCGCCGCTGTCCAGATGCGGGCGCAACGGGCTTGCCGGTGCCTGGATGATGCCCAGCCCCGCCAACGCAGCAGCCAGATACGCATCGCCATTGTTGACCGTCACCGGGCCGCGCATGGGCAGCAGTTGGTAACGCTGCCCATCGTGATACTCGAAGCCGGGCGAGCGCTGCCCGAGCGTTGGCACGTAATGCACCAGATCGTGCTGCGCCAGATCGTCCAGGCACGTTGGCATGCCGCGGCGTGCAAGATACTCGGCGCTGGCGCAGCTGACGATGCGGAACGCGCCCAGCGGGCGTGCGACCAGGCTGGTGTCTTCCAGCGTGCCCACACGCAGCACGCAGTCGAACCCCTCGCGCACCACATCCACGCGACGGTCGGTGCCGCTGATTTCCACTTCCAGCTGTGGGTGCCGTGCCAGAAACGCCGGCAACGCGGGGATCACGAAATGACGCGCGATGCCCGCCGACATGTCCACGCGAAGGCGACCGCGCAGCTGCCCATGCTCGCGCTGAAACATGCTGTGCAACTCGTCCATGTCATCGAGCAGGTCGCGGCTGCGCTGATAGAACGCCTTGCCGTCGCCGGTGAGTTGCACACGGCGTGTGGTGCGATGCAAAAGCTGTGTGCCGAGAGATGCTTCCAGCCGCTGCACGGCGGTCGACACGCTAGCCTTGGGTAAGCCAAGGGTGTCGGCGGCGCGGGTGAAACTGCCCAGCTCGGCAACGCGCAAAAAGGCGCGCAAGGATTCCAGGGTGTCCATCGATTGGTCGATTATCTTGAACGGTGCAATCAGCGTGAGCCGATTTATGTAGCGCAGCAAGCGCAATAGCCTGGGCCACACCCACTACGGAGCGTGCCGATGTCGACCACCACCACACCCATCACCGTGATCACTGGCGGCAGTCGCGGCCTGGGCCGCAATGCCGCGCTTGCGCTCGCTGCCGCAGGCAACGATATCGTGCTGACCTACCGCAGCCAGGCCGACGAAGCCGCCACCGTGGTGGCCGAAATCCAGGCACTGGGCCGGCGCGCGCATGCGTTGCCGCTGGATGTTGCGCAGGCCGAGACCTTCAGCGCGTTCGCTGCGCAGCTGAAGGACGTGCTCGCCGATTGGGGGCGCACGCAGTTCGATGCGCTGGTCAACAATGCCGGCACCGGATTGCATGCGGCCATTGCCGATACCACGCCCGCGCAGTTCGATGCGCTGGTGGATATCCATCTCAAGGGGCCGTACTTCCTCACCCAGGCGCTGCTGCCGCTGATCGCCGATGGCGGGCGCATCCTCAATGTGTCGAGCGGCCTCGCGCGCTTCGCGCTGCCGGGTTCGTCCGCCTACGCGATGATGAAGGGCGGGGTGGAAGTGTTCACCCGCTATCTTGCAAAAGAGTTGGGCGCACGCGGCATTCGCGCAAATACGCTGGCGCCGGGCGCCATCGAAACCGACTTCAATGGTGGCAGCGTGCGCGACAACGCGCAGGTCAATGCGATGGTGTCCTCGGTCACGGCACTGGGCCGGCCCGGTCTGCCGGACGACATCGGGCCGGTGGTGGCAGCGTTGCTCGCACCCGGCACCGGATGGATCAATGCACAACGCATCGAGGTCTCGGGCGGGATGTTGATCTGATTTGATGAGTCAGACAGTGCGGCGATGCCGTTCGACGACATCACCGCTTGCAAGCCAGCGCATTGCGGGGAGCGCGATGACGATGCGCGGCGATGTATGCCAGGCGTTGCGTCGTTGCCTCACTGCAGGGGCTGATCGCCATGCAATACGGGATAGGGGTTCAACGCCTCTCCCTTCCACCACTGCTTTTCCGGCCCCAGGCGATGGATCTCGAAGTGCAGATGCGGTGCGGCCGGATTGGCATTGCCGGTGCTGCCGACATAGCCGATGACCTGGCCACGTTTGATGGACTGTTTTTCGGCCAAACCATCGGCGTAGCGTTCCAGATGCGCGTAGTAGTAGCAGTACGTGCCGCCGGGCTCGAACTGGTACACGGTCAGTCCACCGCGTTCGCTGTCGAACAGTTTTTCGACCGTGCCATCTGCCACCGCAAGTACCGGCGTACCGGCCGGCGCCAGGATGTCGATGGCGTCATGCACGCGGCCTTCGCTGCGCGCGTCGGTGAAGGTGTCCTGCAATTTGCTGCGGTCGATGCCCTGTACCGGGATCAGCAGACCGGTGCCCGCTGATGTCATATTGGCTGCCGGAGTAGAAGCAGGCGGTGCGGGCGCGGCCGGACTTTGCTGTGCAGGCACAGCATCCGATGGCAGCGATGTCGGTGCGGGTTGCGCAGCAGGTGCAGCAACCACTGCAGTGTCGGTGGGCTGCGCAACCACCGTCGGCGCACTCGCCGACGGCGTGACCGTTGCCTCCGGCGCACTGCGTTCCAGCCACCAATAGCCGCCTGCACCGATTGCCACGCCTGCAACCAGAATCATCAGCAGTTTCATGCTTACTCCTGCATCACCACCGGAACCGACGGGCCGACCACGCTGGCCAGATTGACCACGTCCCAATTGGTCAGACGCACGCAGCCGTGCGATTCGGTCTTGCCGACATGGCCGGGTTCCGGTGTACCGTGCAGCCCGTAATGCGGTTTGGACAGGTCGATCCACACCCGGCCAACCGGATTGTTCGGGCCTGCCGGCAACGTGGCTTTTTGATCGCCTTTCTTCGCGTCCCAGAACAGCTTGGGGTTGTACTTGAACACCGGTTCGCGCGAGATGCCCAGGATCTTCCAGCGCCCGATCGGCAATGGATCATGCTTGCTGCCCGACGACACCGGAAACTGCGCATAGACCTTACCGTCGGCATCGAACAGGCGCAGCGTCGAGTCGGATTTGTCTACGATCAGCTTGGCCGGTTTGGCCAGCGGCGCAACGCCGTCGATGTTGGGAACCTGGATCACGCCGCCGGCCTTGCTCAACTCCACGCCGGGGTTGAGCTGGCGTAGCAGCGCCGGGTCGGCGTGGAAGCGCTCGCCCAGGGACTCATCCACCGAGGTATAGCCAAGCGAAGGCAGCTTGGCTTGCTCTGCGGGACCCTTGGGAATCGGCTGGAACGGGCCGGCAACGTCGGCATCGGTGAGTGTGTATTGCACCAGCGCCGGCGTGCTGTCGGCCTGCAATGCCTGCCAGGTGGCGTCGTCCAGTTCGCCGGTCACCTTGATGTTGTGCGCGGCCTGAAACCCGGACACCGCGCGCTTTTGATTCGAGCCACGTTCGCCATCGATCTGCCCCGGCGAAAAATGCGCGCGGTCCAGCAGTACCTGTGCATGCAGATCCGAGCGTGCGCCGGTCGCGACGGCCTTTCCGGCAGGCGTAGCCGTCGGCGCAGGTGCGGTAGCAGGCGCGGCTTGCTGTGCCTGTGCCAGCGCAGACAGCGAAGCGCTCAACGACAGAGCGAGCAAACAAACGCGAGCGTAAGAGCGTGATGGCATGTGCAGATCCGGGAAAGGCATGCGCGCACCTTGCCCGACCGGGCTGCGCTTTCTGCGTGAAATGGCTGCACGTTGACTGACTTGAGATGTGGTATCGCTGCGGCCAGTGGCCAATCACGACGATACGGTGCTGCGTTGCGCGACCGCCTGCGCGACACCGCCACGTTGCGCGCGGTGTCGCGGACAGGTGTGCATGTGCAAGTCCGCTCCATCTGCCGGAAATCGACCGCCTGCCTCATTCGCAGATAATCGCCCGCTGACCTGTGCGCCCACGTCCGAGCGCACGCATTTGGCCGCGTGCCGCACACGCTTGGTCGTCAGTAGGTATAGCCCAGTGTCAGCAGGTACGCCCGCCCGGTCTGCACATAAGCGCCATCGGCGCCGGGGTCGTAGGCCATGTAGCGATCGGACTTGCCCTGGGTTTCGTAGAACGTGGCGGCGTTGAGCAAGTTCTTGGCCGACACGCCCACGTCGACGTGGTGCGGCAGGTGATAGGTGGCGCTGAAGTCCAACGACTTGACCGGCTGCAGGTAGTAATTAAGCTGGTCGCTGGTCAGCCCCAGCAATTGCAGGCCGGTGTAGTGGTAGCTCAGGTCTGCGCGCAGGTGTGCATCGTCGTAGAACAGATCCAGGTTGTAGATGCGCTCGGGGGCACGCGGCAACCAGGTTTTTTCCGGCTGATCGGCCCGTTTGCTGTCCGCCTCGCTGCGCTGCAGAGTGAGGTTGGCGGTGACGCCAAGGTTGCTCCAGATGCCCGGCAAGTTCTGCAAACGCTTGCTGCCGGCCAGCTCCAGCCCGTATAGCGTGGCGGTGCCGCCGTTCTGCGGCATGGTCACCGGCACGCCGTTTTCGAAGGTCGTGCCGGTGGGCACCAATCCGCCGAGTGTGTTGTCGTTGCTGGTGGCCGACTGCGAGGTGTAGATGAAGCCGGTGATGCGCTTGTAGTAGGTCGAGGCGCTGAGCACGCCGCCGTTGTGGTCGTAGAACTCGGCCGACAGATCGGCGTTGTCGGCCTTGCTCGGCTGCAGATCGGGGTTGGGTTTGGAAATGCCGACCACGCGCTGGGTGTCGTCGATGGTGTACACCGTCTCGCCGGAAATCAGGCCAAAGGCCGGGCGGCTGAAACTGCGGCGTAGCGAGGCGCGGTAGACCGTAAGATCGTCGGGCCGATAGTTGATGCTGATGCCGGGCAACACTTGCCCATACGTGCTGCCGGTGCCGACGAAATTGCCGCTGTTGCCGTCGCCGCTGGATTGCCAGGAATCGGCCGAGTAGCGGGTCAACTCATAGCGCACGCCGGGCAGGATGCTGACCTGGCCGATATGCAGTGCGGCCATCGCGTAGCCCGAATAGATCGCTTCGGTGCTGGAGGTGGTGTTGGCGTTGTAGTCGTTGGCGGTATAGACGCCCGCGCCGTTCGGGTCGTCGATGTATTTGTAGGGCAGTGCTTGTGCGCGCATCCAGTTGCGGTCCAGCAGCTTGAACGGACCTGCGTAATGCCCATCGAAGGCGTTGTAGGTAAGACGGCCGGGAATGGCGCTCAGCGGCGGTCCGCCAGCGGTGGGGAAGGCGTAATTGGGGCCACCGAAGTACGGCCCGTTGGTGACGAAGTTGCCATCCTTGTGGAAGAACGGGTGATCGTAAGCGCCGCGGCCGGAGTGATCGGCAGACAGACCGACCTTGACGCTGTCCAGCACATCGCCATCGACCTGGTAGGTGATATCGGTATGCGCATTGATGCGGTTGTCGTGACTGCCGGCATCGTGGCCTTGCACTTTCCACAGCAGCGACGAATCCAGGTTGTAGAAGAAGTCCTTCAACGCCGCCGCGCTGGGGCCGATGCCGGGGTAGGTCGGGTCGCTGAGGTCGAAGGCGAAGCTACCCGGGGTAAAGCCATACAGACTGGCCGACACATAATCCGGCCGGCTGCGCGTACCACGCCCCACCGAAGCGCCGTAGTCCAAGCGCAAACGGTCCAGCGTGGTCTGCCCGCCAAGCTGCAAGGTCGCCAGCTTCTCGTCGATGTCGTGGGTATTGAAATAGCCGCCGCGCACCGCCGTGGGTTGGTTGAGATAGGTTTCCAGGCGCGCACTGGATTGATCCTGCTGCCCGGTGACGCCATAGCTGCCGTAGATGGCGCGCGCATAGAGTGCGCTGGTGTCGCCTTGCCAATCGAGCGACAGGTTGCCGCCATAGCGTTCGATCTGGCTGGTGTACACGCTGTATTTGTAGCGCGTGCTGTTCAACGGGCCGACAGCGCGCAGATCGGTTGCATTGGCCAGTGCGGGATCGGCCGGCACGTATTTGCTGTTGGGCGCCGGTGCCTGCGCCATGTTGTTGTTCTTGCCGTAATAGGCCGATGCGTAGACGCCAAACGCATGGTCGCTACCGAATTTCCAGGCGATTTCCTGCTGGAACGTGCCGCCGGTGTGCTTGCCGCCCAGGTGCGAGGCCAGCGTGTTGAGCTGCCCTTGCGCGGTGCTCTTGGCATACACGTCCTGGTCGAAATCGAACGCGTTGGGCGTACGCATGTCGATCGCACCGCCAATCGCATCGCCGGGCATGTCGGGTGTGGGCGACTTGGACACCTGCACCGACTGGATACCGAACGGCGCCAGCATGTTCAATGAGATCGCGCGCGTCGACGCATCGGTTTCCGGCATGCCGAAGCCGTTGAGCGTGTACGCGTTGTAGCTGGCGTCCATGCCGCGGATGCTGACGTAGGCGTTCTCGCCGGTGGTGGCCTGGCCCAGATGCATATCGCTGTACGACGACAGACCCGGCAGATGCGCCACGACATCGGCGATGCCGCCCGAAGGGATGGCGTCGATCTGCTGCTTGCTCATCACGCTGTTGACGCTGCTGGACAGGCGTTGCTCGTTGAGCGAGCCGGGCGTGGCAGCATGCTTGGCCTGCACGTTGACCGAATCCAGCGTGGTGGTAGCCAGCTCGGGCGTCTCGGCCAATACGGGTGCAGACAGCACCAGTGCGATGGCGCAGCTCAGGCGATGGAGGGTGCGGGGAGTGTGCATACGGGGGGCTCGTGTAAGAGCAGCTAACAAACCTACTGTGCAGTCGTCAGGCGGGCGCGTCCGGTGCTCGGTGCGGCATGTACCACGCGTACACGCCGGTTCCTCCGCGCCGTCCACACCCATCTGACGACTGCTCGCTACGTTTTGTTAGCCGCTCCAAGTGAAAGGAACGTCTGGCCGTGACGCGGGCGCAGGCGTGCAGTGCCGATGCCTTCCATTGCGGCGGGTCTGTGTTTGCATCTATGCGATGTGCGCCAACGCCAGTGGCGCCGATCAGTGACTCAGATCGACGCCCTTGCAGTACGTTGGCGGCCGCTGCGGATTGCAGCGCGCCACCGCATCGCCATCCAAGCGCACCTCGTAACCGGTATTGGCCGGCTCGTGTGCGGGAAAGTCGGTGCTCAGCAGCTGCGCACCACTGGCCAGCATGCTGTCGCGGCGGGTGGTGTCGTGTTGCTGTGCTTCTTTGAGGTCTGCATCGGTTCGCGTGCGCACCAGGTAGCCTGCTTTCACCAGCTGCGTGATCGTGTCGGCAGGCCCGTCGTTGAGTTCGGTGAATGCGGCATCGTCTTCGCCAGGCACGGCATTGGTGAAACAGACCCGGCCACGCAGCGACGGATGTCCCGGCAGATAGCTCGCACCGGCGGTACGTTGGTCGAGCAAAAACACCACCTTGCCGCGCGTCTCGGCCAGCGACGGCCAGCCATGCGCAAGCACCGCCGCGTTGAGCGTGCGCGCGCTGCCACGCACCTGGTCGGGGCTGACGTATTCGCCCGGTCCAAAGACCGAGCGCAGTTCTGCATCCAATGCATCCATGGCCATTGCATCGAACGGCTCAGGCTGCACGCTGGGAAAGCCCAGCTGCACAGGCGCCTGCTTGGTTTCCAGCAGGATGAAGATCGGCACGTGCCCGGGGTGTTGCCTGGACCAGTCGCGCACCTGCTGCAGGCAGGCGATCAGCGGCTGGCACGTGCTGCGTTGGTCAACGTCCTGCACGTGCAGGACCTTGAAGCCGGGTGTGTCCATCACGCCCGCGGGTGCGCTGGCCGGTGCTGGCGGCAGCCCGGCCTTGGCAATCTGCGCGGCGATCGCCGGGTGTGCGTAGCGACCACCCTGGGCATCGGCAAACACGTCCAGTTCCAGCTGCCTGACGCCATCGTCCAGCTGTTGCGTCAGCGGCGGATGGCGGTAATCCAGTGCCGCGAACAACGCGGGATTGAGCTGTTTCAGCAGTGTGGCTTCGCTGGGTGCAAACCCGGCGTGGTAGCTGTTGTGGCTCCCGACGTATTGCAGGTCGGTGAGGCGCGGCGCAGCAGCTAGCGCAAGATTGCTGATGAGCAAGGCGGCAAACAGTGCAGCGTGCGGCAGCTTGCTTCGTTCGATGCGCGACTGCTTCGCTTTGCGGTAAATGGCTGAACAACGTGCGGGAAAAACCGAAACAAAACCCATGCGGCGACACCAGGAAACAAGGTGGTCGCCATCATCCGGGCGTAGCTTGACGCACATCTTTCCGCAGTGTTGCCGTCGTGCGTCAGTCGCTTCGATGCGTGCAGGCGAATCTAGTGAATCACTAAGAGCGGCTAATAAAACGTAGCGAGCCGTCGTCAGGTGGGTACGGACGGCGCACTCAAAACCGGAATGCACGCGTGGTACATGCCGCACCGAGCACCGAGCACCGACTGCGCCTGCCTGGCGGTGAGCGCAGTCCTTTTGTTAGCCGCTCTACATGACTAGTTTCATCGTGGTGTTGTTTGGCGCAACGCATAGGCCAGCAATCGTGCCTGGAGACGCTCCCCCATCGTGCGCGGTGTGTCCAATGCCATGCGCTGCAGGCAGGCCGTGTCATCAGCCGTGTCGGTAGCGCGCGATGTCACCGCACGCGCCAGCGTCGCCAGCATCGCGCCCTTGCTGGCGGTGGCACGTTTGAGCCATGTCAGTGCGCGTAGCAAGCGTTGTTCGACCGCGGTGAAATCGCTGCCAAGCGGATAATCGGGCAGGCTGCCATCGCGTCGAAATGGCGCCATCGCCTGTTCAAGCGCGTCGGGCGTGTTGCGTTGTGCGCGGGCTGGCAGCACAGGTGCCGTGCGCAGCTTGCGTGACTGGGCGGCCTGCGCAAGCAGCGCGTCCTGAAAGCGCGCATCGCAGATGCCGGCCATTTCCAGCACGCACTCCTGATCGGTCTTGTGGCGCAGATCGGCGATGCCGTACTCGGTGATGTAGATGTCGCGCAGATGGCGGGGAATCGTGATGTGGCCGTAACTCCAGCGCACATTGCTGGCGGTCTTTACGCCGGCATCGCGGGTGGCGCGCAGCATCAAGGTGCTGCGTGCCTGCGGCAGGGCGTGCGCCATTGCGACAAAGTTGTATTGCCCGCCGACGCCGGAGACCACGCGACCGTCTTCCAGGCCGTCGGAGACCGCCGCACCGAGCGCGGTGGCCATCATGCAGGAATTGAAGAAGCGTGCATCGCGGCGCTGCAGCCGCTCCAGTGCTTCATTGCCGCCATACAGCTGATTGATCTCGCTGATGCGTCGCATGCCGATGGCATTGCGGGTGTCGGCATCCAGATCGCGCAGCCATTGATAGAAGTCCGGCGAGCCGAGATAGAACGCGCCGTGCAGGAACTCGCCTTCGGTTGCCAGGCGCGCATGATCGGCGGCATCAGCGCTGCCATCGGCGATGCGCTGCATCAGCGGTAGATCGTCGTGCACCTTGCGGCGAATCACGCCGCTGTCCACCAATTGTTTGAAGCCTTCGTTGAGCATTTCGCTGCAGCCATACAAGCCAATCGCAAACGGCTCAAGGCCGCCGCTGGCACACACGCTGGGGTGCGCCTCCAGGGTTGGGTCCAGCGCCTGCAGCACGCGGCGATAGGTCGCATTGTCGGTATGCCGCAGTACCAAGGCATGACTCAATGCGTCGGCCAGCGTGCCGATGCCGATCTGCAAGGTGCCGCCATCGCGCACCAGCGTGCTTGCATACAGGCCGATGGCGTAATCGACGGTCGTCACCGGTTGGCGCGGCAGGCCGAACAGACGCGGCGAAGGGCCGGGTAGGTCGATGATCAGATCGAAGAACGCTGCATCCACCGCGGCAGCGCCACCCATCCACGGCAGCTGCGGGTCCACTTCGGCCACCAGCAGCGGGCGTGGCAGGCCCAATGCCTGCACGGCGTCCAGCGTGTCCTGGGTGATGTCGTTGTTGCACGACAGCGACAGCCGCGTACCACCGGGTTCGCGCGCGACTTTCTGCACGATCAGATTTGGCGCGCGCTGCGCCACTGCGGCCGCGGCATGCGTGTAATTCAAGCTGGTGTAATCGGCCTGCGCCTGCGTGGACTGCAGCAGACCGCCGGACTGCATGTAGAACTCTTCCACCTGCACATGCGCCGGCAAGGCATCGCGCAACATGGCATCGACATATGCAAGCCGCGGGAAGTCCTCGCCGAAGTGACGTGCGATAAATGCAGCCGCAAAGCGCGCCTCAAGCCCCTTGCCCGGCCTGGGCGGATTGAGCGACAACGCGGTATACAACGCCAGCGGACGTGCGGGCGTGTTCTCGATCTGCGCGTACAAGGCATTCAACAGCCGATGCGGCTTGCCGATGCCCAGCGGTGCACCCACCCGCAACGGGCCGTCGATGCGTTGCAGGATCCGTTGCACGGCGGAGGAGAGGTCGGTGAGATGTTCGGTCATCCGTGCAGGGTAGCCGAGCCGATGCGGCGCTGCCCGCCTTGCAGTGCGTGTTCGCCAATGGTGGTGCCGCCGGAACGCCATGCAGGCATGCCGCTTGACAGGCATTCGGTTTACGCATGTAATCGCAAAAAATTACGGATGTAATCGCATGTCGATCAGCGATGCGGAAGCGGTGGTGATGCAGGTGCTCTGGGACCATGCGCCGCGCACGGCGGACGAGGTGGTTGCCGCGTTGGCGCAGACCCATTGGGCCGAGCCCACCGTCAAGACCTTGCTCAACCGGTTGCTCAACAAGGGCGCCATCGCAGCGCAAAAAGAGGGGCGCAAATACCTCTATACGCCGCTGCTCCAGCGCGACCACTGGGTGCAGCAACAAAGCGAAGGGCTGCTGCAACGTCTGTTCGGTGGGCGGGTTGCGCCGCTGGTGGCGCACTTCAGCGAACGCGGAAAGCTCAGCGCCTCCGACGTTGCCGAATTGAAGCGTCTGCTCAAGGAGTTGGACGATGAGCCCTGATGCGCTGATGTGGCTGCGCGCCACGCTATACACCACGGTTGCGTTGCTGGCGTGCCTGCTGCTGCGCCGTTCGCTGCGCACCTGGCTGGGCGCCACGGCAGCCTATGCACTTTGGGCGAGCGTGCCGCTCGCGTTGCTGGCGGCGGTGCTGCCTGGCCCGCCAGTGGGTGCGGTGGTAGTGCAGCTGCCGGCGCTGGCTGCTATCCCGTTCGCATCAGATGCCGGCACTGGCGCGCCAGGTGTGCAGCAATGGCTGATCGCAGTGTGGCTGGCGGGCGCCGTACTGAGCGCGGTCATCATGTGGCGTGGCCAGCGGCGCTTCATGCGCAGTCTCGGTGCGCTGTATGCGTTGGACAAGACGCTGTGGCTGGCCACGCATGATGTCGGTCTGCCGGCCTCGCTCGGACTCTGGCGTCCGCGGATTGTGCTGCCGATGGATTTCACCACGCGCTATAGCGCCGACGAGCGTGCGTTGATCCTGGCCCACGAGCGACTGCATCTGCGCCGTGGCGATCTGCACGCCAACCTGCTGGCGACCGTGCTGCTGTGCATCGGCTGGTTCAATCCGCTCCTGCATGTGGCATGGCGTGCATTCCGGCTGGATCAGGAGTTGGCGTGCGATGCCGCCGTGCTTGCGCGCCATCCGGACAAGCGTCGCAGCTATGCAGGGGCGATGCTCAAATGCCAACTGGGCGACAGATGGTCGCCGTTGGCGTGCCACTGGGCCGCGATGCATCCGTTGACGCAACGCATCGCCGCGCTACGTGCGCCTGCGCTGAAGGTGCGGCGTGCACGGTGGAACGTGCGCATGGTGATGTTGGTTGCAGCCGTCGCCACTCTTGCCAGTTGGGTCATCCAGCCTGCGCGTCTGAGCGCGACACCGACGCCAGGCAATGCAGTGGATTTCAGCACGATGCCGCCGCCCCGCTATCCAGCCGAAGCGATCGCTGCAAACCTTGCAGGCCTTGTCGAGTTGCAGATCGACGTCAGCCCAAGCGGCGCACCCGACCACGTCGTGATCGTGCACAGCCAGCCAGCCGGAGTGTTCGATCAGGCCGTGCTAGAGGCAGCGCGTCACTGGCGCTTCAAGCCCGCGATTGCAGACGGCAAGCCAGTAGCTTCCCGGGTGCGTGTGCCGGTCCGGTTCGAGATGGATCCGCCGGAACAGGCGGGTGCGTCTAGCGACGCGAGCGGTGATGAGCGCCTCGCTTCGCAATCCAGTCGCACCGATAACTGCGTGGCATCCGCAGGATGCGCAAAACAAGGTGCACTGCAATGAAGTACGGTCTGGCATGGTGCAGCCTCGTCGCTCTGAGCCTGTGCGGATGTGCAACGCAGCGCATGGCGGAGCAGGAGCGTAGCCAGCGTGAGGATTCGGTAGATCAACGCATGCTGTCGCCGCAATCAGGTGGTGGTGGCGCTGCTGCGATAGCCTCGTACACGCTGGCGGAAACGCAGCGGTTCCGCATGCCGCGCGCCTTGCGCAGCGAGACCCCGGTACTGCCGGCCGATTCGCCACGTCAGACCTTGCCGCCAACCACGGTATGCGCGCACGTGATTCTTGCCGAAGACGGCGCAGTGCAACGCGTGGACCCCCTGTCCGATCGCGACGAGTGCGTGGCCGGGCGACTGCCGGAGAACACCGACCTGCTGCAGGCTGTGCGCACGACCGTGCAGCACTGGCAATTCGTGCCGGCCGCACTGTGCACGTATGCACCGGGTGTCGCACAGCCTGCGGCACTGGATGATTGCAGCGGCGCGACGCATGAGGAGCCGGTACCGGTGACGTTGTCATTCGCGTTTACCTTCGAAGTGCGGCAAGGCAAGGTGAGCGTGCGTACCGGCAAGGTTGTGCAATGAAGGGTCGTGATTGCGACGCGTGATCTGGGCGTGCGTGGTGACAGCTGTCGTGCAGCAGTGATGTTCAAACGGTCATCCTATAGGCGCTGGTTTAGCTAAGAGCAGCTAACAAAACGACTGCGCTCACCGCCGCGAGCGCGTCCGGTGCTCGGTGCGGCATGTGCCACGCGTAAACTCCAGCTCCTCCGCGCCGTCCACGCCCACCTGACGACTGCTCGCTACGTTCTATCGGCCGCTCTATGGCGCGGCAATCATCCACAACGTGCAGACGATAACTCGCGGATCACCGTGATGGGTGTCGGCTCAACACGAGTGCTTGCCGCATACAGCGGACAGTCCGCACCGCCGCCGTATCGCCCATCAACGTCTCACTCCAACACATGCACGCTGTCGGCAATGCGCTGCACTTCATCCGGGTTGTGGCTGACGTACAGCATCGGCAGACGGATCTCGTCGCGCACGCGCTGCAGGTAAGGGATCAATTCTTCGCGGCGCGCCTGGTCCAGTGCAGACAACGGTTCGTCGAACAACAGGATGGCCGGTTGCGACAGCAAGGCGCGGCCGATGGCCACACGCTGCGCCTCACCACCGGACAGGTTGCGCGGGCGGCGATGCAGCAGCGGGCCGATGCCGAGCAAGGCCACCACGTCGTCGAATCCGAACGGCGCCGCACCGCGCGCGTGTCGACCATAGTGCAGGTTGCGCCGCACATCCAGATGCGGGAACAGCCGCGCATCCTGAAATACATAGCCAATGCTGCGTCGATGCGTCGGCACGTCCACGCCCCGCGCGTGATCGAACAGACAGCGCCCATCGATGCGGATATGCCCGGCCTGCGGACGCATTAGGCCGGCAATCGCATTGAGCACGCTGGTCTTGCCGGCACCGGAGGGGCCAACCAATGCCACCACGCGTGCGTCGTCCTGGATACGGATACGTCGCTGAAAATGGCCGCGTTGCAGGTGCAGATCCAGATCCAGCATCACTCGTCCTCGCGTCGGTACTGTCTGCGCACCAACCACTCGGACAACAACAGCGCCGCCAGCGAGATCGCCAGCGCCACGCCGGCCAGGCGCCAAACGCCCGATTCCATGCCCGGCACCTGCATCAAGCCGTAGATGGCCGACGACAGCGTCTGCGTTTCGCCGGGGATATTCGACACGAAGGTGATTGTGGCGCCGAATTCGCCAAGCGCCTTGGCGAACGCCAGCACCATGCCGGCCACCAGGCCCGGCCATGCCAGCGGCAGGGTGATGCTGAAAAATACCCGCCACGGGCCAGCGCCGAGGGTTGCGGCGGCCGCTTCCAGGCGGCGGTCGGTGGCTTCGATCGACAGCCGGATCGCGCGCACCATCAACGGGAATCCCATCACCGCGCAGGCCAATGCCGCACCGGTCCAGCGAAACGCAAACTGCACACCGAGGTGTTCCAGCAGCCAGCTGCCGATCGGCCCCTGTGTGCCCAGCATCACCAGCAACGCATACCCGGTGACCACCGGCGGCATCACCAGCGGCAGATGCAGCAATGCGTCCAGCAGCGCCTTGCCCGGAAAGCGGCGCCGCGCCAGCAGCCAGCCGCAGGCGATGCCCGGCGGCAGGCTGGCAATGGCGGCAACCAGCGCGACCTTCAGGCTCAGGCCGATCGCGGTGACTTCTTCAGCGGTGAACATCGACAGGCGGCGTGCCTCAATCCTTCAACGAAAAGCCGCGACGCACGAAGATCGCCTTGGCCGGCTTGCTGCTCAGCCACTGCACGAACTTGGCGGCATCGGGCGTGCTGCTGTTTTTCAGGGCCGCCACCGGATACACGATGGCGTCGTGGCTGTCTGCGGGAAAGGTGGCGACCACGCGCACCTTGGGGTCGGCGCGTGCATCCGAGCCATAGACGATGCCCAGCGGCGCTTCGCCGCGCGAGACCAGCATCAGCGCGGCGCGCACGCTCTCCGATTCGGCCAGGCGGTTGCTCAGCCCATCCCACTGGCCCAGTTTGCGCAGCGAGGCGGCGGCGTATTTGCCGGCCGGCACGCTGTTGGTCTGGCCCACTGCCAGGCGTCCATTCTCGCCAAGCGCCTTGACGATGGCGCCGGGTGTGCGTGGATCCACCCGCACCTTACTGGTGGCCGGTGCGATCAGCACCAGCGTATTGCCGAGCAGGTTGCGGCGCTGCGCCGGCACGACCAGGCCGCGCTGCTGCAGGTAGTCCATCCATTCCAGGTCGGCCGAGAAAAACACATCCGCCGGTGCGCCTTGTTCGATCTGCCGCGCCAATGCGGAACTCGCCGCATACGACACCCGCACCGGCGTACCGGAGGCTTTTTCATAGGCGGCGGCGGCCTCGTCCATCGACTCCTTGAGACTGGCGGCGGCGAACACGGTGACCGGCGGGGTCTGCGCAGCGGCCAGGACGGGCAAAGCGAGCATCAACGCACACAGGGCGCGCTGCCAGAAACCGATCGTTCGCATGGGAATGTCCAACCGAGGGAAGGCACCGATCATAGCGGCTGCGCCCGACCGGCGTGGCGAACGCCAACGGGCGCTACGGAGCCACGTCCTCGCAGCGGCCCGCCTGAAGGTTTGCCTGTAATGCGGGCCGGATCAGTTTCGGCTCGGGCAGGGTAGCGTCGCGTGCCTGCCGTTGGGCGACGAATGCTTCGACATCGACGCCATCGCGCACATGGACATTGCTGCGCCGCTGCTCACCAATGGTGGTCTGATGCGCCACTGCCCGGCCACCGGGGCCGTAGTCATGGCAGACGAATACGCGGGTGTCGTCGGCAAGTGCGTACAGGCGCTGGATCGATGCGTACAGCTGCCGCGCATCGCCGCCGGGAAAATCGCAGCGCGCCGTGCCCGCGTCGGGCATGAACAACGAATCGCCGGGAAACAGCGCATCGCCGATCAGATACGCAATGCTGTCGCTGGTGTGCCCGGGCACCGCAATGACGCGCACCTCGATGCCGCCAAGCAGAAAGCGTTCGTCATCGGCAAACAGATGGTCAAACTGCGAACCATCGGGGCGAAAGTGCTGCGGCAACGCATAATGCGGCGCTAGCGTCTGCTGCACCTGGCAAATTCCCTCGCCGATCCCGACCCGCGCCTGGGGCCACTGTTGCTTCAACCACTGCGCGGCCGACAGATGATCGGCATGCGCGTGGGTTTCCAGCAACCAGTGCACGTGCCAGCCGCGTTGCCGGATGGCATCGACGATGGCCTGCGCGGCGTGGGTCCTGATGGCGCCGGTGTCCGCTGCATAGTCCAGGGCCGGGTCGATCACCGCCGCCGCGCCGGACGCCGTATCGGCGACCACGTAGGTGAAGGTGCTGCTGTCGGCATGGAAGAACGCAAGAACCTCGGGCTGCATCACTGTCTCCACGTTAGGGAGTGGCCAACGCGGCGTTGAGGACGGCGGCCAGTCGGTCGCCCGCCAGTCGCAACTGCGTCTCGGCAATCGGACGATATGTGGCGATGTAGCTGGCCGGCAACACGTGCGCTGCCGGATACACGCCCGGCGTGACGGCGATCTTGCACGACGCTTGCGCCCAGGCCGCAGCCGGCGGCGGCAGCGCGGGAGAGACCGCCGTGGCCGCAGGCAGCGCCAGCAGGCGTTGCAGGTAGGCATCGTCGCTGAGGTGGCTGTCGTTGAGCATGCCGCTATCCCACAACGCATGCAGGTTGCTGCCCTTGCCGTCGACCTGCAGCTGGAAATCGTTGCCGCCCTTGTCGTGCGCATAACCGGCGTGCATTGGCTGATGGATATCGCCGACAAAATGCACCACAAACTTCAACGCCTGACGGCGCGCGTCCAGCGGCTGGCGACGGTCGGCAAGCACGGCAGTCTGGCGGTCGAGTGCAGCGATCACGCAGTTGCCATCCGGGCAATCGCGCGCCGGCGCATAGCCGCAGTCGTGTTCGGCGAGGTTGACGTAATGCCACGGCCCCGAGCGCTTGCCCAGATCAGGATCGTGTTCGCGCAATTCATCGGCCCAGCTCGCGACCCCATGCAATGTAGGGTCCGGCTCGCCGGCAAGCAATTGCGCCACTTGCGCGCGCGCCTGCGGGCTCAATTCGGTTTCGGCAACGCGCGCCACCAGACGGTGGCCCTGCGGGCCCCAGGCGAATGCGGTGACGGGCTGGATGGCCGCGGTCAGCGCCACGGCAAGCACAACAAGAGAGGGGGAGAACGTCTTCATCCCCCGATTGTACGCAACCGTCCGGGACGGTTTGATGGCTGTTGTTGCCACGTCGCCGCGCATCAACGCGACGGTGGCAGCGCGATCAGTAATAGACCAGGTACGAGATGCCATAGGTCAACGGATCGACCCGCGCCTTGCCAAGCCGCGCGCCATTGAAATCGACATTGCTGCGCGAATTGGTCCAGCGTGCATCCACGCGCAGCCCGCTGCGGTCGTTGAAGATGAAGTCCACACCGACATGCGCGGTGGCACCGACCGAGTCGCCAAACCGCAGCTCGCTATTGCCGAACGCTTGCTCGGTGTCTTCACCCAGGAAGGTGGTGTAGTTGATGCCCACGCCAACGAACGGCGACACCGTGCCGTAGCCATTGATGTGGTACTGCAACAACACGCTGGGCGGCACCGACCAATAGCTGCCCACCTTGCCGACGCCTTCCAGCTCGAGATCGTGCTTGCCTGCCACGGCGGCATGCACCTCGATACCGAGATTGTTGCGGATGAAGTATTCGTAGGTGAACGACAGCGCGGGCGCGCCCTTGATCACGGCGCGTGCGCCGCCGAAGTTGCCGCTGTCGGACTTGGGCGAGACATAGCCCGCGCCGTAGCCGGTCGTCCAGTGGCCGGCCGACTGTGCAAGCACGGGAGTGGCCGAAGCGGCCAATGCGATGGCGAGGGCGGTGCGGATGAACATGCTCATGGAATCCCCGGTAGGTCGGACAGGCGTTCGACGTGACTAACCTGTCCGCAACTCCGGCGGTGGATGCACGTCCCTGGACGTCAAGTGTGCCAGAGATGCACCGGGCTTGCTGCTGTGACTTAGAGTGGCTAACAGAACCTAGCGAGCAGTCGTCAGGTGGGTGTGGGCGGCGCGCTCATAACTGGCATGTACGCGTGGTACATGCCGCACCGAGCGCCAGCCGCACCCGCCTGGCGGTGAGCACAGCCCTTTTGTTAGTTGCTCTTAGAACCGGTAGACGTACGCCGCGCCGTAGACCAGCGGGTCGATGTTGACCGTGCCGATGCGGGTGCCGTTGAGGCGTGCTTCGCTGTCGATGTCGATCCAGCGCGCGTTGACGCGCAGCGCGCCGCGCTCGCTGAGCTTGAAGTCCAGGCCGGCATGCAGGGCCAGGCCCCACGAATCGTCCAGTTCCAGCTGGCTACCGGCCAACGCGCCGCGGGTGTCGGTGCCGAAGAACCGCGTGTAATTGATGCCGGCGCCGACGAACGGCGACACCTTGCCCTGGCTGTTGAAGTGGTACTGCAGCGACACTACCGGCGGCAGATGCTTGGTGCTACCGACGCGGCCCAGCCCACGCAGAGCGATGTCGTGCTCGAACGGCAGCGCTGCCAGTACCTCGATGCCCAGGTTGTCGGCGATGAAGTACTCCGCGGTAAAGGTCGGTTTGATGTCCTTGCCCACGTCCGCTTCGAGCGTGCCACCGACCAGGCGGCCATTGTCGGATTTAGGAGCAACCTGGTGCGCGCCGACGGCAACGGTCCAGTCGCCTTTGGATTGAGCCAGTGCGGGGACGCTGGCAAGGCTGGCGGCCAAGCCGGCGAGCAGAAGGGTAGAGCGCATACGCATAGAGATTCTCGTTGTGTGCAGGGGTTGGACGAAGTCTTGTAGGTTTGCGCGGCTGCCGCCTTGATCCTGATCAAACCAAGGCCACTACGCGCCGGGGCATCGCGATGCGGGTGGTCATGCGTGGACTGCAGCGTCGCTGCGCAATGGCAGCAGCGCTGCGCGCCGTGGCGGTC
>NZ_JAVTIK010000013.1:0-156486 GCF_031843525.1 Xanthomonas sp. WCS2018Noco2-27 | reverse complement strand
CCGTTTCGTCAACACCTTTCGGTGTTTCTGATTCGCCCCGTTCGTTGTTGCGGTGCTTGAAGAGCGCCGCCGTCCTGAGCGAGGTCGCGCAGTTTATCGAGCCTGTGCAGAAGTGCAAGCACTTTTTGACACAGGCATGACAATGCGCCGAATTTCTTACGCAGGCTCCAACACGGCAAAGACACCAGCGCGCTCTATGGCCACATCTATATATGGTCACCTCGATATAGAGAGGTGCGCTCCACGCTTCGGTACCGCTGACTGGTTGGCTCGGTAAGAATGCAGGGCCCGGAGGAGCCATACGATGCCGCCAGCCCGCAACCTGTTCCGCGATCTATCCCTGTCAGCGATTGCCGCAGGCTTTGTCACCGTACTGGTGGGATTTGCCAGTTCTGCGGTGATCGTCTTCGAGGCGGCGCGACATCTAGGCGCTGACCAGGCGCAGATTGCATCGTGGATGTGGGCGCTGGGCATCGGCATGGGCGTGACGTGCATCGGGGCGTCGCTGCACTACCGCGTGCCGGTGGTGACGGCCTGGTCGACGCCGGGTGCGGCGATGCTGATCGGCAGCGCCGCAGGGGTTCCCTTGCGTGAGGCGGTCGGTGCATTTGTGGTTGCGGCGGTGCTTGGACTGGTAGCCGGGTTCTCCGGGTTGTTCGAGCGGGCGATCAAGCGCATGCCGGTGTCCCTGGCGTCCGGCATGTTGGCGGGGGTGCTGCTGCGCTTTGGACTGGATCTGTTCGTGGCGATGCAGAGCCAGCGGGTCCTGGCAATCGCGATGCTGGCGACCTATCTGGTTGGCCGGCGCTGGTTTGCGCGCTATGCGGTGATTGCGACCTTACTGGTAGGCATTGCGATTGCGGCGGGCGGTGGGCTGATGCACTGGAATAGCGTGCAGCTGGAGCTGGCCTATCCGGTGCTGGTGGTGCCGTCGCTGTCGTGGGCGGCGGTGGTCGGGCTGGCGATTCCATTGTTCGTAGTGACGATGGCCTCGCAGAACGTGCCCGGCGTTGCGGTGATCCGGGCGTCCGGCTACCAGGTGCCGATCTCGCCGACGATCGGATGGATCGGTGTGGTCAATACGTTGCTGGCGCCGTTCGGCGGCTACGCCTTGAACCTGGCCGCGATCACTGCGGCGATCTGCATGGGCCGCGAGGCGCATGAAGACCCTGCCCGGCGCTATACCGCCGCGGTGAGCGCGGGCGTGTTGTATGTGGTGATCGGCTTGTTCGGGGCGACCGTGGCGGCGGTCTTTGCCGCGTTCCCGCGCGAGCTGGTGATGGCGATTGCCGGAATCGCGCTGCTGGGCACCATCGGCAACAGCCTGGCGGCAGCCTTGCGCGAAGATAGCGAACGCGAGGCGGCATTGGTCACCTTCCTGGTGACGGCCTCCGGGCTGACCTTGGGAGGGATCGGTGCGTCGTTCTGGGGGCTGGTGGCCGGGACCGTCACCCTGTTGCTGTTGCGGCCGCGCGCTTGACGCGGCGATTGCAGCTCAGCGCTGGCAGCGCTGCCGGCGCTCGATGTCCTTTGGTGTGTTCCCTCAGGCTTTGAGCGGCACCACCACTGATCGATACGCAGTGACTCAAGACGCTGAAGGGGCGCATCGTTGCCCGGGCCGCTAGTGATGTTGCCCGACGCGATGGATGCGGCAGCAGCGGCCGCCTGCAACCGCCACTCGACGTCGATGCGGCGGGCGGCACTTATTCCGGATCGCGCAGCTGCAACAGCCAGTGGGCGATGACGCCGCTGGGGCTGGGCAGCGGTTCGAGATGGAATTGGCGATAGATGGGCGAGCCATCGTGGGCGCGCAGCGGCAGGGTGACGTAGGCGGCACGGCCCAGGCGCAGGGCGTCCTCGAGCAGTTCGACCTTGGACCTGGCGGCATCGTCGGCCACCAGGGTTAGAATGTCGCAACCGATCAGCTCGGCAACCTCGGCCTGGCTGAGGTCGGCAAATGCAGGGTTGGCGAAGATCAGCCGGTGTGGGGCGCTGCTGGCGCCCCGCTCGATAATGGCAACGCCGTCGCGCAGACGCGACAGCGAGGCTTCCAGCAAAGTGAAATCCTGCTGGAAGCGCTTGCGCTCCATCAGTTCGATCAACACGCGCAGGCTGCGTGCCGACTCCAGGTGCAGCGGCGACCAGCGACGCGCGCGGCCGCTCACGGTTTCCTGCCAGAGATCGAAGCTCTTGCGGGGCGACAGCCGTGAGTTGGGGATATCCGGCAACTTGGCCAACTGCGGGTTGCCGGCCCATTTGACCTGCTGCACCTGTTCGCGGCGCGTCCATAGCAGCGCGCTGCGCGATTGCGGCATCAGCGGCACAAAGATGAAACCGGCCGCCAGTGGCGCGAGATCGGCCAGCTCCGGGAACACCTCGCCGATGGCATCCACATGCAAGGCGCCGACGGCGTCCTCGCGCAGCGCCTCGTGGTGCTCGGATTCGATGTGGTTGCGGATACGCCGGAGCGCGGCGGCATCGGGCGTGCTGCCGTGGCGGCTGATCTCGTTGCCGTGGAAGATCGCCACTCCGTCGGCATCCACCACGTCCATCAGATCCGGCGCCATGCCGGCGAGCAGCTCCACGGTCATGTGGTCGGCGGCGTTGAAGTCGGTGATCAACTTTTCGCGCACGGTGAGCAGTACCGATTCCAGATGCGCGCGCGACACCGCCTGCAAGGCGCCGATGCGTCCGGCTAGCGCGCGGGTGACCGCATCGGTGGCATCGCGCATGGCGTGACTGGTGAAGTGCGGGCTGTAGTGATGGCAAGCGATCAGCCCCCACAGCACGTCGTTGACCACGATCGAGGAGACCAGGGTGGCGGTCACGCCCATGTTGGCCAGATATTCCAGATGCACCGGCGAGACGCTACGCAGGCTGACGTCGCTCAGATCCACCGGGGTGCCCAGGCGCGGATGCAGGGTGGGCTCGATCGGCGATGGCCGGTAGCCGACATCGGCGATCTGGCGGACGCGGTTGCGCAGGTACAGCGCGCGCGCTTGGGCCGGGATATCGGTGGCCGGGTAATGCAGGCCGAGGTAGGCCTCCAGGTCGGGTTGGCGTGCCTCGGCGATCACGTCGCCGTTCCACTCTTCGTCGAAGCGGTAAATCATCACCCGGTCGAAGCCGATCATGCTGCGCAGGCCTTTGGCCGCCCGCACCGCGGCTTCGGCGATGCCGGGATCGCGCTCGATGCTGCGCAACAGCGGCAGCGCTTCGCGCAGGGTAACGTCGATCAGGCGCGCGTCGCGCGGCTCGATTTCGATCAGCCACTGCTCGGGATACAGATGCCAGGCGGCCACCCAGGGGTGGTCGGTGGGCGCAGCGCGCCTGGGGAAGCGCACCTCCGCATGCAACAGGTGTTGCGGTTGATCGTCCACTGCGAAGGGCTGCGCGTCGGGCAGCTCCAGCACCTGGGCGTAAGGCATGCCGAGCAAGGCGTCCATCGGCACGCCGAGCAGGTCGGCTGCGGTGGTGCTGGCCTGCACGATGCGGCCGTCGGCCGGTTCGATCACCAGCAACACGCCATAAGGCTGGATCAAGCCGGGGATGTGGATCGGCTCGCGCGCGCAAACATCCATATCCAGGGGTTCGGTGGGCTGATTCACGGGCACGGCTCCGCAGCGAGGCAAGTGTGGAAGTGGGCAAACATGGCTTGCGCACCAGCGATGGCGGCAGCCTGCGTGTGGGGGGAATCCAGGCGCTGATCGAGGACCGCCTGGAAGCGGCGCCAACCGGCGGGGTCTTCGTCGGCCAGTTCGAAATACTGCAGCGCATCGGCCAGGCCGGGCTGGTGCTTGCGTAGACCGCGCGCAATGACCCGGCCGCCAAGCTTCGAGCCTTCTACCACATACAACATGCCCCAGCGCGTGGCATCGGTGCGCGCAGCGGGCAGTGCGATCGGCAGATCCAGTGGTTGATCGAGCGCCCGCAGGTCGGCACGCAGGGCCGGCACGCGGCGGCGATAATGCCAGCCGTTGCCGACCAGCGTGCTGAGCCAATCGCCCAGATGCGTTTCGAAGCCGGCCAGCAAGGCGTGGTGGCGACGCAGGATCTGCGCATAGCTGGCGCGATCGACCTGTCCCTGCCCCAGGGCCTGCATCAGCGGCACCGCTTCGACCAGGCGATGGGTGTCCTGGGTGGCGTGCCGCAGCACGTGCGCGGCCGATGGCGGAACAGCCAGGGTGTCAGGACACATAAGCAATCGAGGCGGTGCCGCGGCACGGAGTGCACCAGCCTAGCAGCGCCTGTGCAAATCAGATAAAGCGGACGCAAGTGCTGGATGAATACGTTGGCATCAGCCCTGGGCTGCCGGAGCGATGCCACCGCCCCGCCCGGCGCGCTTCCATGCCATCACCCACCCGGCGGCGAGTAGCACACCGGCCAGCAACCACGGCGCGCCGGGCAGATGCAGTGGCGCGCCACTGCCGATGAACCAGGCAAACACGTTGGCGAACAACAACGGCCCAGCGATACCGGCCAGGCTGATCAATCCGGTCAGGGCGCCCTGCACGCGACCCTGCGCATCGGCGCCGACTTCGCGGGTGATCAAGGCTTGCGCGGCTGGTGCGGCGATCGCCCAGAAGGCGCTGATCGGCACGCCGATCAGGAAGGCCGCACCACTGTCGGCCAGCCCGTAGATGACGAAGCCCACCACCCCGCAGCCCAGGCCCAGCAACAAGGCGCGACGTTCGCCCAGCCAGCGCACGATCCGGCCGACCAGCAGCGCGTTGACGATGATGCTGCACACCCCGACCCCGGCCAGCACCCAGCTCACTTCGCGCGGGCCCCAGTGGTACTGGTAACCAGCGAACAGCACGAAGATGCTGGGATAGACGTAATGCGCCAGGTTGGCCAGAAACACCACCGAGGCCAGGCCGAACACCTGCGGGTAGCGGCGTAGCAACTTGAGTGCACCCAGCGGGTTGGCATGCGACCACTCCAGGCGTGCGGTGCGGCGCTCGGGCGGCAGCGATTCGGGCAGCACGAACCAGCCGTACAGCACGTTCAACAGCGCCAGGCCTGCGGCAAACCAGAACGGCCAGCGCAAGCCGATGCCACCCAGCCAACCGCCAATCAACGGGCCGGCGACAAAGCCAATGCCGAACGCGGCGCCGAGCATGCCGAACGCGCCGGCGCGTTTGTCGGCGGGTGTGACGTCGGCGATGTAGGCGTTGGCCGTGGAAAAACTGGCCGAGCAGATGCCCGAGATCACCCGTGCCAACAGCAGCATCGGCAAGCTGTGGGCGATGGCCATCAGGATGAAATCCAACCCCAGGCCCAGGCACGACAGCAGGATGACCGGGCGACGGCCGAAGCGGTCGGACAAGGCGCCTTGCAGCGGCGAGCAGACGAACTGGATGGAGGCGAACAGGAAGCCGAACCAGCCGATCCAGCCGGCGGCCACCACGTAATCGCCACCGGTGAAATGCCGCACCAGATCCGGCAGCACCGGGATGATCACGCCGAAGGACAGCACGTCGATCAGCACGGTGATGAAGATGAAGATCAACGCGGCGCGGCGGCGCCCCGGGGCTGGAGCGGAATCGGCGGAGAGAGACATCGCGCGGCCCAGGATGGCGAGGCGGGAAGTGTAGCTGCGGATTGGCTCGGATCGGCTCTGGGTGGGTGACCAGGCGTGGGGGACGAGGCTTAGGAGCGGTGCGAGCGGCTGGATTGGGCCCGGCCGCAGGAGATTGGTGCAATCGCTCTGTGGAGATCGCTTGGGTTTGGTGGGGCTTGTGCGAATCGGGCTGAGCGACTTGGTGCCTGAAGGGCGATGTCAGCTGATTTTTTAGCTAGGAGCAGCACTGGACGTGCGGGTGCGTTGGGCTGGGAGTTCTTGCTGACACCGCACCCTCATCCGCCCTGCGGGCACCTTCTCCCGGTGGGAGAAGGGATGGGTCGTGCGATGCGGCTTGGAGGTCTCCCGTCTGCCTGCGCTTGGAGAAATAGAGGTGCGGGGTGGGTCCCGGCTGGAGTTCTTGCTGACACCGTACCCTCATCCGCCCTGCGGGCACCTTCTCCCGGTGGGAGAAGGGAGCGGGTCGTGCGATGCGGCTTGGATGTCTCCCGTCTGCCTGCGCATGGAGAAGTTGAGGTGCGGGTGGGTCCCGGCTGGAGTTCTTGCTGAAACCGTACCCTCATCCGCCCTGCGGGCACCTTCTCCCGGTGGGAGAAGGGATGGGTCGCGCGATGCGGCTTGGATGTCTCTCGGACGCATGGCGCCATGCTCAAGCCCCTCTTCCGCCGGGAGAGGGGTTGGGGTGAGGGTGCGGCGGCTGCGTGTGGTGCGGCTGCAGTGCGTCTCCAACCCGTTCCACCTTGCTCTCTGGCTCTGCTGCCCTTCGGCCGCTGCGTCCTTCATGCAGGTTCCAATCAAAGGAACTGCGCGGCGATCAGACAGCGCGCGCGCCGTCGCAACGCTCAGCCGGATCGAATGGAGGCCACATCAACGCTCAACATCCGTTGACGAGCAGTCGCGCCAGCCCTCGCCCACCGCCCCCTATAGACAATCTGTGCAGCCGGCTGGGTGGACCCGCGCCACACCGGCTGCGGCGCAGGCCAACAGGTTATTCGACGCTGATGGTCTGGGTCAGGGTGTGGCTGGCGCCGGGGGCCAGTTCGATCACGTCCGGGCCGGCGTTGGCCGCTTCCAGGCAGACGTAGTCGCGCCAACCTTCGCCCACGTCGGCCATTTTCTTGCCGGCCTCCTCGCCCGGGTTCCAGGCCACCAGCGAGCGGCTGCCCTGTGTGGCGATGACGATGCGGCGGCCGAGCACCGGGTCGGTGAGGGTGTAGCGGCCGCCGGCGTTGGTGTAGATGCGGTCGCTGCGGCCGGGATCGCGCGGGTCGCGCAGGCTCCAGTCGCCTTGCTGGCGATGCGCAGTGGCGTAGTTCTCGTATTTATCGAGATAGTCCAGGCCATCCAGGCCCTGCACGCTGACCTTGAGCGCGTCGCCGACGCGGAAGTAGTTGTGCAGCGCCTGGGTGAAGCGCACCGGGGCGCCGCTGGTGTTTTCGGTGATCAGGCGTTGTTCGAGGGTGCGACCGATGCGCAGGGTCATGCGCAGGCGCAGCGCCAGGTCGTCGAAGGCCGGCGGAGTGAGCGTGAGCACCACGGTGCCGTCGTCTTCGCGATGGCTCTCGGTGAGTTGCCACGGCACGGTGCGCACAAACCCGTGCGCGGGCACCTCGCCGGTCTGGTCCTGGCGGCCGAAGTACGGCCAGCACACCGGCGCGCCGCCGCGGATCGGGGTGGGCGGCTGCTTGGCGAGCGGCGACAGCCACATCACGTCCTGGCCGCCCTTGGGCACGAACGACAGCAACTGGCCGCCGAACAGGCTGATGGCGGCAGTGGAGAACGGGGTGTCGATCAGCAGCGAGGGGAAGCCGTGGAAGTCGCCTGTGGTGAGGCCGGTGGTGTCGGACATGGGGGATGCCTTGTGGACGATGGGAGATTGGGCGAATGCGGGGTACGCGGCCGGCAGTTTGAAAGCGGTGCCGCGCACGGCGGCCATGCCGGTGAGCGGCGGCGCGGCACGCAAAGCGGTGAGGATGCGCTGGCCGGGGCGGCCGTCGGCGGGCTGCAGGCCCAGCCGGGTCTGCTCGACCTGGATGGCGCGGCGGGTGGCGCTGCCGACCATGCCGTCGGCTTCGCCGATCTGGTAGCCGCGGGCGAGCAGCAACTGTTGCAGGTCGCGGCGTTCCGGACGGCCCAGACCGGGGTCGTCGGTGGGCCAGGCGGCAACCAGGCCGGGGCCGCCGCGCAGGCGGTCGGCCAGCAGCGCGATCGACAGCGCGTAGCTTTCGGCAGCGTTGTAGGCGTAGATCGCGTCGTAGTTGCGGAACACCAAAAAGGCCGGGCCGGTGGCACCAGCCGGTAGCAGCAAGGCGGCCGGCGTCTCGCCTGGTAGGCCGGTCGGGGCCAGCGGCTTGCCGTCGGTGCCGAGCAGGCCGGCAGCCTGCCAGGTCTGCAAGGGTTGGCGGCGGGTGCGGCCGACCTTGCTGACATCGAAGCCGCGCGGCAGGGTGACTTCCATCCCCCAGGGGCGGGCGCGTTCCCAGCCGGCCTTGACCAGATAGTTGGCGGTGGAGGCCAGCGCATCGGGAATGCTGGCGACAAGATTGCGGCGGCCGTCACCGTCGCCGTCCACCGCAATCCGCGCATAGGTCGAGGGCATGAACTGGGTCTGCCCGAACGCGCCGGCCCACGAGCCGGTCAAGCCATCCGGCGACAGATCGCCCTGCTGCAACAGGCTGAGCAACGCGAGGAATTCGCCGCGAAAGAACGGCTGGCGGCGGCCTGCGCACGACAGCGTGGCCAGCGAAACCAGCAGCGGGCGCTTGCCGGTGACGCGGCCGTAGTCGCTCTCCACGCCCCAGACCGCCACGATGGTGGCCGGGTCGACGCCGGTCTGCTCGGACAGGCGGGTGAGCAAGTCGTGGTGGGTGACCAGCATGGCCTGGCCGTCGGTGACGCGCTGGCTGTCGACCAGGCTGGCGAGGTAGTCCCAGATGGGCGTGGTGAACTCCGGTTGCGCGTCCAACAGCGGCAACACGCTGGGATCGGGCGCCAACCCGGCGGTAAAACGCTGGAAAGTGGCGGCGTCCACGCCCTTGGCGGCGGCCTGGGTCTGCAACCCGGCCAGGCAACGGTCGAAGGCCGGGTCGGCGCAGGCGACCAGCGGCAGCAAGGCCATCAACAGCGGCAAGGCGCGCCGGGTAGGCGTCATGGCGCGGTGGCCGGCGGGTGGACGAACGTCATGCGGTAGAGCGCTCCAGTCGCGAATCGATCCGGAAGGATAGCCAACCTGGCTGGGTTGAGGCGTGCAAGCGGCGGCTCCGGCGTGACGCAATGGTTACCGCGCGCCGCGGTGCGGGCGCGATGGATGAGTGGGCGGTGCGTTGGCTCAGCGGCTGCGGGCTGGCGCCCGGTGTCTGCTGCCGTCCTTGAACGGCACACACTCGGTATCGCGTTGTTCGCCAGTCAACCGCTTGAATCCGGAGTGTGCTGGCGCTGGCCGGCTTGCGATTGCAGCTGGGGTAACGCGGGCATCAGCGTTGACGCGTCAGCTGCCGTCGCCGGTGATGCCGCTCAGCAGCGACAGCGCTGGCGTGGAGGCGCCGGTCTCGACAACGCGGCGCAGGCGTGCGCGTCGCGGCGCATCGTGGCGAGGCCCAAAACGGACCATGCACGTGGCCAGCAACGCCGGCAACACGATTGCAAAGACCACCAAGGCCGTCAGCGCCCATTGCCAGAAGTTGAAGGTTGCCATGATCGCTGTCCGCCCCCCGCGGCGAGCTTCGCCGCGCGGCAAGCTTCCCGGATCGGCTGCGAACGCTGTGTCGACAAAGTGGCGCGATGGGCGCCGTTGGTCGGGTGAGGCGGCGATGGTGGAGGTGCTGCATGGCATGGCGCATACCAATCACGGCTGCGCAGCTACCAGGCGGGCGCGGATGGTGCTCGGTACTCGCCTGGATCAGGCGTCCGCTTCGGTTCTGAGCGCGGTCCCCTTACGGAACGATGGCTCGCTGAAGGTTATCTACCGCGCTGCATTCCCGATGGTGCTGGTTGGGGGCGGCGGCTGGCTGGTTGGAAGACATCAAACACGAAGGGCGGCAGGCAGGGATGGTCCTCACCTATGAGGATTTGGGGGATTGGCCTGGGTCGAGGAGCGATTGCGCCAGAGGACGCACCCTCATCCGCCCGTTGGGCACCTTCTCCCGATGGGAGAAGGGTTTTAATTGTCTCTGTCTGAGACATGGTTGCGCGCGGCTGCGCTTGCGGTGGTCGATTGAAGCGGCTGCACGTCTTTTACGTCGCCCTTTGCTCCGTCATTGCGACAAGTGTCGAAGCACGGATGCGTGCGTGGTCGTTCGCACGGTGGGTTGATCAACCACAGTTGCCGACAGACCAGCCAGCACGTTGTGCGGACTGCAGCACCGCTGGCGGCGCTTAGCGAGGGCAGATGTCGGAACACGGATGTACGCGCGGTGTTCCGCACAGTTGGACGATCAGCCACTGCTGGCAACGGAAACGGCCAGCACGTTGTGCGGACTGCAGCACCGCTGGCGGCACTCAGCGGGCGTCGAGGTAATACCAGCGGCCGTCTTCGCGGACGAAGCGGCTGTGTTCGGTCATGCGCACCGCGCTGCCGCCGCCGATGCGGTAGCGGGCCAAGAACACCACCTCGGCGGTGTCCTCGCCGGTGACGCTGGTGCGCTGGATGGTCAGGCCGAGCCAGGTGGTGCGACCGCCTTCGTCCAGCGACAGTTCGGCCGGGCGCGTGGACGGGTGCCAGCTGGCCAACAGGTAGTCGACATCGCGGCGCACATAAGCGCTGTAGCGCGAGCGCATCAAGGTTTCGGCATCCGGCGCAGCGGCACCGGCGTGGTAGAGCCCGCAGCAGCGCGCGTAGTCGGCGGGGCGGCCGCAGGGACAGGGATCGGTAGATGCAGAGTTCGCCATGGAGGGATTGTGCTTGATTGGGGATTCGGGATTCGGGATTTTGGCGATCGGTGATCGGTGATCGGTGATCGGTAGGCGGTAGGCGGTAGGCGGTAGGCGGTAGGCGGCAGAGTCCATATGTAATGAGCGGTCTGCGGAGTTAAATACTGCTACTGCTATCGCTACTACGCCTGATCCTGCTACGACCGCCGCCGTTCCGTTAGCTGTCACTGCGGCGCATGCCGTCAGTGCACTCGCTATGCTGTCGCCCCCGTCGTGCGGAGCGCCGTTGTGCTGGAACTGATTCCCACCGAGTTGCCGTGGCTGCTGTGCATTGCATTTGTTGCCGGGTTGGTGGATGCCGCGGTGGGTGGCGGCGGGTTGATCCAGTTGCCGGGATTGTTTGCGACCTTGCCGCAGCAGGCGCCGTCGCTGATCCTGGGCACCAACAAGTTCAGCGCGATGTTCGGCACCGGGGCGTCGGCGTGGCGGTATGCGCGCACTGTGCGCTTTCCGTGGCGGCCGGTGCTGTATGCCACTGCGGCGGCGTTTACGTTTTCGTTTCTGGGCGCGACGGCGGTCAGCCTGTTGCCCAAGCAGGCGGTGCGGCCGCTGATTTTGCTGTTGCTGATCGCGATGTTGATCTACACGCTGATCAAGAAGGATTTCGGCGCGCTGCATCGGCCGCGCGAGATCGGTCGACGCGAGTTGATCACCGCCTTGGCGATGGGCGCGGCGATTGGGTTTTACGATGGGTTCTTCGGTCCGGGCACGGGGAGCTTTTTGATCTTCTTGTTCATTCGCTTCTTCGGGCTGGATTTTCTGCGCGCTTCGGCGGCGGCCAAGGTAGTGAACCTGGCCACCAACCTGGCAGCGCTGTCGTTCTTTTTGCCCAGCGGCCAAGTGATGCTGGCGCTGGGCATTCCGATGGCGGTGGCGAACGTGGCCGGCGCGGTGGCCGGCACGCGGATGGCATTGCGCGGTGGCACGCCGTTGATCCGCAAGTTATTCCTGGTGCTGGTGGTGGTGCTGATCGGCAAGATGGGCTGGGACCTGCTGCACTGATTACGCTGCAGATGTCCTCGCCTTTCTAAAACTCCATGCTCAACGTCGCCGACAGCGTGCGCGGTGCACCCGGATAGTTGGTTGTCTGCGTCACTGGTTGCTCGATGTAAAAACGATTGGCGACATTGCGCAGCATCAACGCCAGTTGATAACGGACGCCGAAACGGTACGCCGCCGAGGCATCGAAGCGCGTGTAGCCGGCAATGCGGTAGCTGTTGTTCAAGTCGCCCTCGCGCTCGCCGACATGCACCGCACCGGCGCCCAGGGTCAGGCCGTACAACGGACCGGTGGCCACATGGTAAGTACTCCACAAGCTGGCGCTGACGCGCGGCACACCGCGCAGGCGATTACCGACCGGAATCACGTTGTCGCGGGTGACCTGCGCATCCAGATAGCCGGCGCCGAGAATCATCCGCCAGTGTTGGGTGAGCTCGCCGGTGATGTCCAGCTCGACGCCGCGCACGCGCTGCTGGCCGGTGACCAGCACAAAGCCGCTGTTGTCCGGGTCGCTGGTGGCGACGTTGTCCTTGGTGATCTGGAATGCCGCAGCAGTGGCGAGCACGCGGTTGTCCAGCAGCGCGCTTTTCAGGCCGATCTCGTACTGGCGGCCGGTCTCCGGCGGTGCGCTGCCGCCGGCAAACAGCGTGGCGCTACGCGGGCGAAACGACGTCGATGTATTCGCATACAGCGACAGCTGCGGCGCGGCCTTCCACACCACACCCACACGCGGCGAGGCGCGGCGGCCGTCTTCGCGGGTACGCGCGCCGTTGTCGACGGTGGCCTGCTGCACGTCGTCCCAACGCACGCCGGCCAGCACGTCCCAGCGCTGCCCGATGCTGATCTGATCCTGCACGTACAAAGCGGCGTAGCGCGCATCGACCTCGATCTGCCGCGCCGGCACATAGCGGCCCGGCAGTGCGCCCTGCACCGGATTGCTCACACTGATGCGCGCCAACGGCGCGCGGGCCTCGTCGGTGTGGCGATGCGCATCGACGTATTCGGCGCCGGCCAGCACCTGATGGCGCAGCGGGCCGGTATCGAAACGGGCCAACGCTTCGGTCTGCGAGGTGGTGGCGCGCACCTGCTGCTCCTGACGCACGGCGCGACGTTGCACAAACGCACGGTCGGCGCTGAAACCGGTGAAGTCGGCCACGTCGCGGCCGCTGTCACCGTCCTGGTGATTGAGGATCTGACGCAGCGTCAGCCACTCATTCGCGTCATATTCGATACGGCCGCGCGCAGTGCGCGAGGTGCCGCGATTGCGCGACCACGGCTCACCGAAACTGCGCTCTGCCGGGCCACGCACCACCCCATCGATGACGACCAGACCGCGATCGCCCGGGCTGGTCTGGCGGGTGTAGTCCAGATCCAGATCGGCACGCAGCTGCGCAGTGGGCCGCCATGCCAGCGAGGGCGAGACGAAGACGCGGTCGCCATCGGCCTGCGCAGCGCGGAAGCTGCCGGTCTGCTGCGCGGCGGCGCTGACGCGGGCAGACAGCGTGGGACTCAGCGGGCCGGTGATGCTGGACTGCACGCGGCGCAAGCCATGTTCGGCCACCTGCAGCGACGCGTTGCCGCCGAACGTGTCGTCCGGCCGCAGCGTGACCAGATTGATCACCCCGCCGGGCTCGCCGCGCCCGTACAACACCGCCGCAGGCCCTTTGAGCACTTCCACCTGGGCGACATTGGCCAGGTCGCGCACGGTCTCGGTGAAGTTCTGCGCCGGGTTGAGCAGGATGCCGTCGACCGCATACGACGACGCTTCGAAGCCGCGAATGACGAAGGTTTCCGAGCGATTGCCCTGGGTACCGCCGGGCTGCACATTGGACACATTGGCCACCACATCGACCAACCGGGTGAGTTGCTGCTCGTCGATCACCGAACGCGGCACCACCTGGATCGCCTGCGGGATGCGCTCCACCGGCGTCTGCGTGCGGGTGGCGCCGGCGGCTTTTTCCGGGCGGTACAAGGCGCGTCGCTCGCTCACCACGATGGCATCGAGCAGGCTGGCCTCCTGCGCGGCGGCCGGCAATGCGGCAAACAGGGACACCAACAACAACGGGCGCGGCAGGGGGCGTGGGGTCATCGACATCTTCAGCGGGAGCGATGTGCGCGGTGGCGAACACATCAGGGTCCGCAATGATAACGATTCTTATCTGCGAGTGTGGAGTGTGCCTGCGCTAGGTGGTCGGTTGTCCGCCGCACGTTTGACCATGCAAACAGCTGCATGCTGGCGCGCAGGTAGCCCGCGCACTCCGGCGTTGCGACGCGGCGGGCGGCGCGTTGGCCTGGGCAGACACGGATTTTTCGGTCCAGCTGGCGGCAGGCACAGCGCGCTGTGCGGTTTGCCTTGCCGGTTACCGTCATTTGAGCGAGGTGCACCTTCGGTGTTTGCACGTCGGACAAAAGCGCCGACATCTACGTTCGCAACGGTGCCTCTTTTTCAATGACGTGTGTGCAGGCGGAGCCTTCCGCATGTGTCGCAGCGCTCGGGCGACGTCATCGCTTGAGAGAACGACGCAGTCGACACGTGGGCTGCCGTCTACCGACGAAGGCAACACCTGAGCAGCCCTACGCCGCGCAGCGTGTCGCTCGTCGCCGCCAGCGCCGTGTCTGCATGCCTGCATCGGCGGTAGCGAGCCGTGACGCCGCGTCGGACGGCGGCTCCCACGGCACAGCCGCGTTGGGCACTCAGCGTTTGCTGCGTGCCTTCGATGCCGCACCACGCGCCGGTGCGGGCCGCGGCTTGGTGGATGCCGCTGACGCAGGCGTTGCGGCCTGCTTGCCTGACATGCGTCCCGATGAGGCGACCTTGGCTGCGCCTGCTGGCGCCTTGGCGGCACGCGCGGGGCTGGACGTCGGTTTGACGGTGCGAGCTGTAGCTGCAGCAGCAGATGTCGACTTGGCGGCAGGCTTGGCAGCGGCAGCTGGGCGCTTGAGCGCCGGCTTGGCAGCGGGTTTTGCAGCGGCCTTGGGCAACTTGCCCGGCGTTGCAGCCTGGGTGCGGCGTGCGCCCGACACCGCCGATGTGCGCTTGGCTGATGCAGCGCCGTCTGCCGTGGCTGCCGTGCGCGTTGGGCCTGCCGCACGCGTGCTGCGGGGTGCAGACACCGGCGCGGAAGAAGTCGCTGCAGTGGCCGGCTTGCCCTTGCCACGACGCGTCGCTGCCGCGACTACGGCTTCAGTTGGTGCAGCGATCGCCGCGCCCGCTGTCGCCTGCTCGTCTGCCTCATGGTCTGACGGTGCATCGCTCACCGCCGCTACGTGGCGTTGCTGCGCCGCTGTGGTTGGCGGCTCGGCCTGCGAGGCCGCGGGTTCCTCGCCACGCGAGCGCTCGGGCAATTTCAGCCGCTGCGCCTGTTCGTCGTACTCGATCAGCAACACGCCGGAGTTGTGGCGGCCACTGATTTCCACAAAGCATGCGCCACCGATGAACGGCTCCAGCGTCATCACCGATTTCAGCGGCGTGGCCACCACCATCTGGAAGCCGAAGTTTTCGAAGATGTTCATCGCCAGCGCGGTGAATTCGTTGTCGGCCTTGTCGAAGGCTTCGTCCAGCACCACCGCGCAATAGCGCGGCAGTTCGCCATCTTCGCCGCCGAGTTGATAGCGCAGCGCTGCCGCCAGGCAGGTAGTCGCCAGTTTCTGCCGCTGGCCGCCGGACTTGCCGGCGCCGCTGCGGTAGATCTCCACCTGCGCACGGCTCTGCGCGTCCAGCTCCACGCCGATGAATTCCACATGCAGGCGCACATCCAGCACCTGTTCGCGCCAACGTCGCGCCTCCGGTTCCTGCGCGCCCAGACGCGCCACCAAGGTGCGCAAGGTGGCGAACTGCGCCTCGGCCAGCGCACGGTCTTCGGTCTGCTGATGCGACAGCACGGCGCGCAGCTGCTGCTGAAATTCCTGCACCTCGGCCAGGCGACGGTCGCTGACCTCGATGGTCAGAATGGTGTCGCGGTTGAACGGCACCTGCTCCAGGCTGGCGTTGACTTCGTCCATGCGCTGCTTGATGCCCTTGTGGGCTTCGGCGGTGTGGCGTTGCAGGGCGAGCAGGTTGTTCTTGCTCTGGGTTTGCAGCAAATCGAAGAAGCGGTGCTCGTGACGCGGCAGGCCGTCGCTTTCCAGCCGGTCCAGGCGCGCGAGGAAATCGTCGGCGCTGGACAGGCTCACGGTGAAGTCGCCGCTGTCTTCGGGCCACTGCTGGCAGTAGCGGCGGAAGCATTCGAGCAACTGCGCGCTGAGCCGGCTGTCGCGGCCCTGGCTTTCGGCCAGCTGCTCGGCCAGGCCGCGTTCAACCACGCGGAAGTGCGCTTCCAGGTTGTCCAGCGACAGCGGTGCCAGCGCGGCCAGGCGTTCGTGCAGGCCCTGCAACTGGGTGGGAGTGAGCGCGGCGGTGCCGGCACGGCCTGCGCCGCCGGCCTGCTGCTGCTCCAGGCGGACGCGCTCGCGCGCCAGCTGTGCGCGTTCCAGGCGCACGTCCTCGAAGGTGCGCTTGGCCTGATCGCGCAGGGTACGCGCAGTCTCGATGGCCTGGCCCAAGGCACGCAGGCCGCTGTCGCCTTCGCGCAGTTGCTGCAGTTGTTCGTCGATATCGGTCAGGCGTTGCAGCTTGGGGCCGACGTCGATCTCGTCCCAGTCGCGCTCCACCAGCGTGTGCGCGGCCAGCTGTTTTTCCTGGTCCTGCTCGCGTTGCTTGCGCAGTGCGGCCACGTCGGCTTCGCAGCTCGCGATGCGCTGCGCGAGCGCCTGCGCTTCGCGTTCGAACACCTTGAGCTTGTCGCGGTTGTCGTGCCCCAGCAGCCAGCGTTTGCGGTCGTTGACGGCGTGGCGGTCGTCCTTTTCATAGCGATCGCCGGGATGCTTGACCTGCCCTTCGCGGGTGATGGCGCGGTCGGCATTGCGCAGCGCGGCGGCGTTGTCCACGCAGGCGTAATCGAAGCGGCGAGTCAGCTCGTTGCGCAGCCAGTCGGTGAAGGCGTGCTCGCGCAGTTGCAGCTTGCCGGGCAGCGCATCGGGATCGACCCGCCGCGAATGCAGTTCGTCGTTGCGACGCACGCGGAAGTACACCAGGCGCGTGCCGATGTGGGTGCGGTTGACCCATTCGCTGACCTGCGCGTAATGCCGCTCGTCCACCAGCAACGACTGCGCAAAGCCGTGCAGCACGCGTTCGATCGCGCCGCGCCAGGCCACCTGGTCCGCGCGCACCTGCAACAGCTCGCCGACGAAGGGCAGCGCGGATTCGGCGATGCCGGTGTCTTCGCACAAGCGCGCGCGCAGTGCCTGCATCGGTGCGGGCAGGCTGGACGGCGCCTTCTTCAGCGCATCGAGTTCGTTACGGATGTCCGCAAAGCGGCGCTCGTCGTCGCGACGCTCTCCCATGCGCTCGGCAATGGCCTCGTCCAGCGCGCTGGCGTGCTGTTTGCCGCCATCGAGCACGCTCTGGGCGTGCGCCACCTGCGCGGCAAAGCCGCTGGCACCGGCTGCCAGCGCAGTGCCGAGCTGGCGGCAGGCCTGTTCGATCTGCGCGCGGCGGCGCAGGCGCTCGTCGCGCTCGCGCTCCACCCGCACACGCTCGCGTTCGAGTTCTTCGATCTGCTCGCCACCGGCGGCGCGTTGCTCGCGCTCCAGCCCGGCCAGTTTCTGCTCGTGGTTGTCCAGCGATTCGCGGCGCTGGCCTTCTTCGCCGGCCAGGCCGCGGTCCTGGCTGTCTAGCTCCAGCAGGCGCGCCTGCAGCAAGGCGACGCGTTGCTGCTCGCGGTAACTGTCCACGCCCAGCTGCAGCTCACGCAGCTCACCGACGCTGCGGCGCAGGTCCATCAGCGCGGCATGGTGCGCGCGTGCCGGGCTGAGCGTTTCCACCTGGCGCCGCGCGGTGACCACGGCGTGGTGCGCGCCATCGAGCTCGGCAAAATCCTCCACCAGCCGGTCGGCGGCCTCGAAGGTGCGCGGCTCATCCAGCATGAACCCGCGCAGGAAGGCATTGAGATCGCCCAGATTCTTGGCCGACTGGGTCTTGTGCAGCAGACGCAGCGCCATCTCGTTGCTGATGCCCAGCGCATGCCGGAAGCGTTCGGCATAGCCGGCAAAGCCGTCGAAATGCGCCACGTCCTCGCCCAGACGCGCCTTGAGCTTGCGCAGGTCCAGGTCGAAGCCATCCAGTTCGCTGGCCACATCGAAGCTGCGCGGGGCCACCATGTAGTGGCGGCGCACATCGGCCGCGGCATTGCCGCTACCGGCGATCCAGAACAGCCGAATCAGGCTCACCGCCTCGCCCTGCGCGTTGCGGTATTCCAGCAGCAGCGCCGTCCAGGTCGCGCCCTTGCGCAGGTACTGGGTGGCGATCTCGCCGGAGGCGCTGTCCTGCTGATCGGCCCACGCACCGCGCACGTACGACACCAGGCTGCGGTCGCGCCCACTGCGCTCGGCCTCGCGCGCGGCCGCGTTGAAATCCACGATGCTCGGTGGCGTCAGCAATGCCGACATCGCATCCAGCAAGGTGGACTTGCCCGAACCCGAGCGCCCGACGAACAGAAAGCCCTTCTCGGCGATCGGCACCTCGGTCAACCCGTTGAACGTGCCCCAGTTATGCACCTGCAAGCGCCGCATGCGGAACTGCTGCGCACGCTGCTCGGCCAGCGTCTCGGCAAACAAGGAAGCACCCGGCGACGCCGGCGACAGGTTGGACTGGGAATTCATTGCTCACTCACCAAAACAGAACGACAGGGACACCAAGGACAGACCATTACGAACGGTGACGCATTTTTGTGGGGCGGTGGTACGGAATGCGGGTGGGTAGGAGTTAGGCAGGAATACGGATGGGGCAAGGGGACGGCTTCGCGACCAAGGTCGCTCCTACAACAGCGTGGTGCTTGAACCAATTGCGGTGAAAGTCGGACGAGCGCGACAACCGCTGCGGATTGTCGAACACCTGCGCCACTCACCACTCACCTTTCAACATCGGCCGATCGCGCGCCCATTGCTCCTTCTTCGTTTCTTCATGACTGCTTTGCTGCTTTGCTGCTTTGCTGCTTCCAGTATTGTGTTGCAGATACAGGCCCCGCTTGTTGCTGCTGTTGTTGCTGTTGTTGTTGCTGTTGTTGTTGCTGTTGTTGTTGCTGTTGTTGCTGTTGTTGCTGTTGTTGTTGTTGTTGCTGTTGTTGCTGTTGTTGCTGTTGCCGTTGCCGTTGCCGTTGCCGTTGCTTGCGCAGTTTGCAGTCGGGGCCCCATACCGCAGCGGCAAGGCCGGCAGATACAACCCGCAGGGCGGCGCGCATGGATGCGCGACGTTTTTGTAAGGGACACGGATGTCCCTTACAAAAATTTCTGCCGGCCTTGCGCACCCGCAGCGCCTTGGCGCGGAGGGCGCGAGGACGGGGTGTGCTTTCTTTTGGTTACTTTTCTTTGCACAAGCAAAGAAAAGTGACTCGCGCCCGCAAGGGCGTGAAAGCTCTTGCCCTACCCGCTCATAGCCAAACATCAATCAACCCGCACAACACCACACACCACCTGACACCGCACCCTCATCCGCCCTTCGGGCACCTTCTCCCGATGGGAGAAGGGAGATGCCATCCCAGGTGCAGAAACAACCCGCACAACACCACACACCACCTGACACCGCACCCTCATCCGCCCTTCGGGCACCTTCTCCCGATGGGAGAAGGAAGATGCCATCCCAGGTGCAGAAACAATCCGCACAGCACCACACACCACCTGACACCGCACCCTCATCCGCCCTTCGGGCACCTTCTCCCGGAGGGAGAAGGAAGGTGGCGTCCCAGGCGCAAACGGCATCACTCCAACGCAACCTCCCCCTCTCGCAACTCCCGATACGCCACCACCAACGCCTGCACATCCTCCGCCGAGAACAACAGCTTCAACACCGGTGACACCTCATAACGCTCCTCGCTGCCGCGCAACCGCGACAGCAACTGGTTGTCGCGCATCTTGCCGATCGCCGTCATCACCCGCCGCGTGAACCCGGCCTTGTCGGTGGACACGTTCTTTTCATACACCGACAACGCCTCCACCAGCTGCGTCTCGTCCACCACCGCGCGTTCGCCGCGCGTATCGGCCTCGGCCAGTTGCTGGCGCAGGAACAGCAGCAGCACCGACTCGATGAAGGTCAGCGGCGCGCTGCGCAGCAAGCTGGGCGATTCCAGTTCGGCGGTGTCGGCCTGACGGGTGAACGCCACCCCGCCTTCGCGGTCCAGCACCAGCTGCAGAAAGAGCTCGCACAACACCTGGCGCACTGCCGCTTCGTTGCGCAGCAGCGCCGGCCACAAGCTGCCGTGCCGTTGCGCGTCGATGCTGGGACCAGCCAACAGCTGACACAGCGCACGGCGTGCATCGAACGGCAGCGTGCCGGTGTCGCCCAGAAACAGTGCGCCACCGGGCGCGGCGTTGACGGCATCGCTCGCCGGCAGCGTCAATGCGGCATCGCGGGCGTCGTCGTTGTCGTCGTCCGCATCCAGCGGGGCCTGCTCAGACCAGTTCATTGCGTTTCTCCCGGGTAAACCACACCAAGGGAATGCGCGCGCGCCGCAAGATGCCGTCGCCGCCTTCCCATTGCACCATTTCCATGTGGCCGTCGATCACCACGCCATGGCGCGTGCCCAGCGACAGATAGCCGATCACGCTGCCAAGCCCCTGCGCGGCCGGGCGTTGCTGCAAGGCATCGCCGATGGTGAGCCGCGGCTGTTGCCCAAGCAGCACGTACAGATCGTTGCGCAGGGTGCGCAGATCGATTTCCGATTGCGCGACCAGGTCGCCCACGCTGTCCAGCGAGATCTCTGCCGCGTCGGCGGCATACACGCGGCCATCGACCTGGGTGAGCCGTGGATCGTGCAGCCGCCACTGCGACAGCGAGCGCAGGCGGCTGGCGCTCAGCGCCTGCGTGTAGCCGGTGGCGGCGGTGGCGTGCAGGCTGTCGCGCAGCTGCAGGGCTTCGCCCTGCGCCTGCTTGAGCAATTGATTGAGGCGGCGCTGTTCCAGATAGCCGCGGCTCTGCACGAACCCGCGCAGGCTGCGCGCGAAGTGCTGCATCACCGTGTGCACCTCGCCGCCGCGCTCCAGCAGCGTGCCGGTGAGCCCACGCAGGAAGGTGCGTTCGCGGCGGTCCAGCTTGCGTGCGAAGCCGCGTGCGAGCAGCGCGTCCAGCGCGTTGTCCAGCTGGCTGCTCTGCTGGGTGTCGTTGAGCAGGCTCCAGAACGCCTCGAAGGTGCGCCCGGCCTCGCTGTCGGCAATCACGTCCACGCCGCTGAACAACTGCTCCAGCACATCGCCGCGCGCGCCTTCGTCATCGATGATGCGCTCGCGGAACTGGCGGTTGAGCTGCTCGAAGTCATCGCGCACGCGGTGGAAGTCTTCGGCCAGTTCGTCGGCCAGATGGATCAGGTCGCGGGTGCGCTCCAGCGCGCGCTTACCGTCCAGTGCCGCAACGCGGCCGGCCGCTACGCGCTCGATCTCGGCATCGATACGGTCGCGTTCTTCGCGCAGCGCAGCCAGGCGCGTGGCCGGGTCGGCCTCGGTCTGGCCGGCCAGTTGCACCAGTTGCTCGATCACCAGCGACAACCGGCTTTCGGTGGCGCTGCTGCCGCTCTCGCGCAGGCCGGCGATGAAGCGGATGGCCTGGGTGGCCGCACGCGAGAGTTCGTAGTCCTCTTCGGCCGCGCCTTCGGGCAGGCGCCGTTCCAGCCAACCTTGCGAGAGCCAATGCGCCAGATACGCCTGCGCGGTGCGCGGCAACTCGCGCGAGAGTTCATCGCCGCGCAATGCATCGAGCTGACGCTGCAGGCGCGCATGCAGCACCGCCGACGGCAGCCGGCGCTCGCCGTCCAGTAACAGGGTCTGCAGCAGGCCGATCAGCTCCGGGGCGTGATCGGCGGCGAGCAATTTCCACGCCGGCTGGTCGCGCAACTGGCGGTAGCCGGCAATCCGTGCCTGGTGCTTCATGGCGACTGCAGGGGCTGCCTCAACGCTTGCCGCCTACTTCGAGGAACTGCAGGAATTCGGCGCGGGTGCGCGCGTCTTCGCGGAAGCTGCCCAGCATCTTGGACGTCACCATGCTGACGCCGCGCTTGTGGATGCCGCGGGTGGTCATGCACTCGTGCGAGCCTTCGACCACCACGCCGACGCCGCGCGGTTGCAGCACGTCCTGGATGCACTGAGCGATCTGCGCGGTCATCTTTTCCTGCACCTGGAAGCGGCGCGCGTAGCTTTCCACCACGCGGGCCAGCTTGCTGATGCCAACCACCTTGCCGCTGGGCAGGTAGCCGACGTGCACCTTGCCGATGATCGGCGCCATGTGGTGCTCGCAATGGCTTTCGTAGGAAATATCGCGCAGCACGATCAGTTCGTCGTAGCCGGCGACTTCCTCGAAGGTGCGTTCCAGGTATTCGCGCGGTTCTTCGCGGTAGCCGCTGAACCAGTCGCCATAGGCTTCGGCGACACGGCGCGGGGTATCCAACAGGCCTTCGCGGGCCGGATCTTCGCCGGCCCAGCGCAGCAGGGTGCGCACGGCATCTTCGGCTTGGGCCTGGGTAACGGAGGAATCGGGCTGGTCGGACTGGCTCATGCGCAGGTGCACCCAAAGGGGGCGAGCATGGTACCCGAGGACGGGCCGGCGGCCCCAGTGGCGGTTGTGGCCGCTGGGCCGGGTTCAGTGATTATTGATTCATTGTTGAATTGATAGCATCCTAACTATTATGACGCTTAGCACTCTCTCTCCCCGCGCCCAGCTCAGCTCCGGCCTGTTGGTCGCCGCCCGCCAGTGGCAGCGGCTGGCCGACCAGGCCTTTGCCGAATTCGGCCTGTCCAGCGCCTGCACCGGCCCGCTGCTGATGATCGGACGCTCCGGCGGCGGTATCCGGCAGGTGGCGCTGGCACAGCAGCTGGGCATGGAAGGCCCCTCGCTGGTGCGCCTGCTCGACAAGCTCTGCGCGCAGGCGCTGGTGCGCCGCGAGGCAGACAGCAGCGACCGCCGCGCCAACCAGCTGTGGCTCACCGACGCAGGCCAGGCGCTGGTCGGGCGCATCGAGATCCGCCTGGATGCGCTGCGCGCCGAGGTCTTCGGCGCGCTCAGCGAAGCGCAGGTGCAGACGGTGCTGACGCTGTGGGAGCAGATCGCGCAGGCGCATGCGCGGCTGAGTCAGCCCGACTGAGTCAGCTGTCAGGCGTCGTCCTGCGACGCCGGTTGTGACGTTCCGCAGGCCCTGGCGCGCGTGCTGCGCTGCGCCGGGCGTGGTTGTTTCCCTTTCCCAGGATGTGCCCGATGTACGGCGAATTCAGTCTCTACGGTGTGTTCGTTCCCACCTTGCTGGCGTTGATGACGCTGGCCTACCTGCTCAACAGCGCCATCGGCGCGCTGCTGACCCGCGCCGGTGCGTATCGCCATGTCTGGCATCCGGCGCTGTTCAACCTGGCGCTGTACATCGCGCTGTTGGGCGGCCTGTTTTTCCTTACCCGTTGGATGCAATCGTGAAAAAGTTGATCAAGATCGCGGGGCCGGCGCTGCTGACCCTGGCAATGGTGGTGGTGGCCGCGCTGGTGCTGCAGCAGTTGTGGCGGTACTACATGGACGCGCCATGGACGCGCGATGCGCATGTGGGCGCCGATGTGGTGCAGGTGGCGCCGGACGTGTCCGGGCTGGTGGAATCGGTGGCGGTGGACGACAACCAGGCGGTCACGCGCGGCCAGCTGCTGTTTGTGGTGGACCGCGCTCGCTATGCGATTGCGCTGGAACAGGCGCAAGCCGCGCTGGCCGAGCGCCAGGCCACGCTGACCCAGTTGCGCCGCGAGATTGCGCGCGACCGCAGCCTGCAAGACCTGGTGGCGGCTGAAGATGCCGAGGTGCGCCGCTCGAATGTGCAAAAGGCGCAGGCCGCCGTGGCCACCGCGCAGTCGGCGGTGGATCTGGCCCAGCTCAATCTGGACCGCACGCAGGTGCGCAGCCCGGCCGATGGCCATGTCAGCGACCGCACCGTGCGCGTGGGCGATTACGTCAGCGCCGGGCGCCCGGTGGTGGCGGTGCTGGATACCGGCTCGTTCCGCGTCGATGGCTATTTCGAAGAAACCCGCCTGCATGGCGTGCATGCGGGCCAGCGCGTGGACGTGCGCCTGATGGGCGAGCCGGTGACCCTGCACGGGCATGTGCAGAGCATCGCTGCCGGCATCGAAGACCGCTATCGCAGCGGTAGCGCCGGCGCGCTGCCCAATGTCACCCCGGCGTTCGATTGGGTGCGGCTGGCGCAGCGCATCCCGGTGCGCATTGCGCTGGATCAGGTGCCTACGCACGTGCAGCTGATTGCCGGGCGCACTGCCACGGTGACGATCCTGCCCGATGCCGCACCAGCGCCGTCTGCTGGCTCGCCTGCGCATGTGCAGGCAAAGGCCGCGCCATGAAGCGCCTGCGTCTGCTCGCTCTGAGCGCCGCCGTCACCGTGCTGGCCGCGTGCAGCACGGTCGGCCCCAATTACGCGCTGCCCGACCAGTCCGCCTACCAGCGGCCGGCCGCCAACGCGGCGTTTCTGGACACCGACAACGACCAGGTGCAGCCCGGCGCGCCGCTGCCGGCACGCTGGTGGGCGCTATATCAGGACCCGATGCTCGATGGCCTGGTCGAACAGGCGCTGCGCGACAACGTCGCGTTGAAGGTCGCCAGCGCCAACCTGCGCCGTGCCGCAGCGGTGTACGAACAGGCCATGGACGCCGGCGGCTTCGATTACGAGGTGGAAGCCGGCGTCAGCCGCGCGCAGGTGTCGGCCGAAGCCTTCCTGCAGGAAGAAAAGCTGCCGGTGTTCAACCTGGCCGATGGCAAGTTTGGCGTGTCGTACCAGTTCGACCTGTTCGGCAAGCTGCAACGCGGCGCCGAGGCTGCGCACGCCGATACGCAGGTGGCGCAGGCCGCGATCGATCTGGCCCGTGTCAATGTAGCCGCGCAGGTCGCCGGCAGTTATGTGGAGATCTGCCATGCCAACCACGAGCTGCATGTGGCCGAGCATTCGCTGCAATTGCAGCAGCGCAGCCGCGAGATCACCCAACGTTTGATCGCCGCCGGACGTGGCACGCCACCGGATCTGGCCCGCGCCACGGCGCAGGTGGCGATGCTGCAAGCCGCCCTGCCGCCGCTGCGCGCGCGCCGCCAGGCAGCCGGTTATCAACTGGCCGCTTTACTCGGCAAAACGCCCGGCGAAGTGCCTGCCGGTGTCGACCGCTGCGCGCATGCGCCGGCCTTGCAGCAACCCATTCCGATTGGCGATGGCCGCAGCTTGCTGGCCCGTCGCCCGGACGTGCGCCAGGCCGAGCGGCGGTTGGCCGCGGCCACCGCGCGTATCGGCGTGGCCACCGCCGAGCTGTATCCGGATATCCGCCTGGGCGGTTCGATCGGCGCCACCGGCCTGCTGGCGGATTTCGGTGAGCCGGCCACGCATGCCTGGTCGTTCGGCCCGCTGATTTCGTGGACGCTACCGTCCAGCGGTGCGCGTGCCCGCGTGCGCGCCACCGAAGCCGGCGCCGATGCCGCGCTGGCGCAGTTCGACAACACAGTGCTGCAGGCGCTGCGCGAGGTGCAGACCACACTCTCGCACTACGCGCAGGATCTGGACCGCCTGCATCTGTTGGAACAGGCGCAGCAACAGGCCGAATTGGCGTCGGCGCAGAACCGCCGGCTATATCAAGGCGGGCGCACCCCGTATCTGTCCAGCCTGGATGCCGAGCGCACCCTGGCCACCGCCGACATGACCCTGGCCACTGCGCAGGCGCAGGTGTCGCAGGATCAACTCCAGCTGTTTCTGGCGCTGGGCGGCGGTTGGAATACCGACGCCCGTAGCGACGCCACCGCTGCCACTGCCGCGCCATGAACGCACTGCTGCGCGATCGCCAGGCCTGGCTGTTTTCGGTCAAGACCTTTGCCGCCTCGATCGCCGCGTTGTACGTAGCGCTAGCCGGCAATCTGTCGCGGCCGTATTGGGCGATGGCCACGGTCTATATCGTCTCGCAACCGCTGCTCGGCCCCACCCGCGCCAAGGGCGTGTACCGCGTGCTCGGCACCGTGCTGGCCGGCGCGGCCACCTTGGTGATGCTGCCGAATCTGGTCGAAACGCCGCTACTGCTGAGCGCGGCGATGGCCTTGTGGTTGTCGGCCTGCCTGTTTCTGGCGCTGCTCAATCGCGGCCCGCGCGGCTATGCGTTTTTGCTGGCCGGCTACACCACTGCGTTTATCGGCTTTCCTGCGGTGACTGCGCCGGAAGGCATCTTCGACACCGTGGTGGCGCGCAGCGAAGAGATCGTATTGGGCACGGTGATGGCGGTGCTGTTTGCCTCGCTGGTGTTCCCCGCTTCGGTGCGGCCGATGGTCACCGCACGCATCGGCGGCTGGATGCAGGACGCTGCGCAATGGTGCCGGCAAGTGCTGCAGCGTGGCGACTCGCACACGCCGCGTAACCGGCTGGCGGCAGACCTGGTGCAGTTCGAGGCCTTGATCGCCTTCGTCCGTCACGACGACCCGCGGCATGCCAGTGCGGCGCCGGCGATGGAGCAGCTGCGCGCGCGCATGCTGATGCTGCTGCCGGTGCTGTCGTCGATCGCCGATCGGCTGGATGCATTGCAGCGCGACGGGTCTGCACAGCCGCCCGCACTCAAGGCGCTGCTGGACGACGTCGCCGGTTGGGTGGATCAGCGCGAGGACGCAGGCAGCGATGCCGATGTCGACGCGTTGCGCGCACGCATCGCCGCGCTGCGCCCGGTGGTCGATCAGGACATCGAGCATCTGCTACTGGCGAGCTTGCTGCTGCGCCTGGAAGAATTGCTCGACCTCTGGCAAGACTGCCGCGCACTGGAACAGGCGCTGGTGCGGGGCACCGCGCTGCCGGCGGCAAGACAGCCTGCAACAGCCGAATCGATGGGCGCTGCGCAAGGCGATGCCGGTGCGCGTTCGCGCCTGCGACCCTCGCTGCTGCAGCGTCTGGGCATCTCGCGACCCCAGACCGCCGATGCAGGCATCCCTGCCAGCAGCGCGCGCCACATCGACTTCGGCATGGCGGCGTTTTCCGCGCTCAGCGCTGGCTTTGCGCTGCTGGCGTACTGCGTGTTGTGGATCGGCATCGGTTGGGAGGGCGGTGGCAACGGCGCGATGATGGCTGCGGTCACAGCCGCGTTCTTTGCCGCGCAGGACGACCCCGCACCCAGCATGGTGTCGTTCCTGACCTGGGCGGTGGTTGCCAGCGTGGTCGCAGGTATTTACCTGTTCGGTATCTTCCCTGCGATCCACGACTTCCCGATGTTGGTGCTGCTGTTGGCGGCGGTGTTTCTGCCGATCGGCGCCTTGCTGCATCGGCCCAGGAGCATGTTGATCGCGCTGCCGCTGGTGGTGAATCTCACCGCCCTGCTCAGCCTGCAGAACACCTACAACGCCAACATCCAGAGCTTCGTCAATGCCGCCGTGGCGATGGTGCTGGGGATTGGATTCGCGGTGGTGCTCACAAAGGTGTTCCGCTCGGTCGGCACCGAATGGAGCGCGCGTCGCCTGGTCCGCCAGGGTTGGCGCACGCTGGCCGATGCCGCCGATGGCCATGGCGCGCAGGACCGCCACCAGTTCGCCGCACGCATGCTGGATCTGCTCGGCTTGCTCGCGCCCAGGTTGGCCTTGGCGCCGGAAGGCAGCGACCTGGCATCGATGGATATGCTCAGCGAAGTACGCGTGGGTTTGAACATCCTGCAGCTGCGCAGCGCACGGCACGGCTTGCCGCCATCGAGCGTGGACGCGCTGGACACCATCCTGGCCGACGTCGCTGCGCACTACCGGCAACAGATCGCGCACAAGCGCCCATTGCCTGCACCGGATGCCTTGCGTGCGCGGCTGGATGCCTCGCTGGCGCGCGTGGGCAAGGTGCCGGCGGGGACGCATCGCGATGACGCGCTGCTGGGCTTGATCGGCCTGCGTTACAGCGTGTTTGCCGAGATGGCACCGCAAACCCATGGGCACGTCGGTACTCGTCCGCCCTTAGCCCCTCTCCCTGCGGGGCGATAAGGCACTGCCTGCGCGCCACTGGCGCGCATGCCTTGGAGCGCCCGCGCTGCTGGCGCGGGCCGGGGCGCGGGGGTTGGGGTGTCCCAATGCACGACCGCAATATCGATGCTTCACCTTGGCGACGCGTGGCGACGCGTTCACCATGGCTGGCATGCTAGTCGCCTGAGGCGCCCCTCATCCGCCCTTCGGGCACCTTCTCCCGAAGGGAGAAGGGAGCTAGCTATCAAGCTTGCGGTTGCATCAACACATCACCGCTTGCGCTGACGCATCGCCGCTTCGTCATCCAGCCAGTTGCTGCCCTTGTTGGTCAGGAAGAACATATAGACCACCAACGACACCGCAATCACCGCGGTTGCGTAGATCACAAACTCGCTCACGTGACCGGTCTTCAACGAGGCCTGATACAGCAACGGCGCGGTGCCACCAAACGCGGAGTTCGCCAGCGCATAGCCCAGGCCAACGCCCAGCGCGCGCACATGGGTGGGGAACAATTCCGCCTTCACCACCGCATTGATCGAGGTGTAGCCGGTCAGGATCACAAAGCCCACGGTGAGGATCGCGAATGCGGTCAACCAGTCGGTCTGCTTGGGTAGCTCGGTCACCAGGAACCAGGTGTACAGCACGCCGCCGATGCCGAAGAACACCAGCAAGGTCTTGCGCCCCACGATATCCGACAGCCAACCGCCCACCGGCTGCATCAGCATCAGCACCGTCAGCGCAACCAGGTTGATGATGGTGCCGGCCATCACGTCGCCACCGGCGAACGCGGTCTGGATCATCTTCGGGCCGGTCACCGAATAGGTGTAGAACGCGATGGTGCCACCGGCAGTGATCAAGAAGCACAGCAACAGCGGGCGCCATTGATTGACGAACAGCTCGCGCATCGAGCCGGACGCCTTGGCCTTGCCGGTGCGCGAATCGGCGATGGATTCAGAGCTCAGCGATTCGTCCATGGTCTGACGCAACCAGAACACCACCAGCGCACCGATACCGCCCAGGCCGAACGCCACACGCCAGCCCCATTCGGACACCTGCGAGGCATCGAAGAAGTGCAGCATCACCAGCAAGGTGGTCTGCGCCAGCACGTGCCCGCCCACCAGGGTGACGTAATGGAACGACGACAAGAACCCGCGTCGGCCCGGAATCGCCGCCTCGGACATGTAGGTCGCGCTGGTGCCGTATTCGCCACCGGTCGCAAAGCCCTGTACCAGGCGCGCCAACAACAGGATGATCGGCGCGGCAATACCAATGGTGGCCACCGTCGGCGTTACCGCGATCACGAACGAGCACAGCGCCATCATCGACACCGAGATCGTCAACGCCAACCGCCGGCCGTAGCGGTCGGCAAAGCGACCGAAGTACCAAGCACCGATCGGCCGCATCAAAAACGTCATCGCAAAGATCGCCCACACAAACATCGTGGCGTTCTTGTCTTCCTTGGAAAAAAACTGCGATTCGAAATAGGTGGCAAATACCGAGTAGACGTAGACGTCGTACCACTCGACCAGGTTGCCGGCCGATCCCTTGAGCGTATTGGACACCGAGCGGCGAAGGCTACCGGGTGCTGCGCCAGAACCGGCGGCGATCGGAGACGAGGGGGGTGCGCTCATGCGGTCAGAACCTCTTCGGTGGGGCAGCCTGGGAGTATAGGTGCGCACTTGTGTGACGCATGTAAGCATTTCGGCGCATATACACCCGCAGACCCGGCTGCCGCGCGCCCGCTTCAGCCCGCTTTGGGCGTTGGCGCCGCAAGCGATTTGCCGTACATCCCCGACCGGTCGAAACAGCACGCACGCCGCTTGCCGGAGGCGAGCATGTCGCAGGCAGTGGCAATGCGCTTGATCCGCGTGTCGGCCTTCTTGCCCGAGGTGACCCAGAAGATCCAGTCGCGCCGCGCCACTGCCGTGATGGCGTCCCAGGTGGCCCGCGCGTTTGGCTGCGCGGCCAACGCGGCATGCAGATCGTCCGGCAGCACCGGCTCGGGTTCTTCGGCAACCGGCGCGATGTCCAGCGCCACCGTCTCGCCAGCGGCAACCCCGGCAGCACGCTGCAGCGCGCGATCCACCTTGAGCCAATGCCCACCCTGCCCGTCCGGCTGCAACGTCGCCTGCACTGGATGCCCGGCAAACGTGCCCGCAGTGGTCACCATGCTGCGCGACGGCAGCTTGTTGCTTGCCGTCGCGGGCAGCTGCAGAAACAGCCATGTGGCATCGGCCGGCGCTGCCGGTTGCAGCAGCGCCGCCTTGAAGCGGATGGTGTCGGCTGGCTTGACCATGGCGCGGACGATAGCACTGCATGGGATCGCGTTCGCTGCCGCGCAGTGCGCGCGTTGCGGGCGCCTGTAGAGGCCGATCGCCCACACTGCGACGCAGATAGATGGCGGTGCAAGCTGTAGCTCGCGATCGATGCGTCTGCAGCTTCGTCGCAAAGCGGCGAGCTCCTCATGACATGCAGCGACTGGCCAGAAGACGCGCGGACGCCGCACGAGAAACGGACGCACTGCATAACCGCCGCACCAGACGCACCTGCCCGGCGCTCAGGCAGCCACCTCCATCCCCACCTGTAAACTCCAGCGTCCGGGGCACACGGATCGTCCAGCGCAATCACCATGAGCAAGCATCACACCGAGACCAGTAAATTCCTCAGCTACGTCTTGCGGCATGCACCGGAATCCATCGGGCTGACGCTGGATCGCGACGGCTGGGCAGACATCGACGCGTTGATTGCGGCAGCCAATGTCCACGGCAAGGCGCTGGATGCGGAGCTGATCGGCGCGGTGGTCTCCAGCAGCGACAAGCAGCGCTTTGCGCTGTCTACCGACGGCCTGCGCATCCGTGCAGTGCAGGGTCATTCGACGGCGAGCGTGGCGCTTGCGCACGTGGCAAAGACACCGCCGACGCTGCTGTACCACGGCACCGCAACGCGGTTTCTCGACGCGATCCTGCGCGAAGGCCTGCGCCCGGGCCAGCGCCACCATGTGCATCTGTCCGCCGATCCGCAGACCGCCATGCACGTGGGCGCCCGCTATGGCACGCCGGTCTTGCTGATCGTCCAGGCCGGACAGATGCATGACCAGGGCCTGCGGTTTTTTGAAGCCGACAATGGCGTGTGGCTCATCGACGCGGTACCGGTGGCGTTTCTGACCCAGGCGAGCTGACGCGCGCAGGCCGGCAACTGCCGCTGAGCGCAGCGGCATGTGGCACGGCACCGCCGCAGTGCCTCGCAGCGCAGCGCACGCGCCTGCCTTCACAACCCCCATGCCGCGCGCCTTGGCAGAATGCCGGCCGCTTGTGGCCGCAGTGGCAGGGGAATCGGAGTTGGATGCATGACATGGATCATCGTGGCCACCGTCGTCATCACCTTGCTGGTGGGGCTGCTGCTGCTCAACTTCGCCACACCTGAGAAGAAGCTCGAGCATATTCCGGGCCATTGCTACGACGTTTCGGACCCGCAGTTCAAGCGCGAGATGTCGGTGTTGCTGGGGCCGGCGATCCTGCCCGGCAACAAGATCGAGGTGCTGCAGAACGGCCACGAGATCTTTCCGGCGATGCTGGCCGCCATCCGCGGTGCGCAGCGCACCATCACCTTCGAAACCTACATCTACTGGTCGGGCGAGATCGGCCGCGAGTTCAGCGAGGCGCTGTCCGATCGCGCGCGGGCCGGCGTCAAGGTGCGCGTCACCATCGATTGGGGCGGCAGTTTGAAGATGGACCCGTCGCTGGTCGAAGAGATGACCGACGCCGGCGTGGAAGTGCACCGCTACCGTCCGCTGACCTGGTACAACCTGCACCGCGTCAACAACCGCACCCATCGCAAGTTGCTGGTGATCGATGGCCGCATCGGCTTTACCGGCGGTGTGGGCGTGGCCGATCAATGGATGGGCGATGCGCAGGACCCGGAGCATTGGCGCGACTCGCATTACCGCATCGAAGGCCCGGTGGTGGCGCAGGTGCAGGCCGCCTTCAACGACAACTGGATCAAGACCACAGGCCGCGTGCTCAACGGCGCCGAGTACTACCCGCAGCTGGCGACAGCCGGCGACAGCGATGCGCAGCTGTTCGTGGCCTCGCCGGCCGGCGGCAGCGAGAGCATGCACCTGATGTATCTGATCGCCATTGCCGCGGCACGCACGTCCATCGATCTGGCCGCGGCGTACTTCGTGCCGGATGCGCTGATCACCCGCTCGCTGCTGGAGGCGCGCAGCCGTGGCGTCAAGATCCGCGTGCTGCTGCCGGGCAAACATATCGATGCGGTGTCGGTGCGGCTGGCGTCCAAGGCCAGCTGGGAGCCGCTGCTGCAGGCCGGCATCGAGATCCACGAATACCGGCCCACCATGCTGCACACCAAACTGCTGATCATCGACACCTTGCTGGTGTCGGTGGGCTCGACCAACTTCGACATCCGCTCGTTCCGCCTCAACGACGAGGCCAGCCTGAATGTCTACGACGCCACGCTGGCCGCGCGCATGACCGAGGTATTCGATCGCGACCTGCAACGCGCCGAGCAGTACACGCTGGAACGCTGGCGGGCGCGGCCGCTGCGGCAGAAGCTGGGCGAAAAACTGGTGTTCCCGTTCCGTTCGCAGGTGTGATGCAGCGCCACCGATGCCGCGCACCGCACCGGCTCACACCACTGCGGAAGCCGCGGCCTGCAACCGCAGCTGGCGTAGGCGCCACCACACCCCGCCCGCGTGCACCAGCGAATACAGCACCAGTGCGGCGGCAATGCCCAAGGTCAGCGGGCTGGCCTGCGACCCGGCAGCGGCCGCACCCTCGCTGAAAGCACCGGAACCCCAGCGCCAGGCCAACCGGCCCAGCAGCACCAGCATCAACGCACCGCCGATCCATGGATTGGGCGTATACCAGCCGCGGCCGTCCACCCATTCGGCGTGCGTGTAACGCAGCGACAACGCGCCCAGCCCGATCCCGGCCGCCGTTCCCAGCGCAACGCCCAGCCGCACCTGCGGTAATCCGTAGACCGCAAACGCCAGTGCGGCGGCGGCGGCGACCAGCACGGCCGCACGCACCGCAGTGCCCACCGGCTTCCACTGCTGGCGACCGAAGCTGCGGCGGATGCGCCGGTAGTAAATGAAGGCGATGGCCGCCATCGACAGGTACGGGGTAAACGGTGCGATGGCAGCAGCGGGCATGACCAATCCTGTGTGGGTGCAGTGACGGCTGCAGGATGAAACCCGCCGGCACCGCGAACAAGGTGCCAAGTGTCACTTTCTGCGGCCGGCGGCGTATTTCACGGCGGCCGGCTCCTGGGTGCGTCGCTCTCCCGATCGCCGGTGCCACCGCCTCCGGTGAACGCCGCGCGCGCGCACGCCAGCCATTGCCACACGCGGATCAAGGCCGCGGCGGTAGACTTGCCAGCAGTACTCCCCCACCGCAGTGCCATGTCCGCCATCAAGCACCACGCCCAGACGCTGATCGATACGCTGCCCGACACGGCAGACTGGCAGGACGTGGTGCGCGTCGTGGGGGCGGCCAGCTTCCAGGCCGCGGTGCTGGACGGGATTGCCGCAGCCGACCAGGGCGCCATCACCGCACCGGCCCAGGTCACCGCACTGTTCGCCAGATGGGGCGTTGATGTTGCGGCGTGACTGGACCGTCCCGGCCGCCAAGCAGCTCGCCCACGCCCAGGATCACTACCACGCGCTCAACCCGACCATTGCCGCGGCGATGGCGCGGCATGTGCTGGACGCCACCCGCACCCTGGCCGAGCAGCCCGGGCGTGGCCACGCCGGCCGCGTGCCCGGTACGCGCGAGTGGGTGGTCAAGCACACGCCCTACGTGCTGGTTTACCGCGTGCGCGACGACGCGCTGCAACTGCTGCACGTCCATCTGGACCCCAGCGACTGGCTGCCTCGCAGCGAACCGCTGATCGAACGTATCGAGCCGTGGATCGCCGCGCTGATCAGCGCGCTGCTGCATGTGCTGATGCTGCTGATCCTGCTGTCCGCCTCCACCCCCAGCATGACCCCGCCGCAAGGCTCGGCCAGCGGTGGCCGCACCAAGGTGGATTTTGTCGGCGACACCGATCAGCCGCAGCAACCCACGCCCTCCCCGACGCCCACACCGCCCTCGCAGACCCCTGCGCCGGTGCAGCCGCCGCCGGCCGCCTCGCCGCTGCAATCCACGCTGGTCCAGAACGCCAAGAACCCGGTGCCGCCGCAAGGCAATACCCGCCGCGGCAGCCTGGCCGAGCAGCGCCGTGCACAACCGGTGCAGCGCCCCACCCCGCCGCAACCGCCGGCCGAACCGTCATCGCCGCCGCAGCGCCGCCCCGAAACCTGGACCGGCCGCCCACCGGGCATGCTCGACGAACCGGCCGATGCCGCCGAAGACGGCAGCGCCAACACGCCTACCATCAGCGAAGGCCGCCGCCGCGACCGCAGCAACGCCCAGCCCAGCATGGATATCGGCGGCTTCCAGGTCTATTACGACGTGCGCAGCGAAACCCAGCTGCGCGCGTGGAAGGAACAGGGCATGCAGGAGATCGCCATCATCCTGCCCGGCACCCAGCAACGCATGGTCTGCCCGCTGGATGTCGCGCTCAAACGCGGCTCCAGCAAATGCCGCCTGCTGCCGCCGGATTCGCTGGAATTGAAGAACATCGGCGACGCCCGCGAGGTCATCAACATGATGGAGGTCTACCGCCAGGGCGAACCAGTCTGGCGCGGGCCGGGGCCGTATCGGTAATGCGTGGATCTGTGTCTGCCACACATGTCGGCAGGCAATCCCGCTGTGCTCCAGAAACGCTCACCGAAAACCGCGGCAGCGTTGCCCATCGCCAGCACACCGCAACCGAACGCGCCAACCATTTAGAGCGGCTAACACAACGTAGCGAGCAGTCGTCAGGTGGGTGTGGACGGCGCGCTCAGAACCGGAATGTACGGGTGGTACATGCCGCTTCCGAGCACCGGCCGCGCCCGCCTGGCGGTGAGCACCGTAGGGTTTTTAGCTGCCCTTAGTCAGCGCGTTCGGCGGCAATTCGCACGTCGCGCAGATCAGCGCCCCTGGTCTTTGCCCAGCTGGGTGCCCAGTTTTCCAGTGAACGGCGCCGGATCGCTGGTGACTAGGCAGTTATAGGGCTTGTCGCTGTTGAGGACGAGCACCGATGACTTGGGGCCCTTGAAATTCAGCCCGGTCGAAAACAGCACATAGGTATTGGGCAACGCGCTCGGGCGAAACGCGCCGAAGGCATACTCGCCAGACAACCCCAACGGGGACAGCGGCACCGTCAGCATCAGCGGCTGTGTCGCGACGGGTGAGGGAAGCGACGACGAGGCGGTCATGATCAGGGACTGCGCATCGATGGAATACGTGGTGGTGACCACCATCCCCAGATACTTGGAACTCGGCGCCGCAACCTGCTTACGACATGCGGCAATGTCTTCCGGCTTCTTGTCTTCCTGCCCGCTCTGCAGCGTGGCGAAGACATGGGTCAAGGTGACCCGCTCGGTGTTGCTGACCGGCGCCGCCATAGCCGCTTCCATGCACATGGCTGTCGTCAGCAGTAACGCACTGCATGCGACGAGTTGGCGAGAAAGGCTGAGTGTTTGATGCATGTCGAAAACTCCTGAGTCTGAAGCGGGCTAATGGCACTGGACGCGCATTGGCGGCGTTGCCTGGCATGACGAACATGTTCATCCCGACGTTCCCTGCGCATCCCGCACAGGTGACATGTCTCACTCAGCCATCCAAACAAAAACCGTCGGTTTACGTTCTCGTTTGATTCCAATCTCGATCTCACGATTCTCGCCAACGCATGCTCTAGCGAATATGTCACTCGGCACGATGAGAAACGCTTGATATAGCGATCTTGGAGAGCGGTCGTTTCACAACCCGACAAATCGTCTCATTAACTTCGATGCGTGATGCATCGCCTATTTTCAACCCGACAGAAGGTCGGATCTGTTTCCAATCTCAGTGATCCACCGATACCGAAAATCCAGGGCCGTAGCGATGGAATCACTGCACGCCGCAACCTGCGTGCACTCCCGTCAGGCCACCCGGTTGCCGACGCTGGCCAGCGCGGCCGCACAGGGTTACAGGGCAGGCAGATCGGATCCGTTGACCTGACATCGCACTCAGAGCCCGCAGCCCGCTGCAAACTGGCTACAGTCCGCCCAGGGCCGCCACGCCCACTCCATCCATCTGCGTCTCAAAGGATCCGCATGTCTCTGCATCGTCTTGCACCTCGCCTTGGGCTGGCCGTTGGCCTGTTGTGCGCCTGCTGCGCGCACGCCGCCGCACCGGCAGCGGCCCATCGCCTGCTGCGCGTCACCCTGGGCGGCGCCACCGACCAGCCGGTTTCCGGGCGGCTACTGGTGTTCGCCACCCTGGCCAAGGACGCGCAGGCGCAGGCCAAGGATGGCAAGGTGGAGGCGGTGGATACCAACCCGTTCCGTCCCAGTGCCACCACGGTGGCCGCGCAGGAGGTTGCCGGGCTAGCGCCGGGGGCCAGCGTGCAGATCGATCTGGACAACATCGCCTACCCGAACGGGTTCTCTGCGCTGCCGGCCGGTGCCTATCTGTTCCAGGCCGTGCTGGACCCGGACCACAGCTATGGCTACAGCGGCCGCGATGGCGGCGACCTGCTGAGCGCGGTGACGCCGGTCACCCTGGGCAAAGGCGAAGCGCTGCCGGCACTGACGCTCAGCACAAAAGTGCCCGTCTCGGACGACCCGTGGCAGGTGTCGCCACGCGCACCGCAGGCTGTGCGCGATGCCGTGCCCGAAGCCAAGCTGCACACCACCGATGCCTCGATGGTGAGCCCGTCGCTGAGCGCGTTCTGGGGCCGGCCGGTCTCGCTGCGCGCACGCGTGCTCACCCCACCCGGCTATGACGCCAAGGCCCGCACGCGCTACCCCACCGTGTATGTCACCCACGGCTTCGGCGGCAACTACAACCGCTTTGCCGGTAGCATCGCCGCCACCTGGAGCGCGATGGCGGCCAAGCAGATGCCGCCGATGATCTGGGTGTTTCTGGATCAGGCCACGCCCACCGGCACCCACGAGTTCGCCGACTCGGTCAACAACGGCCCCTGGGGCACCGCACTGACCGAAGAGCTGATCCCGGCACTGGAGCGCCAGTACAAGATGGACGGCAAGGCCAGCGGCCGATTCTTGACCGGGCACTCCTCCGGCGGCTGGGCCACGCTGTGGCTGCAGACGCGCTACCCCAAACTGTTCGGCGGCACCTGGTCTACCTCGCCCGATTCCAGCGACTTCCGCGACTTCACCGGCCCGGATCTGTACGCGCCCAATGCCAACGTCTACCGGCGCCCCGACGGCAGCCAGTTCCCGCTGGTCCGCGATGGGGGCAAGGTGGTGGCCGAGCTGGAAACCTTCGCCAAGCTCGAACGCGTGCTCGGCCCGTACGGCGGCCAGCTCACCTCATTCGAATGGGTGTTCTCCCCGCGCGGCGCCGACGGCCGCCCGGTGCCGATGTTCGACCGCGACACCGGCAAGGTCGACCCGGTCGTGGCGGCCTACTGGCGCACGCATTACGACATCGCCGCCCGCGTGGCCGCGCAGTGGCCCACGCTCAAGCCGGACCTGGACGGCAAGATCCACCTGATTGTCGGCACCGCCGACACGTTCTACCTGGACGGCGCGGCGCATAAATTCCAGTCGGTGCTGGACGGCCTGGGCGCCAAGAGCGACTTCCGCTATCTGGAAGGCCGTAGCCACTTCGACCTGTACAAGGAAGGCGACGACGGCAACGCCCTGATGAAGAAGATCGCCGCGGAAATGTACGCAGTGGCGCGACCGAAGCAGTAAGTGCGCCACTGCACGCACCCGCACGCCGATTGGCGCGCCGGCCGTAGCCGCCACGTGCGGCCGGAGTAACCGGTTTGGCGATCGCTGCGGTTGTTGCATGCCGCAGATCGCCTGGCTGGTGGAACTGGCCTGGCGCATGCGCGCACCAAGTGTTCGATCCCCGCCTCTGCTGAATCAAGCTATTTCGACTTCAAGCGCTTCAAGCTTGCTTCGACCTGCTCCGGGCTGAGGTCGTTGGTCGGATCAAAACCGATAGTTACCTGCATTTGGCTTCTGACGGGCCGACCCTCGTTGTTCAATGCAGGGGCATATTGCCAAACAAGCACGCCATCGGTCGCTACCTTGTCCAGCTCAGCACTCCCACTGCTGTTATGAAGGAACGGATTAGTCACGGTTCCGTCCTGTTCCACCCAGAATCGCACTTTTGCTTCGCCACCCACTCCCGTCAGAAGAAGACGTATAGGGTAGCGAGGAACAGGCGTACGCAGTGCGACAGGAGCACGCGCATGGGAATTGACCTGAGTTGATGGCTGCACATCCTGTGCTTCGACAAGGCCGCTTGAGGCGATCATCAACATCACCGCATAGACCGCTAACGATTTTCTAGACAACCGGGATAGTCCTGATTATTGGTATCGAAGCCGCAGCAATTGGCCGGCGACGCATTTCGAATGCTGGTGACATTACGCCGAGCGCTTTGGCAGCTCCCACTCCATCTGCTGGCGCAACACCAGCAGCAGCACCTTGAGGCTGCCGGAGCGGACCAATGCGGCGGGGGTCTGGCCATCCAGCGCGTTCATCGGTTCGCGAAACCAGCGGATCAGCGCCTCGTTATTGCCGCCGTGCAGTGCCCAGGCGTGGCACACGATCTCGCCCAGCGCCTCGATCCCGGCACCGCCCAGCAACTTGAGATGCTCCGGGCTGAATTTGAACAGCGACAGCACCAGCTCGGCGTCGGCGGCCTTGCCGTGATCGACCGCCATCTGCGCGCTGTGCGCGGTGCTGTAGCTGGACGGCTGCGCGCGCAGGGCTTCGGCCCGGCGCATGCCAATGAGCAGTGAGTCGATCAGGTTGGCGCGTTCCACGGTGCAGTCCGGCAGTGTCTAGCGCGCACGCTAACGGTGCGGCTAGCCGCGCTCAATCAGGAGTCTCCCGACAGCCGCTGCGTCAGTCAGCCGGCATTGCCATCGGCAGTCTTTAACAACCGCCTTGCTAGCATCTGGGCGCGTTGCTGGTGGCGCCGGGTGAACCGGGCCGCCGTTTCTGGAGTGTCATCTCATGAGGAGTCGCCGATGAACTGGAAGTCCGCCGTTGCCCTGCTTGCCCTGTCCACCACCGCCGTACCGGCGCTGGCCCAATCCGACCGGCAAGTCGCCGAAGACATGATCACCCGCTCGGCCAATGTCTGCCCCGGCCACAGCACCGAGCGCACCAGCCCCACCGTCAAGGCCGTGCCCGTCGGCGCGCTGCGCGTGATGCTGGAGCGTGGCCTGGTGATGTGCCCCGACCGCCGCCTGGATGCCACCGCCCCGGCCGTGTTCTATGGCCGCCTGGGCGTGTTCGCCTGGAACCCGGAAGTACCCGCCGGCAAGACCGTGATCGTCAAGCAGATCGACACGATGACCCGCAAGGACGACTACCCGGTCGAAACGCTGGTGTGGGACGCCAAGGGCACCGCACTCAAGCAGCAGACCGTGCCGATGTTCGAGCCACGGCCCGGTGCGGCGGTGTTGTACAAGGTGCGTTGAGGCTGACGCGCGGTAGCGGTACCGATTCGCCCGGCTGCACGCAACGCAACGCCGTCGCTTGCAGTTTGGGCTCTGCCTGGACTCGACTCCAGCACGCTGCACAGGAGGATGCATGAGACACCCATTGGCCCTGGCCGGCCTTGCGCTCATGGCATTGGGCTTCTCCATCCCGGGCTGCAGCGCACCACAAAAAGGCGCCAGCACCATGACCAACGAACAAGGATGTGTGAGGCAACGTGGCGGCCCGCAAGACCCCGGCACCCAGCCACCGCCGGTGATGGAAGCATGCCTGGGCCCATACAAGCTGCATATTCCCGCCAATTACTTCGATGACCAGATGGGGCCGAACTTCGATGGCAGCTTTGGGCTGTATTTGGAGTATCCGGATCTCAACGCGTTTTCTCCCGGCGAGCGCGCACATCTGAAACTGGATGTCGCCACCCGCACCGTCAATATTGGCTACCGCTATCTCGACCGGGTCGACCCCGCTGCTTTCCTGCAGCGGCAGTACACCCCGGACGGCACAGAACAGGACACGCCCGAAGCGGATATCAACACGCGCATCAGGGGCGAGGAAAAAGATGGGCTCACGCCTTACTACGCCAACGTCGCTGCGTACCGCGAGCACTATCTAGCGCAAGGGCTGAAACCGTCCAATTCCATCATGGACGCAAGCTACTACAAGGATTGGTATGTGAGCCGCGATGCACAAGGGAACATCGACACCATCATCAAGTGCACTTCCCGCGAGGTCGAGCAGTCGGGCGTGGAGCACCGCGCAGGCAAGCTTGTCCGTAGCGCCGAGCGTGAACTTCCCGGCTGCGAGCACATCTTTGTCATTCCAGAACTAAAGGTCGCCGTAGAGATCGACTACGTGCGTGTTGCCTTGAAGGACTGGAAGAAGATCCAGGACCGCGCACGAAACGCACTGCAAGAATTTATGGCCGCCCCAGCCGGCACTTGAGCGCCGGCTGGCAACAAGGAGTTGATGCATGCCAGGACTGACGCAAGACGATCTTCGGATTCTTTCTGCCTATGCGCGCGAAGAGAATCGGGAGCTGTATTGGAACTACCTCGCCCACAAAGAGGGCAACGACGGCTACGGCTTGCTTGCGTTAGGTGTGGTGCGCAACGACAACGCCCCTGGAGCGACCGCTAACATTTTTGCCGACAACCGCGCACGCGACGGAGACGTGCGCATGAGCGAGCGGCAGTGGAACCAGTTTGGCGTCGAGCTCATGCGGCGCGATCTGGGCGAACGTCGGAGTCAGCTGGATGCCGGGCACCCGGATATTGCACTCAACCTTCCCGTTCGGGATGTACAAGATGTACATGACCGCACATTCCAGTCGCACCAGATCGACCCCAACGCCTGGACACCGCGCGAGTTTCTGCAAGCAGCGCGGCGCCACGGCGGCGAGGGCGAGGCGGAGAAAGCTTGGACAATGATGTTGGACAACAGTGCGCTTGGCCTGTCGCGTATGCGCGCAACCAGCTGGGACACTGCGCACACCTATAACGACGAAGCTCTGGATGCGGCGTCGTACATGTCGCGTATGGGCATGGCAAGAACGCTGGCAACGCAGGCACTGCCCAACACCGATCCAGACCGCATTGGGGCCGAGAATTTCCATGCGGTCTATGACAGGCGCTCCGGCGAATGGACCAACGTCACCTCCGTCGGTGATCAAACGTCTTACCAGCCGATTCACGATGCGAAACAACTTCGTGACCTCAACGAAACACGGCAACTTCGCCTGGAGCGTCAGGAACTACGCGGCAATTTTCATCCCGATGACCCGTACCGCCACCTACCGATCGTACGCAGCCCGTATCTGCTTTCCGAACATGTACCTGCCAACACGACCGGGCCGGTTGCACTCGCGGCGGCGACACCCGACCAACCGGGCCACCCTCGGTTCGCCTTGCACCAACAATGCAGTGCAGGGGTGGACGCACTGGACCAACAACTCGGGCGGCAGCCGGACCAAAGCAGCGCTTGTATGAAAGCTAGCCTGACCACGCTTGCGGCAGCCAATGGGCTACAACGCGTGGACCACGTGCTGCTGAGCACGACCACCGGCCACACCCAGGCCGGTCACAACGTGTTCGTCGTCCAAGGCGATCCAAAGGACCCCGCCCACCTGCGCGCGCACATGCCGACCGAACAGGCAGTTGGAACACCGGTGGAAACCTCGTTCCGCGAGCTGGCGCAAGTCGAACAGCGTCAGCAGCAGTTGCAGACCGCACAGACGTTGGCACAGCAGCAGGACGCCCCGAGCCACGGCGCACGCACGCTGTCCGGTTAGTGCTGGTGATCTGCGCCGATACGCGCAGCGCACCGACGTCCTGCAGTCCCCGTCAGCCGAGTGGATCGGCCCTGCAATCGTCCAGCCGCTGCGCGTGGATCTGGTCGACGACCACGCGCACCGCGCGTGCGGCATTGAAAATGTTCTCGCCCAGCACCGACAGACTGGTGGCATCCAATGGCTTGCCGCTGCACACCGCCACCATGTCGCTCTGCGCGGTGATCGTGCGCAGCAGCGTGTGGAACTGATCGATCTGCGCGACGGTGACGCCGAACGTAAAGGGCTCTTGCTGCGTCCGTAGCATGGCGGTTTTGCGGGTTTTCGAAGTCGTCATGGCATCCGTCCTCGACGTGAGCGGACAAGATGTCCGCATGCCAAATTTATCCCTTTTTCAGATATTTGAAAAGGGGATATAGCTTCAGTGCGGCCTATCAACGTTGCCGCCATGCCAATCAAGTCGATCCACAAAGACCATTACGACATTCTGCTACAGCAACTGCGCGAGCTGCGCCTCTCCGCTGGGTTGACGCAGGTTGCCTTGAGCACAGCACTTGAGCGTCCACAGTCGTATGTGAGTGACGTCGAGCGAGGCAGTCGCCGGATGGATCTTCTCCAGTTACGCGACTTCTGCAACGCCTGCGGAACCTCACTGACGAAGTTCGTTAGCGATTTCGAGAAGGAACTGAAATAACGCGTCGAACCAGCGCTTGTTGGGTCACTCATGACTGTTCGGCGCGACTGTCGCGGTGAAGTGCCTCGGCTCCCCCGTGAGCGGGTCATCGAATGCCAGCGTCTGCGCGAACAGTTGCAACGGCCGTTCTGGATCATCTGGCCGCTGGTCTTCCAGATCGGGATAGAAGCGGTCATGCAGGATCGGTGCGCCCAGCGCGGCCATATGCACGCGTAACTGATGCTTGCGCCCGGTGACAGGCTCCAACCGATAGGTCCACGCGTCTGCGCCGCGCGCAACCACATCGATCACCGTCTCGCTATTCGGTTCGCCCACGCACTCGCGCATGCGAAAGAACGGCTCGCCCGGCTCAAGCCGGCTGCGATGCACATACGGAAACGTCAGCCCCGGCAGCGGCGGTGCCACCGCCAGATAGTGCTTGCGAATGCGTCGCTCGCGAAACAACGCCTGGTAGATCCCGCGCGTGCCCGGGTTGGCCGAGAACAGCACCAGCCCGGCGGTATCGCGATCGATGCGGTGCAGCGGTACAAGCGCCGGGTTGTCCAGGCGCTGCACCAACCGGGTCAACAGCGTCTGACGCACGTACGCACCGGCCGGCACCACGGGCAGGAAGTGCGGCTTGCAGGCAACGACCACGTGTGCGTCGGCGTGCACCACTGTTTCCGTTGCCGTGATGATCGGCTCATCCGCGACTTCGCGAAAATAATAGATCTCCGCGCCAAGCCGATACGGCGTGGCGACATCCAATGCCTGCTGCTGGTCATCCAGCACGCGTCCACGCGCGAAGCGATCGCGCCACGTCTCAGCCGCCACGCCAGGAAAGCCCGCACATAGCGCCTCCAACACCGTGTGCCACGGGCCGGACGGCAGCTGGAACTGGCTGGCAGGAATGCCATCGAGGGTCGGACGGGGAGCGGACATAGCGATGGCGGCAGCGCACTCAAACAATTGAATGGGATCGTACCTTGCCGCACCGACTATCACTGCAACGTGCCTGCCTCACTGATCAGGGAATGCCCAAGCGATCTCCAAGCTGCGCGTTGGTGGACAACGCATCCCCTGGCGCCTGGCTTGCTGGCCTGCATGTGGCGCGCGCTCATCCCGACGCATGCATCGACACCATGCATGCGGCGCAGGCCCGTGCCTGCGCCGCATGCCGCTACAGCAGCCCGGTTCCTACGTCTGCCAGCACTGCGGCTGGCACCTCCGACGTCGGCAGCAGCGCATACGCATACGGCGGCTTCCAGCCGATCGCCGTGTTGAGTGTGCAGGCCATGGGCACGCCGTTGACCTGCGAACCATGATCGACATACCTGCCGCCACCGATGTCCTGCACCACATCCTTGCAGCCACTGGCGCCGCCCACCAGGAAGGTGTTGTTCTCCGACAAAATCGCCGACTGGATCGCCACACCATGCGCATAGTTGAACGGATAGTCCGGATCGGCCTTGTCGCCCAGGTGCAGATTGTTGAACAGGTGGATCTGGCCATAACGCCCACGCGGGCCGCGTGATGCCACCGCGTTGAACAGCGAATCGTGGATGGTGACCTTCAACTTGCCCACATCGCCACGGTCGGTCTTGTCGGTGGAGCCAATCAGCGTGTTCTTCTCGTGGTGATCGAAAAACGTGTGCGAGATGGTCACGTAGTTGGCGCCATTCTTGACGTCCAGCGCACCATCGTGATGTTGCACATGGCGGCCATTGGCGACTTCGTTGCGATCATCCAGCCGGCGTCCATCGGTGAACACCATATGGTCGATCCATACATTGCTGGCACCGTCGATGGTCAGGCCATCGAACTCTGAATTCCAGTTGCCCAGCTTGCCGTCGGTCGGATCCCACAGCGGCTCCGGATCCCAGGGGTTTTCGATGTTGAGGTTGCGCAGGATGACATCGTTGCTCTTGACCAGCAGATAGCCTTCGATGATCCAGGCATCGGCTCCCACCCCGATCAGCGTAGTTTTGGCAGGAATTTCCAAGCGCGCGCGCTGCTTCATTTCGGCCTTGGTGGCATAGGCCACACCGCCACTGACGTCGATGACGCCTTGCACATAGATCAGGCGTCCGCCCGCACCGACCGATGCGCGCAACGCCGTCCTGAGCGCATCGGCATCGGCGACCACGAACGTATCTGCCAGCGCCGCTGCGCTGCCGCCACGCGTCCCACCATTTTGCGTTGCCCACCCGGTGCTGGCCACCTCACGCGCAGGATCGGCTGACGCCGCCATGCTTGCCACACACAGGCACGCACCACAAACGGCGCGCAGCATCCCACTTCGCGCAAGAGTCTTGCTCGATTCGATCTTCATGTTGTCCCCATGACGCATGCAAGAGATTGCCTGCCGCACGCACGTCGCAAGACGAAGACGGCAGGCATGCTGGCCATCGGCAACACCGCTGTTATTGCAGGGTGCCGCGATGGCGGGCGAAATCTAGCAAAACAGACTCAACCGCAAACGAATATTCACTTATAAATTGCGCGTGTGTTGCGTTTTGCTGCGCAGCGAACCCATCGCGGGTGATGGCATGCACACAAATCCACAATGCGCCGACGCATGTCACCCGAGCCATTGGGACAACGTTGAAGACATTGCGCAAAACGCACAGCGCCTGCATCGCAACGCGCGCTGTTGGGACGTGTACGGCGTCAAAAAAAAGACACTTCGAAGACCGTCTGCTTACAACTTGCCGACGCTGGCTTTGGCCGTGGCGTCCACAGCCGCTTCATGCAATGGGATCGCGCTTTGCCGTGCCGATTCTCTCTGCAGGATGTCTCTCTCTCCGATCGCGGAGGAAGAGGTTCGAGCCATACCCATACGATGCGTTGGCAGACAACGCTCACACCAAGATCGACTGCACCGGATTGGTCGCATCCCATACCTGCACGCGCAAGAGCGCGGCCAGACGCATAAGCGAGCTCAAGCTCTTGGTGAACAATTTTGTATTTCTTCGACCGCGCGCATCGCGCAGATCGTTGATGGACCATTGTTCGCATCGGCAGGAGCGCTCTGCTGACAAAACACGTCTCAGCAGCTATGGTCGAACTTGGAACGGGGGTTCTTGCATGGGACGCAGAAAGAAACAGAGCGGATTTGAAGCGTTGGCCGCATTGCCGTGGCCAGCCGCCTTCGTTGCAGGAATCGCCGCGTATCTCGCAGTGCGCTACGGCATCGCCTGGTGGTTCTCTCAGCACGGCGGGATGCTGTCGCAAGGCATTGCCCAACAATCGAATGGCATGTTCGCGCCCTTGGCGTGGATGCTGCTCGGCATCTGCTGGCTCGCCGCGTTGTTCTCCTACCTCGGCACACGCAGCCGGCGACGCTTTCTGGAAACACGCACAACGCTGGAGAGCCTGGCGGCCGGCGGCTGGCGCCAGTTCGAACTATTGGTTGGCGAAGCCTTTCGCCGCCAGGGCTATAGCGTCGAAGAAACCGGCCTGGGCGGCCCCGACGGCGGCATCGACCTGATCCTGCGCAAGGACGGCCGCCGCACGCTGGTGCAATGCAAGCAATGGAAGCGCCAGCAGGTCGGCGTCAGCGTCGTACGCGAAATGTTCGGCCTGCTCGCCCATCACCAGGCTCACGCGGTCAAGATCGTCTGTATCGGCAGCTACACCAAGGATGCAGAGCACTTCGCCCAAGGCAAGCCGATTGAATTGATTGGCGGCGAGCTACTGTTGGAGATGATACGAGCGGTGCAACTACACGCTGCAGCGCAACCGACGCCACATGCAGCACGCGTCGAACCTATTTTCGCTTCCACTGATTCCACTGCCTCTACAACTATCGCCACACCAAGCTGCCCGCGCTGCGGCAGCGCGCTTGTGCAGAGAAGGAACCGGCGCACCAGCGAGAACTTTCTCGGATGCAGCCAGTTTCCGACGTGCAGAGGAACTGCTTGAGTGACCCTGACACCGTTTTTCCGCTGGTGGTCTAAACGTAGGGATACCTCAGAATCTGATTCCGTTTTACTTTAGACAGATCAATACACAATAACGTCGCCCAATACGGGTTTCGATCCATCGAAGACATATTTTTTTGAGATACCATGTTTGATTTGAAGACTGTTAATCCCGGGCTATATCAGAATTGGTTGCTCATCAAAAATGCAAACCCTGAGTTTCATCTATCACCGGACCCTGCTGCGGTTCAAGAGCTCGAAGCTCTGGCTGGCGGAACTCTACCTCTAGATTATAAAAGCTTTCTTTTAGAATATGGAGATGTCTCTGGATCGGTCAAGACTGGCGTCCGATACTTTCACTGCCAGTATCCCGGAAAGGAGATCATTGATGCCGATTTTGGCATGATTTCTAGCGCAAGACACACTATAGGGGCAACGAAAGTTTTATCGAAACCGCATCAAACACTTAACAATGTCGGGCCGCGCATCCCCGCACATATGATTGCGACAAATTACGATAATTATTGTACATTTCTAATAGATTTGAGACCAGAAAGCTTCGGCAGGATTTATTATATTTCGGATCTGAAGAAAAAGACATTTGGGAGCGCGGATTATGACTGGAATAATGTCGCCCTAGTCGGCGAAAATTTTACAGAATTTATGGCTGGCGTTGGAACACTAGAGGAACTGAAAGCGAGATATCCAAAGGTTACGGTGCGCTAGCTGTCATCTCTCAGTAGGTAGTTCATCCGGGGCCGATCAGGAAGATGGGAGTTACCCTATCAACTCAGTCTCAAGAGTCCGGATGAACTTAAATAAACATGCCCGCTTGACGCCGCGAGATCGAGCCCTGTTGGCCAAGCGTATTCTCGTGGAGGGTCTGCGTCCCGAAGATGCCGCCCGGGCAAGCGGCGTGAGCGTGCGCACAGCCAGTCAATGGCTGGCGCGCTACCGCCTCCTGTGAGAGACCGGCATGCATGGCCGCTCCTCTCGCTCTCAGCACCAGGAACGGATTCAGGTTGACTTGAAAATTGCACCTGACCACGTTCTTCCGGCGTTGGAGACGTCTGGCAGAGTGTCCAGACCTTGCTTAGTGGGTGTCCCTGACATAAGTACCGATCGCATTGGGAGTGAGAGAAATCAAGCGTCCGGCAGGAAATCTGGCAACGACATAGGTGTCTGGAGCATCGCTTTTGAACGCCTCATCAAAGGTCGACGCCAAAATTCGCGCCCATCCTTCCGGGTACGTCGTGCCACTGATATGGACAACATTGATCGAAGACCAATGCACGTGTTTTTTGGTCTCGGGATCTATCACGTCGGCCTGGCCAATCAAAACACGCCGTGATTGCAGAGGGCCGGTTTTCTTCTCTTCTGCAGACTGCAGTTTGAAACTATAGGTGCCGGTTTCCGGGTAACGCAACTCGACAATGGATGCCGGTGACGTCACGTTGATTTGAAATTCTTTTTCATACCCGGCGTTGTTTGACTTCACCCCCTCAAGCAGCCGCCACTCGTGCTCTGCCATCGGACGCGCCAAAACGATAACGGCGCCTCCTTTTTCCAGCATCGGCGCGTCGACCGTCACAATCAACCGGGATGACAACTTCGGCTGCTTTGCACAGCCGCTGGTGGCCATGAGCAAGAGCACAGAGAGAGAAACAGCGCACGCAAGCCGATATATGTTCATGTCACTTCCTCAACGCTATTGCGCAACCTGGCTGATCCATGAAGCCCGCGTCTTTAGAGCGGCTAAGAAAACGTCGCGAGCAGTCGTCAGGTGGATGTGGACGACTTACTCAGAACCGTAGTGTACGCGTGGTACATGAGTGTCAGTTTCGCTCCAGCCGGACGTTGCGGCGTTGGACATCCTGCGCATGGCTGCGTCCACCGAGACGAATGCCGGAGTGACGTCCACGCGAGTCCGGATGATGGCCTTCAAGCGCACTGTTTCCAGGCAAACCTAACCGACCTCATCGAGAACACCAAGCCTGCCTCTTCCGAGCTGTTAGGCAATGGGTGAGATGAGCACCCTGGTCGGCTCGACGACTGCGATGAATCCGTTCGTCATCATCTGCCCGCGAACTCGACACGTGAAGATGCGTCTCACCATTCACTGCAGAACAACGACGCTCCTGGCCGGAACCGACCCCAAAGTGGGGACGCGTGTTTCGACCATCGCGAGGAAACTCATGACTTCCCGTCGGACCATCATGCGCCTGCGAGACAAAGGTTCATGACCTGTTCGGTCTCAGAGCAGGAGTGAACTATGCCTGCTTTGACCCATTTTCATGTTTCGAGCAATTCCACCAGCGACCGTCCAAGCCACTCCAGCCGGACAATGACAAGTGTGTCGCGTAATCGCGATGACTGTAAGCGCCCGATGTCGGTATCCATGATCACAGAACATCGCTAACCGACGATTTCTCCTTCGGGTGTGCCAACTCCTTGTCAGTCTCTTAAATTGATCACACGCGTTAGGCGCCAACAGTCCTTGCTGCGCTTGAATAGATACGAATCTATTTCGTACTCCATGCCGAAGGAGACGGTGTGATCACCCCCTACCCCAGCCTCGATGGCAAAAGGGAATCCGGCATCGCCTTTCGGCTTCGGATTTACTTCTCCAGGATCGATCTGGTCGAAAGCTTTGACGTTCCTGAAATAACGATAAGAGAAAAACTCAAAACGGGCGTTCCCTCGTATTTTAGAGATGTGCGTAAGAGGAGACGAATCGGTAATATCCTCTACCGTATAGGTTGGCACCTCGTATTCCAACGGATCATCCGTAAAGCGGCGGCGCACACTGTCATCTGCAGAGTCGGCATAGCGCTCAAGGAACGTTTCGAAATTCGTGGAAGGACAATCAACAGGAGCAGATTGCTCTTCGTGGTGCGTCGACTCGCGCTGCGACGCAACTGCCCGTGCAGGCGACGTGCATCCCGCCATAGAAATACAAAGCACTGCAGAAAAGGCGATAGATGGATTCAAGTGAGGGAGGCCCATACGCATCATTATTCTTTTAATCATGGCGGTGGCACCTGAGAGACCCATCTTGGCGGCAGCTTCAATATCGTCTCAGCTTACCCATAGCTCAAGCTGTTTGGCGATCTTCCATCCTTTCTCTGTGCGTGCAAGGAGATAGAGCATTCCCGTGCCACACCGTCCATGACAACGCTGTTCGGCATATACGAGCGAATGGGATCCATCGACAACGACTGGCACACTGAGTTGTAGATATCCGGCCGTTCCCGGGTAGGCCTTATAGAACGCGGGCCAGTTGATATCCGTCAGCACCGCGTTGACGTGATCGGTGGATGCCCCGTGGATGTAGGTACTTTCTGGCAACCGTACCTGCACTTGAGCCGCATTTGCCAGCAATAGCGCCTGTCGCGCCTGTGCTGATACGAATGCACGTACAGCAGGAGATGAAAGCAATGCTTGATCCAGATTCGAAGCGCACATCTGCTCCTCTCTACCGCCGGGGCAAGTCTGGGTAGATCGATCAAGCAGCATCACGGGTTTACGTTTTGTAACCGCATCAGCTCCTCCGTACTTTGGCAAAGACGGACCACCGGGATACGGCTGATCAGCGATCGCTGTCCAGATACGGATCAGGTCCTGCGGCGACAGACTTGCAGCTTGCTGCTGTAGCGCAGGCTGTCCGGCCAATCCCATGAGACAGGAAACCACTGGTTTTACGGCTAATGTGAGTACAACTAGTAGCGACAGCAGCAGGCTTATGCGTGCGATGCGCTCCCAATTCACTCGCCTTGGCTGACTACCGTCTTGTGAAACTCTGCTTCCTGATCCACGGTCATCGAAGGGATATTGCTCTAGGATCTTTTCGTGCTCGTACCTGCTTCGTTCGCCCCAGTGCGCATGTAACGCCGACATCAGCTCCTCATGTTTTGCAAACATGATGCGACGGCTGTCTTGCAGCGGGTTGCGGTTTTGAACTTCATAAGTGCTTGCTACTTCGCCGACCACGTTGGATGTCAACCAATAAAGTACTTCGTCCGGGTCTGAGGTGGTTCGATGCTGAAATTTCGTGCCACGTTCGACAATAACGTAGTGATAGAGGCCATCATGAAATTCCACATGGGCTGCGCCATCAGGCTGTGCAATGGTGAAGAGGTTCCTGTTACTACCGAGGACAAGGCAAATCGCTTTGAATTGCGCACGCAGTGCTACTAATGGCTCCGACTCATGTGGCGGCAACTGAGGGATCACTTGATGCCTTTCGTATGGTTTTTGATCGGAACGCCCTATGTTTTCGACGATTCAGCGTAGTTCACTAGGGCTGGTGGCAGGAAAAAAAAATTTACCGGTCGACCTCTCAGGGTTGTGAGGTTAGAACCGCTTTGAGACGCGCTCAGATTCGGCGAAAGCATAGTTCAGTTGTGCGCTGAGTACGGCCAGGCCTATGGCCTAGAGAGCACACCTGACTCTTGACCTCCCGTACATCCCCCACCCGCCATCCTCGCCCCAGCCTCAACTGGAGAACGCACGATGATGAAGTGGATGGGTACCGCGCTGGCCGCGGCGTTGCTGGTGACTGGTTGCGCCAAGGTGGAGGGCGAGAAGTTCGTCGGCCACTGGGTCAACGTGCAGACGCAGGAAGAGACGATGGACATCGCGCGTAATGGCGAGACCTTCATGGTCCGCAGCACCACGCCGAAGTTCTTCAGCCGCAAGCCCAAGACCGAGAGCTACCCGGCCGTCTACAAGGACGGGGCGCTGCAGGTCACCAACGATGGCGAGACGGTGAACTTCGCCATCGATGAGACCAATGGCCACCTCAACACCGGCGGCGAGCAGTACCAGCGCGTGCCGGCCAAGTAAGGCCGTTGCCGCCAGCGCCCGCGTGCAGACGGTGACCGTCGCACGCGGGCGTTTTGCGTTCTGGGGCTGCCGGCCGCTGTGGGAGTTGCCGGCGCCGCTCCTTGAAAATGCTTCGCCTGACACGCCGCTTGTCCCCCGGCCTCGCTCCCCCCTCCCACTCCAGGGCGCACAAGCCGTAAAGTGCGCAGGCACGCCAGGGTCATGGCGCTGCCCGACCGATCAATCCAGCAACTACGAGGGTGTCATGAGCAAGGGGATGGACCAGAAGAAGAGCCAGAAGAAAGAGCCGGCCAAGACGCTGAAAGAAAAGCGCGCGGCCAAGCAGGAAAAGAAGGGCAAGTAAGCCGCCCGGCCTGCCAGACGGCAAAACGGGGTCAGGTGGATCGCCTGACCTCGCGTTTTGAGAGAAGCGCTGTACCAGGGGCTTCAAGCACCGCCCAGGCGTAACGGGTGCGTAGCATGCTCACGGATGAAGTGATCCACCTCCGACAGCTTGGCGGGCAGCGGAGCGCACAGGTGGCTGCGGTAAATGAAGAACCGAAAGCCCGCGCGGTACAGCCGCTCGACCTTGATCCACTGCGCATGGTTGCGGGCCGGCGGCGCCTTGAAAGAGCGGCCCATCACGCACAGCGCTTTGCCGCAGCCAGGGCACGGGGCCACCTGGTCGCGCGGCGCAATCTTGAGACTTCTGCGGCACCCGAAGCAGGCGTGCGCCAGGCGTTAGGTGGCGCCGGTGACAGGCGGCTTCGCTCTCCGCGGCTGACGGGCACCGACTGCATAAAGCGTTGCGGTGCGATGGGCTTTGTCGGTGGAATTCATTGGCGGCCCCCCGTGCCGGCCGCATCGGGCTGACGCTGCACGACGTACCAGGTACTGCCGTCGCATGACGCGGTGCCGGCCCGATGCGTGGCGGGCAGTATCGCTGCGACCGCCCTAGGCAGAGCCTGCTGCCAATCCAGGTTGGGAAAGGTCGCGGGGAAGGTCGTACCGTTCGGGTTGGCAGAGTGCGCGTAGATGCCGGTATCCATCGTGTCCGGACTGAGGTCAGCCCACAGTTGCACCGCTGCACCACGATGCGCCAGACGTGTCTCCAGGTAGCACAGCACACGCACTGCAACCGCATTGACCATCTGCCGATGCTCAACAGAGGAGTGGCCGCGGCCATTCCAGTCCACATGCGTATGCCACAGATCGAACCAGCTTTCCGGATCCAAGCGGTCGACCGCAGCATGTGCTTTGGCTTCTGCCCGCGCCCAGTAGCGCTCCGTCCGTTTGCGACGACGTCGGTCCATCGGTTTTGGTCCTGTTCCTAGAATTGATTACTGCCTACAACAGCCAAGCGTTGCAGCAGGCAGTGCTGCCTTGCCGCGCAACGGTCAGACCAGATTCGTTAGCCTGCTCTGGTTGCGCGCTTAGCGTGGCATGCCGAAAAAACGCGTATCACGCCGCCAACCGCTTGATCCGTGACGGCAGATCACCCAGCGTGCGGTGCGCTTGTTCCAGCTCGTAATCGGCTTGCAGGCCCAGCCAGAAGCGCTCGGTCGTGCCCAGCGCTGCAGCCAGGCGCACGGCGGTGTCGGCGGTGATGCCGCGCTTGCCCAGCACGATCTCGTTGATACGACGCGGCGACACGCCGGTGGCGCGCGCCAGTGCGTTCTGACTGATGCTCATCGGCTCCAGGAACTCTTCAAGCAGGATTTCGCCAGGGTGGATGTTGGGTAGGACTGTCATGGACAGATGCCTCGTGCTCAGTGGCGATGATCGCCGCGATTTTAGTGCTTGGTGTCGTAGCTCTTGCCGTCGGCGGCAGTTATTCGAAAATTTCGAATAACTGCCTTCGGCTACAGCTCTTTGCCTGAGAGCACTTTTCACTGCTGTCATCGCGCCGGCTTGCGTCCATCAGAACAACGACCCCTGCACGGGCGACGCAGTGGATGGTTCTGTTGCTGGCTTGGCGGGTGCCGCCTGCTGCTGCGCACCCAACCGCCACGCCAATCCCGAAATGCGCGCGGCATGCCGGGCGAGTGCGGCGCGGATGACCGCTTCGCTGCCGGCCAGGTGCAGGGCGCGGCGGGCGCGGGTGATGCCGGTGTAGAGCAGTTCGCGGCTGAGCACGCGGGCGTCGCGGGTGGGGAGTTGCAGCCAGACGTCGTCGAATTCGCTGCCCTGGGCCTTGTGCACGGTCATGGCGAAGGCGCTCTCGTGGGCGGGCAAGGCGGCGGGGTGGAAGCCGCGCACCTGGCCGTCGCCGTCGCCTTCGAACCATGCGACCAAGGGGCCTTGGGCACGGCGGTCGGCGGCGGGGTCGGCGCGGGTTGCGGTGCCGCTGGTGTGGCTTGGGCCGGAAGACGGGGCTGCGTCGGCGCGCGTTGTCACGGTGCTTGCATCGCTGCGCTCTGAGGTGGCGCTTGTGTTGTCGCGCCCCGAGAAGGGATTCGCGTCGCTTTGCCCCGAAGAGGGACTCGCGTCGCTGCGCAAACAGATGCCGACGTCGCCGTTGAACAGGCCGTGGCGGTAGCTGTTTTCGGTGATCAGCAGCAGGCGGCCCTGGAACCAGGGCGAGGCGCCGCCGAGTCTGCGAGCGCCGGAGCCGGTGTCGGCGAGCAGTTGTTCGATGCGGGCGTTGAGGCCGCGCGCGCCTTGCGGGCCGGCGCGCACGGCGGTGAGCAGGCGCAGGCGGCTGGCCGCGCGCAGGGCGGCGGCGGGGTCTTGCGCATCGGCCAGGGCGCGCCAGTGGGCCAGCAGTGCGTCGCGGCCCAGGGTGAGCGGGTCGTCGCCGTCTTCGTGGAAGTGCACGCCGGCCAGCTCGCCGCTGCGCAGCAGGGCCAGCGCGGTGTCGGCGTCGCCGGCGCGGATGGCGTCGGCCAGCGGGGCGAGTGCGAAGTTTTCTGCTTGCCGATAGCCGCGTAGCAGGTGCACGCGGTGGCCGGACAGGCCGCTGCTGTGGGGGTGGCTGATGGGGTGGCTGATGGTCTGGATGCTGGCAGGCGTGCTGCCGAGCAGCGGTTGCAGCGCGTCGGCGTCGTGCGGTTGCAGGGCATCGCCGGGGCCGGCGGCCTGCAGGATGGCGGCGAGCACGTCGCCGGCTTCCACCGAAGGCAGCTGGTCGGCGTCGCCGAGCAGGATCAGCTGGGTGCCATCGGCGACGGCTTCGACCAGCTTGCACATCAGCGGCAGGTCGACCATGGAAGCTTCGTCGACGACGATCAGGTCGAACGGCAGCGGGTTGTCTGCGTTATGGCGGAAGTTTGGCGAATCCGGGATGACGCCGAGCAGGCGATGCAGGGTGCTGGCGCCGGTGGGGAGGAGGGATTCCCAGGGCAGTGGCGGGCCCTCACCCGCCCTTCGGGCACCCTCTCCCGCAAGCGGGAGAGGGGAAACATCAGGGCTTGCTGCTTCCGCTTGCTGGAGAGGGGAAACGTGCGGGCTTGCTGTCTCTGTCGCTTGCGGGAGAGGTGAAGCACCGAGGTTTGCTGCCTCTGTCGCTGGATGCAGAGGAGACGTGGCGGGGTTCGGCGATTGTGTCGTTGGCCTGGGCGTGGCTGCGTTGGGATGGGGCGGCAGCTGGATGCCGGCGGCGATGGCGCGGGCGACGGCGGCGCGCAGGCTTTCGGCCATGCGTTCGGCGGCACGGCCGGTGGGCGCGGCCAGGGCGATGCGTGGCGGCGCGTGGCCGGCGGCATGGGCCTGGGCGATGCGCAACAGCAACAGGCGGGCGATGGTGGTGGTCTTGCCGGTGCCGGGGCCGCCGGTGATCAGCAGCAGCGCGCGACGCAGCGCCAGCGCGGCAGCTTGGGCCTGGCGGTCGGGGGCGCTTGCTGACGCTGGCGTACGCTCTTGGTCTAAGGATGGCGCGGGCAGGCCCGATCCCTCACCCGCCCTGCGGGCACCCTCTCCCGCAAGCGGGAGAGGGGTTGGGTGCACGGGCTGAGCGGTTGCGGTCGCGTTTGGGAACAGCTGTGCGAACAACGGCGCCAGCGCGTTGGCGTCGAACGCCGGCATGGGCTGGGCGGCGATGCGCTGCAGGCCCAGGGCCAGTCGGCGTTCGTACTCGCGGTAGCGGCGCAGGTAGAGCAGGCCGTGTTCGAGGACCAGCGGGCAGTCGGCGGCGGCCGGGTCGTCGGGGTTCGGTTGGTCGACCCAGCGCGAGGCGGCCAGGGTGCGTTGCCAGTCGGTGGGGTCCGGGAATGCGGGCGATGGGCCGTCGCGCTGGTCCAGCAGCATGGCAGCGCGCGCCGGGTCCAGCCCGGCATGGCCGCTGGTGACTGCCAGCGACGCGAGCGCGGCGCCGGCCAGGACCTGTGGGTCGGTGTCTGGGGCCAGGCGTTGCAGGCTTTGGGCGAAGGCCAGGTCCAGCGTGCGCAGGGCGCCGCTCTGGCTGAGGGCGGTCAGCAGGGTTGGGTGGCTCATAAGGTAGATGCCTGACTCGCGGACGTACCCTCACTCCAACCCCCGCTGCGCGCCCCATCCCACGCCAGCGGCGCGGGCGCTCCAGGGCACGCGCGCCAGCGGCGCGCAACCAGTGCCTTATCGCCCCGGGGGGACAGGGGCTTTGGTACGTCGGCGCCGACGGGCTGCGCGCGCTCCCGGAGGGACAGGGGCTTTGGTGCGTCGGCAGCAAGAGGCTGTGTGCTAGTGAGCATTGGGCGTGCCTGTGTTGCTGGAGGTCGGCTCCAGGGCGCTGCCGGCGAACAGGGCGTCCAGTGCGTCGACCAGGGCCGGGTCGAAGCGCCAGGCGTGGATGCCGGGGGCGGGCGGGCCTGGCACGGCAGCGCTGGCGGAGCCGGGGTCGGCTGCGTTGCGGGTAGCGTCCAGGCCGCGGCAGAACAGGTAACGCACGCCGCCGAAGTCGCGGGTGTAGTCGTAGCCGCCGCCATCGGCGGCATCGCCCAGGCGGAAGCGCAGCCAGCGGTGCAGGGCCACTGTGTAGATCAGCGCCTGCAGCTCGTACTCGCTGTGCGCCATGGCGCGGGCCAGGGCGTCGGCGTCGTAGCTGGGCAGGCGGTTGGATTTGTAGTCGAGCACATACCAGCGGCCGTCGACGGTGTAGGTGAGATCAATCAGGCCGGTCATCAGGCCTTCCAGGCGGTGGCGCGCGCCGAAGGCCTGGCGGTCGCCGACCACACCAAACCGATGCAGCAACGCCAGCAGCGCATCGACGCGGGTGGGCCGCATGGCGAAGTGGAATTCCATTTCGTTGCGGCGCTGCGGCTCGGGCACGGCGGCCAAGGGGGTGCCTTCGGGCAATACCACGGTGAGGGTGTGGCCGATCAGGGCGGTGAGCACGCGCAGGCCGTCGTCGAGATCGTCCTGGGCATAGCCGCCGCGTTGCAGGGCGTCGAGGATTGCGGTGGCCTGACCCTCGGGCGCGGGTTGGCCGGGCTGCCACGCGTGCCAGGCGGCAAAGTCGCAACGCTCGAACACGTCGTGCATCACCACGCCGAAGCGGTTGCCTGCAAAACGCGGGTCGAACGGTTCGGATTCGGTGGCTGCGGCAACCGCCACCGCCTCGCTGCCGGACGGTTCGTCGCTGCCGCCACTGCCGACCACGGTGGCGCTGGCCATCGGGTCGATGGCGGCGCCGGCGTCGGCGTTGGCCAGCTGGGTGAAGCTGTAGACCCACCATTCCGGCGCGATGTGCCGCTGCGGACTGCGCGCCGGCGGCACCTGCGCTTCGAGCGGCGGCGGCAGGCGCGGCAGGTTGGCTGGCGGGATGCTGGTGTCTACCACCACCGCGCCCTCGCCTGCCGCGCCTTGCAACGCATCGAGCGCGCGCAGCATGCCCGACAAAGCAGTGCGTTCGTGCTGATGGAAGCTGCCGCTGGCGATCCATAGCGCATGCTCGGCGCGGGTCAGGCCGACGTAGAGCAGGCGTGCGTCTTCGGCACGTTGTTCCTGCTTCCAGGCGGCTTCGGCGGCGCTCCAGGTCGGGTCGTCTTTCTCACGGCTCCATTTGGACACGTTCCAATGCAGCTGACGGCCGCTATCCGGCGCATGCACCACGCAATGGCGGCCAGCGCCCTTGTCGCTGCGGCCGATGCCGATGTACGGCAGAAACACCAGCGGATATTCCAGGCCCTTGCTCTTGTGCAGGGTGACGATCTGCACGCGGCGCGCGTCCGATTCCAGCCGCAGTTGCTGGGCTTCGTCGTTGTCGTCGGCATTGGCGATGCGGCGTGCCAGCCAGTCGACCAGGCCGTGCGGGCCGAGTGCGCGCACGTCGGCTTCCTGCAGCAGTTCGGCCAGTTGCAGGTAATTGGTGAGGCGGCGCTCGCCATCGACCAGCGCGAGCAGGCGTTGCCCGTGCGTGGCGCCCAACTCGCCGATCAAGGCCAGCGGGCCGCCGCGCTGCCAGCGCTCGCGCCAGTCCAGTGCGTGCTGCTGCCAGCGGCGATGGCGTTCGCCATCGCGTTCCAGCGCGGCAATGGCGATGGCGTCTTCGCCGATCAACACCGTGGCCAGCGCGGCACGCAGGCGGCTGTCGTCGCCGGGATCCAGCAAGGCCTGCAGCAGGGCCAGCAGTTCCAATGCTTCGTCGGTGGCGAACAGGCTCTGCTTGCCGGCGGCGACCGCCGGAATACCCATCGCGCCCAGTGCTTGCTGGATGCGTGTGGCCTCGCCGTGGCTACGCACCAGCACGGCGATATCGCCGGCCTGCACCGGGTTGCCATTGATGGTGGCGGTGCCGTCGCGACCACCGGCCAGCCAGCCGCGGATGGCGGCCACGCAGGCGGCGGTGGCCAGCTCGCGCGCGCGACCGGCGCTCCAGGGTTTGGGCTTTCCCTTGCTAGGCGGCGGCGGTTCGGGCGCGCGCCACAGCGTCAGCGCCGGGGCGGTGGCGCCATCGCGCTGCAAATCGGCATCGCTGCGCTTGGTGCCGGCCTGTACCGGATGGAAGGCGATACCGTCGGTGAGGAAGGCCTCGGTGTAGCCGGCCTGCGCGTACAGCGCATCGATCGCGGCCAGCACGCCAGGGCGTGAGCGGAAATTGTGGCTCAGCGGTGGCGCCAGTTCGGCGGTGATTGCGGCGGCCAGATAGGTGCGCACATCGCCGCCGCGAAAGCCGTAGATGGCCTGCTTGGGGTCGCCGATCAAAAACAGCGCCGGCTCCAGACCGGCCGCACGTGCAAGCGGGCCTTCGCCGAACACGGTGGAAAAGATCGACCACTGACGGTCGTCGGTGTCCTGGAATTCGTCCACCAGCGCGATGGCGTATTGCGCGCGCAGGCGTTGCACCAGGGCATCGGCTTGCGGACCTTGCAGTGCGTGCGCCACGCCATCGACCAGGTCGTCGTAGGTCTGCACACGGCGCTGGCGCTTGAGTAGCGCGAGCCGTGCGATGGCATCGTCGCGCAGGGCATGCAGCAGACGGATGCGGCGGCGGGTGCGCCATTCTTCGACACGTGCCAGCGCGGTGAGATAGCCATCGATTTCGTGGCTCATCGGCGAGGCCGGTGTGCGATCGACGAACTTCTTGTTGGTGCCCGATGCCAGTTCGGCAGCGGTCAACTTGAGCAGCTTGGGATGCGGCGCGTGCTCGTGCGTTGGCGCGGCGGCGAAGCTGTCGAACCAGTGCCACAGCGCGGTGAGCCACTCCGGTTTGTAACTGACCTTGCTCAAGATGCCGCCATCGATGGCGGACATGATGGATTCGAAAAAGGCCGTGCCATGCGCGTGGAATGCGCTTGCCAGCGCGTGGCGTGCATCGTGCACGGCCTGCAGCAATGCGGCGGCATCGTCGCTGCTGGCTTCGGATGCTGCCGGCAGGATCGCCGCGTGCCGCACCAACGTGCGCAGATCGGTGGCCAGCGCAGGCGGGCCACCCGACCACAGCGCGATCAAGTCTTCGGCCATCACCGCATCGGCCGCACGTTGGCGCCACAGATCGGCGGCCACTTCGCTCAGCAGTTCGCGGTCGTTGGCGAGCAGTTGCGGCGCGGCGAAGGCCTGGCCGCTTTCCAGCGCATGTTCGCGCAGCACGCGCGCGCAGAAGCCGTGGATGGTGAACACGGCGGCGAGGTCGATTTCTTCCACCGCCTGCTGCAACCGGCGGCGCAAGGCGGCCGGGGTTTCATCGCCGTGGGCCAGATGCGCGGTGAGGATGGCGCGGGTGAGCAGGACGTCGGGCGCTTCCTGTAGGAGCGGCCTTGGCCGCGACGGGACGTCGGCGAGGTCGGTCGCGGCCGACGCCGCTCCTATAGACGCTGATGGAGCGTTGGATGCCTGCGTTGCAGGTGGTTTGGTCGCGGCCAGGTCCGCTCCTACGACGGCGTCGGGGACGAGGGAGGCGGCCAGCACCAGACGCTCGCGGATGCGACGGCGCAATTCCTGCGTGGCCGCTTCGGTAAAGGTCACCGCCAGGATCTGGCCGATGCGCAAGCCGCGTTCGACCACCAGCCGGGTGAACAACGTGGCCAGGGTGAAGGTCTTGCCGGTACCGGCGCTGGCTTCGATCAGGCGCACGCCGTGCAGCGGCAACTGCAGATACGGGTCGCTCACAGGCGCGCTCATTCGGCGTCGTCCTGGGCGCCGTGCCAGTGCCGCCAACTGTCGATCAGACGCTCAGGATCGAGCGTGGTGTCGGTGTTGCCGCGTTCGAGCAAGTCGTACACGCGATGGCTGGTGGTGGCGAAGTCGGCAAAGCGCTGCGCATCGGCAAACGGGTCGCGGCCGCGATTGACCAAGCGTAATTCCGGGCTGTGCGACTCGCTCCAACCGAAGCTGGCCTGCCATTGCCCGGCGGCGTCCTTGATGGCCTTGTCCAGATCGTCGCTGCGTGCGGCCTGGTGGTATTTCCAGCTGCTGTACGGCGCAAACGCCAGCGGAATTTGCAGACCGTGGCGATACAGCTGCAATAGCTCGCCCAAGGCGTGTTGCGCCTGCGTCTGCGAGAGCGGCTGCGCATCGATGGGATACGGGCCCAGGCCGTCGTCCTGCTTGAAGAAGCGCACATACGGCACGCGCTCGCCGGCGGCGCGCAGCAGCAACCATTCCAGGCCGTGGCGAATCGCGCTGCGGCCACTGAGTGCGCCGACCTGCACGCGCCCCACGCCATCGGCATACCAGCCGGGCACGCGGCCGTGGACGTCGATATCGCCGATCTGCACCTGCAAGCGGCGCGACTGCGCCGGCGCATCGCCACGCCATTGCCGAAAGGCGTCGGCATACGGGCGCAGCTGCGCCACACGCTCGTCGAGTTGGCGGCGGCCGAGCGGACCCGATGGCAGCAAGGCGCGTGCGCGCAGCCGCTCGTACAACCCGTCCACTTCACCCGCCAACGCCGCCTCGAACACCTGCTGCTGCAACCCGTATTGATCCAGCCCGCGCGTGGGCGCGAGCAGCGGTTCCAGATCGCTGTCTTCGCTGGCCGGATCGGGCAAGCGCATGCCCAAGCGATGGCGCAAAAACTGCCCGGCCGGGTCGCCGAACAAGCGGCGTAGATCGTCGATGGACACGCTGGCGGGCAAGGCGATGTGATCGGCCGGCAGCGCACCGGCCACCCACGGCGCCAGCGGCTGGCGCTGGCCGGTGAGGCTATCCACGGCCGGGCGCCATTGCCGGCGATAACTGAAACGCCGCGGGTCTGCGCCGTCATCGCCCAGCGCACCGAATGCGGCGGCGGCAAACGGCTGCAACGGGTGATGCACCACCAGCGTGTCGATCGCCGTTGGGTCGGCGTGGTACTGCGCCGCGCTCGCCAACAATTCGCTGACCAGCACCGACGGCTCGCGCACGCTGCCATCGCGCGCATCGGCGCCGAGATAGCTCAGATAGAACACGTCCTGCGCAGAAGCGAACAATTGCAAAAATAAAAAGCGGTCGTCCTCGCGGGTGGAACGGTCGCCATGCCGGCGACGCTCGGTGCCCAATTCTGCGGTGAGCCGATTGAGCCCGGCGGCCGGGTCGCGGCGCGGGAAATCGCCATCGTTCATGCCGAGCAAACAGATCGCGCGGAACGGCAGCAAGCGCATCGGCACCATGCGGCCGAAACTGATGCCGCCGGTCAGCAGCGGCGCACGCGTGTCCGACTCGCCCAGTATCGCTTCAAAATGCGCACGCACCACCTCGGCCGGCACCTTGCCGGCGTAGTGCGCGCGCTGCGCATCGCGGGCAAATTGATCGATCAGGCTGCGCAACCGATCCAGCGCGCGCTGCGCGCGCGGGGCCGATGGCGCGGTGGGAATCAACGCGTCCAGCAGCTCGAGCAAACGCTCGCGCCAGTCGACAGGCGGCATCGGCTCGGCCAGTAGGGACTGATGGCGTTCGAGCACGCGCAGCAACCGCATCAGCGTGTCGAGTGCGGTCAGTGCACTACCTTCCAGCTGCGGCCATGGCGCCACGCCATCGATGTCGTCGTCGGCGCCGCTGGCATGGCCGAGCAGCAGCCGGTCCAGCGCAAAACGCCAGGTGTAAGCGTCATCGCCGGGCGCCTGATGCTGACGCCGATGCAGCGCATCCAGCCCCCAGCGCGCGCCGGCCGCGTGCAGCCAGGTGCGCAGGCGTTCCAGCCCGGCGTCGTCCAGCCCGGCGGCCTCGGCGATCGGTGCGCTGGCCAGCAAGTCGAGAATTTCATGCAGCCCAAAGCGTGCGATCGGCAGTTTGAGCAAGGTCAAAAACACCTCGGCCAACGGCTCGCTCGCCAACGGGCTGGCGTCGGCCAAGGCGTACGGCAATGCATCGTCGCTGCCATGGCTGCCGAACACCGCCTCCAGATACGGCACATACGGGTCGATGTTGGGCGACAGCACCGCAATCTCGCGCGGCTGCAAGGGCGGGTCGAAGCGCGGGTCGTCGAGTAAGGCGCGTAACTGGTCGTGCAGCACCTGCAACTCGCGCAAGCGCGTGTGGCAGGCATGCACCTGCAGGCTGGGGTCGTGCAGATTCACCGCCGGCAATGCCGCAGGCACGGCGGGTGCACGACGATGGAACAGATCGCTCTGCATCCGCCGCAGCAGGCTGTCGCCCACGCCGTCATCGGCAAGTGCGCGACGGCCGGTGTCGAGCGGGTCGGCGTAGGCGGCGATCTCGGCCAGCGGATGCACCACCTCGTAATCGCCCACCAGCGCCATGAAATCGCGCCCGGCCGCGCCCCACGCCTGCAGCAACGGGTTTTCCTGCACTTGATCGACGAATAGCTGCACTGCGCCGTCTTCGCGGCGGCGCTGCCATAGCGTCTGCAGATCGCCCCAATAGCCTTGCGTGGGCGTGGGCAGATAGAAATGCAGCGTGCCCACGCGCGCTTGCGTGGCCAGCACGCGCAGCACGTCGGGCGAGATATTGAGGATGGCGAAGGCGAACAGGCGCGTTGGCAAGCCCTGCGGCAACGGCCCATCGGCGCGCGCGTAACGGTCCAGATACTGGCCGATGCGACGCGCGCGGTATTGCCGCCCGCTGGCGATGCTGCGCCACAGCCGTGCCTGCGGGTCGTCCGGATCGGCGCCACCTTCCCAGCGCAGCAGCCAGTCGCGTCGCCATGCCTGGTACTTCTCGAACACGTTGCCCAACTCGCCGGCCAACGCCCATGGCTTGAGCGCATCGCCATCGGCCAGATAGCCGGCCAGCGGCGCCAATGCGGCATCGCTGCCCAGATCCGATTGCAACGTCGCGTACAGGCGCCACTGCGTGGTCGCCATGTCCAGGTCATCGTCGGCCGGGCCGAGATTGCGCTCCAGCGCGCGCGCCACGAATTCGCCCGGGGTGAGAAATTCCAGATTGGCCGCCACGCCATGCTCGGCGGCCAGCGTGGACTGCAGCCAACGCCGCATCGCCACCTGCGGGATCAGCACCACCTCCGGCTGCAATATCGGCTGCCCGGGCACTGACCGACGCAGCTCCTGCGCAAGCAAGGCAGCCAGGGTATCCAGCGCATTGGAAGGATAGAGACGAAAATCGGGCGCGGAGGTGGCGTGCATGCGTGCGGCATTGTGCCGGATGCCGAGGGAATGCGCTGTCGACCTGCCCGATGCGCGCCAGTCGATGTGCGTGCACATGCTGCGCAGAGGCGTGGTGTCCGCAACATGGCAACTGCGCTCAGGCGAGCACGGCCAGTGGCAGGGATCGGTGTCGCCATCGCTTGCTGCCGTGCAGCCTACGCAGCGTCATGCGAGCCATGCTGCGCGCGACCTGTCGCCTGCCCTGTGCATGTAAGCCAACCGCAACCGACACGCACCTCGGTACGCCCTAACTGCCACTCCTGCACGCGCCACAAACGCGATGGGCCGAGCAGTGCCCGGCCCATCGCATTGCCTTTACTGCGGCGCGCGTGGCGCGATCAGTATTTCTTTTCCAGATTGATCATCCAGGTCTGGTCGTTGCCGCTGTCGCCGTCGGTGATGCCGCGGTATTCCAGCCGCGTGGACAAGCCTTGTTCGGTCAGCAACGCCGCGCCGATGCCCACCATCAAGCGGTTGCGATCGAACGCGCTTTGCCCGGTGCGATAGAACGGCCCGCCAGACAGATCGGCATAGCTCAGGGTGGCATCGCCACGGCCCTGGAAGTCGCGCTGATATTCCACCCGCAGCTGCGGGGTCAGGCGGCCCCAGCTCACTTCGCGGCGCCATTCCAGACGCAGGCCCAGGTTACCGGTGGTGGTGGCCACATCCATGTCGGCATAGCGCAACGCGAACGGTGCCACGCCGTCTTCGCTATAGCCGTCCAGCGTGGCGCGCGACACATCCAGCCGCGCATACGGGGTGATCTGCAGGCTGTCGCGCTGCAGGTCCGCACCGGTCGATAGCGACGCGATCCACTGCTTGCCATCGCGGTTGCCTTCGGCCAGCGAGCCATCATCGGTCACATAGCGGCGCAGGTCGTACGACAACAACTGGTAACCGACCAGGGTGTCGAAGAAGAACGCCTTGCCCGGATGGAAGCTGGCATACACGGCCATGGTGTACGCGTTGCCCTTGCTATGGCTGCCGTTGTTGCCCACGTCGCTGTCGTCGCGGCCCCAACCCAGGCCTGCACCGATCGCCAGCGACTGCGCCACCCGGTAATCCGCACCCACGCTCAAGCCGTCGGTCTGGAAGTCCACACCGTTGCTGCTGGCTTGCCGGTTCAAGCTGCCCGAGCGGATCGCACCGCCGATCCACAGACCCAGATCGCCCTGTCCCTGCGCCTGCGCGGTGCCGCTGGACGCCACTGCCGGCGCATCGCGGAAGTCGTTATCGGCATCCTGCGTGTCCGGGCTGCACGGCTGCGCACTGACACCGCGCTCGGCCTGGCGGCAATGCGAGGTGGGCTGGAAGCTCACCGCATTGCTGAAGCTGCCGCCGCCGCGATGGGTGGCCTCCAGACGGCGCTGGAAGTTGTCGATCTGCGCGCGCGCAAATCGCCGTGTGGACTCGGACTGCGCATCGATCAACCCACGCACTTCCGCATCCTGGCTCGGGTCGCGGCGCGGTGCGATGTTGAACACCACGCTGGCCGGCGCCGAGGTGGCGAACGCGTTGGACAAGGTGAACTGCACCGTCGCCTGGCCGACAAATGCCGGGTTGGGCGTAAAGGTCAGCGTAAAGGTAGGCACTTCGGCCATCGCGGTCGCAGCCGGCGACAGGCCGGAAGCGCGTGCCGCCGATGCGGTGGCGGCACCACCGACACGGGTGATGGTGGCGGTACCGGCCGAGGCCGGCAGCACCGAGACCACCGCGGCGGCCACGAACGGCCCGCCGGTGGCGTTGCGGGTGATATCCACCTGCTGCGCTTCGCCGGGCACCGCCTCTGCGGTCACCGACACCGCAACCGGCCGCGCGTTGACCGTGATGGTCAGCGTGGTCGCCGCCGAGGTGCCGCCACTGCCGGTGGCGGTGTAGCTCACCACGTCGGTGCCGATGAAGCCGGCGGTCGGGGTATAGACCAGCTGCAAGCCATCGACCACGGCAGTGCCGTTGGTGGGTGCGGTGGTGATGGCGATCGCGGTGATGGTGCCGGTGTCGTTGCCGGTCACCGCCACCGTCACTGCCGTGCCATCCATGGTCGCGGCGGCGTCTGCAACCGCTACCGGGGCGGCGCTGCCCACGCTGAAGCTATAGGCCTGCGCAGCGCTGGCGGCACTGGCATCGGTCACGGTGATGGTGAAGTTGCTGACGCCTTCGCCGCTGGGCGTGCCCGACAGCGTGCCATTGGCAGCCAGGGTCAAACCAGCTGGCAAAGTGCCGCTGGTCACCGCAAAGCTGTAAGGCGCCACGCCACCGGACACGGTCAACGTCTGGCTATACGCGGTGCCGGTGACTGCCGGCGGCAGCGTGTTCTGCCCGATCACCAACGTGGCTGCGCCGATGGTCAACACATAAGCACGCGAGGCCTGCGCCGCAGGACTGGGCGTGCTGTCGGACGCGGTGAGCGTGAAGTTGAAGTTGCCCGACACCGTCGGCGTGCCGCTTAGACCGCCGGTCGCCGTATCCAGCACGATGCCCGCCGGCAACGCGCCAGCGCTCAGCGCATAGCTGTACGGCGCAGTGCCGCCGGTGGCCGGGCTGATCGCTGCCGTATACGCCTGCCCTGCCGTGCCTGCCGGCAAGGTGGATGCGGGCAGCACCAGGGTCGGGCCGGCCACCGTCAACGCATACGCCCGCGTCCCGGTGAAGCTGTTGGCATCGCTCGCCTCAACCGTGAAGTTGAAGGTGCCTTCCACCGTCGGCGTGCCCGACAGCGTGCCGTTGCCGGCCAGGGTCAGGCCACCCGGCAACACGCCAGCAGCGATCGTGTAGCTGTAAGGCGCAGTGCCGCCGCTGGCGCTCAACGCCTGGCTGTATGCCGTACCGCGGGTTGCAGCGGGCAGCGTGGTGGGCGCCAGCACGATCGTGGGCGCGGCGATGGTCAGCGTGTAGCTCTGGGTGGCAGTGGACGGCGTACCGGTCGTGCTGTCGGTGGCGGTCAGGGAGAAGTTGTAGGTACCAGGTGCCGTGGGCGTGCCGCTGAGCGCAGCGGTCCCGCTGTTGAGCGTGATACCCGCCGGCAGCGCACCGGCACTGAGCGTGTAGGTATACGGCGCGATGCCGCCGCTCGCCGGCGTGATGGCCGCCGTGTAGGCCTGACCGGCGGTGCCGGCGGCCAGCGAGGTCGCCGGAAGCGTGACGGTGGCACCGGCAACAACCAGGGTGTAGGCGCGGTTTCCGGTTGTCGGGGCGCCGCTGTCGGTCGCCCTTACCGTGAAGTTGAAGCTGCCGGAGGCGGTGGGAGTGCCGGACAGCACGCCGGCAGCGCTCAGGGTCAGCCCGGGTGGCAACGCACCGGCAGTGATCACGAAGGTATAAGGCGCGGTACCGCCGCTGGCCGACACCGTCTGGCTGTAGGCGCTGCCTGCCGTCGCTGCCGGCAGCGACGCCGGTGCGACGGTGACCACCGCATCGTCGTTGACGATGGTGCCGGTGCCGGTGGCGCGCGCGATGGACGCGTTGCTGGCGCTGGACAGGCCCATGGTGAAGGTGTCATTGGGTTCGACAGTGTTGTCGCCGCTGACGGTGACGATCACGCTCTGCGCAGTGACGCCCGGCGCGAAGGTCAGCGTGCCCGAGCGGGAGACATAGTCGTTGCCGGCAATGGCGGTGCCGTCGGCGGTGGAGTAGTTGACCGACACGGTCTGGCCGCTGGCCGCGCTCAGGCTCACGGTAAAGGTGAGCAGGGTGGACCCGCTATTGCCTTCGTTCACGCTGACATCGTTGATCGACAGCGCAGGCAGCGTATCGTCGTTGACGATGCTGCCCTGACCCTGCGCGTCGCTGACGGCGGCGCCAGCGACGTTGCTGACGTTGACGAAGAAGGTTTCGTTGGGCTCGCTGAGCGTGTCGCCGTTGACCAGCACGGTGAAGGTATAGGTGCTGCTGCCGGCGGGAATCGTCTGCCCGGTCAGGCTGGAAGCGGAGTAGTCCACGCCTGCGGTAGCGGTGCCGTCGGCGGTGGCGATGTCGAAGCTGACCCCGCCGGCGCCGGCCGGCTGGCTCAGCGACACGGTGAAGGTGGCATTGGTGGTGCCGGCATTGCCCTCGTTCACGGAGACGTCGTTGATCGACAGCAACGGCTGGTCGTCATTGAGGATGGTGCCGGAGACGCTGTTGGGCGAGCCCACGCTGTAGCCGCTGCCTGCGCTCAGGCTGATGTCGACGGTCTCGTCGGGTTCGACGGTGCTGTCGGCGGTCGGGTTGATGGTGATGGTGCCGGTGGTCTGGCCGGCGCCGATCACCAGCGGCGAACTCACGGCCGCGTAGTCGGTGCCCGAGGTCGCGCTGCCGACTACGCTGTAAGCGACAGACACTGCGCTCACCGGCACCTGGTCGAGCGTGACGGTGTAGACCAGATTGGTGGCGCCGTCCTCGGCCACACTGACCGGCGACAAGGTGATCGACGCGGTGGGCAGATCGTCGTTGAGGATGGTTGCGGTGGCGCTGGACGGGCTGCCGACGCCATAGCCGGTGCCGCTGGCTACGCTGACCACGACCGTCTCGTCTGCCTCCACCGAGGTATCGGAGACCGGAGTGACGGCGAAGCTGGCCGAGGCGGTGTTGGCGGGCACCACGACGCTGCTCACCGAGCCGGTGTAATCGACGCCGTTGGTGGCGGTGCCGCTACGGTTGAGGTTTACCGTGGTGGCCGTACCGCTGGTCTGGCTCAGCGTCACCGTATAGGTGAACGATGAACCGCTGTCTTCGTTGCGACTGGCCGGGCTCACCGCGATGCTGGCGGTGCGCGACGGATTGATGGTGATGTTGAAGACGACCTGGTTGTTGTCTTCGTCAAGCAGGTAAAACGAGTCCGACGTGGCGCCGTCCCCGTTGTTGAAATAGGTCACCTGTTCGGTGCTGTCGGGATTTTGACCGGGAGCGCTGTAACTGCCATGCGCAGGAGGTATACCGGGATCTAACATGCCGATGTTGGAAGGGCCGTCGCAGTCGCCAACTTCAAAGGACACCGAGCCGCCGGAGTTGATGGTGGCGCTTTTCGGACTCGGGCAGTAGGCAGCCATGGCAACGTGAGACGTCGCCAACAACAACAGCGCCAACATCCAACGCAATAGCGGGCGCACGCCACCCAAGGCAGCGAAAGTCGTGGACATAAGTTTTCCCCAAAAAAGCACGCCACCCCGGCGTCGGCATCGGTCCTGGTGCCTCAGATCAGCGCAACGCGATGCTTTTCAGGGCATACAGTTGGACTGCGGCGCTATTTAAACAGGAACTGACTGCCAGTTAAAGGATGAAAAATTAATACTTCATTCCAGTTTTGAAGGCTGATGGCTTGTAGTGCGCAACCTCGACAGGTATCTGTACCGCAGTCCCGACATCCGTTCGGCGGCGTACCTACGCGGGGAGATCTGCATGAGCGAGTTTTTTGTCGGTCAGATCATGATGACCGGTTTCGTTTTCGCACCCAAATATTTTGCGCAATGCAACGGCCAGCTATTACCGGTCAATCAGAACCAGGCGCTGTTCAGCCTGCTTGGCAGCCGCTTCGGCGGCAATGGCAGCAGCACGTTCGCGTTGCCGGATATGCGCGGACGTACGCCGATGGGTTACGGGCCGTCGGCCGATCCGAGTTGGCAGCCCCCTGCAATGCCGATGGCGCAGGCTGCCGGTGCGGAGACGGTGACGCTGGTGGCGGACAACCTTCCCGCGCACAGCCACCTGATGGATTGCAGCAGCGCCAACGGCGACAACCGCGTCCCGACCGGGCGCCTGTTCGCGAACAACAACATCACCACCGGAACCGCGCACGCGTTGTATGCCGCGCCTGGCGCGATGGTGCCGCTGTCCCAAGGCACGGTCGCCAACAGCGGCGGCAACCAGGCGCATCCGAATATGCAGCCGTACACCGCGATCAATTTCTGCATCGCGCTGAACGGCATCTTCCCCTCGCGCAGCTAGGCGCACGCATATCCGGGCGCTTGGCGCGCAGTGCGCGCGTGGCGTCTCATCGACCAGGAAGGACCTCATGAGCACTCCATTCATCGGCGAAATCCGCATGTTCGGCTTTGGCCGCACTCCCCAGAATTGGCAGGCCTGCGACGGCTCGCTGCTGCAGATCTCCGACTACGAAACGTTGTACATGCTGCTCGGTACCGCCTACGGCGGCAATGGCACGACCACATTCGCGGTGCCGGATCTGCGCGGCCGCGTGCCGATCCACCAGGGCCAAGGCCCCGGGCTGAGCAACTATGTGCTCGCCCAGCGCTCCGGCACCGAGACGGTGACGTTGATCGACCTACAGATGCCGGCGCACACGCATACCGCCCAGGCCACCACCAGCGCGGCGACCGCTACCGCACCCGCGGGGCTGTTGCCGGCGGCGGTCAGCGGCAGCACGTTCTATGTCAGCGACGTCAACGGCGCGACCACGCTGGCGATGTCCGCGCAGAGCACCTCGTTCTCTGGCGGCAGCCAGCCGCACGACAACCTCATGCCGACGCTGACGGTGCAGTACTGCATCGCCACCACCGGCATCTTTCCGCAGCAGCCCTGATATCCCTCGCGCCGCGCCGATCAGGCCGCAGCCCGCATCCGCTTCATCGGAGGAATCTGTTCATGACCGAACCCTATATCGGTGAAATCCAGCTGTTCGGCTTCGATTTCAATCCTGTTGGCTGGGCGTTCTGCAATGGCGCCACCCTGCCGATCACGCAGAACACCACGCTGTACTCGCTGCTCGGCGTGGCCTATGGCGGCAACGGCAGCAGCACCTTCCAGTTGCCGAACTTTTCCTCACGCGCTGGCTGCCAGCAGGGCGCTGGGCCGGGGCTGACCCCGAAAACGCTGGGCAGCAACTTCGGCTCCGCCTCGGAAAGCCTGCTGAGCACGCAGATCCCCATGCACCAGCACGGCGCCAACGCGTTTTCGCAGCCGGACCTGACCAAGAAGACGGGCACGCCAGCCAGTGGTGTTGCCCTGTCGTCGCTGAGCGTCAACACCGAGCGCCCGTTTTTTGCAGTCGCGCCGGACAAGCAATTCTTCCCTAGCATGCTGTTGCCCACCGGCAACGGCCTGCCCCACGAGAACCGGCAGCCCTATCTGGCAGTGAACTTCTGCATCGCACTGCAGGGCGATTACCCGGTATTCGATTGAGGCCATGGCCCAGCGGCTCTCCAGCACGGCGGCGACGGCAGCGTTCGGCCACGGCCACGCGGTCGGGTCTGGTACGCAGGCCGTCGTCTTACGTTCGGAACGCGATACCGACCTGCCATGGTTGCAGGAGCTGTATGCCAGCACCCGTCGCGAAGAGCTGGCGCAGGTGCCTTGGCCGGACACGACCAAGCGTGCGTTTCTGGACCAGCAATTCGACCTGCAGCGCGCGCATTACCGGCAGCATTTTGCCGATGCCGACTTTCTGATCGTTGAGGCCAACGATGCGCGTATCGGCAGGCTCTATCTGCATTGCACTGCGCCCCAGCACACCTTGATCGACATCAGCCTGCTGCCGGACTGGCGTGGCCGCGGCATCGGCTCGCACCTGCTTGCGCATGCGCAGGCACGCGCCCGCGAGGCCGAGTGCCCGCTGTCATTGCATGTGCTGCACGCCAATCCTGCCGCGCAGCGCCTGTATGTCCGCCATGGATTCGTTGCAGGCAGCAGCAACCAGACCCATCTGCAGATGCAGTGGCATCCGCACGATCACCTGGTCAGTTGAGCGCGCTCAATTAAAGATGGCCTGATACAGAAACCCATCGCGCTCGCGTGCCACCGGCACCAGAAAGATGCCGATCTCGCCTAGCCGCGCATGGCGCATCTGATAGGTCTGCTGCGGAAACAGAAACGCCGAGCCATTGCGGAACAACAGCGAGAACGGCGCGCGTTGCGCGTTGCGTGCGTCCTGCAGCGGCCGCGCCTCCACCAACACAAACGGCACCTCGCCCTCGTTCAATGACGCAGCGAAGGTTTCATTGACACTCCCGGCGAAGTGTTCAAGCGTCAGCAACTCCATGGATGATTCCTTGGCGACGATGGAGATGGATCCTCGCGTCTTTTGCGCTGGCACCACAAGACGGCGATGCCAACAACGCGACGCACTCGACAGATCGGAAGGACCGGCAGGAACCCTCAGACGAAACACCTGACCGCGAGAAACGTCACGACGGTGCAGGTATCGCCAGCTGTGCCGAGCGATACCCGCTAATCACCCTACTGCTGCGTACGTTGAACAGCAATGACACGCAGTGCTTCAGTCCCTGCGTTACGGGACACGCTGTTACGCAGATGGCGACATGCTCAGCCACATCGCTTGCCGCATGAATGCGACAATACTGCACGCAGCGGTTCGGTTATGTTCAGCCGTGTGACGGCTACTCTATTGCGTTGGAATTCTGTTAAAGGCTTCGATGACGGCGTCCGCCTCTCCTGTCGTGCAGTTGTCCGGTGTCCGCATCGATCGCGGCGGGCGGACGATTTTGCGCGACGTTTCGCTCGATGTGCCGCGCGGCAGCATTACCGCTGTGCTCGGCCCTTCCGGTAGCGGCAAGTCCACGATGCTGGCGGCGTTGACCGGCGAACTGCGCCCGGTCGCCGGTACGGTGACCTTGTTCGGTAGCCCGATCCCGCATGGCAGCCGAGCGTTGCTGGAAATGCGCCGTAATGTCGGCGTATTGCTGCAAGGCAACGGCTTGCTCACCGACCTGAGCGTGGCCGATAACGTCGCACTGCCGCTGCGCACGCATACGCGCCTGCCGGCGCCGGTGCTGCAGCGGCTGGTACAGATGAAGCTCCACGCCGTGGGCCTGCTTGCTGCCGCCGATGCCTGGCCACGTGAGTTGTCCGGCGGCATGGCGCGACGTGTGGCGCTGGCGCGCGCGCTGGCGCTGGACCCGCCATTGATGATCTACGACGAGCCGCTGACCGGGCTGGACCCGATCGCCTCGGGCGTGATCATGAGCCTGATCCAGCGCCTCAACGACAGCCTGGGTCTGACCAGCATCATCGTCAGCCACCACGTGCACGAGACGCTGCCGATCTGCGACCAGGCGGTGGTCATCGCCAATGGCGGCATCGTGTTCGCCGGCACGCCGGCGCAATTGCAGGACAGCACCGATCCGTTGGTGCAGCAGTTCCTGCACGGCCAGCCGGATGGTCCGATCGCCTTCGATGCCGCACCGCGCCGCGACCGGAGTGCTGCCTGATGGCCATGGTTGAATCGATCCGCGCTTTCGGCCGCGCCGGCTTGTTTTCGCTGACCGTGCTGCGCGGCTCGCTGCCGACGCGCGATTTCATCGCCGAGCTGGTGCGCGAGATCTACAAGGTCGGCGCGCGCTCATTGCCGATTATCGCCGTGGGCGGCGCCTTCGTCGGCCTGGTGCTGACGCTGCAGGGCTACCGCACGCTGACCACCTACGGTGCGTCGGACGCGCTGTCCACGCTGCTGGGGCTGTCGCTGTACCGCGAGCTGGCACCGGTGCTGACTGCGTTGTTGTTCATCGGCCGCGCCGGCAGCTCGATCGCCGCCGAACTCGGCCTGATGCGCGCCACCGACCAGATCAAGGCGCTCGAACTGATGGCCATCGACCCGGTGGCCAAGGCAGTGGCGCCGCGGTTCTGGGCAGCGGTGCTGACGGTGCCGCTGCTGACTGGCGTGTTCTGCTCGCTGGCCATTACCGGCGGCTACTTCGAAGCCGTACACGTGTTGGGCATCGACAACGGCACATTCTGGTCGGGGCTAAGCAACAGCGTCGATTTCTGGGACGACTTCGGCGTGGCGATGCTCAAGTCGGCGATCTTCGGCGGCACGGCTGCGCTGGTGGCTGCCTATGTGGGCTTCCATGCCGAGCCGACCATCGAAGGCACCTCGATCGCCACCACCCGCGCGGTGGTCAACGCCTCGCTGCTGGTGCTGATGTTCAACTTCGTCCTTTCTGCAATGTTGTTTAGGTGAGATAGCCCATGGCCATGCGTGGACCACGACTCGAATTCGCCGTTGGCGCCTTTTTACTGCTGACCCTGGCCTCGCTGCTGGTGTTGGCGGTGGCCTCGACCAATCAGCGCTGGGGCTTCGGTTCCAGCCAGTACACCTTGATCGCGCGCTTCAGCCAGATCGGCCAGCTGCGCGCGCAGGCGCCGGTGAAGATCGGCGGCGTGACCATCGGCAAGGTATCCGAGATCAACCTGGATCCGACCAAGTTCGATTCGGTGGTGACGCTGTCGCTGGACACCAAATACAAGGATCTGCCCGCCGACACCTCGGCCGGCATCTTCACCAGCGGCTTGCTGGGCGAGAGCTATATCGGTCTGCAGCCGGGCGGCGACCCGGAAACGCTCAAGCCGGGCGAAGAGATCGGCTTCACCCAGCCGGCAGTGGATCTGCTGCAGCTGGTCGGCAAGTACATGTTCAGTGGTGGCGGTAGTGGTGGCAGCAATGCCCCGGCCGCCACCGATGGTCAGGCGCCGGCGCCTGCCCAGCCCGCTTCTCCCTCTACGGAACCTCACCACCAATGAAAACCACCCTGCTCTCCGCCATCCTGGCCTCGACCCTGCTGGTGTGCGCACCGGCCACCGTGCTGGCCCAGCCCGCCGCCGCCAGCGCGCCTGCGCAAGGCGCGGCCACCAAGACCGTCATCGACAGCAGCACCCGCATCCTGACCACGCTGGACCAGCGCCGCGCCGAGTTCCGCGGCAATCCGGCCGCCCTGCGCCAGTACATCAATGGCGAATTGAACAAGGCCTTTGACCGCGACTACTCGGCCCGTCTGGTGCTGGGCGTGCACGGACGTGGCGCCTCGGACGCGGACATCAAGCTGTTTGCCGACGCGCTGGCCGAGAACCTGATGCAGCGTTACGGCACCGCGCTGCTGAACTTCGAAGGCAAGCCGACCTTCCGCGCCAAGTCCGAGAGCGCGCTGCCGGGCAACCGCGGCGTCAAGGTCTCCACCGACCTGCTGCGCGCCGGCAACGACCCGACCCCGGTCGACTACCTGATGCGCAACAGCGGTGGCCAGTGGAAGATCTTCGACGTGATGATCGAAGGCATTTCCTACGTGCAGACGTTCAAGACCCAGTTCGACGGCCCGTTGCGCGAGAAGGGCATCGCCAAGGTCGCAGCGGAACTGCGCAGCGGCAACCTGCAGGTTGGCGCGGCACCGGCCAATGGCAAGTAACAGCACCGTGCAACGCAACGGCGACACGCTGGCATTGGCCGGCGTGCTCGACCGTGCGGCGGTCACTGCGGCCTGGCCGCAGGCGATCGCCCAGTTGGATGGCGTGCGCACGCTGGACCTGACAGGTGTACAACGCCTGGACAGTGCCGGCGTTGCGATGCTGGCCGAACTGGCCGCGCGGTTGCGCGGTAACGGCACTGCGGCGGTGGTGGGTGAGACGTCCGGTCTGGACGAATTGCGCGCCGCCTATCGCTTGTCCCCCACTCTCGATTTTCAGGCCTGAGCGCCACGCCATGACCCAGTTACGCACCCTCCCCTTGCTGGCCTGCCTGTTGCTGGGCGCCTGCGCCAGCCACGCGCCGAAGTCGGCACCGCCGTCGGCCAATGCCGATACCGCACCCAGCACAGCAACACCGGTGCGTGACGATGCCGGGGTGACCGCGCAACCGGCCGCTGCGGGTTTCGCCGCACCCGATGCACTGCCTGCCGGCGTGGCCGCCGCGCCTGCCGAGCAGTCCGCTGCCGGCAGCGATGCCGGTGCTGCAACTGCAGGTGCACCCACCTCGGCCGAAGACGACTTCGATGCCTTGTACGGTGCAACGACCCCGCAGGCCGGTGCCAATGGCGCGCCTGCGCAGCCAGGCGCCCCCGCCTACGACCCGTGGGAGCGCTACAACCGCGGCATGCATCGCTTCAATCTGGCGGTGGACCGTGGCGTGGCGCGTCCGCTGGCGACGGCATACACCAAGGTGGTGCCACAACCGGCGCGACTGGGCGTGACCAACTTCTTCGACAACCTCGGCACGCCGCTGACCATGGTCAACCAGTTGCTGCAGGGCCACCCGGTCTTTGCGGTGCAGTCGCTGGGCCGCTTCGTGATGAACTCCACGTTGGGCGTGGCCGGTCTGTTCGACCCGGCCTCCGCCGCCGGCATTCCGCGCCGCAGCGAAGACTTCGGTCAGACCCTGGGTGCCTGGGGCTGGCGTAACTCGCGTTACTTCGAGCTGCCGCTGTTTGGCCCACGCACCGTGCGCGACACCGTTGGCCTGGGTGGCGATATTCCGCTGTCGTGGGTGCGCCAGGTCGACGATGGCGGTGCGCGCTTTGCACTGCAGGGCTTGCAGCTGGTGGATACGCGTTCGCAGCTGATGTCGCTGGATTCGCTGCGCGACCAGGCTCCCGACGAATACGCGCTGACCCGCGATGCCTGGATGCAGCGCCGCAACTATCAGATCGTGCGCGACCTGCGCAGCCGACGTACCGAAGACGGCGAACTGCCGGACTATCTGCGCGAAGACAAGGACAGCACCGTGCCGGTGGACGCGATGCCGATTCCGCAGTGGATTCGTTGATCGGTTGCGCTGTGGTGTGACCTGCATGCGAAAGCCCGGGAGCGATCCCGGGCTTTTTGCTTTGTGAAGATCATGCAGATGATGACGTGCGCCAGTATCCAGCACGTCCGCCTTGATCCCTGCGTGTTTTTAGCGCGGCCAACACCACCCGGCAAGTAGTCGTCAGTCGTGCGCTCGGCACCGGAGCGCACAGGTGGTGTATGCCGGTGCCGGGCAGCGGCTGCGCACCGGCGGTGAGCGCAAAAGATGACTGGCCGCCGTTAGATCTGAAACCCATTGAGATTGCCCGTCCGCAGCAGACCCGGATGACGTTGTACTCAGCCCTCGGCAGTGGCGCCTTCGAAGGTGCGCGGCAGTGCCTGATAACCGGAACCAAGCACTGTTCTAATCTCGCTGGTCTGCGCTTTGCGGATGAACTGGATGAGGCTCGTTCCGGCACAACGGATCGAGAAGCAGGCGCGGTCGATGACATAGAACTTGAAATCGTCCTGGTCGCGGCGCCAGCACAGATACTCACCGTTGATGCTGCTGCCGTAGAAACGAAGCGCGTCGAAGAAGTGGGCGATGTCACGGCTTTCGTCGTCATAGGGTTCAAGGCAATCGAGATCGCCGATCGCGATGCCGTCTTCCAGGTATTGGTCGACCAGCGAATGAACTTGATCGTGGAGTTCGACACCTCGGACGAGCAGACCGTCATTGCCGAACATGCTGAAGGGCATCTCGATGACGAAAAGGCCGTTGGTCGTGCCGTAGCCGAATGTGCGTGCAAACAGCGCGTAGGAAGGCGGCAGCGGGCCGATCTGCGCTTGGAGGTCTGAGATCTCGTCGGCAGATGCCGTGCGCGTGATGGTCGCACGATCAAAAAGCTGAGTGAGGTCGTCGGTCATCCAGAGTTCCTTCGAAAAGACGCCAGGCAAGTCGCTCGTTATCAGCCGGCGCGGCAAGTGCTCGCCCCCAACGCCGCGTCTACTGCTGGTGCGCTGTCGTTGCGAGACGTAGGTGATTCGTTAGCGTCGCGCGGATCTGCATCATTTCGCCTGCCTCGCCGCGGCCGCGCTTGATTCGCGTGCCTGGTTTGGCAGGACGTGCTCGATGCAGGCGGTTACTGTCATCTTCAATCGCAAGAAAATCGACGCATCATCTGCGCGTGGTCACATCCGTTTGCGGAGGCTTGGGATTTTGAACGATAGCCAGGAAGCCAACAGGCAAAACGCAAAGCCGACCACAAGCACAACCGCAATCATTGGCCACTTTTCCATCCATTCGATACGGTAAAAGCACGTTGCCGGCTCGCCATTGATGAGCGCGCCATCAGGACATGGATTGGCCAGGCGGCTGTGGTACCACAGCGCCAGACCGGTGACGCAGGCAAGCACGCTGATCAAGATCAGCATCAGAACACCGGCTCGAACGCGTGTCTTGCCTGGCATTGAAGGACGGCTGCCTGCTTTATGCAGCCGCAGCCAATGCGGCATCCACGGCTGCGCGCAGGCGCGCATCGTCTGCCGGCACATCGGGAGCGAAGCGCTCGATGACGGTGCCGTCGCGGCCGATCAGGAATTTTTCGAAGTTCCACAGCACGCCCGGTGCGGGGTTTGCGGCAATGCCATAGCCGGCGAGTTTCTCGCGCATCGGGCCATCGCCGGTGGCGCTCGGGCGCGCGCTGGTCAGGGCCTGATACAACGGATGGGTGTCTGCACCGGTGACGGCGATCTTGGAGAACATCGGGAAGGTGACGTCGTAGGTGAGTTGGCAGAACTGGGCGATCTCCGCCTCGCTGCCGGGTTCCTGGCCGTTGAAGTCGTTGGCTGGGAACGCCAGCACTTCCAGGCCCGCCGCATGCTTGTCGCGGTACAGCGCCTCCAGGCCTTCGTATTGCGGGGTGAGGCCGCACTTGGAGGCGACGTTGACCACCAGCAGCACCTTGCCGCGGTAGTCGGCCAGGGTGGCCGGTGCACCATCGATGCGTGTCACCGCAATGGCGTGGATGCTCGAAGTCATGGGTGCGTCCTGATTGGCGGGAAGCACCAGAGCATAAACCGCCGGGCGCGCGCGAGCGATGTCGCCCGCGCGCGCATCAGCCGGTCAATCGATACACAGCGCCGCCTGGCCCTTGCCACCCACTACAGCCTGACGGCAGCCGAAGCGATCGCTGTCGCGCTGGCAGGTGCCGGTGGTGGCGGTACCGGCCGGCACGATGCTGGTGGCCAGGCAATCGCCGCTGCAATCGGCCTTGTCGGTGCAGGTCTTGCCGGCATCGGCATACGGCACGATGCAACGCGGAATCTGCATGCGGCCCACCGGGCGCAGCTGCCCGCCTTTTGCGGTGCAGGCGGCTGCGTCGGCGTTTGCGGTTTGCGATGCGGGCGTGCTCGCGGATGCGGCCTCTGCGCGAGACGCAGGTGAGTTGCTGCAGGCAGCCAGCAGCAGCGCGGACAGTGCCGCGTAGATCCAACGGGTCGACATGCCAATTCTCTTTGAAAGGTCAGGTACGCAGGATCGCGATGCCGATGTCTGCGTGGTGTGCTTGGCACAGGACGCAGAAAGATGATGCCTCGACCCTGCTGTTGTAGGAGCGCACCCGGACGCGATGAGGCGTTACCGGTAATGCCTTGTCGCGCCCGGGTGCGCTCCTACCTACGGTGTGCTGTCTCTTGGGCAGGGGCGCTGCTGCATCGCCGTTTGCGGTCGAACTACTTCTGCGCTGCGCAGGCCGCATTTGAGGGTGCGCGGCTGGCGGTGTAGGAGCGGACCTGGCCGCGATGAGGCGTTACCGGTAATGCCCTGTCGCGCCCGGGTGCGCTCCTACCTATGGTGTGCTGTCTCTTGGGCAGGGGCGCTGCTGCATCGCCGTTTGCGATCGAACTACTTCTGCGCTGCGCGGGCCGCATTCGATCGTGCGCGTCCTGCGGCTGGTGGTGTAGGAGCGGACCTGGCCGCGATGAGGCGTTACCGGTAATGCCTTGTCGCGCCCGGGTGCGCTCCTACGTTTGCTGTCTGTTGGCTGGCGTCTGCGGGTGGATCACTCTTGCTCGTCGCCGATTTCGTCGTCATTGCCGTTGTCGTTGCCGCTGTCGGCATCATCCAGCAGCGCTTGGGATTGGTCGCCGGACAAGGTTTCCACACCGCGCAGGCGGCGTTCGATGGTGCGGGTCTTGCGGCTGGCTTCGCCGAGGCTCTTGCCGACGGTGCTGATCTGCCGCTCGGCCTTCTCCAGAATGCCGGCGAACTTGCCGAACTCGCTCTTCACTGCGCCCAGCACCTGCCAGACCTCGCTGGAGCGTTTTTCGATGGCCAGCGTGCGGAAGCCCATTTGCAGGCTGTTGAGCAGGGCGGTGAACGTGGTCGGGCCAGCCAGTACCACGCGATGTTCGCGCTGCAGCAGATCGACCAGGCCGGCGCGGCGGATGACTTCGGCGTACAGGCCCTCGGTGGGCAGAAACATCACCGCAAAATCCGTCGTGTGGGGCGGGCTGACGTACTTGTCGCTGATGGATTTGGCCTGCACGCGGATGGCGCGCTCCAGCTGCGCGGTCGACTGCTTGATCGCGTCCAGGTCGCCCTTTTCCTGCGCGTCGATCAGGCGTTCGTAGTCCTCGCGCGGGAACTTGGCGTCGACCGGCAGCCACACCACCGTGTCGTCGCCGCGCCCGGGCAGGCGGATCGCAAAATCCACCGCTTCGGCGCTCTCGGGTTTGACCCGCACGCCGCGCGCGTACTGCTCCATCGTCAGCGTCTGCTCGAGGATGTTCTCCAGCTGCACTTCGCCCCAACCACCACGGTCCTTGACGTTGCTGAGCACGCGCTTGAGATCGCCCACGCCGGTGGCCAGTTGCTGCATTTCGCCCAGGCCGCGCTGCACCTGTTCCAGGCGCTCGGAGACGAGCTTGAAGGACGCATCCAGACGCGTGTTGAGCGTGGTCTGCAGTTTTTCGTCGACGGTGGCGCGCATCAGCTCCAGCTTGCTGGCGTTGTCACTTTGCAGGCTGGCCAGTTGCTGTTCCAGCGTGGCGCGCATCTCGCCGATGCGCAGCTCGTTGCGCTGGGTGAGTTCGCTCAGGCGCTGGCTCAGCGCTTCGGTGAAGCGTTGCTGCGACTCGCCGGCTTCGGCGCGGCCCTTGCGCGCATCCTCGGCCAGCGCTTCGCGCAACGCGGCCATGTGCGTGTCGGTGCGTGCGATCAGGTCGGTCAGTTGCTGGCCGAACACGTGGATGCGGGTTTCCTGCTGCTGGCCGAAGCCTTCGAGCTGGGTGCGCAGTTCGGTGAGCCGCAGGGTCAGCAATTCGCCGGTGCGTTGCTGGGCCAGGCCGCTTTCTTCGCGCGCCTTGCGGGCATCTTCGCCAAGGGCATCGCGCAGCAAGTCCAGACGTTGATCGGTGCGGGTGGACAGTTCGGTGAGATTGCGCGCGAAGGTTTCCAGACGCGCATCCTGCTGCCGCGCCAGGCCTTCGAGTTGCTCGCGCAGTTCGCCGCGACCGTCGCGTTGTTCGGCGCGCAGCGCCAGCTCCAGACCGCTGGTGGAAGGACGCCGCAGCAGGGCGAGCAGCTGCAGCACGAGGACTACGACGAGCAGTCCGAGAAGGATCAGGGATTCGGATGACATGCGCGCAGTGTAACGGGGCCGGTCGCAACAGCTGCCTCAGCGGCTTGGCGACTGGATGCATCGGTGCGGGGGCATGGCGCGGTGCCCGGTGGGTTGGCGCAGGTTCGCACTCGGCGGGCGGCGGTAGCTGCGACGCGGGCGTCGAGCTCATGCAGGGGTTTGCCTGGATCACTGCGCGAAAAAGTGATGACACGCTAAGGTGAGCAGCCTGCCAAATCTGCGACAGACCATGCTCGAACTCTACGGAAAGCCGACCTCCATCAATGTGCGCAAGGTGCTGTGGCTGTGCGAGGAGTTGACGCTGGACTACACGCTGCATGGGTATGGCAGCGGATTTGCCTCGGTGGACACGTCGGCGTTTCGCGCGCTCAATCCCAATGCGTTGGTGCCGGTGATGCGCGATGGCACGGTGGTGCTGTGGGAATCGAACACCATCTGCCGGTATCTGGCCGCGCGCAGCCACCGCGACGATCTGCTGCCGAGTGCGCCCGCTGCACGTGCACTGGTCGAGCAATGGATGGATTGGCAGGCCACCGAGCTCAACAACGCCTGGCGTTACGCGTTCATGGCGACGGTGCGTGGCAGTGCGACGCATACCGATGTGCAGGCCATTGCAGCCAGCGTGCGCGAGTGGAATCGGCATATGACCATCCTCGACGCACAGCTGCAGCGCGGCGGTCCGTTCGTACTCGGGGCAAACTTCACCCTGGCCGATATCGTGCTGGGCTTATCGACGCAGCGCTGGTTTGCCAGCCCGATCGATCGGCCGGAGTTGCCTGCGGTGGAGGCGTATTACGCGCAGCTCGGACTGCGCGCCGGGTTTCGGCGGCATGGGTGTCATGGGGTGGCTTAGCGGTGCCGTTGTGGCGGCCTATGGGTCATCTGTCTGCGTAGCTTCCGGACACGCAGCCGCATCGCCTCAACCCAAATCGCATCACCACCGATAGCTTTGCTGCAGCGCGTTGGGCGACACTCGGCGATTCTTTTGGTTCCTTCGAGGTCCGCATGTCGTCTTGGCTCCGGCGCAAATCCATCGATCAGGTCACCGTGCACGAGGCCGGCCGGCAACTGGTGCGCAGCCTGAGTTGGCCGCATCTGATTGCGCTGGGGATCGGGGCGATCGTCGGCACCGGCATCTACACGCTGATCGGCGTGGGCGCGGACAAGGCCGGCCCGGCCGTGCTGCTGTCCTTCGTTGCCGCCGGCATCGTGTGCGCCTGCGCGGCGCTGGCGTATGCGGAAATGGCCACGATGATGCCGGCCGCCGGCAGTGCCTATACCTACAGCTACACCGCCTTGGGCGAGAGCATCGCCTGGGTGGTGGGCTGGAGCCTGGTGCTGGAATATTCGCTGGTGGTCAGTACCGTGGCGGTGGGCTGGTCGGGCTATTTCGTCGGGTTCCTGCAGTGGGTGGGAGTCGACCTGCCACATGCATTGATTGCCGGGCCGCACGCGGGCGGTATCGTGAACCTGCCGGCGGTGGTGATCACCTTTTTGGTGGCCGGCATGTTGATGGCCGGCACCAAGGAGAGCGCCACGCTCAATGCGGTGCTGGTGGTGCTGAAGATCATTGCGCTGGCTGTGTTCGTGGCGATCGCCTTGCCGGCCTTCAACAGCGCCAACCTGCAGCCGTTCATGCCGTATGGCTTCTCCAAGGCGATGGGGCCGGACGGTGTGGAGCGCGGGGTGATGGCGGCAGCAGCGATCATCTTCTTTGCGTTCTATGGGTTCGATGCGATTTCCACCGCCGCCGAAGAGACCAAGAACCCGGGGCGCGATCTGTCGATCGGTATCGTCGGTTCGATGATCGGCTGCACGCTGATCTACGTGCTGGTGGCGCTGTCGGCAGTGGGCGCGTTGAGCTTCACCGTGTTCAGTAAGAGCCCGGAGCCGTTGGCGTTGATCATGCGCGAGCTGGGCCACGGCAAGGCGGCGTTGGTGATCGGTGCGGTGGCGATCATCGCGCTGCCGACGGTGCTGCTGGCGTTCCTGTACGGGCAGAGCCGGATCTTCTTTGTGATGTCGCGCGACGGGCTGTTGCCGCGCGGCTTGTCCAAGGTCAACGCCCGCACCGGCACGCCGGTAGCGATCACCTTGTTCACCGCGGTGCTGGTGGCGGCGTTGGCGGGTGTGGCGCGGCTGGACGAAATCGCCGCGTTGGCCAATGCCGGCACGTTGGCCGCGTTTACTGCCGTGGCGGCATGTTTGCTGGTGTTGCGCGTGCGCGAACCCACCCGTGCGCGGGCGTTCCGCACGCCGCTGGCCTGGGTGGTGGGACCGGTAGCGATCCTGGGCTGCCTGTATCTGTTCTGGAGCCTGCCGAGCAAGACGCAGCTGTGGTTCTTGCTGTGGAATGTGTTGGGCGTGGTGGTCTATCTGGCGTATGGGCGGCGGAATAGTCGCTTGGCGAAGGTTGGGTAGTTCCATCTCCCATCGGGAGAAGGTGGCCCGAAGGGCCGGATGAGGGGCGCCCCAGATATCTTTCAGTGCCATGCATGACGAACGCGTCACCACGCGCCTTCAAGGTTGAATCGTCGATGGGAAAGTCTTGGCGGTAGCAGTCCTGTGCTGCACGACTGCTTGCGGATGCGCGCTGACCACTCCCTTCTCCCATCGGGAGAAGGTGGCCCGAAGGGCCGGATGAGGGGACGGGCGAAACCTGGTGTTATCCAATTTGATCAGGGGCTTCGCTCCGTACCCGCGCCCCGGCCCGCGCTAGCAGCGCGGGCGCTCCCAGGCACGCGCGCCAGTGGCGCGCAAGCCGTGCCTTATCACCCCGCAGGAGAGGGGCTTTAGCGCATGCTCCGACAACGTCAGGGCTTTCCCTCGCACTCCCCGCAACCAGGGGAGAAGCTTTGGCTCAAGGCGCGGCTGCAGGCGTGGCGCAGAACGAGGTTGGGAGTGCATCCGCTTGCGTGCCCCAGCCTTGCGTGGGCGCCTGCTTGGTGAGCGCAAACGACAAGGTGCCGCCTTGCTGCAATTGCGCCCAATCCAGGAAGACCTTGGTCTGCGGCGTGCCGTTCAAGCGCACGCCCTGCACGTACTGCAGCGCGCGGCCATCGGCGCCGGGGGCATCGATGCGCAGGCGTTTGCCGTTGCCCAGGTCCAGCGTGGCGCGCTTGAAGCGCGGCGCATGCAACAGGAACTCGCCGCTGCCCGGCACCGCCGGATACAGCCCCAAGGCGCTGAACAAATACCAGGCCGACATGGTGCCGAGGTCGTCGTTGCCGGTGACGCCGTTGGGCGCGTTGGTGAACAACTGCTGCGCGGCACGCACCACGGTGGCGGTCTTCCACGGCTGGCCGATCAGCGTGTACATCCACGGCGCGTGCAGGTCGGGCTCGTTGTTGGGGTTGTAGCGGTACTGGTTGTAATAGCTGTACGGGCCGACCACCCAATGCGTGCGCGCACCGTTGAGCGGGTCCTTGAGCAGGTCGTCATAGGCGAAGAAGGTGTCCAGGCGTTTGCCTGCCTGGTCGCTGCCATGCATGGCCTGCAGCATGCCGGGGATGTCCTGCTGCACCAGCCATTGGTATTGCCAGGCAGTGCCTTCGTGGAAGCCATGTTGCGAGCGTGGGCTGTACTGGTCGTTGGATGGCGCGTACCAGCTGCCATCTTCCAGGCGTGGACGCGGGAAGCCGGCAAAGCTGGTGTCCGCATCGCGCACCGTGGCGTCCCAGACGTGATGCCAGTTGCCGCCGCGCGCACGCAGCTGGGTGCTGTCGTCGGCATGGCCCAGGGCTTGGGCCATCTGTGCGAGCGCGCAATCGGCCAGGGCGTATTCCAGCGTGGCCGAGCCGCCGTGGTGCGGGTCCACGTCCATGCCCTTGGACGGAAACGCGCGGTCGTATTGCACGAAGCCATTGGCGAGATAACTTGCGTTGCCCGAGCGCCCCGAATGCCGCGAGTTGATCGGCGGTTGGCCGAAGGCGTTCTGCCGTAGCGCGGCGTAGGCCTCGGCCTCGTTGCCCTGCAGCGCGCCGAAGCGCCACAGGTCGACCAGGAACGGCGTCACCGGATCGCCGGTCATGATGTTGGTGTCGTAGTTGGCGTAGCCCCAGCGCGGCAGCCAGCCGCCTTGCTGATGGATCGCCAGCAGCGAGCGGCCGATGTCGCGCGCGCGCTGCGGGCGCAGCAAGGCGAGCAACTGGTTCTGCGAGCGATAGGTGTCCCACAGCGAAAAGTACTCGTAGTAGGTCCAGCCCTCGGCACGATGGATCGCATCGTCATAGCCGCGGTAGCGGCCATCGGCATCGCTGCCGGTGAGCGGCTGCAACAAGGCGTGGTAGAGCGCGGTATAGGCCACGCTGCGGTCGTCCTTGCTGGCGCCGTCCAGCTGCAGGCTGGCCAGTTCGGTGCGCCAGACCTGCTGCGCGCGCTGACGCATCCGCTCCAGGCTCAGCAGCGTGCCGCCCTGCATGCCTTCGGCGCGCAGGTTGCTGCGTGCGCCGTCGGCATCCACATGCGAGATGGCGCTGACCACGGTCACCGCGCGCGCGTCCTTGCCCTTGCCCAGCGGAAAGCTGAGCCAGGCGCCATTGGGTTTGAGTTCGCCGCCCATGCCGTGACGCGCGCCGGGCACGCCGCCGTCTTCGCCCCACACCCCGTGCGCGGTGAACGGGCGATCGAATTCCAGCCGGAACCAGGTGGTGTATTCGTGGCCGCCACAGAAACTCTGCGTGACCAGTTTGCCTTCCACCACACGGTCGCCCACCAGCTGCACCTGGCTGCCGATCACCACGTGGCGGTCGTTGGCCTGGGCCACGTTGATCAGCAGGTGGCCGGTGTCGGCGCCGGGCGCGAAGGTGTAGCGCTCGGCAGCGGCGCGGGTGAGCGCAGTGGCTTCGGCGTCGATGCCGCCGTAGTCGGTGAGCCGCACCTTGTAATAACCGGCCTGGCCCACTTCGCCGGCATGCGTGTAGCGCGCTGCATAGCGTTTCTGGTCGAAGGTCTTGGCGTCGGCGGTGTCGAAATCGCCACCCGGGCCGATGCTGCCGGTCACCGGCAGGATCGACACCTGCCCGCCCTGCTCCCAGCAACCGGCGCCGGACAAAAACGAATGCCCGAAGCCACGAATAGTGGGGTCGTCGTAGCGCCAGCCGGCGTAGTGCGCGCCGATCGGGCTGACCTGGATCAGGCCGAACGGAGCGGACGCGCCGGGATACGTATTGCCGTCGTCCTTGCTGCCGATGAAGGTGTTGACCTGCGCCGGGTCCTGCGCGGCCAGCGGCGGCGCAACCGCTATGCCGAGCAGGCAAAGGGCAGCGGCGCGGCGCCACCAGGAACAGGACACGGACGCTGCGGGGGTGGCACAGGACACGACAGACAACATGCGGGAATCACCTCGGGGGAGAGGGCGACGCGAACGTCGCAGGTGGGAAGTGTGCCTGCCGCGCCAGGGCGCTGGCAGGCACACGCAACCGCGTTCTAGAAATCGAACACGTATTCTGCCGCGATCTCGCGGCCGATCGGGCTGAACAGGCGACTGTTGTAGAACTCGTAATCGAGTTTGTACGGGTCCTTGTGGTTGTAGCCGGTGCTGTTGAAGACGTTGTTGACGTAGAGATTGAGCTTCATCGCCGGGGTGATGCGGTAGCCGAGATTGACGTTCCAGGTGATGGCCGGGCCTACGCGGCCGTAGTACTTGCGCGTGCTCTGGCCGAAGGTGGGGCTGGCAGGATCGGTATCGGTGCAGCCGGCACGGTCGTCAGGCACGCCGCCATCGGCAAACGGCACGCAGCCGCCCGGGTTGTCCAGCCGGTCCAGGCCCCAGTGCGAACGCACGCCGGGCACCGCGCCGACGCGGTCGCCGTAGACGGTGGCGTTCCAGTTGCCATACAGCCAGTTCACGCTGCCGCGCAGCTTGCTGCGGATGTCGCGATCGCGGCGCTCGGGATTGGGATCGGTGCGGTAGGTCTGCTCGCGCATCGAACGCAGGTTGGTGTAGTCGAGCCCGAGCTGGAAATCGCCGATGCCGGTCTTGAGCTGGTAGCGCGCCGACAGGTCGATACCGCTGACATCGCGCTGGGCCAGGTTGATCGGGCCGCGCTCGATCGCGGTGATGGCGCCGCTGCCATCGCGCTGCACGCGCGCAAGGATCGAGGCGCAGTAATCGGCGCCGCCCGGGTTGGACCAGGCCTGGCCCGGGGTGATGGTCAGCCCGGTGCGGCAGCCGGCTTCGTCGCGCAGGATGGTGGTTTCGTCGATGTCGCGGATTTCCTTCTCCAGGTGGATGCGCCAGTAGTCGGCGGTGAAGGAAAAATTCTCGAACGCGTCCCACACAAACCCCACCGTCCACGAGTCGCCCAGCTCCGATTCCAGGTCCGGGGTGCCGCGGCGGTTGATCGCAAACGGATAGGTCACCGCGGTGTTGTCGCCGGTGCAGTTGTTGATCTGGTAGGCGCCGCTGGCGATGCAGCGGTACTGGTCCAGCGTGCGCACCTGCGCCGAGCTGGGCTGGCCGAGCAGGTAATGCATGTCCGGGGCGCGGAAGCTGGTGGCGTAACTGCCGCGCAGCAGCAGGCTGTCGAGCGGCCGCCACTGCAGGCCGGCGCTCCAGGTGGATTCTTTCTGGGTGCCGATGTCCAGCAGGTTGGCGTCGTCGTTGAAGGCTTTGTAGTCGCCGTAGCGGTCATAGCGGCCGGCCAGGGTGGCGATGAGCGTGGTGGTCAGCGGCACGCTGAACTCCAGGCCGCCCGAATAACGGGTGCGTTCGCCACCGCCGCGGTCCACGTTCTGCACCTCGTAATCGACATTGGCGCGCGGGTCAGGGTTGAGTCGGTAGCCCTGCTGCGCGGCTTCGGCCACTGCGGCGAATTCGATCGGCCCGGCCCAGCCGTCGAACAGCGTGCCGCTCAGGCTCAGCGCGCCCTGGTTGACCCAGGAGGCGGCGCGGTTGACCGAGTGCGCACCGATCTGCGCGTACTGGCCGGGCGTAAGCGGGTTCCACCAGCGCGCGCGGTCCAGCGCGTAGGCCGGCAGCCCGTCCACGGTGCCCTGTTGCGGACCCAGGAAGTACGCGTTGGCGCGTTGCCAGTTCACCGTGGAGATGCGTTCCTGCACGCGGTAGTACGAGCGCCCCAGCGAGGCCTCCCAGTCGAAGCGGCCGTCGGCCAGGGTGCCGCGGAAACCGGCACTGATGTCCCAGGAGCGCTCGCGGTTGCGGTTGCGCAGGCCGGCCTGGCTGCCGACCTCATTGGCGGTGAATTGCCGCACGCCGATCAGCTGCTGGCCGCTGGTCACATCGTAGAACGCCGGGAAATCCAGCCCTGCCGGCAGCTGCACCGCCGGTGGCGAGGTGCCCCACTGCGCTTCGGAGTCGAACACCGCCAGGTTGGTCCAGGCCTGCATGCCGTTGCCGAACTCCCAGGTGCCGTACAGATACCCGGACAGGTCCTTGCTGCCGCTGCGCAGGAGCCAGTTGCCGTAGTCGGCGGTCAGCCCGCACAGCTGGCCGGTGTTGCTGGTCACGCCGCTATTGCGGTTGTAGAGCAGGCGGTCGGCCAGGTAGTACTCGCCGCCGAACTGGTCGCAGGCGCCCGGCGGCGGGGCCTGGCGGGTGCCGGTGGCGTTGTCGATCAACGCAATGCCGCTGCTGGGGCGAAAGCCGACCCGGCGCTGCTCGGTGGTCCAGGCGCTGTAGGGTGCGTCGCTGGCGTCGTCCATCTGCGGGCGGTCGCGGCCGAACAACGGGTCGCGGCTGGTGTATTGCAGCGCGTAGGTCACGCTCCAGTTGTCGCCGGTGCGCCCGCCGGCCCAGGACACGTCGGCGGTATCGCGGCCGCCTTCGGTGGCGGTGCCGCCGCGCATGCGGAACTGGTCGCCGCTGTAGTTCTGCTTGAGGATCACGTTGACCACACCGGCAATCGCGTCCGAGCCATAGATGGCCGAGGCGCCACCGGTGAGCACTTCCACCCGGTCCACTGCCGCGGCGGGGATGTTGCTGTAGTTGGAAACGTTGCTCTGGCCGTTGTAGGGCAACGGGTAGTCGGCCACCCGGCGGCCGTTGACCAGCAGCAGGCTACGGTTGGGGCCGAGGTTGCGCAGGTTGAGCGGGCTGGCGTTGGGCGTGTGCGAGCCCCAGCTGACGTCCGCCTCCACCGTGCCGATGGCCTGGTTGAGCGTGCCGAGCATGTCGTAGACGGTGGTGAAGCCCTGGGCGCGGATCTCTTCGGAGCCGATGATCTGCACCGGCGCCGGGCCTTCGGCCTGCACGCGCTTGATGCGCGAGCCGGTGACAGTGACGGCGTCGAGTTGCTGCGGGTCGGCGGCCTGCTGGGCCAGCGCGGACAGCGGCGACAGCGATGCGAGCAGCAGCGCCTGGGACAACACGGTGGGGCGGCAATAGCGGGAAGCGGTCATTCAAGCGTCTCGTCGAAGGTGATGGTGCGACGGAAAGACAACGTCTCTTCAAACACTTGCGGGGGATTGGCGTGATTGGATCGATCTAAATTCGGGTCGCTCTGTGTCGCGTGTTGGCAAAGATTAAGCAATCCAAAACATCCGCTGCACACCGCGCCGCAGCAAAGCCGGCGGGCTCTAGCGGACCCGCTGTTGCGTAATTCCTTGCAGATCAATTGCTTGACGCGTTCAGCGATTGCTGACGGAAATTGCCAGCTGCGCTAACGGATGAGGTCGTCTTGGGCAGGGACTAGCCGGCGGTTTGACCGCTGCAGGTGCCCTTCTCCCGTGTGCGGGAGAAGGTGCCCCGAAGGGGCGGATGAGGGCACCGGCGAAACACCATGCTTCAGGCCGGAATCCGTCCTGAAAGCCTCCACCGCCGGCCGTCAAGGCAGCAGCGACAGCACACCAGCAACGACGCGGGCGAAGACTCGACAGTGTGGCGGCGTCCACAAAAAAGCCCGGTCATCTGACCGGGCTTGGCCACACGTTGGCGACGTCGGGAGGGGCCGGCGCTGCGGTGTTGCGGTGACGTCAGATCCAGCGCATGCCTTCGAACGGGTTCCAGCTGGTGCTGCCTTTGGCCTTGTCCAGGTAATAGGCGTAGTTGGCGATCATGCCGGTCAACAACGACATCGGCAGCCACAGTACATTCTGGAACGCGGCCGGCAGGAACGAGGCCACGATGCCCAGCACGAGGCTGATGCCAATCAGGCTCAACGCCTTGCGCCACAGGCCGATGATGAAGAAATAGATGCAGCCGAAGAAGAAGGCATAGAAATTCATGCCGATCTTGACCTTGTCACCGAAGCTCAGCGTCTTCAGCGCCTCCTTGTAGGTCGGCTCCTTGGGGCTGCCGTGACGGTCGAAGAAGTCGAAGCGAAACTGCCACTTGGGGCTGAGTTGGGTGCGATCGAAGGTATCCATTCCAATCCATGTAGTTGAAAACGGTTACATGATAGGCGATCGCGTATTCAGGAGCACGTCTTTCGGGGCAGATTCTGCAACGTTGCAGGGCGCCAGCCACGCGCAACCGGCCTTGCCCGGCCACCGGAACGTCCCGCGCGGCCAGCCGCTAACGCTGCTGGCCGATCCCGGACCCGCGCCGCGCGCGCCGGATGGCGTAAAGCGAATGGTCGGCCCGGTCGACCACCGCGGTCAGCGCTTCGCCTTCCTGGCGCAAGGCCGTGCCCAGCGTGAACAGGATCGGCGCATCGTCGCTGGCCGCCGTGTAGGTGCGCACCAGCTCTTGCAGCTGCTGCTCGCTGGCCTGGTGCAGCAGCACCAGAAATTCATCGCCGCCCAGCCGGACCAGGTGGTCCTGCCGGCGCAACGGGGCATTGAGAAACCAGGCCATCTGCACCAGCACTTCATCGCCGCGCTGGTGGCCGTAGGTGTCGTTGACCAGTTTGAACTTGTCCAGGTCCACCACCACGCAGCCCCAGCGCACGCTGGCATCGCGCCTGTCCAGGTCGTCCAGGAAGCGGCGATTGAAGCAGTTGGTCAGCGGGTCGGTGAACGACCATTCCAGCAGCTGTTTTTCCTGCTGATGCTGGTTGGTGACGTCCTGGGCGTGGGCCAGGACGATGGTGGCGTCAGACTCAACGTCGAGCACGTTGTGGTATTTCCAGTGGCGCAGGCTGCCATCGCCGGCTACCAGCTCGATCACGCCGGAATCCTGGCCGTCGAGCACCATGCGCGACAGGTAGCCGCGCACGCCGTCATGCCGCTCCGGGCGGATCAGCTCGAACAGCGAGCGGCCCTCCATCTCTCCCACGCTGCGGCCCAGCGAGCGCGCTGCCGCCGGGTTCACGCTGACCAGGTGGCCATCCATGTCGTGGGTGCAGATCAGCCCCAGGCTGTACTGGAACATCTTGCGGAACTTGCGCTCGCTGGCGGCCAGCGCGTCCACCGCGCGATGGCGGTCAGTGACGTCCTGGATTGCGCCGATCAGGCGCATGCGGCCGTCGACATGTTCCACCGCGCCGGTGCTGTGCACCCACAGGCGGCGGCCGGTGCTGCTGATCAATGGCAGCTCCAGATCCCAGGGCGTGCCGTCGCGCACGCACAGTTCCACCGCCTCGGTGATCACCGCGCGCGCTTCCAGCGGGTAGAAGGTGATGGCTTCGGCCAGCGTGGGCTGATAGCCCGGCGGCAAGTCGTGCAGCCGGCAGGTTTCGTCCGACCAGGTCAGCGTATTGGTGCCGACATCCACTTCCCAGCCGCCGACGCCGGCCACCCGCCCGGTACGCTCCAGAAACGCTTCGCTCTCGCGCAGACGCTGCTGCAGTTGGGCGTTGATGTCGGCGCGCTCGAGCATCACCCGGCGCTGCTCCAGGCCTTCGGCGGCCACCTTGGCCAGCTGTTGCAGAGCTGCCAGCTGGGCCGGCTGCAGGTGACGCGGGCGCTGGTCGATCACGCACACCGTGCCCATGCGCAGGCCATCGGGCAGCACGATGGGGGCGCCGGCGTAATAACGAATGCCGGGTGTATCGGTGACCAGGGCGTTGCTGGAGAAGCGTGGGTCGGCCGGGGCGTTGGGCACCTCCATCACCGCATCGCCCTGTATGGCGTGGGCGCAGAACGCCAGCTCGCGCGGGGTCTCGGACACGCCCGGCAAGCCGATGTTGGCCTTCCACCATTGCCGATGCTCGTCCACCAGCGACACCAGCGCGATGGGCGTGCCGGCGATGGCCTGTGCGGCGGCGGCCAGGGCATCGAAGAACGGTTCGGATTCGGTATCGATCACCTGCAACAACGCCAGCCGCGCCAGACGCCGCGCTTCGCTGGTGGTGGATGACACAACGGTATCGCGCTGATTCAACGGCAAGCTCGCTCGTGCCCGTGCAATCCGCCCAGTCTAGCGGACTGTGCATGAGTGCCAATCAGCGCTTTCGTGCACCGGAACACAGGATGCGCTGCGGCCGCTGTGCAGGGGGGGGCGTCCGCTTGGCCTGGTTCACGTGATCCCTCATTCGCGGCGGTCGGCGGCAGAGCGCTGCATCAGCGCGCCGCCCACCTGCAGCGCTGCCGCCAGGTTGCGTGCGGTGACGCGGACATTGCGGGCAGCGTCGGCCAACGCCTGCTCCAACGTGCAGGCGCCAGGCACCACCGAAAACAGCGCAGCGATGCCCTCCGCGTGCAGCTGTTCAGCGCCGTTGCCCAGCGATCCGGCAATGGCGATGACCGGGATACCGTGCCGCTGCGCCAGGCGTGCCACACCCACGGGCGTCTTGCCGCGCAGGCTCTGGCTGTCGATACGGCCTTCGCCGGTGATCACCAGATCCGCCTGTGCGATCAGCGCGTCCAGCCCCAGCGCCTGAGCGACGACCTCCACGCCCGGACGCAACCGCGCGCCCAGGAACGCCACCAACCCGGCGCCCAGCCCGCCGGCCGCGCCGCCGCCAGGCAGCGCGTGCAGGCGCACGCCCAGATCGCGCTGCACCACATCGGCGTAGTGCCGCAGGTTGGCGTCGAGCTGGCGCACCATCGCCGGGGTGGCGCTCTTTTGCGGGCCGAACACTGCCGAAGCACCGGTCGGGCCGATCAGCGGGTTGTCGACATCGCAGGCCACCTCGACGTGGCACTGCTGCAGCCGCGGGTCCAGGCCAGCGGTGTCGATGCGCGCCAACGCCACCAGTGCCCCACCGCCGGGGCCGATCGGCGCACCGTGCGCGTCCAGCAGCCGCGCGCCCAGCGCCAGTGCCATGCCGGCGCCGCCATCGGTGCTGGCGCTGCCGCCGATGCCGATGATGAAACGCCGCGCGCCGGCATCCAGCGCTGCCAGGATCAACGCACCCACTCCGGCGGTGCTGGCATGCAACGGCGCGCGCTGTGCTGGCGGTATCAGGGCCAGCCCGCTGGCGGCGGCCATTTCGATCACCGCGGTGGCGCCGTCGCCGGTCAGACCGAAGAAGGCCTGCACCGGCGTGCCGAGCGGGCCGCTGACCGTGCATGCGATCACCCGTCCGCCAGTGGCAGCGACCAACGCATCCACGGTGCCTTCGCCACCATCGGCCATGGGCACGGTGGTGTAGTGCCACTGCGGGAATACCTCGGCAAACCCCGCTTCGATCTGCGTCGCCACCGCGCGCGCGGACAGGCTCTCCTTGTACGCATCCGGGGCGATGACGACTCTCACCAGCGACGCGCCTGCGGACGCGCCTGCGATAGGGGACAAGGCGCTGCCGCGCCGATGCGCTGCGGCAATGCCACCTGCAAGGTGCGGTACATCGCCCTACGTCGCCTTGGCCTGCTTGGCCGCGTAGTCCTGCGCCTGTTGCATCACCCGCAGCAGGTTGCCGCCCCAGATGCCGGCGATCTGCGCTTCGGTATAGCCCTTGCGCTGCAGCCAGGCGGTGATGCGCGGGAGCTTGGAAACATCTTCCAGCCCGACCACACCACCGCCGCCATCCCAATCCATGCCGATACCCACGTGGTCCGGCCCGACCACGGCCAGCACGTGTTCCAGATGGGCGAAGAAATCCTCTTCGGTGGCACGCTTGATCGGGTAACGCGCATCCAGATCCTTGAGTGCGGCGCTCAGGGCGGTGCCGTCGGCGATCTTGACGTGTTCCCAGCCGCCGTACTGATCGGTCAGCGCCTTTTCGGCGGCCTTGCGCTCGGCACTGGCGCCGCTGTCGACCAGATAGCCACCGTAGGAGTTCACCTGGATCACGCCGCCGTGTTCGGCCAGCACCTTCAAGCGTGCATCGTCGATGTTGCGCGGATGGTCGTACACCGCACGCGCGCCACTGTGCGAGAGCACGATCGGTACCGGCGATAGCGCAATCAACTGATCGAACACCGCATCGGAGGCGTGCGATTGATCGATCACGATGCCCAGCGCTTGCGCCTGTTGCACCAGTTGCTTGCCGGCCGGACTCAAGCCCTTCCACTCCGGACCCTTGGGGTCGGTAGCCGAGTCGGCGAACTCGTTGTTGAGAAAGTGCACCGTGCTCATCAGGCGCAGCCCCTGCGCGTAATAGAAGCGCAGCAGGGTGGGGTCGGCGACCAGCGGGCTGGCGTTTTCCATGCTGATGTACACCACCCGCTTGCCGTCGGCCTTGATGCGCGCCGCATCGGCGGGCGTGCTCGCAAACGCAAACCGCTGCGGCTGTGCGGCCAGCAGTTGATGGATCTTCATCAGCCGCTGCAGCCCGGCATCGCGGTCATCGAGATGCGCGGCGGCGCTGCGATTGCCCTGGCCGGTGTAGACCGCCCAGAACCCGCCATCGAGCGCGCCGTCGACCATGCGCGGGTAATCCACTTGCGACAGGCGATTGCCGGCATGCGCCTGCAACATATCGAAGTCGGGCCGCTCCAGATTGGCCGGCGTATCCAGATGCGAATCCAGGGTGACCAGACGCTTTTGCAGCGCGGTGGCGCGCGCCAACTCGGCCTTGGAAAACTCCAGCGCATGCGCCGAGCCAGCCAGGCTCAGCAACACGGCCACACATCGCAGTTGCAGATTCATGCGCGCTCGCAGGCAGGTGGGGTCATCCGATCATAGCCGCAGCGCGGCCGCGCGCTGGCTGCGCGTTGTGCACGCAAATGGCCCGGTCATGGCGCGCACAAGTTCAACCAGCGCCACACCACGAGCGCCGAACGCGTTGCAGTTCTAAAAAATACACTGCCAAAGCAATTGCGCGGCGGTCGGCGCTGCGCACACTTGCGCGGCCGTCGCTGGCGGCATCCCCCACTCCCGATACCCGCAGATCGCCGTGCTTTCAGCGCGCGACGTGCGGGTGTGCGCAACACCTTCCCTTCTTGGCGAGATCCCTCTATGTCCATCGCATCGCGTGCGCTGCCCCGGCGCTTGCTCACCCTTGGTTTGATCGCCACCGGCCTTGGCGCGGCCTCCACCGCGAGTGCGGCCTGCACCGCCGGCACCTGGACGGCGCGCGTCAATGAAATCGGCATGCCGCCAGTGCGCTACGAAACCGCGCATTTCGCCTTCCGCTGGAATGGTAACGGCGTCTCCGATGCGGATGTGCGTGCGGCCGGCGCGCATCTGGAAATGGTCTGGGACACTTTCATCAATCGTCTGCAATTTCCCGAGCCGTTTTGCAATGTCGCCACCAAGTACAAGGCCAACCTGCATCTAGACCCGAGTTTTGGCCTGAGCGGCGGTGCCACCAGCAGCGGCGGCATGGGCATGTGGATGGCGCCGGGCGGCCTGCGCGACCATTGGGGTCTGGCGCACGAACTTACACATGCGCTGCAATACCAGGCTGGCGGCTTGCAGGAGTCCGAATACACCGGCTGGATCTGGGAATCGCACGCCAACTGGATGACTCATCAGCTGCCGGAATTCCACAGCAGCGACGTGCATTGCTCCAGCATGCTGGTGAACTACCCGCACGTGTATCTGGGCTCCACGCGCGACCGTTATTGCAACTGGCAGTTCATGGAGTATCTGAAGAACCGCTACGGCTACGCCATCATCAACGACATGTGGAGCAAGGCGCCGCGCATCGACAACCCGGCGCGTCGCACCGCCGATCCGTTTTCGGTCATCAGGACCAACATGGGCTGGACGCAGGCACAACTGAACGATGTGTTCGGCGACTGGGCCATGCGCAACGTCAACTGGGATTACACCAATCCCGACGGCAGCGACCAGGGCGTGCTGTATCGCGCGCGCTACGGCAGCAATCTGTCGTTCGACCCGCAGCGCACCCAGGACTGGGACAACCGCGACCGCGCCTTGCGCATGACCGTGCTCGACCCGGTGGCCGGCCAGGCCAACCGCTATCGCGTGCCGTTCGAATGGGCACCGCAGCGCTGGGGCTACAACCTGGTGCAGCTGATCCCCGCCAGCGGCGCCACCACGATCCAGGTCGCCTTCGAGGGCCAGGTGCAGAGCGCGGCAGCGGTCACCAGCCTGCCCGGCCTGCTCAACGATCCGTCCAGCATTCCCACCCCGGACTCGGATTGGCGCTGGGGCGTGGTAGCCATCGACAGTGCCGGCAAGGCGCGTTACAGCACGCTGCAGCGCGGCGCCAAGGCCAGCGTCAGCATGCCGCTGAAGAGCGGCGACCGCGCGGTGTATCTGATGGTGATGGGCGCGCCCAGCACCATGCAGCAGATCAAGTGGGACCAGTCGTACTACGCGATCTACCGCTACCCGTGGAGCGTGACGCTGACCAATGCCGCGCCAGCCGGCAGTCAGCCCAATGCGCCCACGCCCACCCCGGTGGGACGTCGTCACGCCAACGGCGGCGGCTGGGTCGCCAACACCGCCAATGTCGCCTCCACCGCCTACGTGGGGCCACGCGCACGCGTGCTGGCCGGCAATGTGCTGGGCAATGCACGCATCGATGACCGCGCCACGGTGATGGGGGGCACGGTGCAGGGCAATGCGGTGCTCGGCGGGCTCACCGTGTGGCATCCGGGCGCCACCATCGGTGCCACTGCGCAGGCGCATACCGTGTTCATGGGCCCGGGTGCGTTCGGCGCCATCAACGTCGGCGGCACCGCACAGCTGCGTGGCGATGTCGAAGAACAAGGCGCCTCGCCCACCCAGGGCGTGTTCTACGGGTTTGTCGATCCGGCCACGATGACCAACCCGGAGTTTGGTGCAGACCTGCGCCAGGCGGTGCCGGAAATCACCGCGCGGCCAGCCGGCTGGTGATCTTGCGCAGCTGCAGCAAGTAGCTGCGCATCAGCGCAAGAAGACTCTACACACAGGCCAGGGACGGCCATCGGTGGACGCACGCAACGCTCACGCCGCTTGCGCGCGTCACTGGCAAGTGTGGTTTGTTCGGCCTGTGCACGTCGCGTTTGGTTTGTCTGTTTTGACCACGTCACGTACCACAGCTGCAAGGTGTTGAAAGCAGTGCGTGGTCCTGTGTGACGAGTGGGTTTGAGAGCGATCGCATGCAGGCGTGTGCTTGCCTGCAGCGCTATGGCCGCAGGCACACCAGCACTGCACATCGACGCTGCCGTGCACGCTGCACGTCCAACGCAGGCTCAATCGTCGAGTTCGGCCAGCCGTGCGCGCAGGCTTTCCACATCGATGTGCTCGCGCACATGCGGCCATTGCCGCGCCCACACCGAGCGGAACACGATCCACGCGCCGAACACGCCCAGACAGGTGGAGCCCAGCGCCAGCAGCAACGGGTGCAGCGGCGAGCCGGTGCCGGTCTGGAACAGATACATGAACGCCCCGGAAAACAGCAGCCACACGCCGAATACCGGCCAGTTGCTGGCCAGCAGGCTGGCATTGGGCCGCTCGATCTCGCGCAGCAACCGGCGCAAGGCCTTGCGTTCGTCTTCGTCGCTGGACGTCATCGGCTGGCGCTCCCTAGTGAATGTCTGCGTTGAAGTCCCGGCTGCAGTGCGCTGCCATCACCCATTGCCATCGTGCACAGACCTGCATCCGCTGCGCGATGACGATGACCGTACCGCCTCACCTGCACCACATGGAACAGCGCACGCCACGCGCTGCGGCGGCAGATGCGAGCACCCACCTTGCACCGCTTACCTGCAGTGCAACGCAACCACACAGCGGCGCCGTCATCGGGCCGCCACGACTGCAATGCCGCCGCCGGTGCCAAACCACGCAGCGGGCGCTACGCATCGCCCGCTGCCTCATCACCACCGCTGTCACATCACGCGGCAGAACACCGCTTTGAGATAGCGCGATTCCTGCACGTGCGCCATGAACGGATGGTCCGGACCGGCACCGGCCACTTTCAGAATCTGGATGGTGCGGCCGGAGAAATACGAGGCGCGGCGCAGCATGTCCAGAAACTCCTGCTCGGCCACCAGGCCGGTGCACGAGAAGGTGGCGAACAGGCCACCGGGCTTGACCACGCCCAGCGCTAATTTGTTCATGTCCAGGTACTTCTTCAGCGCCGGGATCACCTGCTCGCGGTCGCGGGTCATCTTGGCCGGGTCCAGGATCACCACATCGAACTGATCGCCGCGATTGGCCGCATCGCGCAACCACGGAAAGATATCGGCCTGCACAAATTTCGGACGCACGTTGTTGAGCTTGGCGTTGCCCTTGGCAATGGCGATGACGTCTTCGTCGATATCCACGCCCAGCACCTCGGCCGCACCGCGCGCGGCCGCATACACCGCAAAGCCACCAGTGTTGCAGCACAGATCCAGCACGGTCTTGCCTTCCACCTGCTCGCTCAGCCACTGGCGGTTGTCGCGCTGATCGGCAAAGAAACCGGTCTTGTGCGCGCCGGCCGGGTCGGCACGGAACTTGATGCCGTGCTCGGTGATCACGGACGCTTCGGTGGTGGTGTTGCTGTGGAAGTCGAAGCTTTCCTGCTTTTGCACGTGTTCGTCGGCAAAGCTGTGGAAGCGGCAACCCGGGAACTGCTCGCGCAGCGCCTCGTAGATCCACTCACGATGGCGGAACATGCCGGCGGCGAAGAACTCCACCACCACCAGGTCGCTGTAGCGGTCCACCACCAGGCCGGACAGGCCGTCGCCTTCGCTATGCACCACGCGCCAGGCATCGGAGACACCGTCGAGCTTGAGCCAGTCGCGGCGCAGGCTTACCGCCGCGGCGATCTTGCGCGAAAACCAGCCCGCATCCACCGGCACCGACTGGTCGGTTTCCAGGATGCGCACGGCGATGCGCGAGTGGCCGTTGTAGAAGCCGCGGCCGATCCATTCCCCATCCACGCCGACCACATCGACGATGGTGCCGGGTTTGGGCTTGGCGATGGGCTTTTCGACCAGCTTCTGGAAGATCCACGGGTGGCTGGAACGCCACGCATTCTTGAGTCGGACGACGGGGACAGGAGTATTCATTCGCCTATTGTATCCGGCTGGATTGACGTGCCCGTCCCCGGCACGCAGAATCGGCCCCAGAAGGGGAGTAGCTCCCAACGTTGTCGCCGTCATTACGAGTCCTGCTCCGGCAGACGCTCCGGTGCAACGGCAACCGGTCTGGCCGGTTGCGAGCGAGACCTTCGCCGCGCAGGCGAAGGTCCGTCACCCGGAATCCACGATTTCCGTGTCACAAGGCCTCAGCCCAACCGGCTGTCCAGGTCGTTTCACTTTTCGGGATTCTTTTATGCAAACCATTGGCAATGTCTGGTTATGGGGCGGTTTCGGGGCGGTGGTGATCGCCGCGCTGCTGATCGATCTGGTGCTGATGCGCCATGGCGGCGCCCACAAGGTCACCTTCAAGGAAGCCACCTGGTGGAGCATCGGCTGGGTGCTGCTGGCGCTGGCCTTCAATGCCGGGCTGTGGTGGTACCTGCAGGGCACCATGGGCGATGCGCGGGCCGATCAGATCGGGCTGCAGTTTCTGACCGGCTACCTGGTCGAAAAATCGCTGGCGGTCGACAACATCTTCGTGTTCCTGATGGTCATGACCTACTTCGGCGTGCCCGAAGAACAGCGCCAGCGCGTGCTGATCATCGGGGTACTGGGCGCCATCGTGCTGCGCGCGATCATGATCTTCGCCGGCTCGATGCTGCTGGCCAAGTTCCATTGGCTGCTGTACGTGTTCGGTGCGTTTCTGCTGCTGACCGGCATCAAGATGTGGTTTTCCGCCGGCAAGGAGCCGGATCTGGAGACCAACCCGGTATTGCGCTGGATGCGCAGCCATCTGCGCCTGAGCCCGCAGTACCACGGCAACCTGCTCAGCGTGATCAAGGATGGCAAGCGCTGGTTCACCCCGCTGTTTGTGGTGTTGATCCTGATTGCAGTGATCGATGTGATCTTTGCGGTGGACAGCATCCCGGCGATCTTTGCGATCACCACCGACCCGTTCATCGTGCTGACCTCAAACGTGTTTGCGGTGTTGGGCCTGCGCGCGATGTTCTTCCTGCTGGCCGGCATGGCCGACCGCTTCCACCTGCTGCCGTACGGCCTGGCGGTGATCCTGGTGTTCATCGGCACCAAGATGATGATCATCGATCTGTACAAGATCCCGGTGCTGGTCTCGCTGGCGGTCGTGGTCACGATCCTGGTGGCCACCATCATGCTGAGCCTGTTGCGCCCGGCCAAGCCGGCTGGGCACTGACCGGCAGGGAATCGGGAATCGGAGGTGTGCTTTGCTGCAGATGGTGGTGCAAGGGACGCCGCGGTTTCGCTTCGTCTCTTGCCACTGAGCCGGTCGTGGTCTTCGGCCTTGATCGGTGGCTACGCCGCCCACTGCTCGGCTGGGCCGCAGCGCACCACAGGCGATACCGGAACATCGGCGCCGCGCCCTGGTTGCCACCCGATCATCTGCGGTCAGTTATCTGCCGCCGCGGCCTGCCTGCCGGGCGTTGCATCAGCCCGGCAGGCGGCGGGATTGTCCCGTCGCCGGATCCGGTTATCCCGCGCTCGCGGGGCTTGCAAAGGCAAAACCACGCCGCCATCCGTGAATGTATGACACCGCATTCTGTTGCCTCCGATACCACCACCCAGAGCCGCGTGGACCGCTCGCGGGTCCTGCGCGCCTTCAATATCAGCCTGGCCGCCGTGTTGCTGCTGGTGGCGGTGTTCACCGCGCAAGGCATGTTCGACTGGCGCGCCTGGGCGGTCGCGCCACTGCAGGCCGACGGCCTGATCGGCATCCTCACCGCGCCGCTGTTGCACGGCTCGCTCGCGCATCTGGGCGCCAATGCGGCAGCGCTGCTGATTCTGGGCACCTTGGCCGGCAGCGTGTACCCGCGCGCCACCGCCATGGCATTGCCGCTGCTGTGGCTGGGCTCGGGGCTGGGCGCGTGGCTGTTGGGCGAGCCTGGCAGCCGCCACCTGGGCGCCAGCGGCGTCACCCACGGCCTGATGTTTCTGGTGTTCGTGCTGGGCCTGCTACGGCGCGACCGCCCGGCCATCGCCACCAGCATGATCGCCTTCCTATTCTACGGCGGCATGTTGGTGACCATCCTGCCGCACGAAGCCGGGGTGTCCTGGCAGTCGCATCTGGGCGGCGCGGTGGCCGGCTTGATCGCCGCGCTGCTGCTACGCCTGCGCGACCCGCAGCAAGCCAAGCCGCGCTACAGCTGGGAAGACGAGGACGAAGACGCCGCCTGGGAAGTGCGCGACGCCGAGCACGCGATGCTGGAACCGCCGCCGCCGCGTCAGGTACCGGTGCTGTGGCAACGCCAGGACGACGGCTCGGAAAACGTGGTGCTGCATTTCCCGCCGCGCGAGCGCCCGCCAGGTACCTAGTGCCTGCATGAAACGATGATCGAAACGATGCTGAGCTCCCGTAGGAGCGTGCTTGCGCGCGACGTGTGCCGTTCTGGTAACGCCCTGTCGCGCGCAGGCACGCTCCTACAACCGTGGTCGCTGCATTTCCCACCTCGCGAGCGCCCGCCGGGCACATAGCGCATCTCGTCAGGCGAACATCAGACCAATCAATGGCGTTCTGCCCAATCACGTAGGAGCGTGCCTGCGCGCGCGGGACATTCCCGATGATGCCCGGCACGGTAGTTACCCGAGGGCCTTGCAACATAAGAGCGGTGTTGCATCGCCAAATGCATCGTCATCGCATTGCGTACAAACGGGTTGTAGCGCGCTGCTGCTTTCCGCTTCATGCCCGTCGCGCGCAGGCACGCTCCTACAAACGTGGTGCTGCACGTCTCGCGAAGGCAAGTAGCGCCTCTCGTAAGGTCAACATCCAACCAATCGGGCCGCTACACCGCGTTACGTAGGAGCGTGCCTGCGCGCGACGGGGCGTTACCGACGATGCCCGGCACGATAGGTGTCCGAGGATCACGCAACGTGAGCGGTGCTGCAACGCGAAGTGCGTCGTCATCGCATCCCGCGCGAGTGTGCCCGCGCGCGATGCAGCTATCCCGGTGATGCCCGTCGCGCTCAAGCGCGCTCCTACGAACGCGCTACCTATCGCGGTGCTTGCCCGCGCAATGCGCGCCGCGCCAGGCCAGGGTCATCGGCAAAGAACGCATCGATGCCCGTGTCCAGATAGGTCTTGAGCTCGGCCAAGGCACCTGCGTCGTTACGCTCGGTCACCGCGCCGCTACTGCGGTTATCGGCGGCCAGAAAGTAATTTTCCGGACGGAACGTATACGGCTGCACCTGCAATCCGGCTGCATGCGCATCGCGCACCAGGCTGGTCGGCGTACCCAGCCGTTGCTGCGCATCCAGCGGAATGATGGCGCGGATATCCGGCCCGATCGCATCGGCATAGCTGGCCACCTGCTTGAGCCCGGCCGGGGTCATCAATTGCGCATAGGTGCCGGGTGCGTCGCCCTCACCCGCATCGGGCAACGGCATCTGCGCGCCACCCAGCAACTGCAGCAGGCGGATGTTGCTTTGTCGCCCGATCTTGCCGCGCAGGTACCGCAGATTGCCGGTCTCGAACGACTGGATCACCACCGGCGCCGTGCGCGTATACGCATGCGCGTGCAAGGTGGCCAGTACCTTGTCTTCCATCGGCAAACCGAGCGCACTGAAATAACTCGGATGCTTGATCTCCGGAATCAGCCCGATCATGCGCCCGGTTGCGGCAGATTCGGCCGCGACGAAATCGATGATCTCGTCGAAGGTCACGATCTGAAACTGCCCGTCCCAGCGCGTGCCACGAAGTTGCGGCAGCCGCTCGCGCGCGCGCAGCGTCTTCAACTCGTTCAAGCTGAAGTCTTCGGTGAACCAGCCTTCCATCGATTGCCCATCGATGGTCTTGCGGGTCTTGCGCGCGGCAAACTCCGGGTGGCTGGCCACATCGGTGGTGCCACCGATCTCGTTCTCGTGGCGCGCCACCAGCACACCATCTTTGGTCAACACCAGATCTGGTTCGACAAAATCGGCGCCATCGACGATCGCCTTGGCGTAAGAGGCCAAGGTGTGTTCCGGACGCAACGCACTGGCGCCACGGTGCGCAAAGATCTGCACCGTGTTGGCCAACGGCGCCTCGGCCAAAACGGGCCCGCTCATGCCGACCATCATCGCTCCCAACACCAACGCACGGTGGAACTGCATCATGCCTCTCTCCAACGAAAAAGCAGCCATCAACACCACCGCGTCATCGCCAGGCCAGCTTGGCCGACGATCAAGCAGAGATGCACGCCCGTGCATCCCGCTTCCTCCGCATCGTCCGCGCCCGCCCGACAATCACTCACTAGGTGGTGCCAGCCACTCTAAGACTATTCACGTCGATCAACATCGGAAATCAATCAGCAGCAACCAGACCCGCTGTTAGGATTCCCGATTCCCGATTTCCCACTCCCAAATCCCGTCCTCAGAACTTGGCATCCAGCGTCAGAAACACCTGCCGCGGCGCACTGGCGTGGAACGCCAACTGCCGCCCATTCGGATCACTGTTGGCGAACGCGGTGAGGTTGGAGGCGTAGCGCTTGTCGGTGAGGTTGGTGACGTTGAGCGAGAGCTTGAGCGACTGCAGCACGCTGACCTGGCCGAACTCATAGCCGGCACCGGCATCGAATGACGTGTAACCGCCAAAGCCCTGATCGTTGGTATAGGTATAGAAGCGTTCACCGGTGTACTTGCCGCGCAGGTTGACGTTCCAACCGGCGTAATTGAAGGCGATTTCGCTCGCGAACATGCGCTTGGGCGTATCCACCGTGGTCTTGCCCGCGGTGGCAATGGTCACCCCGTTCTGCACGTAGTTGTCGTCGTAGGTGGAGCGGTTGATCGAGGCCGAGTTGTACCACTGCAGGTAGCTGGTGGGCTTCCAGATCACCGTCAGTTCACCACCGCGGCTGCTCACCGAGCCCACGTTGAAGAAGCGCGTGGTGCAGGCCGGCGTGGTGCCCTGCTGGATGCTGGCGCAGGGATTGAGCGAGAGCAGCCGGTTGTCGAAGGTGACGTCGTAGCCGACCAACGAGGCCTCGAAGCGATCACGCACGAAGCGGTAACCGGCTTCCATGGTGCGCGACTTTTCCGGCTCCAGCGCACCGACGCTGGCATCGAACGAAGCCTGCGTCACCAGCAACGGACCACCGGCACCGCCGCCCTGAAACGCAGCGATGTTTTCTGCGTAGGAGGCAAACACTTCCTGGCCTTCGGCAAGGCGATAACCCAGCCCGATCTGCGGCAGCACCGACTCGCTGGCCTTGATCGAACCAGTGGCCACCGGCGCTTCCACCGCAATGCCCGGCGTCTCGCGTGCTGTCATTTCAGTGCTCGGGCTCTTGATGCCCAGATCCAGGCTCAGGCGCTCGTCGAGAAACTTGAAGTTGCCCTGCACGTAGAACTGCCGGGTGGTGATCACGTAGTTCTGCGAGAACAGCCGACGGTTGGGATTTTGCAGAAACTTGTCGTCGTCCACCGGCCCGGTGATCCAGTAGAAATTGCGCTCCACATCGTGGTGGTTGCGCTCGTACCACAGCCCGGCTTCCAGATGATGCGGGCCCAGATCCCAACCCAGCGAGGCGATGCCGCCGGTACGGTTGATCCAGTAGTTGGTGCTGCGGATCGAGATCGGCAGTGCCTGCGGTGTGCCCGGATTGGAGGCCTGGCCCGGCGACCACCAATGGCCCTGCCCTTTGTTTTCATGGTGATACACCTGCGTGTGCAGGCTGATCGCATCGTTGGGCTGGAAGTCGCCGGCGACATAGAACAGATCGTCGTCGCGCAGCGCACGGCTCTGGTAGTACGCATCGTCGACGTTATCCACGCCACCGCTGAAGCCGCAGCGTGCGGCATTGCGCGTGGCCGGCGCGCAGTACGCGGCCGCCAGTGCACGGTTCCAATCCGGCGCGTACAGATTCCAGTCCCAGCCCAGACCACGCGCCATGCCGCTCTTGGACAGATAGGAATAGTCGGCCTGCGAGGTGCGCGAGGTATCGGCGAACGCAGTCAGCTTGCCGCCGTCGAACTGGTACACGCCCTTGGCGTTGAACTGGCGCGTGGTGGTCGGCGATTCCGGACGCGCCCACATGTCCGCGGTGGCTTCGATGCCCGACAGATACGCAGAAAACCCGTTGTAATCGCCGGTATCCACGCGCAGGAAGGTGCGACGGTTGGCATCGGACCCCAGCGTCTGCGAGACCTGCCCGCCGAACACGCTGGACGGGTCGGCCGAGTAGTACTGGATGGTGCCGCCGAGGTTGCTGGTGGACGCCGTGCCCAACGCACCGATGCCCGAGGCCAGCTCCACGCCACCAAAGTTTTCTGCGATCAACGCGCGGCTGATGTTGAGGCCGTTGTAGTTGCCATAGGCGTTATCGCCCAGCGGCAAACCGTCGAGCGTATAGCCCAGACGCGTGCCGTTGAAGCCGCGCAGACTGATCGTCTGCGATTCTTCATTGGCACCGAAGGCATCGTTGGATTGCACGTTGACGCCCGGCATGCGATTGAGCAGCTTCTGGATGCTGGTGCCCGGCGGCAGCACCGGAATGTCCTGCTGGGTGATGCGCTGCACCTGACGCGTTTCGCCCTGGCCAATCACCGACACCGCATCGAGCTGCTGCACGGTGGAGCCGGTGTCGGCGGACACGTCGGCCGGCGTATCGGCGGCATGCGCGGCCGGCGACAACACAAGCGCGGTGAGAACGGCAGCACTTAAGAGATGGGTCTTGGGCATGAGTGGCGTGGGGGACGAGTCAAAAGATGACGGCAAGCGTGCGACAGCTGTCTTGCGTCGATGCGACGCTCAGATGACAGTGCCGAGACAGCTGCTGCGCATGCCGCGCTGTCGCTGCGTTGTGCTGGCATGCGCGTGTCATCTGTACGTCGTAATCTGCGCGACTCTTCTCGTCGTACTGCTTTCGAGGAATCGTCCATGGCCCACCGCATCGCCCGCCACTCGCAACGCACGCTGGCAAGCGTCGCCATTGCTGCCTTGGTGATCGGCAGCGGCGTGGCCAGTGCCCGGCAACCGGCAAAGCCGACGGACTCGGTGCTCGCCACCGACGCGCGTGGATACCTGGAAAAACAACAGCTGCCCGACAGCCTGCAGCTGGTGCCGCCCCCGCCGCAGGACGGCAGCGCCGCGCTCGCCAACGACGAGGCCATCGCCAAAGCCATGCTCGCGCTGCGCGGTACACCGCGCTGGGATCTGGCTGCGCGCGACGCGGTGCTGAGCTTTCCCGACGCCGCCGCCCATTTCAGTTGCGCACTGGGCGTGCAGATCGACCAGACCAGCACGCCGCATCTATTGCGCCTGCTCGAACGCAGCATGCGCGACGCCAGCAGCAGTACCAGCGCCGCCAAGGCGCGCTATCAGCGCCCGCGCCCGTTCATGCGCAACGCTCAGCCGATGTGCACCCCGGCTGACGATGCGGCACTGCGCAAGAACGGCTCCTACCCGTCCGGCCACACCGCCATCGGCTGGACCTGGGGCCTGATCCTGTCCGAGATCGCTCCCGCCCAACGCAATGCGCTCCTGGCACGCGGCCGCGCCTTCGGCGACAGCCGCCTGGTCTGCAACGTGCACTGGCAAAGCGATGTCCTGCAAGGCCGAATGATGGGCGCGGCCACCGTCGCCGCATTGCACGGCAACGCGGGGTTTGAAAAGGATCTGATCGCTGCACGCCGCGAAATCGCAGAGGCCAAGCCTGCGGATTCGGCCACATGCGCAGCGGAAACAGCGGCTTTGCAGACAGTGTTGCCGGGCGCGATGTAGACAACAGCGCACATTGCCCTGTTTGACTGGAACGGCCATGCCGGCCTGAAGTGCGCTGGCCTGTGCGCAGCGGTCTTACCGAACGTCGGCCGGCGACAGCCCACCGATCTGCGGCCGATGCGCGTGCGACACCAACAAAGCGAAGAGCCGCGTCATGCACGAGGAACGCGGAAAACTGTGCCTTAGCGTGGGCCTATGCGCCACTGGTACGCGGACCAAAGCAGACCTACCGCAGCAGGCCTACCGCCCGAGCACGCAGAACCGGCGCCAGGCTGGGCAGCATCGTGGACCTTGCGGCAGGCGCTCCAATAACCCGGGGTGCAGCAGCACCTGCGCTTTCTCAACGGAGTCTTGAAGCGGCCTTGCAGCCCTTATCGGCGCGCTACGCCTTCTTGATCATGCAGTGACCGTGGCGATCGGGGATCCACACACCGCCTTGGCAAGCGCGACGCCTGTCTTACGGCGTCTGACGCTGCATGCCACGGGTCCTGGCATCGCTTCGCTTAGATGACCCGGCACCCCACAGCGCTGCCGCCTGTCCAGCGCTGGACCTCACGGCTGAATACTTCATTCCCCTACAGCATCTGCGCGTCCGAATCTCGGCCCAAAAGCACTGAATTCGGCAATCGTTGCCGGATGATGACATTTCCGTACATCTTCGATTAATCTTCAGACAGGCTTCAGGAATGTGACATCCGTTCAGGTTGTCGACATCGTGCCCTGAAACCCAGCTCCCCCTCGACTGCGCTCGCAGTCGAGTCCCACGTCTGCAGTATCCGTGACCGAATTCATCAGGAGAGAGAGGAATGACGCGTCCAGGGGTTCGTAGTTCGTTATCGCGCAACATCAAGCGCAGCGCGTTGAGCCTGGCGCTGGGCATGTGCGTCATCGGTGGGGTGCAGGCGCAGAGCGCGGTTGGCTCCATTTTCGGTAGTGGGCAGCCCGGCAGCACCATCGCCATCCAGAGCCCGCAGACGGGCGTGAGCCGCTCGGCGACCGCCGCCGCAGATGGCAGATTCACCTTCAGCCAGCTGCCTCCGGGCAAGTACATCATCACCTCCGATGGAGTGACCCGCGAGGTCGAGGTCAAGGTTGGCAGCGGCTCGCAAGTGATGCTCGGCAGTCAGGCAAAAACGCTTGACCGGATCGAAGTGGTGGGCGCGCAAGCGTTCAACCCCATCGACGTTTCCTCGGTGGAATCGACCACCGTGTTCACTGCCGAGCAGATGGTCTCGCTGCCGGTGGCCAGCGACGTCTCTTCGGTCGCGCTGCTCGCGCCTGGCGCGGTTCGCGGCGATAGCGGGCTGGGTGCGGGCAACCTTGCCTCGTTCGGCGGATCGTCGGTGGCCGAGAACGGCTACTACATCAATGGCTTCGACGTCACCAACATGCGCACGTTCCTGTCGTTCGCCAATCTGCCGTTCCAGAGCATCGGCCAGCTGCAGGTCAAAACCGGTGGGTACGGCGCCGAATACGGCCGCTCGCTGGGCGGCATCGTCAGCATCGTCACCAAGGCAGGCTCCAACGAATGGCACTACGGCGGCAGCGTGGAATGGGCGCCGGACTGGGGCGCTGCGGCAGGTAAAAACGTCCGCGAGCGTGACCCTGATGCGGCAGACCCGTTGTACCAGTACCGCAGCGACGATCAGTTCGACAGCACCATTTACTCTGCCTATGCCAGCGGCCCGATCATCAAGGACCGCTTGTTCTTCTTTGCAATGGTGGAAGGCCGCCAGGAGAGCCAAGACAACTTCTACGCGCTGACCAGCCGGCGCGTCAGTGACACGACCCCGCAGGGCATGGTCAAACTCGATTGGTATATCAACGACAGTAACCTGGTCGAATTCACCGGCATCTACAACCAGGCCAAGACCAAATACCGCACGTACGAATACGCCACCGACGCCAACGGCGATAACCGTTACAACGTTGGCCGGCACGAAGTGCCGATCGAACAGTACGAGATGGAAAACGGCGGCAAGATCGGCATCCTCAAGTACACCGGCTATTTCACCGACAACTTCACACTGTCGGCGCAATACGGCTACCTGAGCAATCTGATCGACTCCCGCCTGCCGGCTGACCCGGCCGGAAGCGAATGCCCGTGGGCCTATAGCTTCGGCCTGACCACCAGCGTGATCGACCGTTACATCGGCTGCAACCCGGGCACGATCTCCACCATCGCCGACGCCGACGCAGAGCCGGACGAGGACATCCGCAAGGCGTTCCGTGTCGATGGCGAATGGGTACTGGGCGATCACCGGCTGCGCTTCGGCGTGGATCAGGAAAAGTACGAATCCAGTCACCGTGGCCGGACCTACGCCGGTGGCATCAACTGGGCGTATTACACGGTGCCCGGTACTTCGGTGGCCACCGGTGCGTTCGCGGGCCGGCCTGGTCGCACGGTCAACGGCCAGCTGGTTCCGCGCAATGCGCTGTACGCACGCTCGCGTGTCTATCAGACCAGTAGCTCTAGCTACGAAAACATCAATAGCGCGTTTTATCTGGAAGACAACTGGCAGGTCACCGAAAACTTCCTCGCCGTGCTCGGCTTGCGTGGTGAGAAGTTCGAAAACAAGAACGGCGATGGTATTGCCTGGATCGAATCCGATTACAAAATGGCCCCGCGCCTGGGCTTCTCCTGGGATGTGCTGGGCGATTCCAGCTTGAAGCTGTTCGGTACCGCAGGCCGCTATTACATCCCGGTGGCGACCAACTCCAGTATTCGCGCCACCGGCGCCGAATCGACCGTGTCCAACTGGTACTTCGTCAATGGCTGGAGCGAAGCCGATGGCACGCCGGTGGGCCAAGGCGCGCAAATCGGCCAGACCCAGACCAATGGCTCGCTCACCGCGCCCAATCCGGCCTCTGTCGCGTCCACCAACCTGTCGCCGATGTACCAGGACGAGATCATCCTCGGTGGCCAACTGCAGTTGACGGAAAACTGGATGGCCGGTGTACGCATGATCCGCCGCGAAGTGAAGTCCGGGATGGACGACACCTGCACCACCAATCCGTGGATCGATTGGGCAGCGGATAATGGCTTTCCGGATTTCGATCCGGGCTCGGTGCCCAGCTGCTACTTCTTGAATCCCGGCAGCGATGTGACCATCAACGTCGATCTCAATGGCGATGGCGAACTAGAACTGGCGACCTTGCCGGCCTCGTATCTTGGCCTGCCGGAATATCGCCGCCTGCATACCGCTCTGGAGTTCTTCTGGGAGCGCACTGGCGAGAAGTTCAACTTCCAGGGCTCGTATACGTTCGCCAGGACACGCGGCAACGTGGAAGGCTACGTCAATTCCACGCTGGAACAGGAGGACGCCGGCCTCACCCAGGACTTCGACCACCGCCTGTTCACCGATGGCACCTATGGGCCGACCCCGAACGATCGTCAGCACACGCTCAAGCTGTTCGGTGCTTATACGATCACGCCGGAATGGCAGCTTGGCGGAAATCTGGTCCTGCAGTCCGGGCGCCCGATCAATTGCCAGGGCTATATCCCGCTGGACGATATCCCGCAGCCTGACCAGGGCACCCTGAGCGGCTACAGCGGCTCGAGCTTCTATTGCTTGAACGCAGACGGTACCCGCGTGTTACGCCAACGTGGCGACGAAGGTCGCACGCCGTGGACCTGGACTTTCGATCTGGCCGCCGCTTATGTGCCCAACTGGGCCGATAACAAGCTGCGCATCAAGCTCGACGTGTTCAACCTGTTCAACAACGACCGAGTCACCGAGTACGACGAGTTCAGTGAAGCCTCGCGTGATGTGATCAGCCCGAACTATCTGAACGATCAGAACTATCAGACGCCGCGCTCGTTCCGGTTGACTGCCCGCTACGACTTTTAAAGTGTCGCATCACTGTGTGCGTTACGAATCCGGCCTGAAAAGGCCGGATTTTTATTAGTCGGCTCACGCGGCTCTTGGCGGCGCATCGCGCAGAGGCGCTTCACTTACCGATACAAAAACTCGAAAAGATCTTGCCCAGCAACTCATCGGCGCTCAGCTTGCCGGTGATCTCGCCCAGCGCTGCGTGCGCCAGGCGCAGCTCTTCGGCGGCCAGTTCGAGTTGTTCGAATCCCAGTTCCAGATCGGCCGCATCCGCATGTTGCTCGGCACGTCGTAATGCATCCACGTGCCGGGTGCGTGCGGAGAATTCGCCGTCCACGCTTTCAACGCCATCGCCTAACGCGAGCTCGCGCAGGCGGGTGTGCAGCTGTTCCAATCCCTGGCCGGTGGTTGCCGAAACCGCCACTGCATTGGTATCGAGCAGCGGTGCGCTGTTGTCCAGCAGATCGCATTTGTTATGAATCCACAGCTGGCGCGGAACGGCGTCGATGGCATCGCCAATCGCATCGCGCGCGGCTTGCGGGTCGCGTGCGTCGAGCACCACCAGCGCCAGATCGGCACGCTGCAATTCGGCACGCGCGCGGCGCATGCCTTCGCGTTCGATTGCATCGCCGCCATCGCGCAGGCCGGCGGTATCGACCAGCGTCAATTCAAAGCCATCGAGCTGGATCGCTTCATGCAAGGTGTCGCGCGTGGTGCCAGCCACATCGGTGACGATGGCGCGATCGCTACCGGCCAGCGCGTTGAGCAACGAACTCTTGCCCGCGTTGGGCGGGCCGATCAACACGGCATGCAGGCCGTCGCGTAGCTTGCGCCCGCGTTCTGCATCGCGCAGCAGTTGCGCCAGCAATGTGCGCGCCTGCTGCAATCCTTCGCGCACTTGCGTACCGCCCAATGTATCGAGCGGTTCGTCGGCAAAGTCGATCGCTGCTTCCACATGCACGCGCAAGCGCGTCAGGCTGTCGCTCACTGCATCGACGCGGCGCGAGAACACACCGTCCAGCGAGCGCCGCGCGGCACGCGCCGCACGCACATCGCCGGCAGCGATCAAATCCGCAATCGCTTCGGCCTGGGTCAGATCGAGTTTGCCGTTGAGAAACGCGCGTTCGCTGAACTCGCCGGCGCGTGCCTGGCGTGCCCCCAGTGCAACGCAATGTGCAACCAGTTGGCGCAACACCACCGGGCTGCCGTGCCCCTGCAGCTCCACCACGTCTTCGCCGGTAAAGCTGCGTGGCGCGTTGAACCACAGCGCGATGCCGTCGTCGATGACCTCGCCCTGCACATCGCGAAAGCGCGCGTAGTGCGCATGCCGCGGTTGCAACCCCGCAATGCCCAGCTGCGTTGCGATCTGCACCGCTTGCGGCCCGGACAGCCGCACGATGCCCACGCCGCCGGTTCCGGCAGCACTGGCGATGGCAACGATGGTGGACGTGGAAGAGGACATGGGCACTGCTCTTGCGTGGATTGGAACCGAATGGGTGACGATCAAAATGCCTGCACAGCCGTCAGCCGTGTGGACGATGCTCGGGCGTTAGCTGGCACGCGTCCATCTGGGCGCAGGCCTGTCCTGGATGGTGTGCCCGCCACTGTGCATCAAAGCGTCTGCAACTGCGCGCGCGCCTGCGCCGCACCGCTGCCTTGCGGCTGCAGTTCCAGATAGGTGGAATACGCCTTGCGCGCTTTCTCGCGATCGCCGGCCTTGGCGTAGGCATCGCCAAGATTGAGATACGCCACCGCGCGCGATGGATCGATCTTGAGCGTGTTTTCAAGCCAGCGCGCCGATTCGGCAAAGCGCTCCTGGCGGTAGTACACAAACCCAAGATTGTTCGCAGCCAGCGCAAAATCCGGGCGCAGCTTCAAGGCTTCGGCAAATTGTTCGGCGGCTTCGGCGTAACGTTTTTCCTTGTACAACTGCAAACCGCGCTCGTTGGCCAACTGCGCGCGTTGGCGATCGCTGCTTTTCACTGCGGTCGGCAAAACCAGCTTGGCTTCGCCACCTTGCAAGGTCTTGACCGTGACCGGCGCAGCCGCCACCGCAGCGCCGGTAGTCGCAGCAGCAGGACGCGCGGCGTCCACGCGTCCGTTAAGTGCGATCGCATCGGCCGACAACTGCGCAGTATCGGCGGTCAGGAATTCTTCGCCGCTGGGCACCTGAAATACGAACTCGCCTCCTTGCGATCCCGGCAGGCTGCCGAATGCCGGCGTCTGCGCCGATACCGCCGACACTGCCGGTGCGACATACGCAGCCAACTCAGTCCCGGTGATCAAGCCATCGCCATTGAGATCGCCCTTGCCGGCCAGCGCCTGCAGCAGCACCCAGGTAAACACCGAATGCCCGTTCGGCCCGCTATCGGCCACTTGTTGATCGGCGCCGCCGGCGGTGAGCATCTGCCGCGCAATGCGGCGCGCGTTCTCGCGCAAGTACGCGCTGGAGGTCGGCCCGCCGCGCGTCAGACCCAACCCGCTGTAGCAGGCGTCCATCACGAACAGCACGTGCTTGGCCTGCAGGCTTTCGGCGATGTTCTGCAGGTCGCTCATCGCAATCGCATCGCTGGCCAGATGCTCCGGGTCCGAGTCGACCGGAATGATGTAGCCCAGGTCGCGCCCGGAGGCGAGCCGGCGCGTGGCGCCGTGGCCGGCGAAGAACACGAACACGCGGTCGTTGGTCTGCGCGCGCCCTTCCCCAAGCCGGTCATGGAAGGCGGCGAGGATATTGTTGCGCGTGGCTTCGCTGTTTTTCAGCACGATCACTTGCGAGGACGGAAATCCCAGCGGGCCGGTCAAGGTGCTGGCGATCGCTTGCGCATCGTTGGCCGCATATTCGAGCTTGGGCCAGTGCGCGTAGTCGTCGATGCCGATCACGATCGCCCACGACTTGGCATAGCCGGTGGTCACCGTTGCGTCGGCCACGGCGCTGGGTGCACGCGCCACCGAAAAATCGCGGCCGTTCCAGCCGGCGAACTGATACCCGTCGGCGATCAACCGGTCCAGAATCTGCGGCAAGGCTTTCACTGCGCGGTCGTGGATGTCATGAAACAGCACGATGCCGCGCTGTTCCTTGTTCACCTGGTCGAGCACGCGTTGCACGATCGACTCTGGCACCGGGTCGGCCCAGTCCAGCGAATCGATGTTCCACATGATCGACTTCAAGCCGGCTTCGCCCAGCAGCTGCAGCCCTTCGGCATTGCGTGCGCCATACGGAAACCGAAACAACGGCGCACGTTTGTCGTCCACCGCACGCAACAGCGTGTCGGTATCCAGCACCTGGCTGCGCAATGCATCGCCGGTGGTCTTGGACAACTGCGCATGGGTCAGGCTGTGATTGCCCACCGCATAGCCTTCCTCCATCAACGTGTGGCTGATCTTGGACAATGGCGCCAGCTTCGGCTTGCCATCGGCGTCCAGGCTGCCGAGGTTCCGCCCTACTTCGAAGAACACGCCGGGCACGTCGTAGCGTTTGAGGATGGCCACGATCTCTTCGGTGTAGGCCTTGTGCGGGCCGTCGTCGAAGGTCAGCACCACCGTCTTGGGCGGCAGATCGCGGCCGAACACTTCGCTGTCGCTATCGCGCGCGGAGAACGGATACGGCTCCACCACACCATGGTCGCGCAGGATCTTTTCGCGTGTGTACAAGGTGCGCAAATGCGCCACGTAGTCGTCCCACTTTTCGCGCTTGGGCACGATCGCCCGGGTGCGATCGAAGCGACTGAAAATCTGCGTCAGTTCGGTGTTGTAACTGCGCTCGATCTCGTCCAGTGCCTCCAGATCCTCGCCGATGCGTTGATGCAGTTTCACTGCCGGCAGCGCCGAGTCCTTGCCGATACGCGCATGCAGCTCGCGCAGCACCTCGGCAAATGCCAGGCGGTCGGCATCGAACAGATCCGGCGCCGATTCCACTTCGTCCAGTACCGTGGCGATCGCAGCGAAGCGGCTTGAGTCGCGCGAGCTCAGCACGGCTTCAAACGCGGCGGCAATGTGTTCGCGTTGTTCCAGATTTTCATGGAACAGCTGCTGCCCCACGCTGCTGGAGGTGGCGCGATCGCGCGGGCTTTGTTTGTCCTCATCGGCCAGCAACACGATGATGCGGCGGTGCCGATCCAGCTGTTCGCGCAGCTGTGCAATCAGCGCACGCGCCTTGGCGGCGTCGCCCGTTTGTGCGGCGGCAGTGGCAGTGCCGCTGGCCGGCGGTGCCGAAGCAGATGCCTGGGTACCGGCCTCGCGCTTGCCGCAGCCGGCCAGCGCCAGCAGTCCCGCGCAACTTGCGCATAGCAACAGGCGATGCAACGGCGATGGCTTCACGACGGCGTCCTTGGCAATGGCGACAAACGGAGAGGGGCTTGCATGCAGAAAGCCCGCCTTGCGGCGGGCCTTCTTGAACCTTTCTTAAGACTTACTTGGCGTTGGCCTGGATGATCTTGCTCGGCTTCTCGCCGTGCTGGCGAATCATCCACCACTGGATCAGCAAGCCAAGGCCGCCGTTGACGACCCAGTACAACACCAGGCCGGCCGGCATGAAGGCCATCATGACGCCGAACACCAGCGGCATGAACTGCATCATCTTGGCCTGCATCGGGTCCATGCCCGGGGTCGGCGTCAGCTTCTGCGTGGCCCACATGATGGAAATGTTGAGCACCGGCAGGATGAAGTACGGGTCGCGCGCGGTCAGATCCTGGATCCAGCCCAGCCAAGGCGCCTGACGCAGCTCCACCGATTCCACCAACACCCAGTACAGCGCGAAGAAGATCGGCATCTGGATCAGCAGCGGCAGGCAACCGCCCATCGGATTGATCTTTTCCTTCTTGAACAACTCCATCGTCGCCTGCTGGTACTTGGCGCGATCGTCGCCATAGCGCTCCTTCAACTGCGCCAGGCGCGGCTGGAAGCGGCGCATCTTGGCACCGGACTTGTACTGCGCGGCCGACAGCGGATACAGCGCCAGACGCAGCAGCACCACCAGGCCGATGATGGCCCAGCCCCAGTTGTGCAGGAAGCTGTGCAGGTGGCTCAGCACCCAGAACAGGCCCTGGCCGATGATGGCCATGATCGAGAAGCGGCTGTAATCGACCACGCGGTCCAGACCCTTCACGTCTTCCTTGGCGATCAGGCTGACCAGTTTCGGGCCCACCCACAGGCGCGCCTCGGTGCTGGCGGTCTGGCCGGGCGCCACGGTGAAGGCCGGGCCACGCAGTTCGGCTACGTCGCGCGGGCCATCCTGATTCAGTACGTACAGCGAGGCCTGATCCTTCTGCGGGATCCAAGCGGTGAAGAAGTGGTGCTGCAGCAGCGCGACCCAGCCACCGGTGATCTGGCGATTCAGGCCGCCATCGTCCATGTAATCCTTGAACGCACGACGCTCATAGCCTTCTTGCGGGCTGTACCAGGTCGCCCCGTTGAAGCTGAAGGAATCCGGGTTGGTCATGCCGCGGCTGAGGATGGTCGGCACCCGGCTCAGCTTGCGGAACACATAACCGTTCCACGCCGCACCGCTCTTGTTGATCACTTCATCCTTGATCGAGATCGCGTAGCGGCCGCGCTCCAGGGTGAAGGTGCGGCGGATCGACACGCCATTGGGACCGTTCCAGACGAACGGCACCACCAGGGTGTTCTGACCCTTGGCCAGCTCGAATGCAGTCCCCGGCTGTTCGGCACGGAAGCCGCCTACGCCGGGCACCGGCGAATGCTCGCTGGCCCAACCGCTGGTGGCGTTGTAAGGGTGCACAGCGTCTTCGGTCAGCAGATCGACCGGCGCGGTGCCGTCCTTGGTCTGCGGAAACTGCAGCAGTTCGGCATCCAGCACGCTTCGGCCATCCAGCTTCAGGCGCAGCACGTCCGAAGTCAGCGTGACGACCGGCGCGGCGCCCGCGGCTGCCGGCGTGGCCGCGGTGGTGCTGGTCGCCGCCGGTGCGGCGCCCGGGACGCCTGCCTGCGGGATGGCCTGGGCGGCGGGCACATTGGCCGCCGGCGCGCTGGCATCCAGGTCGCGCGCAGCCGGTACCGATTGCGTGGCGACTGCGGCAGGTGCGTTGGCGGCCGCCTTGTCCTTGCCCCACTCCATCCACAGCAGCGCCGCGACCATCAGCCAGGCAAAGATCAGGAAAACACGGGTCTGGTTCATCGGGCAGCAACTCGCTCAGTCGGAACTACAGTTCCGGCTCTGTCGGGGAAAGGGAGGATGGGTGCATCGTCCTGGCGGGCGGCATTGTGCCGGGCGCAGCAGGTGGGGGCAATGCGCCGGCACGGCGCAGCAGACGCACGAAGGCGTCGCGAATCTGTGGATTGGTCGCTTTGGCGGCTGCGGAGCGGGCCACAATGACGTAATCGCCACCGGCTAGCTCGGGCAGCAGATGCCGCATGGCATCGCGCAGGACGCGCTTGATGCGATTGCGTCCGACCGCACGCGTGTCCACCTTGCGCGACACCGCCATGCCCAGGCGCGGCGGCGTATCGCCGGTGCGCCAATGCAGGCTGAGCAGCGGATCCGAGGTGCGACGCGCGGTATCGAAGACGACCGTATATTGCGCACGCGTACGAACCCGCGCAGAGCGAGGAAATCGCCTGCACGGGTTCGATGCGTTCACGGTAGGACTTGCCTCGGCCGCGGAGAGCGGCGCGGCAATCAAGCGCTCAGGCGCTTGCGGCCCTTGGCGCGGCGGCGAGCCAGGATCTTGCGGCCGTCGGCGGTTGCCATACGTGCGCGGAAGCCATGGTCGCGTGCTCGCTTGAGGTTGCTGGGTTGGAAAGTACGCTTGGTGGCCATGGGGCCCTCTGCATGGATGGAGACGAATAGAACCGGAAATTCTATAGGACCGCCCCGGGCCGGGTCAACTCCCCTGTTGCTTTACCATCCGTGAGCCTGCGCACGCCCTGTGGATGGACCTGTGAATAACTCTGGGAAAAGCCTGCCTGCGGTGCTAGTCTGGCCCATCCTCTTTTCACTTCCGGGCTGCGTGCACGGCGCCTTGCTGCGCGCCGCAGCCAGCAACAGATGATCACACTTTGATGGATGCTTGGCCCCGCTGTCTGGAACGTCTTGAAGCTGAATTCCCGCCCGAAGATGTCCACACCTGGTTGAAACCCCTGCAGGCCGAAGACCGCGGCGACAGCATTGTGCTGTACGCGCCGAACGCCTTCATCGTCGACCAGGTCCGTGAACGCTACCTACCGCGCATCCGCGAATTGCTGGCGTATTTCGCCGGCAATGGCGAGGTGGCGCTGGCAGTGGGCTCACGCCCCCGTGCGCCCGATCCGTTGCCGGCGCCGATGGCCACGCCCAGCGTGCCGGTCGCTGCACCGATCGTGCCGTTTGCCGGCAACCTGGATTCGCACTACACCTTCGCCAATTTCGTCGAAGGCCGTAGCAACCAGCTCGGTCTGGCGGCTGCCATCCAGGCGGCGCAGAAGCCAGGCGATCGTGCGCATAACCCGCTGCTGCTGTACGGAAGCACCGGGCTGGGCAAGACCCACCTGATGTTCGCGGCCGGCAATGCGCTGCGGCAGGCCAATCCGGCCGCCAAGGTGATGTATCTGCGCTCGGAGCAGTTCTTCAGCGCGATGATCCGGGCGCTGCAGGACAAGGCGATGGACCAGTTCAAGCGCCAGTTCCAGCAGATCGATGCGCTGTTGATCGATGACATCCAGTTTTTTGCCGGTAAAGACCGCACGCAGGAAGAGTTCTTCCACACCTTCAACGCGCTGTTCGACGGCCGCCAACAGATCATCCTGACCTGCGATCGCTACCCGCGCGAAGTCGAGGGCCTGGAGCCGAGGCTCAAGTCGCGTCTGGCCTGGGGCCTGTCGGTGGCGATCGATCCGCCGGATTTCGAAACCCGCGCGGCGATCGTGCTGGCCAAGGCGCGCGAGCGCGGTGCCGACATTCCCGACGATGTGGCGTTTTTGATCGCCAAGAAGATGCGCTCGAACGTGCGCGATCTGGAAGGCGCGCTCAACACGCTGGTGGCGCGCGCCAACTTCACCGGCCGTGCGATCACCGTGGAGTTCGCCCAGGAGACGCTGCGCGACCTGTTGCGGGCCCAGCAGCAGGCGATCGGCATCCCCAACATCCAGAAGACCGTAGCGGACTACTACGGGCTGCAGATGAAGGACCTGCTCTCCAAGCGGCGCACCCGTTCGCTGGCACGCCCACGCCAGGTCGCGATGGCGTTGGCCAAGGAACTGACCGAGCACAGCCTACCCGAGATCGGCGACGCGTTTGCCGGGCGTGACCACACCACCGTGCTGCATGCCTGCCGGCAGATCCGCACGCTGATGGAGGCCGACGGCAAGCTGCGCGAGGACTGGGAAAAGCTGATTCGCAAGCTCAGCGAGTGAGTCGTTGACGCCCTTCTCGGCATGCCGGGAAAAAAGCGTGGATGAGTTGGGGTCAAATGCGGGAGAATCTGTGGATAACGTTGCCCTGCAATCCGGGCGGAAAACTATCCACAGGTTTTCCTAGCAGACCAGGGGCACTAGTCCAACGGCTTTCAGGTGCTGAAATTCTTTTGGAAACAGAGAGTTATGGTGGTTATCCGCTGAAAACGGCCCTACCATCACCACCAAGCTTTTGATTTATCCATTATTTTTTAAAGCATAGGGGCACGGAACCACATGCGTTTTACACTGCAGCGCGAAGCCTTCCTCAAACCGTTGGCCCAGGTGGTCAATGTGGTCGAACGCCGTCAAACCCTGCCAGTCCTGGCAAACCTGCTGGTGCAGGTGAAGGACGGCCAGGTGTCCTTGACGGGCACGGACCTGGAAGTGGAAATGATCTCGCGCACGATGGTGGAAGACGCGCAGGATGGTGAAACCACGATCCCGGCGCGCAAGTTGTTCGACATCCTGCGCGCCCTGCCCGACGGCAGCCGCGTCACCATCTCGCAGACCGGCGACAAGGTCACCGTGCAGGCGGGGCGCAGCCGCTTTACGCTGGCGACGCTGCCAGCCAACGACTTTCCGTCTGTGGACGAAGTTGAAGCGACCGAACGCGTTGCCGTGCCGGAAGCAGCGTTGAAGGAGCTGATCGAGCGCACGGCGTTCGCAATGGCCCAGCAGGACGTGCGGTATTACCTCAACGGGTTGCTGTTCGACCTGCGCGATGGCCTGCTGCGCTGCGTGGCCACCGACGGACATCGTTTGGCGTTGTGCGAAACCGAGCTGGAGAAGTCCGGCGGCGCCAAGCGCCAGATCATCGTGCCGCGGAAGGGCGTGACCGAGCTGCTGCGCCTGCTGGAAGCGGCCGACCGTGAGGTCGAGCTGGAAGTCGGTCGTAGTCATATCCGCGTCAAGCGTGGCGATGTGACCTTCACCTCCAAGCTGATCGATGGTCGTTTTCCGGATTACGAAGCAGTGATTCCGATTGGCGCCGACCGTGAGGTCAAGGTCGACCGCGAGGCGCTGCGTGCGTCGCTGCAGCGCGCTGCGATCCTGTCCAACGAGAAGTACCGCGGCGTTCGCGTCGAGGTGTCTCCGGGCCAGCTGAAGATCAGCGCGCACAACCCCGAGCAGGAAGAGGCGCAGGAAGAGATCGAGGCAGACACCAAGGTGGACGACTTGGCGATCGGCTTCAACGTGAACTACCTGCTGGATGCGTTGTCGGCACTGCGCGACGAGCATGTGGTGATCCAGCTGCGCGACGCAAATTCGTCTGCATTGGTTCGCGAGGCAAGCAGCGAGAAGTCCCGCCATGTGGTCATGCCGTTGCGTCTCTGACGTTGCGTTCCACGTGGAACACGAAAGCCCGGCGAGAGTCGGGCTTTTTTTGTGTCTCGTGCTCGCAAGCGAGCATCCAAGGCGCAATGAGGCTTCGCTGGAGTATGGGACAGCGTGTGTCAGTGTTCTGGTCAGAGGTTGGCGGTTAGAGGCCCACCCATCGGGGATGGATGCAGAGCTCTTGCCAACGCGTCAGTGGCAAAGATCCCCGCATCCCCGACCGTCTCGTGGATCCAAAGCTGGCCTCGCTGTTTGAATCGGCTCAGGGCCGCCACGCCGCGTAAGGTGCATGCCGATGGGCAGCTCAAGAGCATTGACCGCCATCAGCGAGGAGCGCACCTGCGTTTGGCAGGTCCTTGCGTCGCGGGTCGTGCGAGGACGCGCTGTGGATGTTTACTGCCTTGCTACTAGCACCATGGGTCATTGCTCCGATTGGGAGCCGGTTGCGAGCGATGCAATGCAGATGCATTGCAAAAAGTAATTTGGAGGTCTCGGCTGCGTGAGGTCGGCAACAGGACTAGCAGCGCCAGCCAGTAGGAATCTCATCTACCCGCGAGACCGTCTAATTTCTGACCTGACGTTTCTTTCGTGAATTCGCACATGGAAAATAAACTCGTTCAGCGGGAAGCACTGGCGCGTACCGAGGTCCACGTAGCAACTCTCATCATGCTGTTTCGAAACAGCAGTTTTCGACTTATGCACATCAAGCTTTGCTTTAAAAAATAGAAATAACTTAAGAGCTTGGTGGTGATGGTAGGGCCAGATTTCGCCTGAAAGTAGGTCAAGCTATTGTTTTAACTGGTTTTTATAGGCGCGAAACCCTGTGTTTTAACCTCCATCTTCGCCCCTGCAACCTGTGGATAAGACCAACCGCCCATCCAAACGCTGATTTTGTCCCCAACTTATCCCCAGGAAGTCCTGTCGCGCGTCCTCGGTGCCACCGCGCGGGTGGTGGACCAATCACGTATGCTGCGGACCGGCCGGGGACCCGGATCACAGCCCGGAGCAGACTGATCGATGCACGTAGTGCGGTTGTCCATACATCGGCTTCGTCGCTTCGAGACAGTCGACCTCTACCCCGCCAGTTCCCTGAACCTGCTGACTGGTGACAACGGTGCAGGCAAGACCAGCGTGCTCGAGGCACTGCACTTGATGGCCTATGGGCGCAGCTTTCGTGGGCGGGTGCGCGATGGACTCATCCAGCAAGGTGCCAGCGATCTGGAAGTGTTCGTCGAATGGCGCGAACCCATGGGTGAGGGTGCAGAGCGCACACGACGTGCCGGGCTTCGGCACAGCGGGCAGGAATGGACGGGGCGGCTGGATGGCGAAGATGTCGCGCAGCTTGGTTCGCTGTGCGCCGCGTTGGCTGTGGTCACATTTGAGCCGGGAAGCCACGTCTTGATCAGCGGTGGCGGTGAGCCGCGTCGCCGGTTCCTGGATTGGGGTTTGTTCCACGTGGAACCTGACTTCCTCGCGCTCTGGCGGCGCTATGCGCGAGCGCTCAAACAGCGCAATGCCCTGCTCAAACAGGGGGCGCAGCCGCGCATGCTGGATGCCTGGGACCACGAGCTTGCCGAATCAGGAGAAACCTTGACCTCCAGACGGTTGCGCTACCTCGAGCGCCTGCAGGAGCGCCTGATTCCGGTCGCCACCGCGATTGCGCCGTCGTTGGGGCTTTCCGCACTGGAGTTTTCACCAGGCTGGAAGCGCCATGAGGTCTCGCTTGCGGATGCATTGCTGCTGGCGCGCGAACGCGACCGCCAGAATGGCTACACCTCGCAAGGCCCGCATCGCGCCGACTGGGCACCCCGTTTCGACGCCCTTCCCGGCAAGGACGCGCTATCGCGTGGCCAGGCGAAGCTGACCGCGCTGGCCTGTCTGCTTGCGCAAGCTGAGGATTTCGCCCACGAACGCGGAGAGTGGCCCGTGATTGCGCTGGATGACCTCGGCTCGGAGCTTGATCGGCACCACCAGGCCAGCGTCTTGCAGCGTCTGGCCGCTGCACCAGCACAAGTGCTGATCACGGCGACGGAGACACCGCCCGGCCTAGCCGATGCCGGCGAACTTCTGCACCGGTTCCACGTGGAACACGGCACGATCGCGCCTCAAGTCGCGGCTGACTAAGCCCGACGGCCAGAGCGGGCCGACTGGTATAATTGACGGGCTATCCCCCTTTTCCCACGGTGCGATGCGGCTCCTGCCGTTTCCGTTCCGTGTTGTGGAGCTAACGGCACACGCATGACCGACGAACAGAACACCTCGCCTACTCCCAACGGCACCTACGACTCCAGCAAGATCACCGTGCTGCGTGGCCTGGAAGCCGTCCGCAAGCGCCCCGGCATGTACATCGGCGATGTCCATGACGGCACCGGCCTGCACCACATGGTGTTCGAAGTGGTCGACAATTCCGTCGACGAAGCCCTGGCTGGCCACGCCGACGACATCGTGGTGAAAATCCTGGTGGATGGCTCGGTGGCGGTGTCGGACAACGGCCGCGGTGTGCCGGTCGACATCCACAAGGAAGAAGGCGTCTCGGCGGCCGAGGTGATCCTCACCGTGCTGCACGCCGGCGGCAAGTTCGACGACAACAGCTACAAAGTCTCCGGCGGCCTGCATGGCGTGGGCGTGTCGGTGGTCAACGCGCTGTCCGAGCACCTGTGGCTGGACATCTGGCGCGACGGGTTTCACTACCAGCAGGAATACGCGCTGGGCGAGCCGCAGTACCCGCTCAAGCAACTGGAAGCCTCGACCAAGCGCGGCACCACGTTGCGCTTCAAGCCGGCCGTGGCGATCTTCAGCGACGTCGAGTTTCACTACGACATCCTGGCGCGCCGCCTGCGCGAACTGTCGTTCCTCAATTCCGGCGTCAAGATCGCGCTGATCGACGAGCGCGGCGAAGGCCGTCGCGATGATTTCCATTACGAAGGCGGCATCCGCAGCTTCGTGGAGCATCTGGCGCAGCTGAAGTCGCCGCTGCACCCCAACGTGATCTCGGTAACCGGCGAGCACAACGGCATCGTGGTGGACGTGGCCCTGCAATGGACCGACGCCTACCAGGAAACCATGTACTGCTTCACCAACAACATCCCGCAGAAGGATGGCGGCACCCACTTGGCCGGCTTCCGCGCCGCGCTGACACGCGTGCTCAGCAACTACATCGAGCAGAACGGCATCGCCAAGCAGGCCAAGGTCGCGCTGACCGGCGACGACATGCGCGAAGGCATGATCGCGGTGCTGTCGGTGAAGGTGCCCGACCCCAGCTTCTCCTCGCAGACCAAGGAAAAGCTGGTCAGCTCGGACGTGCGCCCGGCGGTGGAAAATGCCTTCGGTGCGCGCCTGCAGGAGTTTCTGCAGGAGAATCCGAACGAAGCCAAGGCCATCACCGGCAAGATCGTCGATGCCGCGCGTGCGCGCGAAGCCGCCCGCAAGGCGCGCGATCTGACCCGCCGCAAGGGCGCGCTGGACATCGCCGGCCTGCCGGGCAAGCTGGCCGACTGCCAGGAAAAGGATCCGGCGCTGTCGGAACTGTTTATCGTCGAGGGTGACTCGGCAGGTGGCTCGGCCAAGCAAGGCCGTAACCGCAAGAATCAGGCGGTGCTGCCACTGCGCGGCAAGATCCTCAACGTCGAGCGTGCGCGCTTCGACCGCATGCTGGCCTCCGACCAGGTCGGCACGCTGATCACCGCGCTCGGCACCGGCATCGGCCGCGACGAGTACAACCCGGACAAGCTGCGCTATCACCGCATCATCCTGATGACCGACGCCGACGTGGACGGCTCGCACATCCGCACCCTGCTGCTCACGTTCTTTTACCGGCAGATGCCGGAGCTGATCGAGCGCGGCTACATCTACATCGGCCTGCCGCCGCTGTACAAGCTCAAGCAGGGCAAGAGCGAGCTGTATCTGAAGGACGACGCGGCGCTCAATGCCTACCTGGCCAGCAATGCGGTCGAAGGCGCAGCGCTGATTCCTGCTACCGACGAGCCGCCGATCACTGGCGAAGCGCTGGAGAAGCTGCTGCTGCTGTACACCGGCGCCAACGAGGCGATCGCCCGCAACGCGCATCGTTACGACCCGGCCCTGCTGACCGCGCTGATCGACCTGCCGCCGCTGGATGTGGTGCAGCTGCAAGCCGAAGGCGATGTGCATCCCACCCTGGATGCACTGCAGGCGGTGCTCAACCGCGGCACCCTGGGCACCGCGCGTTACCAGTTGCGCTTCGATCCGGCCACGGAAAACACCGCCGCAACCCTGGTCGCCATCCGCCGGCACATGGGCGAGGAATTCACCCAGGTGCTGCCGATGGGCGCGTTCGAAAGCGGCGAGCTGCGTCCGCTGCGCGAAGTGTCGCTGGCATTGAACGACCTGATCCGGGAAGGCGCGCAGATCGTGCGTGGCAACAAGACCCATCCGATCACCAGTTTTGCGCAGGCACATGCCTGGCTGCTGGAAGAGGCCAAGCGCGGCCGTCAGGTGCAGCGCTTCAAGGGCCTGGGCGAAATGAACGCCGAGCAGCTGTGGGAAACCACGGTCAACCCGGACACGCGCCGGCTGTTGCAGGTCCGCATCGAGGACGCCGTGGCCGCCGACCAGATCTTCAGCACCTTGATGGGCGATGTGGTGGAACCGCGTCGCGACTTCATCGAGGACAACGCGCTGAAGGTGTCCAACCTGGATATCTGAGCCGCCCGCGTCGCGCCGGCACAACGCAGCAGCGTTGTGCCGGCGACCCGGTGTCCGCAGGACGACGATGAGCACAGACCCTTCCACCCTACCGGCACCGCCCCCGGCGGCCGGCCGCTCCCCGCTGCCGCCCGTGCTGCTCGGTTTCGCGATCGACGTGTTGATCGCCGTCGGCCTGTTGCTCAGCCTGAGCGTGGCCGGCTTTGCGATCTGGGGTGCGATACGTGGCATCGGCTATGCGCAGGCCGCCAAGGCGCAGGGCCTGACGCCCTCCTCTGCCGACGTCATGGCCGCCATCGGCCAACCCGGGGTGATGGTGCAATTGCTCACCGCCCTGGTCAGCACCGCCACCCCAGCGGTGCTGCTGTACTACTGGCGTCGCCGCGCCACGTCCGTCGAACAGGCGGCCTCGCGGGCGGCTGCGCGACGGACCTCCACCTGGGGCTGGACCGCCCTGATCGCCGCCGCGGTCTTTGTGCTCAGCAATCTGGTTAGCGTGGCCGCCTCGGCACTGGGCATCAAACCCGTACCCACCAACTTGCCGCTGATGGAAGAAGCCATCCAGCAGTGGCCGCTGGCCCTGGCGCTGTTTGCGGTGGTCATCGCTCCAGCCTACGAAGAGCTCCTGTTCCGTCGCGTCCTGTTTGGCCGCCTGCTGGCTGCCGGCCGCCCCTGGCTTGGCATCGTCTTGAGCGGCGCACTGTTTGCGCTGGTGCATGAAGTCCCCGGCATCAGCGGCAATGGCCCGGCCGCCATCGCTCAGCTCTGGCTGATCTACGGCGGCATGGGCGCGGCATTTGCCTGGCTGTATTGGCGCACCGGCACGCTGTGGGCGCCCATCGCCGCGCACGGCATCAACAACGCCACCGCTCTGGCTGCCCTGTACTTTTTCGGAATCGGGTAAGCCAGCGCTGCGCCTCGGCCGGTGTCAGACCGTTGCGGTCAGTACCTGCGATCCGTCCGTCCCCCCGTACATCGCGATGCCGAGCGCGCCATTGGCGTTTATCTGATGGCCGTTGGCCACGTTTTGCTGGCCGATCCAGGCCGTTTGACGAAAAGTTAAGACGAGCCTGCCAAAATGGCCCGCATGATTCAGGGGGATCGAATGAAAGCCAGGTTGTTGATCGTTGTTGCCGTCCTCGCGTTGACGGCATGTGCCACCACTACGTCGCCAACCGGCCGCCGACAGGTGGTGGGTGGCGTGTCGCAAGAACAGCTCGACCAGCTGGGCGCGCAGTCGTTCGCGCAGACCAAGGCCAAGGAAAAAGTCAGCACCGACGGCAAGCAGAATGCTTACGTCCAGTGCGTGGTCAATGCACTGGTGGCGCAGTTGCCGCCGCAGTGGCGCGACACCAAGTGGGAGACGGCGCTGTTCGTCGACGACGAGGCCAATGCGTTCGCCCTGCCCGGCGGCAAGGTCGGGGTCAACACCGGCATCTTCACCGTTGCCAAGACCCAGGACCAACTGGCCGCCGTGCTGGGACACGAAATCGGGCATGTGATCTCGCGCCACCACGAGGAGCGCATCACCCGTCAGCTCGGCACACAGACCGGCCTGGGCATCATTGGCGCACTCGCTGGTGCGGCCTACGGCGACGGCGCGGCCAGCGCGGTGAATCAGGTCGGCGGCATGACCGCGCAGACCGTGTTCCTGCTGCCCGGGTCGCGGACCCAGGAGAGCGAAGCCGACGTGGTCGGTCAGCGCTTGATGGCGCAGGCCGGCTTCGACCCGGCTCAGGCGGTCACGCTGTGGCAGAACATGATGGCTGCCAGCGGCAACCGTCAGCCGCAATGGCTGTCTACCCACCCCGACCCGACCAACCGCATCCGCGAGCTGCAGGCCGACGTCAACCAGCTCGAACCGGTGTACCAGCAGGCACGGCAGGCCGGACGCGCCCCACGATGCGGCTAGGTCCTACTGCGGTGACGCTGCAATCGATGCTATCGGGCATTCAAGATCGCCAAGGTTGGCGCTGTATCGGCTCCTCGCATCGGCGTGCAGTGCCCACCGCACGCTCACTTCCGATGCCTTACCGTTAGCCGCCCTAAGCAACTGTCTCCTGTCCCGATTGACGCACCACAACATGGAAACCGTTTTCGGGAACTGAGACTTTCTGCTAAGTTTGCCGGCTCAGATTTTTCGTACAGCTTCCATTCCGCTTTTCGTACCGCCCAACGGCGGCTCGTCCGAGGTGAAACATGAAACTGCTCAACCGCAAGCAAGCCCTGTTGTCCCTGTTCATCGCAGCGTCCCTGGGCGGGGCTGTCGTCACCGATGCGGTCGCGCAGTCGGACCGCTCTTCCGAGCGCGCCGCGCGTAAGTCCAAGGGCAACGGCAAGGCCGAAGAGCTGTACCCGCAGTCGACCCGTCAGGCCCCGACGATCAAGCCGTCGTCCAAGTTGAGCAGCAAGCTGCAGAAGCTGATCGAAACCTTCAACAAGGGCGAGGACTACCCGGGCGTGCGCAGCCAGGCCGATGAAATCCTGGCCAACAGCGCTGCCAACGAAGCCGACAAGGCGCTCGCCGCCCAGCTCGCTGCGCAGGCCGCCTACAACCTGGACGATACCGCTGGCGCCAAGAAGTACCTGCAGCAGGCCATTGGCCTGAATGCGCTGGACAACAACGGCCAGTTCCAGTCGATGCTGATGCTGGCGCAGTTGCAGATGCAGGACGACCAGCAGGCCGAAGGTCTGGCCACGCTGGACAAGTATCTGGACGAGAGCAAGTCGCAGCGTCCAGAAGACCTGATCCTCAAGGGGCAGGCGCTATACCAGGCCGAGCGCTACAAGGAAGCGATTCCGGTGCTGAAGCAGGCCATCGCCGCCTCGCCCGAGCCGAAGGACACCTGGAACCAGCTCCTGATGGCGTCCTACGCCGAAGCCGGTCAGACCGGTGAAGCCGTGGCTGCCGCCGAGGCGCTGGCTGCCAAGACGCCCAACGACAAGAAAGCCCAGCTCAATCTGGCCAGCATGTACATGCAGGCCGATCAGATGGACAAGGCCGCCGGCGTCATGGACAAGCTGCGCGCAGCCGGTCAGTTGACCGAAGAAAAGGAATACAAGCAGTTGTATTCCATCTACGCCAACACCGAGAACAAGGAAAAGGATGTCATCGCGGTGATCAATGAAGGTATGCAAAAAGGCATCCTCAAGCCCGATTATCAGACATACCTTGCGCTGGCTCAGTCCTATTACTACGGCGAAGACGTGCCGAAGGCGATCGAGAACTGGCAGAAAGCCGCACCGCTTTCCAAGGACGGCGAGACCTATCTGAATCTGGCCAAGGTGCTGCATTCGGAAGGTCGCATCCCGGAGGCCAAGCAGGCCGCACAGCAGGCGATCGCCAAGGGCGTTAAAAAACCCGAAGACGCCAAGAAGATCATCAACCTGAAGTAAAAAAAGAAAATAAACCCCCGAAATCCCTGTGTTTTTAGTGGTTACAGGACTCGGGATTGGTATAAGCTTGGGAGTTCCTGCGGTGTCAAAGCCGTCCGAAAACCTGGGGATCATCACAGTGATCCGGGCCCCCACTGAAAGAGCCATTGGCGCATGACGGAACAACTCGTTATCCACAGGCATGACTATGATGCCGGGAACCAGGGTCTGAGCTGGGCCCGCATTATCGGTATTGCTTTTGTAATTGCCCTGCACCTCACTGCACTGATGATGTTGCTGATTCCTGCAGTGGCGCCGAAGGCTCCGGCAGAGAAGGAGCGCACCACCATGGTTACCCTGGTGGATGCACCGCCTCCTCCCCCGCCGCCGCCGCCGCCGCCGCCGCCGGAAGACAAGCCGCCACCGCCGGTCAAGAATCTGTCGCCGCCGAAGCCGTCACCGGTTCCGCCGCCGCCGGAAGCACCGGTTGTCGATGTTCCCGAACCGCGTCCCAGCGATATCGTCACGCCGCCGAGCCCACCGTCTCCGCCGCAACCGCCGAGTGACATCGGCGCCAGTGTCGATATCTCGTCCAAGAACATGAACCCGCCGAAGTACCCGCCAGCAGCGTTCCGTGCCGGCGTCCAAGGTGAGGTCATCCTGATCGTGGATGTGGATGCGAGCGGCAACGTGACCAATGTGTCGGTCGAAAAGTCCAGCCGCAACCGCGACCTTGACCGTGCCGCGATGGACGCAGCACGCAAGTGGAAGTTCAACGCCTCCACTGTCAACGGGCAGAAAGCCGCCGGACGTGTCCGCGTCCCGGTCAACTTTGCTCTGAACTGATCCCACGGGCCGGCCACGGCCGGCCCAGGATCCTGTCTTCCTTTCGCTCCACCCTTCATCACCACACACAACAAAGGTAAGCGTCATGCTGCAGGAATTCTTTATCGCCGCCGCTGCAGGGGGCTCCAATCCGTCGGCCGCACTTTCGCAGATGGGCTTCGAGCACCTGATCACCGAAATGACCTCGAGCCCGGGCGACTTTGCCGTGTCTTGGGTCGTGTTGATCACCCTGATCGCCATGTCCGCCGCCTCCTGGTACTGGACTGTCATCAACATCTTCCGCGCCACCCGCCTGAAGAGCGCGGCTGACCGCGTCACCACCGCGTTCTGGGATGCCCCGAATGCGCAGGACGCGATTCGCGCCATGGAAGAACAGCCGGCTTCCGAGCCGTTCTCGAAGATCGCGCTGGACGCAGCCCAGGCTGCTGCTCACCACCAGCGTGCCGAAGGCAGCACCGGTGGTCTGGGCGAGAGCCTGAGCCGTTCGGAGTTTGTCGACCGCGCCCTGCGTCAGGCCGTGACCCGCGAAAGCACCAAGCTGCAGTCGGGCATGACCCTGCTGGCCACCGTCGGTGCGACCGCGCCGTTCGTCGGTCTGCTCGGTACCGTGTGGGGCATCTACGGTGCGCTGATCAAGATCGGTGCAACCGGTTCGGCCTCCATCGACGCCGTTGCCGGCCCGGTGGGTGAAGCGCTGATCATGACCGCGATCGGTCTGTTCGTCGCCATCCCGGCCGTGTTCGCGTTCAACTTCTTCTCCAAGGTCAACAGCTCGGTGATCGCCAAGTTCGACACCTTTGCCCATGACCTGCACGACTTCTTCGCCACCGGTTCGCGCGTTCGCTAATCCGGTAGTAAAGAACGCCTTCGCAACGATTTAGACGGAGCCCGTTATGGCCTTCAGTAGTGGAAACAGCGGTGGCCCGATGGCCGACATCAATGTGACGCCCCTGGTGGACGTCATGCTGGTGCTGCTGATCATCTTCATCATTACGGCACCGCTGATGTCCCACAAGGTCAAGGTGGAGCTGCCAGAGGCCAACTTGATCCAGAAGGAAGATGCGGAGAAACGCGCCGCGCCGATCACTCTGGCCGTCAAGGAAGATGGGTCGCTGTACTGGAACGACGAGCCGATCTCCAAGGAAGCCCTGGAATCGCGCCTGTCCACCGCAGCACAGCAGACCCCGCAGCCGCCGCTCAACCTGCGCGGCGACCGCACGACCAAAATGCGTACGATCAACGAGATCACCAAGATCGCGCAGGGTCAGGGCATGTTGGACGTCGGTTTTGTTGCAACCAAAGTGAAGGGGCAGTAAGCCATGGCATTTAGTACTGGTGGAGGCCGTGGGCCGATGGCCGACATCAACGTCACGCCCCTCGTGGACGTGATGCTGGTGCTGCTGATCATCTTCATTGTGACCGCGCCGATCATGACGTATCCGATCGCCGTGGATCTGCCGCAGCGGGTGCTGAACCCGCCACCGCAGACGACTGAGCCGCCGCCGCCGATCGAGTTGCGTATCGACGCCAGCAACCAGGTGTTCTGGAACAACAGCCCGACGCCGGTTGATCAGTTGCAGCAGAAGATGGAAGAAGTGGTCCAGGCCGATCCGACCAATCAGCCGGAACTGCGCATCGATGCAAATCAGGATGCGGAGTACGAGGTGATGGCGAAGGTGCTGGCCGCTGCGAAGAACTCGCAGATGAAGAAAATCGGTTTCATGCAGCAGTAAACGCATCCGTAATACCGCAACACAACAGTCATGACGCGACTGCAACGCCACCGGAAACGGTGGCGTTTTTTTGTGCCTGCTCCTATGGGCTGGTGCCTGCGAATCTGCGATCTCACCGACGCGATCGCGTGCGAACAACAGATGGACACTTCGCCTTGCAGTGCGAGATACCGAGAGTCTGCAGCAGCGGTTTGATGCAGTGGATTATTCGTCGCAGATACGTGCGAACCGAAGCGAGTTTCTCGCTTCGAGATCCCCTTTGCTTCATCCGCAACGCTCGTTGAGGTGGTGGCGATTACCCATCATGCGGGCAAGACTGTGCATGCGTGTACAGACGTCTGGCGTTACGCAGAGACAACTAAAAGCCAGTTAGAGAGCAACGTCGGATGGGTACACATCTAATGCAACTGAAGGCGACTTTCTCGCTTCGAGATTCCCTTTGCTTAATCCGCACCGCTGGTTGAGTTGGTGGCGGTTACCCATCATGCGGGCAGGATGGTGCATGCGTGTACAGACGTCTGGCGTTACGCAGAGCCCAATGAAAGCCAGCTAGAGAGCAGCCTCGGATGTGCAGACATCACGGATCAACACGTTTAGGCGATCAGCTGGAAGCTAGTTAGCAACAACACATTGCATGCGGCCGGACCACGAACCCACACGTTTATGCCATCGGCTGTGCATCCGCTTGGACACGTGGTTCTTCGCAGAAACACCCCGCTCCCACGCTCAAGGCCGTTAGTGCTGAGACCTATCTCGATGCGTATTCCATGACGGCTTACCAGGTGTATGCTCGGCCATGCAGCACCCACGATCACAGCACCGGAGGCAGTCATGGCTTTCAGTACAGCAGGGACTCGGGGACCACTGGCGGAGATCAATGTCACGCCGCTGGTGGATGTCATGTTGGTGTTGTTGATCATCTTTATCGTCACCGCGCCGATGGTGACGCGCACGATGACGCTGGATCTGCCGCAGGCCACCCGCCAGCCGCGCGTGCCGCTGGAGCCGCCTGCACCGATCGCCTTGCGGCTTGATGCCGACGGCCAGGTGTTCTGGAATGCCAGCCCGGTGAGCTTGCAGGATCTGCAGCCGCGTTTGGTCGAACAGATGCGCGAGACGGCCGGCAATCAGCCAGAGCTACGTATCGCTGCCAACCAGGAGGCCGAATATGCGGTTCTGGCCAAGGTGCTGGCAGCAGCCAAGAATGCACAGGTAGAGCGCATCGCTTTCGTGCAATAGAGCGCAGAGGTGCCTGCGCCGTGCGGTGCAGGCGACCAGCAGGCTCTCTCGATGCGCTGCGTGAGCCGCATCGTGATGAATGTGGAGGCAGTGCAGCGCCGCTCGCCTATCTCACTGGCTTGCCGTGGCGCATCATTGGCAGCGTGATGGGCCGGCGGTCACACGCTGTGTGGGTTGATGCTCAGCAGCAGTAGCGGGGTGTCCATCGCCCGTCGTGGCGCCAGCCGGCGTTCCACCCTGCACTGGCTGTCTGCGGCCAACCGGCAGGATGGTGTTGCGTGAGCATTTGGCAGACCTAGAGCGGTTAACAGACTAGAGCTGCAGACACACCGCTTGCGCAGCGAACCAGCTGGCGCGGCTTGTGCTTGGTGCGGCATGTACCACACTGCATTCCAGTTCTGAGTACGCCGCGTAAACCCATCTGCCGACTGCTCACCACGTTCTGTTGGCAGTTTTTGGAAGGTGCACGCAGGCGTCGCTGCAATGTGCATCGCCTACCGCCACCAGCCAGTGCGCCGCGCAACGTTGGCAAACCAAACACCGAATAGGAAAATACCGCTACGAAAACCGCGCGCAGTGGCCTACGCCTGCGTGCCGACGCCGCGCAGCAGCTGCACATATGCCCGCACGGTCGCATCCAGGCCTGCATACAAGGCCTCGCTGATGAGCGCATGGCCGATCGACACTTCCAGCACGCCGGGCACGGCGGCGAGAAAATCGCCAAGGTTGGCTTGCGACAGATCATGCCCCGCATTGATTCCCAAGCCTGCGGCGGTGGCACGTCGCGCGGCGTCGGCAAACAGGGCCAATTCGGTCTGCGGCTGCCCGCTGGCATGCGCGTGCGCGTACGGACCGGTGTACAACTCGATACGGTCCGCACCCAGTGCGGCAGCCTGGTCAAGATGTGGATTGCCGGCATCCACAAACAGGCTGACGCGGCTGCCGAGCGCCTTGAACGCAGCGATCAGTTCGCCAAGCTGCGCGGTGTCCTGCGCAAAATCGAAACCGTGGTCGGAGGTCAGCTGCCCATCGCTGTCGGGTACCAGGGTGACCTGCTCCGGGCGTGTGCCACCGCATAGCTCCAGCAGCCCGGGATAGCCTGCGCGCGGCGGTGCAAACGGGTTGCCTTCGATATTGAATTCGACGCCGTGCTCGCGCGTGAGCGCGCTCAGTGCCAGCACATCGTCGGCGCGGATATGCCGCTGATCCGGACGCGGATGCACGGTAATGCCGTGCGCGCCAGCGGCGATGCAGGTGCGGGCCGCCTGTACCACGTCCGGGTCGTGCCCACCGCGGGAGTTGCGCACCACCGCGATCTTGTTGACGTTGACGCTGAGCTGGGTGGTCACGACATCGTTCTCTACGCTTGCGGCTCGCCGTCGCGGGATGCTGCCAGCGCTGCGGCCTTGCGGGCCTCGGCCAGCTCGCGCAGCCGGCGCAGTTCGGCCGGGTCGATCATGCTGCTGGTGTCGCGCTGGGTATCGTCCATGCGCGCGGCGAACCAGCCGCGGGTCCACAACAACAGCAGCAGCAACGCCACCAATAGCGACACCACCAGCAACCACACGTGCGGCGTGCTGAAAGCCAGCACCAGCGCACCCAGTGCCATAAGCAGAAACAGCCAGTGCATGACGAGCTCCCCAATGAGTGGCGGCAGTGTAGCGCCGCGCTCGCTCTGGTTCCACGTGGGACCGGTGACGCTCAGAGCAACGGCGACAGCAGCCGTGCGAAGGCTTCGGGCAGGCGCGAGCGCCAGAGCGGACGGCGATGCACAAAGCGCACTTCCTGCGCCTGTTGCATGTCGGTGTCGATCATCCCGGCCAGCTCGGCGGACACCGCCTGGTCGCGGAACAGCATCGACAGCTCGAAATTCAGCCGGAAGCTGCGGCTGTCGAAATTGGCGCTGCCGACAATGCAGACCTCGTCGTCGGCCAGCAGCGCCTTGGTGTGCAGCATGCGCGGGCCGTACTCGTAGATGCGCACGCCAGCTTCGAGCAGTTCGTCGAAATACGAGCGCGCGGCATAGGTGACCAGGCGCGAGTCGCTGACGCGCGGCACCAGCAGGCGCACGTCCAGGCCGCCCAGCGCGGCCGAGGTCAGCGCCATGCGCGCGGCCTCGCCGGGAACGAAATACGGCGTGACCAGCCAGACCCGGTGCTTGGCCTCGTGGATGGCGGCGACCATCAGCCGGTGGATGGCTTCCCACGAGGAATCCGGGCCGGACACCAGCACCTGTGCATCCACCGTGCCCTGCGCCCGCATGGGCACGTCTTCAGGCCAGAGCTGCTGGCCGTGGAAGGCGGCGCGCTCCTGCCGGGTGGCATACAGCCAGTCTTCCAGGAAGACCAGCTGCAGGCTGCGCACCACGTGGCCTTGCAGGCGCACATGCAGGTCGCGGTACGCATCGCTGCGCACCTGCTCGTTCTCTTCGTCGGTGACGTTGATGCCACCGGTGAAGCCGATACGGCCGTCGACCACCAGCAGCTTGCGGTGGGTACGCAGGTTCAGCCACGGCCGCTTGAAGGGCTTGAGGAACTGCGATGGATGGAACCAGGCGGTTTCCACGCCCGCATCGCGCAGCGTGCGCAGGGCGCGCCGGGTCATCGCCGAGGAGCCGATCGCGTCCATCAACAAGCGCACCTTCACCCCGGCGCGGGCGCGTTCCATCAGCGCATCGCAGATCGCGGTGCCGCTGTGGTCGGGCTGGAAGATGTAGTACTCCAGATGGATGTGGTCGCGAGCGCTGCGGATCGCTTCGATGATGGCCGCATACGTCGCCGCGCCATCCACCAGCCAATGCACTTCGGTGGCGCTGCTCGGCGCCAGCCCGGTGGTGGACTGGGCGATCTTGGCCAGCTCGGTGCAATCGGCATCCGGCGGGCAGACGCTGCTGTAGCTTTCCATGCCCGAACGCGAGCGCCCGCGCCGCAGCCGCTGGCGCTTCACTTTTTGCGGACCGAGCCAGTAATAGATCAGCAGGCCCAGGTACGGCAGCGCGGCCAACGACAGCACCCAACTCAGCGTGGCCACCGGCTCGCGCTTCTGCAGCACGATCCAGCTGGCGATCCACAGCAGGTAGAGCACGTAGGCGGCGAGAAGGAGCGCTTCGAGATGGGGAATGTTGGCCAGCCAATCCCACGCGCCCTGAGCAAGTGCGAGCATGCGCGGATTCTACGGCGCGTGCGCCTTGCTGCGATGACCGTGGCGCCAATGCCGTGGTGCATCGACACCGGCCTGAAAGCTTCATTGTGTCGAACGCCTGGTCGCGGCGTATGAGACCTGCCGGTCGTACGATGCGCCGATGGCAAGCGCAATCAAGGGCCGGGGTGCGACCGGTTATCTGCCCGGACGGTTCGAGGTCACCACCGAGCAGGCGGTGGACGATGGCTGGCACGTGGACAACAGCGAGGAGTTCGCTGCGGGCGTGCTGCGCACGCAGGTCACCGAGGAAACCGCGCGCAGCATCATCAGCCGCAACCAGTCGCCGGACATCGGCTTCTCGCAATCGGTCAACCCATATCGCGGCTGCGAGCACGGCTGCAGTTACTGCTTTGCGCGGCCCTCGCACGCGTATCTCAATCTGTCGCCCGGGCTGGATTTCGAGACCAAGCTGTTCGCCAAGACCAACGCACCGGACCTGCTGCGGCGTGAGTTGGCGCGGCCAAGCTATGTGCCCAGCCCGATCGCGCTGGGCATCAATACCGATGCGTATCAGCCGATCGAGCGCAAGCGCGCACTGACGCGGCAATTGATCGAAGTACTGTGGGAAACGCGGCATCCGTTCACGCTGATCACCAAAAATGCGTTGGTGACGCGCGATCTGGATCTGCTTGCACCGTTGGCGCGCGAGAATTTGGTCAACGTGTATTTTTCGGTGACCACGTTGGACCCGCAGGTGTCGGCCAAGTTGGAGCCGCGCGCCTCCGCACCGCATGCGCGTCTGCGCGCGATGCGCACCTTGCACGAGGCCGGCGTGCCGGTGGGCGTGATGGCCGCGCCGGTGATTCCGTGGATCAACGACCATGAGCTGGAAGCGATTCTGCAGGCCGCTGCCGACGCGGGTGCGAGCAGTGCCGGCTATGTGCTGCTGCGGCTGCCGCACGAAGTGGCGCCCTTGTTCCGCGACTGGCTGCAGACCCATCACCCGCAGCGCGCCGCGCATGTGATGAGCACCATCCAGCAGCTACGCGGCGGCAAGGACTACGACAGCAGCTTCGGCACCCGCTTCCGTGGGCAAGGCGTGTATGCCGACCTGCTGGCGCGCCGCTTTGCGCTCGCGCATCGCCGCGCAGGATTCGAGACGCGCGCGATGCCGGCACTGGACTGCAGCGCCTTCCGCCGCCCTGCTCCGCCGGCCAAGCCGGTGCCCGACTCGCCGCAGGGGCAGTTGTTTTAGCTGCCGGGATTGGGGAGTTGGGATTTGGGATTCGCAACGGCAGTGGCGCTTCTACCGATCAGTTCCGCTTGGCTGCCATGCAACAAGGGCAATGTCTGCGGCGGTCTGGCTGATCGCGTCGAACGTATTGCCGTCACTTACGGCAGCGCGTGTCATTCCAGACGGCTGTTCTGGCAGTAGCGATCAGCCATAGGAATGAAAGCCGCCAGGCAACAGCAACGACGCGCCGCCGTTGCCGTTGCGATTCCCCACTCCCGATTCCCTATTCCCCGCCGTAAAGCGCCTGCGCCGATTGGAACAGGATCCAGCTGGTGGCGATGAATTTGTCGCCGCCGACCGGGCGGTTGCCGCGGTGGGTGTGGGTGAAGGCAGTCGGGGCGATCAACAGGCTGCCGGTGCGCGGGCGGGCCTTGCGTTGCTGGAACAGGAATTCGGTTTCGCCTTGTTCGAAGTCTTCGTTGAGGTACAGCGTCCACAGCAGGTGCCGATGCAACGTGTCGGCGCTGGCATCGCGTGGATACAGCTCGCAATGCCAATACGGGTAGCCGCCCTGGTCGGCGGTGTACCACTGCAGATTGATCGCGCCCGGACGCAGGCAGGTGCGCGCCAGATCGCCCAGCGCCTGGTCGCTCATCTGCGCGATGTCCTCTGCCACCAGCCGATGCGGTGTGCCGTCGGCGGTGGTGACCTGCAGCATCAACGGCGAAATCAGCGCCTGCGGATACTGGCGCAGATAGGTCAGCACACCGTCGAACACCGCCTGTTGCAGGCGGCTTTCCACTTCGGCCCACTCGGCCACACCGCTGATGCGTAGATCGCGGCTGTGTTTGAGTTCGGGAAACACGCCGCCACCGATGCGGCCCGGATGCAGCTGCTGACTGTCGCGCATGCGCTGCACGATCGCGGCGCAATCGGCGGCCGCAACGGCGTTGTCGGTGATCTGGATAAAGTCGGGTTGGCTCATGCGCACGACCATAGCAATGTAAACGCGCTGCGGTAAGCAGCGTGATCGAAGGATTTCCAATGCGTCGAGCCTCCTGCATTGACGCTCAGAAGTCCGCGCGCCTTCGATCACCGTGCTGGGTTGGCGGAATGTCGCCCATCACTGATCGCCGTCGCTTTGTTATGTCGGCGGCATCGCGCTGTGATTGCGGAGATGACGTAGCCCCGAACGGCCAGCAGCAAGATCACCGCGCGACGCGTCCGTCGATGCAGCTTATCGGCCCAGCCGCCCAGTGTGCCCCCGCACCATGCCAACGCACAGCCGACCAAAGAAAAACCCCGCCGAAGCGGGGTTTTTCATCACACAACACGGTTTGCGACGATCAGAACTTGTAGTTGATCGAGGCAGCCAGGATGTTGCCCTGCACATCGTAGCTACCCGCCAGGCGGTCGCCGGTGGCGCTGCGGGTGTCGCTGGTGGGGTCGCTGACAAACAGGTGGGTGTAACCGAAGTTGTATTCGGCCTGCTGCGACGGACGCCAGCTCAGACCCAGCGAGACCCACTTGCGGCTGGCATCGGGCACGCGCACGTCACGGTGCTCGGCGGTGGTCGGGGTCTGGTCGTAGGCCAGGCCGCCACGCAGGGTCAGCGTTTCGCTCATGCGGTAGTCGGCACCGATCGAGGCGAAGGTGGTGTCGCGGTAGGAGAAGTCCAGCACGCTGTTGGGCTGATTGGACGCGAAGTCCACGGTCACCTGGTCGAACTTGCTCCAGGCGGTGCGGGTGACGTCGGCCATGATCGACCACTGCTCGTTCACGTTGTGCGTGAAGCTGGCGGTGGCGCTGGCGGGCAGCGTGACGGTGGCACGGCCCTTGGTGTCGATGAAGGTGCCCGGTGCGGCGACGCCCAACACGGCAGCGGCATTACCCGGCGTGGTGAAGTCGGCATCACCGTCGGTGATCTTGTGCTCCACTTCCGAGCGGTAGCTGAAGCCGATGTGGGTGTTCTCATCGATGCTGAACAAGCCACCGAGGGTGAAGCCCACTTCGGTGCTGTTGCCCTTGATGCGCGAGTAGCCGTCGGCGCTGCCCGGCGCAAAGCCCGGCACGCGACGCGCAGCAAGGATGCTGCCGAAATCCACCGCGTTGCCCAGATCGATATCCAGACGCTCGGCGAACACCGAGGCGCCGAAGGACACGTACGGGTTCACGTCGTAGGAGAACGCGACGTTGAAGTCGATCGCCTGCAGCTCAGTCTTGGTGCCGTGGTAGCGGCCCACCCAGTCACGGTCGTATTCGGTCTTGAAGCCGAACGGCACGGTGAGCGAGGTGCCAAGGTGCATGTTGTTGTTCTCGCCGAACGGCACGTGGAAATACATCGCCGGGACCGGCGCGATGGTGCCAGCGTCGCCGCCGTTGCCGCCGGACACCGGGGCGCCGTTGGCGTAGGTGCCGCTCTCGGGCTTGAACTTGGCCGAGAAGTGGATGGCGCTGACGTCGGCCTGGAACAGGCGACCGTCCAGCTGGCGCATGCCGGCCGGGTTGTTGACGATGATCGAGGCGTCGTCCGGGGCGCTGCCCGAACCTGCGAATGCGCGGCCGAGGCCCTTGGCGCTGTTTTCCTTCAGCTGGAATGCGGCGCCGTGCGCCTGGCCAACGGCCAGAACGCCAGCGATACCAACAGCCAGCAGGGTGGCGCGGCTCAGAGTGGAAGCGGTAGACATGAGTTGTAGCTCTCCGGATAAAGACTGCAATGGTCGGTTCAGCGCCCGCGCCCAGCACCAATCCAGTGCCTGGAGCGCGCCGGAGACCCCCCCCCGACATACGACGCCGTACGCAGTATACCCACCACGATTAACCGAACAATAACGACTTGCGTCCTGAACACGCGGTTGGGTTGGGGCTGGGTTCAGGCCCGTGGACCGGCTATTGTGCGTCTCCGATGTTCGTTTCCCTCCCCTCCCGCAAGAAACCCACCCCGCGCTGGGCGGTGCCGCTGTTGTTCGCCACGGTGTGGCTGGCCTATCTGTGGTCGATCAGCCGGCCGGGCGAAGCGCGCAATACGCTGTGGCTGGATTGGGGCGCGCTGTCCAGTGGCGTCTCCAATCTGGGCGACTGGTGGGCGACCTTGCGCGATGGCAGCGTGCTGCGGCTGTTCACGGCGTTGTTCCTGCACGCCGATTGGTCGCATCTGCTCGGCAATCTGGTGTTCCTGCTGATCTTCGGGCTGCCGGCCGAGCGCATCTTGGGGCCGTGGCGCTTGCTGCTGCTGTTTCTGGTGGGCGGCGCGGCCTCCAACCTGGCGGCGATCTTTGCGATCGGCACACCGGACCGGGTGATCATCGGTGCCTCCGGCGCGGTGTCGGCGTTGATCGGTACCTACCTGGCGTTGTTTCCCGGCGCCAAGCTGGGTGTGGTGCTGCCGCTGGGGCTGTTTCTGGAATTCATCCGCGTGCCGGCACCGTTGCTGATCGGTGCCTGGGCACTGCTGCAGGTGGTGTTCGCCTATATCGGCCCGGCGTTCGGCATGGTGGCGTGGTCGGCGCACATCGCCGGCTTCCTGTTCGGCATCGTCTACGGGCTGTATGTGCGTGCTGCCATCGCGCGACGGTTGCGCAAGCGCCACGGGTTTTAGCGCGGCAAGCGACGCATCGGGGACGCGGGCGTGTGGCGGCGCGTGTGCGTGTGGCGGGCCAACGCGCGTACGCTGCGTCCATCGCAATGGCGCGCCTATAATCGGTGCATGTCCAAGCCCTTGTACAAAGTCACCTTTCTCAATCACGGCAAGGTGTACGAGCTCTACGCGCACGAAGTGACCGGCAGCCATCTGTGGGGCTTCAACCAGATCGGTGAGCTGGTATTCGACGTGCACGACGGCCTGGTGGTGGATCCCACCGAAGAACGCCTGCGCGAAGAGTTCGGCAATACCAAGACCTTGCACCTGCCGATGCAGAGCATCGTGCGTATCGAAGAAGTGGAAAAGAAAGGCCAGTCGGTGATCCGCGATGCCACCACCGGCGACAAGGTGGTGGCCTTTCCGGTGCCGACCAAGCCACGTTGATGCGCATTCTGGTGCCCGACGATTACCAGGGCGCAGTACGTCAGCTGCCCTGTCTGCAGCGGCTGCAGGGCCATGATGTGCAGGTGCTCGGTGCATTGGCCACCGATCCCAACGAATGGGCCGAGCGCCTGGTCGAAGCCGATGCGCTGGTGCTGATCCGCGAGCGCACCCGCGTGGATGCGACGCTGTTGCGGCGGTTGCCGCGGCTCAAGCTGATCAGCCAGACCGGGCGCGTGGGCACGCATGTGGATGTGGCCGCGTGTACCGAGTTCGGGGTGGCGGTGGCTGAGGGCGTCGGCTCGCCGGTGGCGCCGGCCGAGCTGACCTGGGCGCTGATCCTGTCGGCCAGCCGCCGCCTGACCGAGTATCAGCGCGCGTTGCACCAGGGCCGCTGGCAGGCGGTCGGCGACCCCGGTCTGGGCCGATCGCTGCATGGGCGCACGCTGGGCATCTGGAGTTATGGGCGCATCGGTCAACGTGTGGCCGGGTTCGGGCGCGCGTTCGGCATGCAGGTGCTGGTCTGGGGTGGCGAAGCATCGTGCGCGCAGGCCGCGCGCGATGGGTACGCGATTGCGGCCAGTCGCCAGGAGCTGTTCGAGCGCAGCGATGTGCTGTCGTTGCATCGCCGGCTCACCGCGCAGACGCGCCATCAGGTAACTGCGCAGGATCTTGGCCACATGCGCACCGATGCCTTGCTGGTCAACACCAGCCGCGCCGAATTACTCGCGCCCGGCGCATTGCTGGGCGCACTGGATGCCGGCCGGCCCGGGCAGGCGGCGGTGGATGTGTTCGAGCGCGAGCCGGTGCAGGACCCGCGCGACCCGCTCCTGCAGCACCCGCGCCTGCTGGCCACACCGCACCTGGGGTATGTGGAACGCGACAGCTACGCGCTGTACTTCGAAGCGGCCTTCGACAATGTGCTGGCCTTTGCTGCGGGCACCCCGCGCAATCTGGTCAATCCGGAAGTGCTGGCGATGACGCGCTAGCGCGTGTTTCGCGTGATGAATCGAACCACGCATGCGCGAAGACCTATGCACGCGAATGGCGCGGCGATGCGCACGCGAACGCATGGACAGGTTTGCAAAGGCGCTGGATTGCGTAGGACGAAGCGCGGCTAACAACACGTAGCGAGCAGTGGTCAGGTGGGCGTGGACGGCGCGGAGGAACCGGAATGTACGCGGGGTACATGCCGCACCGAGCACCGGCAGCCTGCACAGTCCGTTTGTTAGCTGCTCTGAAACCGGCGCCCGACACGGGGCTGCATGTCGCAGGCATCCCATGCAACTGGTCGATCCGCAAAGAGCGATGATCGCCCGATCAACGCATGTCTGAGCGAGCGGGTGATTGAACGACGCGCTTACGCGGCCTTCGTTTACTCGCGAAGATCTGGGCGTGGTGCGCAGCGAAGTTTCATGCGCTATAGCGATTACCGTATCGAACAACGTCCGGCGCCGTGCGAGCGATCGGTGCTGTCACTGACTCAGACAATGACGTTCGTCGCAGACACAGCGCGTGCTTTGCACTGGAGTCACTGCACTGGAGTCACTGAGGGATGCAGCTTCAAATTCGCTGATCGCAGTACGCACCGCGCGTCATGCAATGCATGGATAAGCTTGATCGGCACGCAGCGCGCACCAGTGTGCGTGCGCGCAGCGTGTGAGGAGCGCGTCGCCGGCATCATCCGGCCGACCCGCGCTCGCACCCTGTTCGCTGCGCTTACTTGGTCGGTTCGACCGGTGCCGGCTTATCCGTAGGCGCGGCCGGTTCGGCAGGTGTCTGCTTGTCGGCAGGTGCTGCGGGCTTGGCCGGGTCAGCTGGGGTGGCTGGCTTGGTTTTTTCCGTTGGCGCTGCCGGCTTGGCTGGGTCAGTTGGCTTGGCCTTGTCAGTGCTCGCCGGATGCGCTGCTGCCGGCTTAGGCTCGGACGCTGCCTTGGTGGCCGCCCTCGCCTTCTGTGCGGACTGGGCTTTTGCCTTGAGCGCGGCTTGCGCCTTGGCGGCCGAGCCGGGCTGCTTGAGCTCGGCCAGCGCTGCGGTGATCGGGCCATCGCCAGGCAATACATCGCCGGCGCTATAGCCCTCTTCGCCCTCGGCATCGCCGCGCAGATGGCCCGGCAAGGTGGCTTCGCTGAAATCGGCCAGGCTGGCCGGCACGTCGGCATCGCCGGGCTGCGGTTCGGGAGTGAGCATCACTTCCGGCACGATGCCGCTGGCCTGGATCGACTTGCCGCTGGGGGTGTAATAGCGCGCGGTGGTGAGCTTGACCGAGTCGCCGTTATCCAGCGGCAGCACGGTCTGCACCGAGCCCTTGCCGAAGGTGCGGCTACCGATGATGCGCGCGCGCTGGTTGTCGCGCAGCGCACCGGCCAGTACTTCGGAGGCGCTGGCCGAGCCGGCGTCTACCAGTACCACCACCGGTGCACCGCCGAGCAGATCGCCCGGAGTGGCATCGAACTTGGCGTCGCTGATCGAGATACGCCCGCGGGTGCTGACGATGTTGCCCTTGTCGAGCAGATCGTCGGCCACCTGCACCGCCGAGGTCAGCAGACCGCCCGGGTTGCTGCGCAAATCCAGCACCAGCCCGCGCAGTTTCCCGCCGGCCTGCAGCTGCTTGAGGTTCTTCTGGAAATCGGCGCCGGTGTCGGCCTGGAAGGTGCTGATGCGGATATAGCCGTAGCCCGGCTCCAGCAGCTTGCTGCGCACGCTGGCCACGCGAATGGTCTGCCGCTGCAGGGTCACATCGAACGGCTTGGGCGTCTTGTCGCGCACGATGGTCAGTGTGACCTTGCTGCCGGATTCGCCGCGCAGCGGCTCCATCGCCTTGCTGGCGTCGATCGGCTTGCCGTCGATGGCCACGATCACATCGCCTGCGCGAATGCCGGCGCGCGCCGCCGGGGTGTCGTCGATCGGCGCGATCACCTTGAGTGTGTTGTCCTGTTGCTGCAGCAGCTCCACGCCAATGCCGTCATAGGCACCGGTGGCCTGTTCGTCGAAGGCTTCGGCATCTTCCTTGTCGAAATAGGTGCTGTGCGGGTCCAGGTCAGAGAGCAGGCCGCGCACCGCGGCGTGCATCAGCTTCTTGTCTTCGACCGGGTCGACATAGGCCTGCTTGACCGCGTTGTACACCGCCACGAAGCGACGGATTTCGTCCAGCGGTACCTTGGAGACGGCGGCTTCATTGGCTTCCGGATCGTCCGCAGCGGCCTGGGCGGCGGCGGGACGGGCGGTCTGCGCCCAACCAGGCGACGCGAACAAGGCCAGCGACAGGGCAACGGACAGGACGGCTACGCGCATGAAGCACTCCGACAAAGAGATAAGACGCTCCGCACGACGGAGCTGACCGGATTATGCGCGAAGCAGCGGTAAATCCGCGTTGAATTACGCGCGTGTTGCGTGGACAGTTCGGTGGCGGCCAGCTGGCTGGCGACGGAAGCATGGATGTGTGACGCATTGGTGCGGCCGGGCATCTGCAACTCGAGTGCGGCGAGCGTGCAGCGCACGGGTGTCTGCTCGCATCCGGCCACCAACCACCAACCACCAACCGCAGTGCCATGCGCTGCTTCGATGTGCAGCCGGACAGTGCCGCGATGAAAGCATTGCCGGGGTGGCCGGCAAGGCCGCAGCGGTGAAACGCGCTGCATCGCTGCGATGTCGCCGCCACGTGCTGGTGCGCAGCGTCTGGCCGCTGCGGTGACCGCGGCGCGCTGCGGGGACGCACAGACGCTGATCACCGACCGCGGCAGCGGCCGGCAGCACGGCGGCGAGCTCCGCGATGCGCCGCGTCGGCACCCGCTCTCCGCACGCAGCGACTAGCGCCGTTGCAACCAGCTCGATGGGTCGACCGGCTGCCCATTACGCCGCAATTCGAAGTACAGCGCCGGCACGCCCTGCCCGCCCGAACTGCCGACCTTGGCCACCGCTTCGCCGCGCTTGATCGCCGCACCGGCATCGCGCAGCAAGGTGTCGTTGTGCGCGTACAGGCTCATGTAGCCGTTGCCGTGGTCCACGATCAGGATCATGCCGTAGCCGGTCATCCAGTCGGAAAACACCACCGTGCCGTCGGCCACCGCGGTGACCGTGCTGCCCTTGGGCGCGCCGATCAGCACGCCCTTGCTGGTGTGACCGTCGGGCAGTGTGGCGTTGAAGCGTGCCAGCAGATTGCCCGCCACCGGCCAGCTGAGCCCACCGACCTTGGGCGCCGGTGCGCTGGCGATGACCTTGGGCGGGGTCTTGCCGGGACGCTCCGGGCGATCGGTCTTGCCGCGCTTGGCCTGTGCGGCGGCTTCGGCAGCCGCGCGCTTTGCAGCCGCGCGGCGTTCGGCTTCGGCCTTGGCCGCGGCCGCGCGCAGATTGGCGAGCAGTTGCTCCAGCGACTTGGCATCCTGGCCCAGCGCCTTTTCGCGCTCGGCACGTTGTTTGTAGCGATCGTCCAGCTGCGCCACGGTGGCCGCCTGCTGCGAGCGGTCCTTCTGCAAGGTGGCCGCCTGCGCCTTTTGTTGCGCGCGGGCCGCATCCAGCGCCTGGCGCCGGGTGGCGATGTCCTGTTCCACCTTGGTCAGCGCATCCAGCTGCGTGGTCAGCGCGTGGATCCGCTGCGCGCGTGCGTTCTGCACGTAGCGGTGATCGGCGAGCATGCGGTTGGCATCGCCCACCGTGTCCTGCGACAGCAACACCTTCAACGGCGCGTTGCGGCCTACCTGATCGGCGGCGCGCAACAATGCGGCCAGCTGCACGCGCTGGTTCTGCAGGCCGCGCTGCAATTGCGCGCGGTCCTGTTGCAGCGTGGACAGATGCTGTTCCTGTGCGCGCATCGCCGCTTCGGTTTCGCTCAGTGCACGCGAGGTCTTGGCGACCTTTTCGTCGGCCTGGCGCAGTTGCTGCGCCGCGGTGCCGCGCTTGCCTTCCAGCTCGCGCCGATCGGCGCTGATGGTCTTGAGCTCATCGCGCAGCTGCTGCAGTTTGCGCTCGGTCTCGCGCTGGTTCTGCGCGCCCGCGCCGGTGCTGCCGAGCAGCATGCAGACCAACGCTGTCGTGGCCAGCCAGCTGCGGCCAACGCCGGTGGCGGAGACGAGCGGCAGACGCGGCAGCGGTACAGGCGAAGGGGGCAACGAAAGGTCCAGTGACTTCAGGCAGGTGCGCGATTGTAGCCAAGCATGATGTGATCGCCGCCACGCCCACGACAGACGCCACCGCGCGAGGTTCAGCATGAAGCTCCAGTATCTTCTCCTGGCATTGTCCCTGGCCTGCTCAACCGCCTGGGCCGAAGAAGGCATCAGCAAGGTCAACGGCCGCATCAGCGCCGAAGCCGGCAAGACCTACGGCGGCCTGGAAACGGTCAACGGCTCCATCGAGATCGGCGCCGGTGCGCAGACCCAGGATGTGGAAACCGTCAACGGCGGTATCACGATCGGCGATGGGGCCCGCACCGGCAGCGTGTCCACGGTCAACGGCGCCATTTCCCTGGGCCGCAAGGTCACCGTCTCCGGGGGCCTGGAAACGGTCAACGGCAGCGTGTTGGCTGAGCGCGGCAGCCAGGTCAGCGGTGGCGTGGAAACCGTCAACGGCAGTATCGGCCTGGTCGAAACCGAGCTCGGCAAGGACATCGAGACGGTCAACGGCGACATCACCGTTGGCGTGGGCTCGCATGTGCATGGCGGTATCGAGGTGACCAAGCCGAACTTCAGCTTTTCCTTCAAGCCCTCGCGCAAACCGCGCGTGGTGATCGGCCCCAAGGCGGTGGTCGATGGGCCGCTCAACTTCGAGCGCGATGTGGATCTGTACGTGCATCGCACCGCCAAGATCGGCGCGGTCACCGGTGCCACCGCACGCAGCTTCGAGTCGGACGTGGCGCCCAAGGACTGACGCGCTCACCACGCGCACGTTCTAAGATCGGGACTCCGCTGCACGAGGAGTTCCGATGCCCCGCAAGATCCTGTTGTGTCTGGCCGCGACCCTGGCCCTGGCCGGTTGCAAACGCGAATCGACCGACGCGCCGTCCGCACCGGCGGCGCAAACGCCGGCCGATGCCACGCCCAGCGCACCGGTCAGCCGGCACGCGTTTTCGCCGAAGCTGACCACCGGCGACTTTGCCGAGCTGGTCAAGACGCTGGCCTCGGACGACTTCGAAGGACGCGGCCCGGGCACGCCCGGCGAAGAAAAGACCGTGACCTATATCCGCGACCAGATGCAGCGCATCGGCTTGCAGCCGGGTAATGGCGATAGCTGGTTTCAGGAGGTGCCGATGGTGGAAACCACCGCCGACGCGGCTACCGCCCCCAGCCTGCGCAGCGGCGAGCAGACCCGCACCCTCGCCTTCGGCACCGACATCGTGGTGGGCACGCGTACCGGCCAACCCGAGGTCAAGCTGGACAACAGCGAGCTGGTGTTTGTCGGCTACGGCGTGGATGCGCCCGAGCAGCAATGGAACGATTACGCCGGCCAGGACTGGAAAGGCAAGACGGTGGTGATGTTCGTCAACGACCCTGGCTTCCATACCGGCGATGCCAAGTTGTTCGACGGCAAGCGCATGACCTATTACGGGCGCTGGACTTATAAATTCGAAGAGGCCGCGCGCAAGGGCGCAGCGGCGGCGTTGATCGTGCACGACACGCCCGGCGCCAGTTACGGCTGGGACGTGGTCAAGAACTCCTGGTCCGGCCCGCAATACGATCTACCGGCCAAGGACGACCCGGACCCGCGCCTGCCGGTACAGGGCTGGATCAGCGCAGACACCGCCAAGCAACTGTTCGCCAATGCCGGGCTGGACCTGGCACAGGCCTACAAGGACGCCAGCAAGCGCGGCTTCAAGCCGGTGCCGTTGAAGGCCAATTGGTCGGTAGATCTGAAGAGCAGCATCGCCGAAAAGACCTCGCGCAACGTGGTCGGTGTGCTGCCCGGCAGCAGCCACGCCGATGAGGCGGTGTTGTACATGGCGCACTGGGATCACCTGGGCAAGCATCCCGGCGAAACCGGCGACAACATCTACAACGGTGCAGTGGACAACGCCACCGGCGTGGCCGGCATTCTGGAAATCGCCGACGCCTTTGCGCATCAAGACCCCAAGCCGGCGCGCTCGGTGGTGTTCGTGGCGGTGACGCTGGAAGAATCCGGCTTGCTCGGGTCCAAGTACTACGTGGCCAACCCGAGCTTCCCGTTGGACAAGATCGCTGCGGTGATCAACCTGGACGCGATGTCGGTGGCCGGGCGCGCACGCGATGTCACCGTGGTGGGCATGGGTAGCTCGGAACTGGAAGACATCCTCAAACCGATCGCCGCGATGCAGGGCCGCACGCTGCACGCCGAGGCCACGCCGGAAAGCGGCTCGTACTTCCGCTCGGACCACTTCAACTTCGCCAAGGCCGGCGTGCCGGCGCTGTATGCCGATGGCGGCGAAGACCTGCGCGACGGCGGCACCGCAGCCGGACGTGCGGCTGCCCAGGATTACGGCCGCAATCGCTATCACGCGCCCGGCGATGAGTACGACGCAGCCACCTGGAAGCTCGACGGCACTATCGAAGATCTGCAAGCGGTGTATGGCGTCGGCAAGGACGTGGCCGCGGGCGACCGTTGGCCCAACTGGTACCCCGGCAATCCGTTCAAGGCCGCGCGCGACCGCATGCTGGCCGGCAAGCCGGGCGCCGGCGCCGCGGCAGCGCAGCCTGCCGCAGGCAACACCGACCCGAAGAATGCCAAACCAAACAACGCCAAGGAGGCGGATACAAAGAACGCCGCGCCTGCGCGGTGAGGCGTGCAAGGAGCTCGCTTGTTCGTGCGGTGAGGGATGCAGCGTGCGCTGTTGTGCCGGCGCTGGCCGCTGAAGCGAGTTACGTGCAAGACAAAGGGCCTCCGATTGGAGGCCCTTTGTTTTTAGTCGTGCTTCGTGGGTGGCGATAGAGTGTTGGCTAGCAGGTGCTGCGACGTCGCTAAATGTCGCATCAGATTCGATGCCGGCTGCAACTGCTGCTCACTGTGCATCTCAACCAGCGCCCTGCCCTGTCCACCCGACGCACACGCGTTCAAGCACACTCAATCGTTGTGGACGCTGACCACGTGCCCATCGTCGGGATCCACGTGCAACTCGACCTTCTGCCCGTTGTGCTTTGCATCGGCCTTCCACAAGCCATCCTTGAACTTGAGATCGTGCACGTCTGCGTAGCCGCCAGTGGACAGCGCCGCGCGGACGTCGGCTTCGCTCAGCCGCGATGCGGTCTGGTCGCCATAAACGCGCCCCGTGACCGGATCAATGTGGACATCCACATCCTTGCCATCGCCGCTGCGGGCATCGGCAGTCCACACGCCGTGCTCGAATTTGACGTCGTGCACCTTGGTGTAGCCCTTGGCGGTCAACATGCTGGTCACCTCGTTGGAGGTGAGCGCCTTGGCCGGCTTGGCGGCGTCCTGCGCAAACGCGCCCTGCGAAACAAGCGTCAGCGCGCCGATCAGTGCGGTGGTCATCATGCGATGTGCCATGAGAAGGCTCCTGCTGTGAAGTGCCGCCATGCTCGCCGCCTTGGGATCGTGGCTGGGTGAAAACATGGAAAATCCAGTTAGAGAAATTCAGTTAACTGAAAGTCGTGATCGCTCTTCATCGCTTCTGCACGTTGGATTTACATTTTGATCCCAGTGCGCAGGCATTGCATGACAGATGTCGACCACAATGCTCAAGTCATCCAATAAAAAAAGCCGCCTTGCGGCGGCTTGTCGTGTCGTGTGTTCAGCGCGTGGTGCGCGCTGCAGGTGCAGGTATGGGTGCGGCTAGGCGTGCAGCGGCGGTGCCGGGTGCACGGGTTGCGCTTGCGGCCTGCGGCGAGAGGATCGTCATCTGCGGTTTGTCGGTGCCGTCCTTGTTCGGATGCACGTTGTAGGCGTAGGAGAGATTCCACCACGAACCTGCCGCCCACCACGTCCAACCCAGCCACACGTCCGCATTGCTTTCCATGTAGCCGAGCATGCCTTGCAGCGCTTCATTGCAGACAGGGTTATTGGCAGTACCGAATTCGGCCAGAAAGCCACGTTTACGATTGGTGCGCAGCCATTCGGTGAAATTGCGCAAACGCTCGGCGCCGATGGTGGAGCTGACGCAGACGCTGCTGGTGCCGCTGGAATCGGCGTCCAGATATTGATGCACTTCGAATGCGTACCGATTGAGCGGGTCATTGATGGCCGCCAGCGCAGTGGCGTTGGAGTAGCCATCGCTGGTGGGCGAATACCAGCTGTGCGCACCCGTCCACAAGGCGCCGGGCACCAGGATCAGATTGTTGGCACCGGTCCTGCGAATCGCATCGATGGCCGCTTGCGCAGTGCCGGCCCATTCGCTGGACGAAATATTGTTGGGCTCGTTCATCAGCCCGAAGATCACCGTGTTGTCGCCATTGAATGCCACTGCAAGACGGCGCCATAGATCGGTAAAGGTGGCCACCGGCACTTCCGGTCCGCCGATTCTGTAACCGTAGTATTTGGCGTAATTGTGGATATCGATGACCAGATACATGCCCGAGGCCTTGGCACGCGCCACCGCCTGTTGCACCAGGGCCAGCTGCACCGGATCCAGCTCGCCGCGCGCGCTGGGTTGCAGACGCTCCCACAAGATCGGCAAGCGGATCGTATTCATTCCGACGCCGGCGAAATAACTGTAATCGTTGGCCGAGGCGTACATATAGTCTTTATTGAGCACGCCGGGTTTTTTGGATGACGCAAATTCGGCACCGGATAAATTGACGCCGGCATAGGTCAGTGCGCGTGTCTGCGCGTACGCGCATGACGTCCCGACAAGCAATATGAAACACAGGGCGCACGCAGCAAGGTGGCGTAGTGGAAAAGATGGACGTGACATGAAGCAACTCCTGGGCGGGTAAGATGCGTCGCCGCCCCAATGGCGTGCGATCGGCGCAAGGTGCGCTGCATCTGCGTGTTGCGATGCATCACGTGTGCCAAAGAGTGGTAAATCAATGAATACGCCAGGAAGTGCGAACCACTGCGCACTTAATATGGAAGAGCACGTTTATGCGTGCATATCGGTTATCACTAAAGAGCCGTCATTCTCGCGATACGCACGGGTATGTGCCGAGATGCTGGCGGAATTTGGCAATGTGCCAGTTGCATGGCGCCATCTCGGTGGCGCGGTCATTTCCGATATCCACAAAAGCGATGCCGTTGCGAAAACGGCACCGCTGGCAAAGCACGCAGGGTTGAATCAGCGCGCGATGCGACGTGCGTGCGCACTCAGGATGGACAGCTGCGGTTTGTCGCGTCCATTGCGATCGGGCTGCAACGTAAAGGGGTAATCGCCACGCCACCAGGCGCCGGCGGCCCAGGCGCTGGAACCCAGCCAGACATCGCGGTTTGCCTCTAAATACCGCAGCATGCCATCCAGCGCGCGCATGCAGGTCGGGTTGGTTGAGGCGCCAAATTCGCCCAAGAACCCACGCTTGCGCTGGGTACGCAACCAACCGGTAAAGCTTCGCAAGCGTTCGGCACCGATGGTAGCGCTCACACAACCGGCACTGGTGCCGCTGGAATCGGTATCCAGATATTGGTGCACCTCGATGGCGTACCGGTTGAGCGGGTCGCGGAGAGAGGCCAGCGCAACTGCGTTGGATTGCCCGGCGATGGTGGAATACCAACTGTGTGCTCCGGACCACAGTGCGCCGGGTACCAGGATGAGGTTGTTGGCGCCGGTAGCGCGGATACCGTCGATCGCTGCCTGTGCGGCTGCGGCCCAATTCTGCGGCGCAATGTCGTAGGGCTCGTTCATCAGCCCGAAGATCACCGCGTTATCGTTCTTGAAGGCCACCGCCAACCGCTTCCACACATCGGTGAAGGTGCTGACCGGCACGCGCGGGGTGCCGATCTTCTGTCCGTAGTATTTGGCGTAGTTGTGGATATCCACGATCAACACCATGTTCGCTGCCTTGGCGTTGGCCACGGCCTGCCGGATCAGTGCAAGTTGTGCGGGGTCCAGTGGGCCTTGCGGCTTGGGTTGCAGCCGCTCCCACAAGACGGGCAGGCGTACCACGTTCATGCCGGTGTTGGCGAAGTGCTGGTATTCGCCGGGAGTGGGATAGCGATAATCGACATTGACGACGCCGGGGCGTTTTGCCGAGGCGATTTCTGCGCCGGACAGATTGATACCTGCAAGACGCAGCGCACCGCTTTGTGCCTGCGCACGCGGAAGCGCCACCAGCAACAGCGCGGCCAGCGCACAGCACAGCAGCTGGCGCGGCCAGGTAGGGGAGGGGGACATGGGGAACTCCTGAAGCATCTACGGGGGGAGATGCGTTGCATCGCAGTTGTTCGCATGCACAACGCATCAACCTCAGCCTATGCGCATCTGCCGCGCGCAACTACGGATGCGAGGTATCACTGCATCAAGCTGTGCGGTGCTTCGCAGTTGCAAGCTGTTTTTGTCGATGCACTGCGCGTGTTGCGAGAACGCCTTGAATCAGCGGCTCTGCTGCAACTTCGCAATGGTATTGGTCGCATCAATGCATCGGCGTTGATGCGATGACAGCGACTGCGTCAATGCTGGCGTGCACGGACACGCATGACGCAACGCGCGGACGCAGACGTGCCTGCATGCGCCGAGCACCGCAATCGCGTAGCACGGAGTAGGGCGGTTTTGCTTTGCGCGCCTAGCGAGATCCACTGCCATGATCGTGGTCGATGGCGATGGATCCATCTTCGAGGCAATGCTCTCGGCGACGACGACAGCTGCATCCACCGAAACCGGACCTGCAGCAGCGGCGTGGCGAGGTCCATATCGCGCCAACGTTCGTCCACCGCATGGTAGTCATCAATCAGCCGCAGTCCCGAGTCCCGCCCGAGATCCAGCGGTAACCGTGGACACTGCATTGCGACGCAAAAAGAACGGACGACCTACCAGCGTCGCCCGCGTCTTATTGATTTAGACCGCTGCCGTCAGTGCTTGCCCGCGCGGCGTGCGTACTTGCTCAGAATCCTGATCTGCGGCTTGTCGCTGCCGTCCTTGCCCGGTTGCACGGTGAAAAAGTAATCCGGCTTCCACCATGCGCCGGCGGCCCACCAGGTCCAGCCCAGCCACACGTCGCTGTTCTTTTCCATGTAGGTCAGCATGCCTTCCAGCGCCTTGTCGCAGACCGGATTGTTGGCGGTGCCGAATTCGCCCAGAAAGCCCTTCTGCTTGTTCTCGCGCAGCCAGTCGGTAAAGCCGCGCAGCTTTTCTTCGCCCACGCTGTCGCTGGTGCATTGCGGCTTGGTGCCGCTGTAGTCGTTGTCCAGATACTGGTGCGCTTCGAAGGCCAGGTTGTTGCCGGGGTCCTTGAGGATGGCCAGCGCCTTGGCATTGGAGACGCCGTAGCTGCTGCTGCGCCAGCTGTGCGCGCCGGTATACGCGGTGCCCGGCACCAGGATTAGGTTGCGGGCGCCGGTCTTGCGGATCGTGTTGATCGCGCCTTGCGCAGCCGTGGCCCAGTCGGTTGCGGAGATGCCGTTGGGCTCATTCATCAGCCCGAAGATCACCGCCTTGTCGTCCTTGAACTCCAGCGCCAGCCGGCGCCACAGATCGGCCAGTGCGGCAGGGGGCACCTCGTCGGTGCCGATGCGCTTGCCGTTGTATTTGGCGTAGTTGTGCAGATCCAGGATCAAGAACTGCTTGTTCGCCTTGGCCGCTTCGAGCGATTTCTTGATCAGCCCCAACTGCGCCGTATCCAGCTCGCCGTTGAGTTCGGGTTGCAGACGCTCCCAAAGAAACGGCAGGCGGATCGTGTTCATGCCCTTGCCGGCGAAATAGGTGAAATCCGAGGCCGCCGGGTAGGTGTAGTCCTTGAACAAGGTGCCGGGCTTCTTGCGTGAGTTGAACTCGGCGCCGGACAGATTGACGCCGACATACTTCAGGCCAGTGGACTCCTTCTTCGGACTATTGGGCTCTTTGGCGTGCGCCATCGGCATTGCTGCGAGCAAGGTCAGTGCGAGCGCGGCGCTACGCAGACTGGGGAATTTTTTGGGAGCGCGGAACATGGAAGCCTCCTTCGGCATCGACGTGGGTGGCCGCGGGGGAGGGCACGGCCAGCTGGGATGGTGCAGGGCGATCGGGTACCTGATGAGCCTAGAAGCTCAGGCGTTAGCGCCCCATTCACGCCGTGCAACATGGATTTGATCGGGATCGAACACCTGCGCAGCGCATGATGCTGCTCCGGTAGCGTCCGCAACACGACACACAAGACGCACTGTCGCAGGAGCGCGACGGGCCCCTGTCTTAAGCTACCGCTTCCATTTTCTTCTGTTGTTCGCATATGCGAATGACATCATGCCCGGAGCCTCCCATGAGCCAAGCCCACGCCTTTGCCGCCCAAGCCGCCGACCAGCCGCTTGCCCCGTTCGCGTTCGAACGCCGCGCGCCTGGCCCTGACGATGTGCAGATCGACATCGCCTATTGCGGCGTGTGTCACTCGGACCTGCACACCGCACGCAATGAGTGGCACAACACGCGGTATCCGGTGGTACCCGGCCACGAGATCGTCGGCCGCGTGACCGCCGTCGGTAGCGCCGTCACCGGCTTCAAGGTCGGCGACCTGGCCGGCGTTGGTTGCATGGTCGACAGCTGCCGCAGCTGCGCCTCCTGCCAGGAAGGTGAGGAGCAGTACTGCGAAGCCGGCTTCACCGGCACCTATAACGGCCCGATGTTCGGCGGCGGCGAGAACACCTACGGCGGTTACTCCGACCATATCGTGGTCGACCAGAAGTACGTGCTGCGCATCTCGCACACCGACAACCTGGCTGCCGTGGCGCCGCTGCTGTGCGCCGGCATCACCACCTATTCGCCGCTGGCGCACTGGAAGGTGGGCCCGGGGCAGAAGGTGGGCGTGGTTGGTCTGGGTGGCCTGGGCCACATGGGCGTGAAGATCGCCAAGGCGATGGGCGCCACCGTGGTGCTGTTCACCACCTCAGAGAACAAGCGCGCCGATGCGATGCGCCTGGGCGCCAGCGAAGTGGTGATCTCCAAGGACGAAGCGCAGATGGCTGCGCAGTACAACACTCTGGATTTCATCCTCAACACCGTGGCCGCACCGCATAACCTGGACCCGTTCATCAATGCGCTCAAGCGCGACGGCGCCATGGTGCTGGTGGGCGTGCCCGAGGAATCGCACCCGTCGCCGGCCGTGTTCAACCTGGTGATGAAGCGCCGCACCCTGGCCGGCTCGCTGATCGGCGGCATCCGCCAGACCCAGGAAATGCTGGATTTCTGCGCCAAGCACAACATCGTCTCGGACATCGAAACCATCCGCGCCGACCAAATCAACGAGGCCTACGAGCGCATGCTCAAGAGCGACGTGAAGTACCGCTTCGTCATCGATATGGCTACGCTGGATAAGGCAGCCTGATTGGTTGTTGCGTCAGGCTGTAATGCTGCCGCCTGCGTCGTTGTTCGGCGCAAGCGGTAGTACGTTTTGCTATTTCGCCGGTGGGTTAACCAACGATGTGGACAGAGGGTTCCTTTGTGCATAGAACGTTGACGCACTCAGAGTGGTCAGCGATAAAAAACTCCATAACGTCGCCGTAAAATCCTGTTGGAATATACGACTCACGTATTTCATCGTGCTGGCTCCATCCGCCTGAAAGAACCTGAGAGATGATTGCTCCCTCTATCTCGTCAAATGATTCCATGTTGCAGCGCCAGAATTCGGAGAAATCGCGTTCGTCCAATATCTTTACGCCAACAACATCATTGAAAATAACTTGGACAGTCCTGTTTGAGGCGTGGGCAGTCAAGTGTACGACGCAGCTGTTTTTTTCATAAACAATCTTCGAAACTGATGTGTATTCATTTAAAACTGAGCTGGGCAAGTTACGTAAGGTCAATTTCTTCATGTCTTATGTCTAATCGAGCCAAGTCTCGGTTTGGCTTGTGTTGATACTTGTTAAGGCCGCAACGTGCGGACCCCAGCTGGAACAATAGATTAAGTCGGATACGCAGACGCATGCGCATGGCCCAAGATATCTCCGTAAAGTATCCATTGAGATTGATCTGGTGTTGTTTTGAAAACAAACCATAGCGCGCCGATCCTACGAAAGATTCTTTGCCTCGTTGAGCCACGCGCGATCCATATGGTCCTCAGCCTCACGCCGCAGCCGGCTCCTTGACCTGCGCTTTGACGCCCAGCAGCTGCACGATGCTTGCTGCCGCATCGCGGCCTTCGGCCACGGCCGTCACGACCAGGTCGGCGCCGCGCACGCAGTCGCCGCCGGCGAACAGGCGCGGGTTGGTGGTCTGGTAGGGCAGGCGCTCTCCGTTGGCGTCGGCCGGGGCGACGATGCGGCCGTTGCTGCCGGCTTCCACGCCTTGCGAAGCCAGCCAGTCGGGCAGGGTCGGGGAGAAGCCGAAGGCGATGATCACCACGTCCGCTTCCAACAGCGATTCGCTGTCTTCCACCGGCACCGCGTTGCGGCGCCCGTTGGCATCGGGTTCGCCGAGTCTGGTTTCCACGACGGTGACGCCGATGGCTTCGTCGTCGGCGCCGGATTCGATCGACAGCGGCTGGCGGTTGAACAGGAAGCGCACGCCTTCTTCGCGCGCATTGGCCACTTCGCGCGCCGAGCCGGGCATGCTGGCTTCGTCGCGGCGGTAGGCGCAGGTGACCTTGGCCGCGCCCAGGCGGATGGCGCTACGCACGCAGTCCATGCCGGTGTCGCCTCCGCCCAGCACCACCACGCGCTTGCCGTTGAGGTCGGGCAGGGCCATCTGGTCTTCCCAGCCGGCGATCGGGCGGCCGTGCGGGTCGTTGCCGCTGACGATGCGGCTGTTCTGCACCAGGAACGGCAGCGCCGGCAGCACATTCTTCAGGTCCTGCCCGGGCAGGCCGCCATCGGTGTAGCGGTAGGCGCCGGTGCCCAGGAACACGGCATCGTATTCGCCCAGCAACTGCTCGATGCTGACGTCCTTGCCGATCTCCACGCCCAGGCGGAATTGCACGCCCATGCCTTCGAGGATCTCGCGACGCTTGCCGATCACCGACTTGTCCAGCTTGAAGCTGGGAATGCCGAACTGCAGCAGCCCGCCGATCTGCTCGTAGCGGTCGTAGACCACCGCTTCGATACCGGCGCGCGCCAACCTGTCCGCACACGACAGCCCGGCCGGGCCGGCGCCGATCACCGCCACGCGCCAGCCAGTGGGCTGCACGTTGCCCAGATCCGGGCGCCAGCCCATCTTGAAGGCGGTATCGACGATGTACTTTTCCACCGCGCCGATGGTGACCGCGCCGAACTCTTCCAGCGTGCAGCTGCCTTCGCACAGGCGGTCTTGCGGACACACGCGCCCGCACACTTCCGGCAGCGGGTTGGTGGAATGGCACAGCGCGGCGGCTTCTTCGATGCGGTTTTCCTGCACCAGCTGCAGCCATTGCGGGATGGCGTTGTGCACCGGGCACTTCCAGCTGCAGTACGGGTTGCCGCAGTCCAGACAGCGGCCGGACTGGTACTGCGCGTCGGCCTTGTCGAACTTGCCGTACAACTCGCCCCAGTCGCCGGAGGTGCGCAGCTCCACCGGGATGCGGGTGGGCATGGTCCGCGGCAGGTCGAGGAATTGGAAGGCTTGCTTGCGGCTCATAAGAAAATCCGTGGCTGATTCCCTTCTTCCGTGTAAGGAAGAAGGTGCCCTAAGGGGCGGATAAGGGTCGGCGGGGCCTGTGCCCTCACCCCCGCCCCCTCTCCCGCAGGCGGGAGAGGGGAGTACTGCGATGACTCTGACGATGCGCTGTCAGCATTGCGATTGCAGGCGTCCTTCTCCCGTGTACGGGAGAAGGTGCCCCGAAGGGGCGGATGAGGGTTGCGGGCCTGAGCCCTCACCCCCGACCCCTCTCCCGCAGGCGGGAGAGGGGAGTACTGCGATGACTCTGACGATGCGCTGTCAGCATTGCGATTGCGTGCGTC